>JAXLYQ010000020.1:0-73708 GCA_046351315.1 Polyangiaceae bacterium
TCCGATCTCGAGCCGCACGCTGATGCGTATGACCTATCGACTTCTCGAGTGGCCCACGCCGCAAGACATGGCGTTCCCCAATCGTGATGACGACGAAGGAGAGTTCCAGTCGGAGATCGGCATCTTCCTCAAGAACTCAGAGCCTGGTTTCCGTGGCTTTGACTTCCAGGCTCGGTTGGCGTGGGAAGAGCGAATGGGACGTTGTACGAACCCCGGCTCTGACCCTGACTTCATCGAGAAGATCGTCACGCAAGCCTCGACAGCTCAGGGCAAGAAAGTTCGTGATGTGGTGGTTGCCCTGAAGGATCGATTGATCAACGACCCCACGATCGATTCGAACGACGAGCAGCCTGCGCTCGAAGCCATTCTCGGTGTGTCCCTCGACGCCGATGCTTCGCAGCTCAACGCAGACTCGTTGCGTGTCGTGTGTGGAGCGTTGTTGTCGACGCCTCAGTATTTGCTCCATGGGATTGCTCCGAAGGACGCGACTGAGGTGCCTGTGCTCACACCCGCTGGCTCGACCTACGCTGACCTGTGCAGCTCACTGTCGACGCAAGGTTTGAGCGAGGGGCTCGTCATCACCTGCGGCGCGAAGGCCACGGTATCGAAGCCGTGACGAGAGCGCTCGGCGAGAGTTTCGTGGCGGCGGTGCGGCAACGCACTCGTGCAGAATCTCTCGCCCTGTCGTAACTCGATGACCTACGACAGACGCCAGAATCGGCGACTGTCGTGCGCTCCGAGCAATACGAGCAACCCGGCTGTGCAGAGCGAGAACGCGCAGAGCGGGATGTCACCCGACGAGCCGGCGAGAAGCACGAGCGACATACCACCAACAATGGGCGTGCTCTGTTCTCGCGAACGCAGCAACGAGAGGATCACGAGCATCCCCAACAGCGCGACGAAGACCTGCGCCGACGTGGGGACAAGGACCAACGCCGAGCTTGGGGACAGAACGGCGAGCGATGCTCTCGACATCACGAGCTGCAGCGACGAGCTCGTTGAAGTGATGGGGCGAGTGATGTTCCAGCTCGCAAGCGTGGCGAGCGCCAAGGCGATCGCGGTGAGCGCGGATGTCCATCGAGCGCGTCGGGCACCGACCCAGAGCAGCGCGACGGCGATAAGCGCAGCGTGTGTGCCCCAACCCAGCGTCGAAACGATGGCGCCCACGGCGCGAAGTGAGCCCTTCGCACGGTCAGCCCCGAGCGTGTTCACCCACCACCCCGCGTGGCCAAGCAACACCGCAACGCCAGACATTGCGACCATGCCGCCTGCGGCACGTGCGTGAGGTGCGAATAGCGACGCCGAGCCACAAGCGATGGCAGTGAGCCCGGTGACAATGGCGAGAATGATCGCCATCGGAGCGATCAAGCGATTCGTCTCGGCAGCGGCCGCCATCGCGAGAAGGATTCCGCAACTGCCCGCGAGAAAGAACCTGAGCACACCCGACAGACGTTGAATACGAAGCAGCGCGAAGGTCGCGGTGAGCAACGTGGCGACTTGCGCGACAAGCATCGTTTGTGTTGCAAGTGCGCCAAGTAGCTCAGCGCGACCCACCCACGTTTGCGACAACACGCCGCGTGTCGCAGGCGCCAAACATCGCCCCAAGATCATTGTGAACAACGAGGCAATCGCGACGGGTTTCGCGATACGCGCGAACGTCTCATCCCAGTTTGCAGCCGACAACGCTCCTGCGCTCTCGGGCGCGATGGGCGTTGCCTCAGGGGACGGGAGCGGCGTCGACACGACCGTTCGATCCTCGCTTCTTTCAGGCTCGATTGGCAAGTCGAACGCTCACGAATTCATCCGTCTCGGTTTTGCAGTAGCCGCAGGGCAAAACGATCGGCAATCAGCCCAACGAATCACGTTTGCGTGGCAGCAACATTCCCTCTTTCGAAGGCGCGGATTTCTCTCCTGCGGGTTTCGTTGGGCCTGCAGGTGGCGTTGTGGGCGCTGCTGACGGAGGCAGATTCAACATGTACGGCTTGGCGTTGATCGTCGAGCACGCGATCTGGTGATTTCGGTGGAACTCCCAGTGCAGGTAAACGTTGCCATCGGTCGAGAGAATCGATGAGGGCGGCTTGCCGAAAGGCGATGCTTTTTTCATCGATTCGAGCGCCGCGAGATCGAATGGAGTGACCCCGCTCGTTCGCGTCACACCCATCTTCACGATGCTACCCGTGTCCTTGTCGAGAACGATCTCGAGCGAGGTGGCGAGGTTGGGTTGGTTGAGCGCGTGACCTGAAGGCAGACCATCGAGCGAATCGAGGAACTCGTCCGCGAAGATCGGATGAAGCTTGTTGTGAATCGAGTTGAGGTACGTCGCGAAGGGCTGTGCTGCCGTGTTGAGCGCGGTTTGATTGCCGGGTTTCACGGCGGCGACGTAGTTCTCGATGGCCGACTTCCAGCGCTCGAGACTTGGCGCTTGGTATGAGCCGCGGTGAGCAGACTTTCGGCGCTCGCCATCGTTCTCACGCTCTTTCTTCAGCGTGTCTTCGCCGATGGCCGCGATCGCTCCGCCAGGGCTCAAGTTGATGTTGATCCCGCGCGGGCCGGGGCCTCCACCAAGACCCGGAAGGGTGTAAGGCTTCGCAGGTGGGGCCGAGGCCACTGCCGTAGGTGCGGTGTTCGCCGAGCCGACCTTGGGTTTCTCGCCTGGGTCTCGTCGTGGGTTCAACGAGTACTCACCCGATTGACCCGTGATCGGATCGGGCACCTGCGGTGCCACGCCCTGAGGGGGCGCAGGCTTGGGCGTATCGACTGGGGCTGGCGGGGCTTTCGGAACATCTACCTTCGCTCCAGCAACGCCCGCTTTGCCTTCTTTTTCGCTTGGCGGCAGGCTCGCTTGCTGGGGCGGAGCCACCACCCTCGTTGCGTCAGGGCGGCCCTTCTCTTTGTGATCGGGGCTCACGTCTTTCGGGGCGTGCTCTCCCGGCGCTTTGTTGTCCGAGCCAGGTCGATTCTCTGCATCGGCGACCTTGGTCTTTTCAGCGTTGCCCTGCTCTTTGTCGGGCCCTGCGCGGTTTGCCCCGGGTGTTGGCTTCGCGTCGTCCTTCTCGTGATTCGTGTTCGTCGCCTGCGTCTCTTCTTTGACGTGATTCGCCTGCTCTGCAGCGAAGCGAGCGTCCGGGTTATCAGGCTGATTCGGATCTTCGACGTGCTGCCTCACCGCGACGCGCTTCTTCTCTTCCGGGGGCGGCGGAGGCGGCGGTGGTGGAGTGGGCGGAGTGAACGAAGGAAGCTGAATTTTCTTCTTCTCAGGCTCGGGCTCTTTCTTCGCCTCGACCTGTTTTTCCTTCTTCTCTTCGGGCTTTTTTTCTTCGGTCTTCTTTTCTTCCGGCTTCTGTTTCTCGGGCTCGGGAGGCGTCTCTTTTTTCTCTTCGCTCTCGGGTGCTTCGATCGCGAAGGTGACCTCTACCGGCTCGGCGTTGCCTGCTCCCGATGCGTACCCACGAATGCTGCTGACGAAGTCGCGCAGATCGAGCTGCTCGAGACCAAAGTCAGCGGCTTTCGTAGCCCCCTCTTTCATCACGGCATGCACCACCACCGCGGCGCACAGCCACAAGACGATCGGGATGGAGCTCTCGGAGGGACGCATCGAGATGGGCCGAATCCTACCCTTTGACTGCGCTCAGCGCATCCCAGTTATCGGCAATCTCACGCGCGGTCCACACTGCGTTGTCCTCTTTGAACTTCCCCGAGCTTTCGACGACTTTGTAGATGTACACGCGAGCTCCTGCGATCGCGAGCACGTGGCCCGTTCGATCGCCGCACAAATCACTGCCCAGAAACAACGCCCCCGGGGCGATGTGATCGGGCGACATCGTCTCGGTGTTTTGCATCATGGGCAAATCTTCGGTCATTCGTGTTTTCGCAATAGGCGCAAGCGCATTGACCGTGATTCGTTTTTTCTGGAGCTCGATCGCCATCGTTCGCGTGAGCCCATAGATGCCAGCCTTCGCTGCTGCGTAGTTGGATTGACCGAAGTTGCCGAGCATTCCTGACACGCTCGTCGTGTTGATAATTCGGCCGCCTCCGCCTTGGGCTTCCATCTGTCGCACTGCTGCTTGAGACACCAAAAACGTGCCCTTCAAGTGCACCTGCACGACCGCATCCCACATCTCTTCGTCCATCTTCAAGAAGCTCTTGTCTCGAAGGATGCCCGCGTTGTTCACCACCGTGTCCACTCGGCCAAATGCATCGACCGCGGCCTTGATGATCGCGTTTGCGCCATCGACGGTTGCGACGCTGTCGTGATTTGCTGCCGCCTGCCCGCCGGCTGCGGTGATCTCGGCGGCGACCGCTTCGGCTGCCGACCCGCTTGCGCCACTTCCGTCGCGTGCGCTTCCGAGATCGTTGACCAGCACCTTTGCGCCTTCGGATGCGAACAGCAGCGCTTCGGCTCGGCCGATGCCCCCACCTGCACCCGTGACTACGACGACTTTGCCATCCATCAAACCCATGACGACTCCCGAGTGAGCAACGCGTCTAACCGTTCTCTAACGTGAGCCCGCCAATAGCACGGGGCGTGCGGCGCGTGCTCTCCGACTCAACCCCTTCCCTAAGCCCGCGGGGCAACGGTATGCTTGCCCCATGTGTCCGTCCTCCGCGAGTGGGGTTCCTCCGCCGCGCGAATCACTGCCGACGTTGACGTTGTCGGAAGAGCACGAGACGGTTTCTCAGCTCGTCGCAGCGCATGCTGCGATGCCGCGTGACCGTGGGGTATTGATCCGGATCTCTGGGGTTGATGCTGGCAGGGTGATCGGGCTCGATGCCTCAGGTACGACCGTGTTGGGTCGCTCCAAAGACTGCAACTGTCGACTCGACGACGCGAGCCTCTCACGAACCCACGCGCAGATCATCCGTCAGCTCGACACGTTCGTTCTCGAAGACCTTCAGTCGAGAAACGGCACCTACCGAAACGACGAGCGCGTTGAGCGTGCTCGACTTCGAGATGGCGATCGCATCCGTCTGGGTATCGAAGCGCTCTTTCGATTTCAGATCGTCGATGAGCAAGAAGAGCAAGTGCTTCGTCGTGTGTACGAGTCGAGTGTGCTCGACGGTCTCACCGGCGTTCACAACCGCAAATACCTCGACGAGCGGATGTACGCAGAAGCTGCGTTTGCGCTTCGTCACAACGGAATGCTCTCGCTGATCATGATCGATATCGATCACTTCAAGCGGGTCAACGACACGTACGGCCACCCCGTTGGCGACTCGGTGCTTCGCTCACTCACCAGTGCATTGCGACAAGCGTTGCGCTCTGAGGATGTGCTCGCCCGATATGGAGGCGAAGAGCTTGCCGTGCTCGTTCGCGGGATCGACCACGCTTCGGCTTGTCGTCTTGGCGAGAGGCTTCGCGAGGTCATCGAGCAGTGCGTCGTGCAGCACGAAGAGATCGCGTTGAAGATCACGGCGAGCTTGGGTGTTGCTTCTCTTTCCGAGTGCGACCCTGCGCGCACTCCTTCAGCGCTTGTTGCGCTGGCTGACGAGCGTCTCTACCAGGCGAAGCAATCCGGTAGAAATCGCGTTGTCGGTCTGTGATTCTCGAACGTCACCAAGTGACGGCAACGAGGTGCGTGCAACCGAGGCAACACACCTCGTTCGTGAGAACGATCACTCTGACGGAAGCAGCTTGAACACGTCGCGAAGCAAGATCACGACGATGCCCATCAAGCCTTCGCCTGCGATGGCACCGCTCGACACGCTGATGGTGAAGCGCTCTGAAATCGATGGCCAGTAGCGGTTCACGACCCAAGCGATCACGGCGCCAACGAACATCGCGAGGCTGTCGTTGGCGTCGATGACGAGCGCGATACCGATGCCTGTCGCGCTCGGGATGTAGGGCTTCATTTTGGCTGGCATCAGCTCGTCACAGAGAGCGAGTGCAATGCCAATCAGGGCGCCCACCAAGATGGCTTCCTTGGCGTACATCGGAAGGTTCTGAACGCCATCCTTCAGCAGCTTCGCAACGCCTGCCCATGCCACCGCTGCCGGCGCGGCGAGCTCTTTGCCGATCTTTTCGGGCTTTGCGACGAGATCGTAGACCGGGACACAAATCGCAGCTCCGGCGAGCACGCCCGCGATCTGAGCCAAGAACTGCTTACGTGGCGACCCCCCGAGCAGATAGCCAGTCTTGACCTCTTGAAGCATGTCTGCCGCGTGGGTGGTCGACCCTGCCGTGACTGTCGCAGTCATCAAGTTGGCTGCGGCATTGCCTGGCACCAGCACACCGAAGATGAGCTGCGTGATCTTGCCCATTGCACCGATCGGCGTGACGTCGGTTTCGCCTGTAGCGCGAGACGCCACGACCGAGAGCAAGAATGCTGCAGCGACCGAGACGAGGCCCATCACCGGCGGCACGTCGAACCACGCCCACTGCATCACGACACACACCGTCGTGACGATCGCGAGCCCAGGCGCGAACCACTTCGTCGGAACCTCGACCGACTCGAGTGGGTCGACCGCTGCCTTCCCTCCGAAAATACGAGCAAGACCGCTGAACGCTCGAACGATCGTTCGCCATCGGAACGCAAACGCGACCAAGCTCGAAGCGACCATGATCGAGGTGCCGGGCCAGACGCTCCATTTTGATCGAAGCGTTGCTGCGAGAGCCATCTCGCTCTTCATCGGAAGCGCGTGAACCATCGATGCTGCGGCTGCGAACTCCTTGTACGCATCCGCTGATTTTGCGATCTCGGTTGGAGCCACGCGCAGCACTTCGTGATCCACCAGCCACGGCCCCACGACGCCGTAGTTCACGAGTGCACCGATGGCGAGACTGGTGCCCACCTTCATGCCGATGACAGCACCCGCCGTGTACAGGAGGAAGCTCGTGTTTACGCCGAACGACCAGGCACCCAGCGAATAGCCCGCGAGCTTGCCGGGCAGATGGACGACCTCTGGCAGCTTGTTCAGGACGCTGATCTTGCAGTCGAAGATGAACTTCCAGATGCCTGCGAACACGCCCGCGTAGGCCAAGGCACGAGCCTTCTCGACGCCTTCTTTGCCCACTGCGTGCATGGTGCGAATCGTTTCGGCGCACACCGTGCCGCTCGGGAATCGCAGTTGCTCTGCGTTGATCATGTTTCGCTTGAGCGGCACTGCGACCAACACGCCCAACAACGACGTGCCCAGCAGCCACACGACCATGCGCCACCCCGATGGCGTATCGATGCTGATCACTCCATCGTTTTTGAGCATCGTCATCGCCGGAAACGAGCTCACCAAACCCGCTCCGCACATATACGCCGCCGCAGATGCAGCGGTTTGCGATGTGTTGGTCTCGAGCATCGTGAGCGGTTTCACGCCCGGAATCGACATCGACGCCCCTCGGAAGATCGCGAATGACAAGATCGCCGAGGTGATGCTCATGCCGAAGAGCCACCCGATCTTCAGACCGAGGTAGAGATTCGACGCGCACAAGATCGCTCCGAGCAACATCCCCGACAGCACTGCGCGCAACGTGAGCTGCGGGTCGTTCGGGTTGTAGACGTGCTCGAGCCACAGCTTGTCGCGCGCGGCAATGGCATCAGGGTCTCGCAGAGGCGACGTATCGAGCTTGAACTCAGGCTCTTTCTCGCGTTCTGCAGCTTCACGGTACGAGGGCTCTTCCCCCTGTGGGGCAGGGGGGTCAATCGAGGACGACATCGCCAGCGACGCTAGTGCCGCTTGCGAAATTTCGATCCTGATTTTTCACGCAGAGGCCGGTTTGCCTCAATACTCGCGGAATGCAGTCACGTGAGCGAAGCCTCCGAGCGCTGCAGAAGCTGATACCGCGACCGGTTGTTCTTCGATGTTGATCCTCGGGGCGGGCAACTGAAGTTGATCGGCGACGTTCATCGCCTCCATCTTCATCAGGTTCGAGACACCCGCGCTTTCGCCATCGGTCAACACCTCGAGCGAACGTTCGACAGTCCACCGACCCAGGCTCGTGATCACCACCCCGCCTGGCTCAAAACGCACGGTGTCGGCCAACACCGGGTCTTCGGCAAGGCGTGCCTCTGCGGTGGGCCCAAGCACCTCGCGAGCAAGGATCAGCACGCGCTGAAGAACGTGGTTCCATGCCAGCAACGAATCTTCGTCATCGTCGAGCACATCGAGCCCAACAGGCAGCTTCTCGATGCGCGACATGTACTCGCGAACGAGGTCGCCTCGGATGATTCGCCCGTGCTGCGGAGCGATGATCTCTACTGGCGGATCCAACCTCCGGATCGCGTCGACCGCTCGCGCAAGTGCCGCAGTGGCGGGCATATAGAGCTGGTGAAACGCGCGCATTCCGGCCCAATCGGACAGATCGGCGTCGAGCCCTTTGGCGTCTTCGGGGGTGAGACCTCCGAACAAATCACCCGAGAACAACACACGTGTCTGCGGGTCGTACAACATCACCGCGCCTCGAAAGTGGCAGAACGGCGAGGGGACGGGAATCACATGGTGCTGGGTCGGAAGCTTCAGACCATGTGCATACCGATCGGTGGGGACAAACCTCTCGCGCGATAGGCCGGTGTGAACGATCAAACGCCAAGTGTCCTCAGAGCACACCACACTCGCTTTCGGCGCATGTCGCGCGGTCAGCATCGGTGCGGAAGAGCCCACGTCGGGGTCTTGGTGATTGATGAAGATCGCAGACAGCCGACCCACGTTACCAAGCACTGACGCGATCTTGGCGCTGACAATCGCAACGTCACTCGACGAGCCCGGGTCGATCAGAATGTTGAACTGGATCGCCTGCTGGGTTCGCGGATCAACCCCGTCGAACACCCGCAAATAGGGGTTCGAGTGAAAGATACTTTTCGGATCGCGCTTCCCCACCCAGAAGGTGCCGGGCGCGATTTCGACGGGCGACAAGGGGTCGAACATGAAGAGGTCCTCTTGCCGCCCCGCTCGCTTGCATGACCAGTGCCGCCTGCCCTTCAACGCTATGAGTCGAGCGCCCCTCTCGTTCTCGTGCGCTTTGCGAAATCTCGCGAACAAAAGCGTCGTGCAATCGGTGCACTTCTCTCATGAGAGAGCGCACCCCATGCGTTCATCTGATGCCGTCACTCTGTGCGTTCGCATCACGCGGGGGTTGCGTGACCGTAGAATCGCTCAGTTGCCGTCTAGATACGACTTGTATGCAGTGTCGCTGGGTGGGCGACCCAAGAACGTCTCGACCAAGCGAGACTCGTCGTCCGAGCCTCCTTTCGAGAGCACAGCGGCGCGATAGTCGTTCGCCGTCTTGGCGTTCATCATCCCGTCGCTTTGAAAACGGGTGAAGAGATCACGCGCGATCGACAACGCCCACTGGTACCCGTAGTAACCCGCGTCGTAACCCATCAAGTGGCCGAACGATGCCTGGAAGTGGGTGCCCTGCACGAACGAGAACGGCGTGTATTTGGCGTGGATTTCTTCCAGCAACTTGGTGCTGTCAAAGCCCGGTTCTGTCGTGTGATAGGACTGGTCGAGCGCAGCCAAAAATAGCTGTCGTTGTGTGTTGAGCGCTCGTCCGAAACCACGAGCCTTTTGCATCGCGCTGAACAGCTTGTCGGGGATGCGATCACCCTTCGCATGATGGCGCGCAAACAGGTCGAGCGTCTGTCGTGACCACGCCCATTCTTCGAGCATCTGTGAGGGCGCCTCGACGAAGTCACGCGCGACGGCGGTACCTGCAAATGACGCGAGCTCAGACTCGGAGAGTAGGTGGTGAAGCACGTGACCAAACTCATGGAAGAACGTGGTCACATCCGAGTGCGTCATCAACGCGGGGCCATCGCCAGGCTTGGGGAAGTTACACACGATCGCTGCGATCGGCGTAAGCCTCGTGCCGTTGCTCAGTCGCTTCGTCTCGCGGAGTCCGAACACCGCCGCGTGCTTGTATTTGTCGGGGCGCGGGTAGAGGTCCATGTAGAAGCGTCCGACCACGTTGCCTTTGGCATCGATGGCTTCGTACGCTTTCACGTCGGGGTGCCACACCTTCTCATCCACGACCTTGTAGGTGAGCCCGAACATCTTCGACGTGATGTCGAGCACGCCCTGCTTCACACGCTCGACCTCGAAGTATTCGCTCAGCTCTTTCGAGTCGAGCCCGTATTTTTGGCTGCGAAGTTGGTCTTCGAGATAGAGCCGATCCGATGGAGGGATCGGATCATTTGCTTTGCCGCCCAGCTTGACGTGCATCGCTCGAAACTCAGCGAACTCTTCTGCGCCCTTCTTCTCAAGATGTGAGCGCACGCTCTCGAGAAAGGTCGCGACGTTCTTGCTGTTCTTCGCCATTCGTGGCTCGAGCACGAAGTCTGCCCACGTCGAGTAGCCCAGTAGCTTCGCCTTCTCTGCGCGGAGCTTCAGGATTTTTTCGAGCAGCGCCACGTTACGGCCAGCGGCGCGGTTCTCGAACTTTTTGTAGAGCTCGAGCGCGACCGAACGATCCTTCGCGTACGTCAGCACGGGAAAGTAATCCGGGTAGTCCGTGGTGAGGCGCACCTTGCCGTTTGCATCGGCCTTGTGGTCCGCGATGAACTGCTTGGGCAGCCCGGTCAGCTTGTTTGCCTCGACCTCGATCGAGAGGGTCGCCTCGGCGATGTTCGTGTCGAACTCTTGTGCCAAGCGCGTGATCTCATCGTTCAACGCGCGAAGCCGGTTTTGCCCCGTTTCGTCGAGATCGAGACCGTTGCGTTTGAAGTCACGAAGCGTGTGCTCGAGCATACGAGCGCGCACCTGCGGCAAGGTCTCTTTCTTTGCCGCATAGCGCTTGATGACTGCGGCCACGTCGGCATCCAAGAAGATCGCCGTGTCGAGCTTTGATACTTTCGGCTCACACTCTTTGGCTGCATCACGCACCTGTTTGTTCGGGTGCACCGCGGCCATGAGCTGCGGAAAATCAGCTGCGTGATGCATCGCGAGCACAACATCGTCGAGCTTGCCAAGCGTCGACTCGAACGTCAGCTCTGCGTCCGGTGCATCCTTCAGCTTTCGAATGTCATCGAGCAACGCTTCGGCACGGGCAAGGCTTTGATCGCATAGCTTGGTGACGCCGTCTGCGGTTTGTCCGAGCTGGGTGGGATCGATATCGAGCGAAGCGAGCACAGGTGCCTCCGGGGGAGCAGTGGATGCGCTTGGAATTACGACCGTTGTGACTGGGCTCGTCTTGGGTGCAGGGTCGAGCGTCATCGTGCACGACGCGAGCAGCAGCGCAGGCAACGCGATCAGTTTGCTGTACCTTCGAAAGCTCATCACGGCGTCGGCACATTGCGCGAATGCGTTCGATGCTGCAAGCCTCGCCACTTCATGCGCGTTGCCTTGGTCGCCACGTCGTATCCACACGCAGAGGGCGACCCCTCGGGGCATTTCGTTCGCGCCGAGGCTCACGCGCTCGAGGCGCAGGGTCACGAGGTACATATCGTTGCGCCCTCGCCGGTTCGAGAGGCAAACGTCGTTGCTCATCCCGCTGGCGGCAGCTCGCTTTTTTCATGGCCAGGGGCGGCTGCACGAGCGCGGCGAAACCCACTGCTCCTCGCGGGCGCCGCTTCGTTCTATCGAGGCTCGGTCGCCGCGCTCGATTCGATTCAACCGCAACGTGTGATCGCACACTGGATGGTGCCAAGCGCGTGGCCGATTGTCTCGGCAACCCGCACTCGCTGTGAGGTCGAGATCGTGTGCCACGGGGCTGACGTCCGTCTGCTGCTGACACTACCGCGAGAGCTTCGTGCACACATCGTTCGCAGCTTGCTCGCTCGGGGCGCACACACGCGTTTCGTCGCATCGTCCCTTCGTGACGATTTGCTTTCAGGGCTCGACAACACGCTTGCGGCGCAGCTTGAACGAGCCTCGGTGGTCGCGCCTCCGTTCGTGTCCGTGTCGCCTCGTTCTGCACCAAATCACGACGGACACCCCTTCGTCTTGACCGCGGCTCGGTTGATTCCCAGCAAGCGTGTCGATCTCGCGATCGATGCGGTGGTGCGATCCGATTCGATTCGTTTGATGGTCGTGGGTGATGGGCCCGAGCGCGCTCGTCTCGAACGCGCAGCCGATCGTGTGAGCGGTGGTCGGGTGCGTTTTTTGGGTGCGCTCTCGCGTCCGGAAACGCTCGGTTGGATCGCCGCTGCCAGTGCCCTCGTTCACCTCTCCGAGGTCGACAATGCGCCGACGGTGGTGCTCGAAGCGCGTGCTCTCGATACGCGCGTGATTGCTGCCGACGTGGGCGCCGTGAGCGATTGGGCGAAACAAGATTCGGGGATTGTCGTCGTGCCGCGTGTGGCGACCGCGGTGTCTGCTGCGAGTCAATCCGCGTTGCTTTGATCGCTATCGACACAGACGCTCTCGTCGGCGTCGACTGTCGATGTTAGGGCGTAGCTCATGGGTGATCACCTCGATCGATTCATGCCGTGTTTGCATGACGGTACTCCGAGCTTCGCGAAGTTCTTCGACGAGCCAGAAGGGTCGAGCATTCCCCAAGGCCAGAAGGTTGTCGACGCGCATGTTCACCTGTTTCCTCCACCGGTGTTCGAGGCGATCTGGCGCTGGTTCGACACGCACGCATGGCCGATTCGCTACAGGCTTTACTCGGAGCAAGTGATCGAGTTCTTGCTCGCGCGAGGCGTGTTCTCGTTTTGCGCGCTTCACTACAGTCATCGACCGGGGATGGCGCGACTGCTCAATCGATACGTGAGCGAGATCGCGCGAGCTCACTCGCAGGTGATCCCGCTGGCAACGGTTCTGCCGGGTGAGCCCGATGCGGTGGATGTGTTGCGGGAAGCCTTCGATACGCTCGGAGCTCGTGGCGTAAAGCTGCACTGTCACGTCCAGCAAATGGCCGCCGATGACGCCCGTCTCGACGAGATCTACGCGTACTGTGAAGCGGTCGAGCGACCTATCTTGATTCACGCAGGTCGCGAGCCGTCGTTCTCGGCGTACGGCGTTGACTGTCGTGCGCTACTTGCGTCGACGCAGATCGCTCGCGTGCTCGAACGACACCCGAAGCTCAAGCTGGTTGTCGCGCATCTAGGCGCAGACGAGTTCGTAGAATACGAGGCGCTTCTCGATGACTACGACAACCTCTGGCTCGACACGACGATGACGCTCGGCGAGTACTTCCAGGTGACTCCACAAGCGACGCTCTTCCCGGGGCGAGCGTCGCGTCTGCTGTATGGTTCAGACTTTCCGAACTTGCCGTACGCATGGGATCGTGAGCTCACCCGTGCCGTGGCTGCGCCGATGAGTGAGCCCGAACGACGTGCTCTCTTGAGTGAGAACGCCTTGCGATTGTTCGGCGCCTGATGTCGTGGGTCGAGGGGCGCACCTTCAGGTGAAGATGATCTGCGCGCCCTCGCTCATCTCGTAGAAATCGCCTGCGGTGATGACGTCCTTCACCTGTGTCACGAGGTCTTCTTTGGTTCGCTTGAACATCTTCATCGCGAGCTCGCACGCGTAGAGCTCCGCACCTGATTCTTCGAGGATCTGCAACATCTCGCGAACCGTGGGCAGCTCAAGCTCATCCATCTGCTTCTTCATCATTTTCCCCGCGAAGCTTTCAACGCCTGGCAAGCCTGCGAGCACGGTGGGCATCGCGCTCGACGGGTTGCCTGCGAGGTTCACGTGAAGGTGATCGACTTTGCTCTCGGTGATCACATCGAGGCCCCAGAACGTGAAGAAGACAAACGCTTCGATGCCTGATTGTCGCGCGGCGTTGGCAAGGATCAGCGATGGGTACGCCTCATCGAGGCCGCCATGCGAACAGATGAGTGCCACTTTGCGCTGTGTTTGATGGATGGTGGTCATGGCGGTGTCTTTCAAATGCAACCCGCAGGCTTCGGTAGCCCTGCGATCTTGGCGAGAGTGCGTGCCGGGGCTTTCGGAAACAGCGCGTAAAGGTCTTTGGTCGAGAGGCCTGTCCCCGTCGTCAGACGCCTCACGTTCGGCGAGACGTTCGTGTTCGCAAAGTCGGCTCGTGCGAAGTCGATGAGCTTCCAGTGATCGTCGCTCAGCACGACTCCGAGCGCCGTCGCGAGCTTAGGCGCCAGGTCTTTGGTCCAGTCGTCTGCGTTGGCGAGATGCCCGTCGGCCGTGAAGCCGAGACCATCGATCGTCGCCGCCACTTCGGGCTTCGTTGTCGCCGGGACCGCGCACGCTGCGGGTGGCGGCAGATCGTCGACATTCAGAGCAACGCGAGGGCGAGACGCTCGCTCAACTCCGAGCACTTTGCTCTTGGTCGCCGACTCTTTTTTCGAGCGGGTCATCTCCGCAAGTCGTTGACGCCGTTGCTCGGCTGCTGTCGTCGTCTTCTTCTTTTGCTCCGCGATCAACTGCGCTCCGCGGCCGACGTGACGCAGCACCTCGAGCATCACGGCCATGCCTTTTTGCACATCGTCATCTCGCGAGGCGCGTACGACCCCGAGGATGCCCACCGGCTCGGCTTGATCTGCCTTTTGCAGCACCGCCGTTGCTTGATCCGCGATCGACAACACCTCGGGTTGGGTCATCGCCCTGACAGTGTCGAGGATGCCCACGATCGCATCGGCGAGCTTTCGAACATCGTCGGGTGAGTAGCTTTCGATCACGCGCTCGCCGAGCGAGAGCACTTCTTTGCCGAAATCGAAGTAGCCTTTTTTGTCGAGCGTATCGAGGCGAGCAGTGGCGGTTTTCATCACCTCTTTGAGGATCGGGCTCATCTCGGAGATGAGCTCTTCTTGCTTACGTTGTCGCTCGACGAGGTAGGTGAGCTGCTCACTCATCCGATCGAGTCGCGCGACGAGATCCTGCTGAGATACCTGCGTTGCTTGGCTCATGATCATGCCCACTTTCCGGCCATCAACATGCGGTGATCGAGCGGTATCTCTTTGCCGTCGAGCAGCACGTTCCAGTAAATCCACTTGAACGCGAGCTTGCCCCAGTGGTTCGTCGCGCTCTCCTCCAGCAGCGTGAACGGTCCCACTCCTGGAAGTGGAAATCGCCCAGGCAAAGGCTCGGTCGTATAGTTGAAATCAATCAACATCGCCTTGCCGAAACCCGTCTCGATGAAGCAGTTCGCGTGCCCGTCGAACGCAGCGACGGGTGGCCTCCCTTCGATGTACGCCATGATATTTTCGAAGAGCACTTCCGACTGAAAGTGCGCGACCGCTCCGGCTTTCGACGACGGAAGATCCGTGCAGTCGCCGAGTGCGTACACGCCATCGAGCTTGTTCACTTCGAGAGTCTGTTTGTTCGTCGGTACCCACCCGCTTGCGTCGCCGAGCTGAGAGCGCGAGATCACCTCAGCTCCGCCGTGTGCGGGGACACTCACCAACAAGTCGTACCCTTCTTCGCGACCATCGAAGCCCTTGAGAATTCGCTTCGAGCCATCAACCTCCGAGGCGTTGAAGTCGCCGACGACGCTGATCTTTCGCTCGGTCAACAAGTGCCCGAGTCGAGCCGATGCGCGTGGTTTGGTGAAGGCGCCTTCGAGCGGCGTCACGTACACAATCTCGACCTTGTCTCGTAGACCTCGCTCCGTGAAAAACGCGTCGGCCAAGAAGAGAAACTCGAGCGGTGCCACCGGGCATTTGATGGGCATCTCGACCACGTTGACCAGCAGTCGTCCGCCCGTGAACGACGCGAGCTTGTCGCGAAGCGCGAGCGCCCCTTCGAGCGTGTAGAAGTCGAACGCGCTCGAACGCCATCCTTCACCCGTTAGCCCTTGCGTTTGCTCGGGTAGAATCCTGCTACCTGTCGCGACAATCAGCACGTCGTAGGTGCAGGTGGTTTCGTCCGAGAGAAAGACCTTCTTCTCGTCTGGGGCGACTCGATCTATCCCGCACAGCCGCACGTCGACACGTCTGTCGAAGAGCTTCTCACGCGGCTTGATGATCTCGCTTTCTCGGTAGCTGCCAAAGGGCAAAAAGAGAAGGCCGGGCTGGTACACGTGTAGCCCGTCTTGGTCGATCACGGTGACCTTCCACTCGCTCTCCGGAAGAGCCCGGACGAGCTTGTTCGCCATCATGGTGCCGGCTGTACCCGCACCAAGGATCACGATGTGTTTCATCGAGTGCACGCGCTCCTTTGGGTTGACCCCACAGGTGCATTCGATGCGCCAAGTCTCATCTCTCGCGAAATGCGCGGTTGGCTTGCTCTATCGATGCATGGATTGCGCTAGCGCGACGAGAATGATGCGCTGAAGAAATTCTATCCCCAAGCCGATATCAACTCGTCGTAGACTGACCCAAGGTGAGGGAGTTTGGATGACGAGACCTTTGCTGAATATCCCTTCGTGTGAGGTCGAGACGTTGCGGCTCTCGGTATCGAAAGATGCCGTGGTCGTTCTCGAGGGGACGCTGACCATGCGCGATCCGGGAGAGCGCATGACGCCGTTCTTGCGGGCGGTCCACGAAGCCGCCGTCAATGAGCGACGCAGAGAGCTGCAGGTCGACGTGACCAAGCTCACGCACGTGAACTCGTCGTCGCTCTTCGTATTTCTCGATTGGGCAAGATGGATCGCCGCGGAGCCTGTCGATCAGCGGTACGTGCTCCATTTTCAAACCCGACCTGGTGTGGCTTGGCAACAGCTCACCTTGCCCACGATGCAGCGAATTTGTGCCGGCTATGTGAAGCTCAGCGTGCGTACCTCGATGGAGCAACACGATCGCTGAGCGGTACATGTGATGAATCCGAGGTGGGTTGCCCTCGGACGTTGCTCACTCTGCAGGCGCGCCGCCAACGGCTTTGAGAAACGCGATGAAGGCGGCGCGATCGGCGTCCTTCGAATGGAACTTTCGAAGCGCAATGTCGCGCTCACCTGACACTGCAGGGTCGACCTTGGGTGGGTCGACGAACGTGTAGTGCTCGATGAGCTTGTCGAAGTCAGCGAACGTGCCTGCGTGTCCGTACGGAGCCGTGTCGATGAGACCGCGCAACGTGGGGGTCTTCATCTGACCGAGCAGATCGCTCGACGGAGTCAAACCGGTTTCATCGGGGCGTGCCGTTGGGTCATCGCTAAATGGGCCACTCGCGTTGAACGGGCTAGCGACCACCTTGGGCAGCCCATCGATCCGACCTCGCGCGATGGGCGCGCCTTCGGTGCTAGGCATCAGGACATTGTGGAACGCATGGTCTGAAAAGCTCAGGCCCCAGTGACAGGTTGCGCACCCACCGATGAAGAACTGAAGCAATCCGTCTCGCTCTTGTGCTGTGAGCGCATCGAGGTTGCCGGCTACGTAGTCATCGAGTCTGCTGGTAGGCGTCGGGATCGTGCGTTCGTAGGCAGCGATGGCCTTGCCCACGTTCACGTAAATTCGATCGATGGCGTCACGGCGATCGCTAGGTAGGGCGTCGTACTCTGCGTCACCGGGCTTGCCTGATGCAGGGAACAACTGCGGATCATCCACACCGTCAGGCAGTGCGCCGAAGATCGATTCGTACGAGGTGCGGTACGTGGTTGCGATGCGGTGAACGACATCGAGACGAGTGCCACCCATCTCGATGGGGTTCTCGATCGGGCCGATCGCTTGTGCCCAAAGTGAGTCGGCGCGACCGTCCCAAAACATCCATCGATCGTACTTGGCCATGGTGATCGACGGGGCGCTCAACGTGCCGGTTCCTACGCCGGTCGACACCGGTTTTTGATCGGTAAAACCCTTGGTGGGGTCATGACAGGTCGAGCAAGAAACGTTGGTTGGCCCAGCAAGCGATGGGTCGCCAAACAGCGTCTGACCGAGCGCTGCGGCTGCGGGGTTGTCGGCGAATGCGTTGGTGGGGTCTGGTGGAACGCTGGTGGGGGGTGCAAAGGTTTGGATGAGCTCCCAGCGTTCAGGATCAAACCGATTGTCGAAGACCGCTTCGGGGGTTGCGTCGACGTCGACCTTGTCACCGCCCACGCGCTGAAGCTTCTCGGCAATCTCGGCCCGCAGCGCATGTGACGTGGGTGAGTCGATCGCCGAGAGCACTGTCATGGTCGATGGGTCGACGATGAACACGGACGGTGCTGCGTGCAGAAGCGACAAGAGATCGCGCGCGCCATGATCGACGCCGCGAGTTAGATCTCCAGGGATCTTCGGAAAATCAGATCGCCACTGAAGTGAATCGCTGAGCGTGGGCGCGGCGTTATCTCGACCGCTGTACAACACGCTGAGCACCTGCACGCCGTGGCCTTCGAAGGGGCTCAACGCTTCGTCGACATGACCTGCCGAGACACGACAGAGACCACACCACGGCGCTTCAACCCGGATCACGAGCAAGCGCATCGACGCCGAGCCGCAGGGCTGAAAATAGCTGTAGAGCGTTGTCGGTGACTCGGTGCCGTCGGCGTTGAGCTTGCTCAGAGAAATGTCAGCGAGCGTGTCTTCGACATCGACGCCGTACGGGCCCGTAGGCGGTGAAACTTGTGTCGGATCGCACGCTGCGGTGCCGCCGGTTCCGCCTGCATTCGCATTGTTCGCGCTCTGTGTTTCGCCGTCACCACAAGCTGCGAAGGCAAGCAAAACGGCGAGTGAGCCGAGTGAAACCCAGGGTGAAAAACGAGCGTGCTTCACGGGCGAGCTTGTACCACGCGAAAGCCACGAGCGACGATGGGGCGAGAGGCAATTTCGAGCACGAAACACGCTCGCGCGTGGTAACGGCCATTCATGCCGATGTATCGCTTCGTGCACGAGGCAGAAAACAACCACACGCTCGAGTGGATCCCGCTCGATGTTCGACGAAAGCTTGACCTGGCGGGGGTGAAGCTCTCGCTTTCGACATGGCAGCTTCTCTCGATGTCAGAGCGACGCGAGCTGTGCGAGCTCGACGGAGAGGGCGCGTTGGCCGAGGCGTTCGGTGAGCGCGTGATCGAGCTGAGTCACCAAGTTGGTGTTGAGCCCAAGCTGATCGAGGCCGTGGGCTGGCCGGCGCAGTGGAGCTCAGAAACAGCAAGGCAAGCTGCGGTCGACGTGATTCGAAAACATCACGCGCAGCTTGCCGAAAAACTGACGAGGCAAGGGTGGGCGAGCCTCTCGGATGCGTTGCGGTTCGCGCTGGATCGATACCTCGAGGAAGCAGGGTCAGCGCGCTTTGCTTCGATTCTTGGAGAGATTGAGCGCGCGCTAGGGTGAATCACTTCTTCTTCGGGGGCGGCGCAGCAGCCTTCGCAGGAGCCGTTGCAGCGGCGGCATTCTGCGCCGAGATGGCCGCTTTGCCTTCGGCGGTGTCGTTGGGCAAGAAGACTTGAGCAACGACCGCGATCGCTGAGCCGAGCACGAAGGACGCAGCACCCGCCGCGAGAGAGAGCTTCGCGGTCTTCTGCGCACCACCGAGCAACTTCTCGCGGTTGATGTTGGTGAGCATGAGCTGTCGCCACTTTGGCGCGGCGATGCTGTTCTGGGTTCCGACCACTCCGCAAGCGAACAAGAACGACTCGACCGGCATGTATTCTTCTTCGACTTCGTATGTCCAACCCATGCCCACGCAGAGCTTCGGGTTCACGACGTAGTTGCCGATCTGCACGGTTTGGTTGGTGAGCCCGCCCATGAGGGTTGCGGCTTTGCTCTGCTTGGATTTTTTGGTGGGCTCGAAGTCGCCGCCCTCGGTGGTGTCGACCACGACGGGGCCACTGCCATCATCGATGGTGAAGCGAGTGCCCATCTTTTGTGAGTCGAGATCCTCGTGCTTGGTGACGTCGCCCGCCTTCCACGTGGCGGTACATTTGAGCGAGTACCAGAGGCACGGCACTCCGCTTACAGGTGCTATCAACGGCTGGGGGCAAGCGACGTTGCCCTCGGCCGAGATGGCGCCTTTGGGGCTCGCGACGGCGGCGCCCTTGGATGCAACTTCGCCGGTCTTCACGAAGGGGGCATCGACCACACGCCCCGCTCGGATCTTATTGAAGATGCCCCAGATGATACCGATGATTCCGAGGCAAACAGCGACCATTCCGACGGTGAACACCATGACGTTTCAAGCTCCTCAATCAGAAGGGGTGCGCTCCGAAGCGCGACCCGATGACGAGGGGATGAATGCGGTCATTCGGCATCAATGGCCAATCAAACGGCGATCAAACGTCGGTCGTGCTCTGTACGATCACCACTGGTCCGAGAAGGCGATAGCCGTCGTCCTCGGTGATCAACACGCTTCGAAGGCCCATCTTTCGTAGGGTCGAGATCGCCACACGGACACGGTGAGCGGCGGCCGAAGCGAGCACACGTTCTTCTGGCCACCCCGCTGCCACAAGCTCTTCGGGCGTCATCAAGCGATCCGCTTTGCGGGCAAGCGCAAATAGAAGCTTTGCCAACACCGGACGCCGCGACAGGCTGACGGTCTCGCCTTGCGCGATCTCGAACCAGCGACCCTCGGGGCCGATCAACGTCGTGCGAGCGCTCGAGGGGGCTGATTCGGGTGGAGCGACCGATTTGGGCGTTTCTGTACGACGAGCGGCATCGCGAGACAGGGCGCAACGAAGTGACAATCGAGCCAAAATCCCGACCGGAGCCATCGTGCTTCGTTGTGCTCGCGCTCGTTCGAGATCGGTTACGGCGGTCACCCACGGAGGCACGTTCGCGGGGGCTTGAGCGAGAAGCTCGTCGGCCTCACTGTCGCGTCCGGCATCTCGTTCGACGGCTGCCAACTGAGTCAGTGCAAGCGCTCGAAGTGGTCGTGATGCGCGCTCTCGCGTGTGGGTGAGCGATGCAAACGCAAGGGCGCTCTCTCCGAGGTCGCGAAGCGCCATGGCGAGGTTGATTTCCGCCCAGTGTGCCGTTCTGTGGTCGCCGTCGTCGAGCGACATCCCCATCGCTCGCTCGTGCCACATCCGCGCTTGTTTCACGTCGCCTTGCTCGTGGGCGAGCTGACCTCGCAACACCATCGAGTGAGCACTCGGGTCGAGGCGAGAAAGCTCGACTTCTGCCGCGCTCGTGTCGCCGAGGTCGAGATGCGCTGCAACGAGAAGATGGCGACGGTCGCTTTCGAGTCGATGCGCAGCTTCGCGCCGGGCCATTTCGACGCTCCGACGGAGAAGCTCGATACCTTGAGGGTCGCTTCGTGTGGTCAGCAACCGACCGAGCACCTCGAACAACCCTGCTTGGGTGTGACTCGTCGTCGACAATGAAAGTGCGTGCTCGAGTGTGCGCTGTGCTTGATCGACCTCACCCACTTCGAGCAACGACTTGCCCAGCCTCAG
Source organism: Polyangiaceae bacterium (assembly GCA_046351315.1). Taxonomy (GTDB): domain Bacteria; phylum Myxococcota_A; class Polyangia; order Polyangiales; family Polyangiaceae; genus JAXLYQ01. The sequence goes on from JAXLYQ010000020.1 coordinate 21,089, forward strand.
CGAGATCTTCGCTTCGAGATCACGCTGGCCGCTGGCTTGCGCCATGGCCAGCGCGCGAACCAGATCCGCTGATGCGCCATCGTGTCCCAGCGCTTCGGCGACCTTCGCGCGTAGCAACAATACCTCGGCGACCATCGCGGGGTCAGCCCCGGAGGCGCGGGTGATGCCCAAGAGAGGGGCCAAGCGTGCGTACACACGCTCTCCGCGAGCCTGGTCGACATGGTCGGGGCCAAGCGCCGCGGTGAGCGCAAGCGCCTGCTGGGCATGGGTACGCTCGGGGTTGGGCGTGGCGAGCAGATAATCAAGTGCGGCGATGAGGTTGTCCTGCTCGCGGGCGACCCATGTTGCGAGGTCGTTGGGCTCGGTCGCCTCGATGCGAATGGATGCGAGCTGCAACGCTCGTTCAGAAAAATACCTCGCGTGTCTTGCTCTTGTTTCGTTGAGCAACGCCGCGCTGTTGTGTTGTTTCTCGAGCGTAGCCACAGCCGACGCATACGCGCGTAGTCGAAGCTCACCATCGGTGCTTGTCGACGCCATCAACAGCGAGCGCTGTCGAAGCTCGCTCAACACGTCGATGAGCGGTCGCCCCGACGTTGTGGCGAACACTTGCTCTGCCGCTTCGAAGGTGAACCCGCCTTTGAATACGCTTGATGATATGATGGTCGTCATCTCAACGTCATCGAGCCCTTGGAGCAGTAGGGCATCGGCTCGTTCGAGGGCCGGAAGCTGCTGCCACGGAGCGTTGGCGAGCCGTTGGTAGAGCGCGCGTGCAGCCATGACGCTCATACGCGAGGCTGCGAGCTCGATGGCGCGCGGCGAGCCGTCGAGGGCTTGGATGATCCCCGCGATGGCAGGTGCCTCGGCAGCGAGCAACGTGTAGCCAGCGCGCGCTTTGGCGGCGGCGTTACAGAAGAGCTGAACCGCGGGGTGCAGCGAGAGATCGGTGTTTGCTCGAGGCAGGGGCAGAGGGCCGATCTCGAACGCGGCGTCGATGCGAACCAGATCGTTGCGGGGTAGCTGTCGACTCGAGGTGATGAGTACGAGCACGGGCGTTCCGTTGGCGGCGAGCGCAAGCGACTCCAGCAACCGTCGAAGCCAGGTTTCTCCTGTGAAATTCGGCGCAGCGAGCAAACCATCGGCGTGATCGAGCACCACGATGGTGGGCGAGCTCACCGCCGAGAAACGAGCGCACAACGCTTCGACAAGCTGTGTGCCTGCGTGCTGAAGCGAAAGGGCCGTTGCCAGCGCGTCGGTCGCACTGGCTGCATCGACGACCTCTTCGAGATCGACCCACGCGTGTTGCCCGGCTCGCCCTGACCTCAACAACGTGTCGGTGACTGCGCGGGTAAGGTGGGATTTTCCCATCCCGGGCGGCCCCGAGATCTCAACGGTACGGCAGCGGTTTTCGTGAGGGGCCGATGTCGCGGCAGACACATCCAGCGAGCTCTCGATGAGCTGTTCAACAGCGGCGATGATCTGCTGTTGCTCGACTTCTCGACCCAGCAACGGAGGCCACGCACGGAGCATGGTTGCATGCTACTGCCGGAGGCTCTTCGCGCGAACCCGAAGCGAACCGATGCGCCTCCGACTCGATCGCTACCCAGCACTTCTTCGACGAGAGCGACTTTCGTCGTACGGCTACCTGATTGTGGGCGGCATCGGCATCGTCTTGTCGACGCTCGGTTTCTGGATGGGCCTGCTGGTGCTGGTGATGCCCGAAGCGGGCAACGAAGACTGGCTATGGGTCAAGCGTGGCGGCGTGTTCGTACTGGTCTTTTTCGGCGTGTTTCCCGTGATGGCGTCGGGGTTTTTGTTCCGCGCTGGCTGGCGTCGTCGGAAGCGTGTTCAGGGGATGCAAGAGATCGCTGCGCTTGGGTCGAGCGGCGCAGCGCTTCAAGCGGGCGAGCTCTCGCGCACGATGAAGGTTCACGAGGTCGATGCGCAGCGTCTGCTCATCTCGTCGCTCGAAGCAGGTCTGCTCGAGCCTGACCCTAACGATGGCCAGCTTGCGGTAACCCTTCCGTCGAGTGGCGCCGATCTGCCCGCCGATTCGCTCGAAGGGGTGCAGCTCAACGGCACCTGGCAGGTTGAAAAACCGCTCGGGCGAGGCGGCATGGGCCTGGTCTATGTCGCACGGCATGTGCGTACCGGGCGCCGCTATGCATTGAAGGCGATGCAACCCCAGGCCGATGATCTTGGGGCTGTCCAGCGTTTCGAGCGAGAGGCGGCGACGATAGGATTGCTCAACCACGCCAATATCGTGTCGATACACGACGTGGGGCGAGATCGTGGTGTTCGTTATCTCGTGATGGATTTGCTGGGTGGAGAAACCCTAGAAGCGCGTCTTTCTCGGGTGGGCAGCCTTCCGTGGGCCTCTGCCAGGCACCTTGTGTTTCAGATGGGCTGGGCATTGATGGCAGCGCATGAAAACGGCGTGCTCCACCGCGATCTCAAACCCGCGAATGTGTTTTTGGCTCAGACTCCGGGGCTTCATGAGCGAGCTGTCCTATTGGATTTTGGCCTAGCGCTGCCGATCCAATCTGGGGCAAGGGTGCGAGTGACCTCCACCGGCGCCGTCGTGGGTACACCCCTGTATATGTCGCCAGAGCAAGCTCGCGGAGAGCCGGTTGACGTTCGAAGTGACCTGTTTGCGCTGGCAGCCGTCACCTATGAAATGCTCACGGGTGCACCGCCGTTCTTGGATCAAAATCTGGCCTCGGTTTATGCGAAGTTGCTTACCTCGCAGATTCCGATGGCAAGCGCGCTTGCGCCACGACCGTGCCCGTCGCAGGTCGATTTCGCGCTACACCGAGCGCTGTCGAAACAACCGTCGGATCGCTTTCCCGATGTTCGATCGTTCTTGGCAGCGATTGAGCACGTGTGATCCTCTCATTCCGCAGCACTTCGGCGGGCGACATCCATGGCAAACGTGCGCAACACGGTCTCGTTCGAAGCGTGTTCCGCCTGCGTGCGTTCTACGGAGTGAATGCGATCCCGGTGGGTGGCCCACCAGGCTTCCACTTTGGCGTCATCCCAACGCTCGAGCTGCAGCTCATCGAGCAGTCGAATTAGCTCGCGCGCCGACTGCGGTCGCCCTTGTGGCGACTTGGACAAGCACGAGAACAAGACGCGCTCGAGCTCTCGTGGAATGGCCGTGTCAATTCGCTCTGCAAAAGGAATGGGCGCGGAGCAGAGGTGGTGAGTCCACACCTCGATGGGCGTCGAGGCGTCGAATACCGGGCGACCCGTGAGCAAATAGTACCCCACAGCGCCGAGTGAGTAGAGGTCGCTCTGAGCAGAGACGGTATCAGGTGCCGAGATCGCCTCTGGCGAAATATAGTGAGGGGTGCCGACTCCTCGGCGATCGGTGAGGGCACCAGCGGGCGCGCGTAGTTGCCTCACTATCCCGAAATCGAGCACTTTGACGACATCTGTCGTGCCCGTATGCTCGCACAAGAAAATATTGGCTGGCTTGATGTCGCGGTGGACCAGACCTGCGGCATGGGCTTCGACCAGAGCAGATGCGACTTGTCGAAGAATATCCACGACGCGTTCGGGAGGAAGCGGCCCAACTCGCGTGACAATCTCTTCGAGATTCGCGCCTTCGAGAAGCTCCATCGCGTAGTACAGCGTGCCGTCGGGGGTTCGCCCGTAGTCGAATACGGTGATGGTATTGGGGTGGGTGAGTGTCGCGGTCAGACGAACCTCGTGCTCGAAGCGGGCAAGGGCATTGCCGCCAGCGAGCTCGGGGCGAAGCAATTTTACGGCAGTTGGGCGTCGAAGCAGCGCGTGGCTTGCCTTGTACACGACGCCCATCGCACCTTCACCGATTTTTTCCTCGAGCACATATTGTCCAACCCGACGTGCCTCGCGCACCTGCTCTCGAAGCCCATAAATCACGCTCGATGTACCAGCCGCGAGGGCGGTCACCAGTGCCCACCACATCCATGCGTATACCAGTCGGCCTATCGGTGCCATACAGTCGGGCCCGAGCGGCACTTGGGGAGCAAAAATCGCGACCAAGAAACCAACGCCGCACCCGGCTGTGATCAATGTGGTGCGCAAGGTGCTGCTCGGCACGAGCGCCGCTCGTGCAAACGCCATCAGCGACATGGCGAGCAACAAGATGAAATCACCGTTTTTCGGGATATAGCTCCCCATCCAGCAATACAACAAGCTGCTGGAAATCAATCCAATCGCCTCTGTGGTGTAGATGAACCGCTCTGAGCGCGGTGTTGTGCCATTGAGGAGCGCTACAGAATACAAGGCGACGGTGGCCAATAGATGCGGGAGGATTGACTTGTCTGCCTCGGCCGGATGTGGCTCGGCGAGCACCCCTTGGGGCATATGAAAGTGGAGAGGCAGCGCCAGAAAGCTCAACAACGCGCCCCGTCGGCCGAACTGAGCCACGCGCGTTTGAAGGAAGTCGCGGCTATCCTGTTCTTCTACGAGAGCGAGTCGGTGCTCGGACATACGGGGCTACCTCGTGAAACGGACGCGGATGGTCGTGGCAGAGGTGACGGCCATACCACCTTTATCGAGACCAGGGCTGAAGCGAGACGCAAGCATACAGGTTCGTGCGGCCGCGCCAAACCCTTGCGACGCTGGCGATTCGGAAAGCACCGTTGCCGTGCCAACGCGACCGTCCGAGCGGACCACGAGTGCCAGTGCAACGACCGCGTTGTCGCTCTCTGCCCCCGAGGGGAAATACCCTCGACAAGCATCGTTCGCGGTGAGCTTCGCCTGTGCGCTCAGGTCGGCCGCCGCTACGACGTCGTCGGCCTTTCGAGCGGCTGACCCCGCGGTGGGCTCGGCAGCGCGTGGTGTTGTTGGCGTGACTTGAGCGCCTCTTGCACCAAAGTCTGCTGTGCCTCCTCGCGCTACGACGCCGCCCCCGTACGATTGTCCGTTAGGGTCGGTTACAAACTCGACCGGCGCCTCTTTCGAGTCTGATTTCGCGGCGTCGGCGGGCAAGGTCAGCAAGGCCCCAGCGCGTGCGGCTGCCGGGCCTGCCGCGACTTTGGTTGACACCGTAGGCCGCTCCTGGGGCGTGGGCGCAGCGGCGCGGGGCTCCTCGACAACAGGCTTCGGAGGCTCGGGGGGAGGCTCGATCGGTTTGGGCGGAGCCAAATCAATTTCGGTTACGATGGGTTGGGGTGACGCCGGCGCTCGCTCTGGGCTCGAGACCACCAACGCTGCGTGAAATAGTGCGGCAACGAACAAACAAGCGCCCTGCAATACCGCGCTCTCTCGCTTGGGGTAGAACGGCAGGGTCACTTCTGCATGAGCAAGAGCAGCGTTCGACATGAGATTTCTCAGGGGTTAGGTGCTGCGGGAGAAACGGGATCCACGGCAAATGCGATTTTGCCGATACCGGCCTGACGGAGCTGATCCATCACGTGAACGACATGGCCATGAGGTACACTGGCGCCTGCTTGAACCACCGTTCGAAGCTCAGGCTCTCGGATAATCGCTTCATGCGCCACCCTACGCAGCTCGGTGTCGTCCGAGGCTGATTTCCCGTTCAAAGAAGCATGCCCCTCCGCATCGACCGACACCGTAAGCATCGTCTGCACGGCGTTTCCTGAGGCGGCTTTGGGTAGATCCATGGGCACACCCTGAGAAGAGATAAGCTTGGCGGTCACCATGAAGATCACCAGCAAAACCAGGGTTACATCGACGAGTGGAGTGACATTGATTCCCGTGACGATCTCGTCGTCTTGGGTCGACATCGAGCCGGCCATGCTCAGATCTCCTGCCCTGCAGCGTCGATGATCGATACTGAAATCACGGGTCGAGCGCCCGAGCGATCATTGGAAGCCAATCGTGCTGGGGGCGGCAAGTCGGTGGGTTTTGCCTTGAGCCATGACAACAACACGTGACCCAAGACCTGTGTCCCCGAGAGCACGGATTTAATTCGCCGTTGAAAATAGTTGTACGCCGCAACCGCAGGCAGTGCGACCAGAAGGCCGATCGCTGTTGCTACAAGGGCTTCCGCAATGCTGGACATCACTTCGGTTGCGGGCCCCATCGTAGGCCCTGCAGCCACTTTCCCTGCGTCACCGAGCCGATCAAAAGCGAGTACAATACCAACCACGGTGCCCAACAATCCAACGAACGGAGCGTTGTTTCCGATGGTGCCCAGAAATGCCAGGCCACGTTCAAGCGCAGCTCGCTGAATCACCAAGGCTCCTTGCATCGCTTCCTCCACTGAGTCGACGCCATTGTGGGCCTCATCCAACCCGGCGAGCGCAACGGCTGCGGCGGGAGACTTGGATGATTTCATACGGGCTCGCGCGCCCTCGATATCTCCGGCGTTCAACAAGGTCGCGAGGGCTTTCGAGAGCGACTGTGGGTCTTCGTCGACTCGAATCAAATACCAGAGCCGTTCGAGCACGATGGCAGCGCTGACCACGCTCAGGCCGATCAACAAATACATCAAAGGTGATGCGCCCACTGCCAGCATGAGATTTTTCGACTTTTCGACGATGTTCATGGTGCGGTCTCCACTGTCCTGCGTGCCCACCCCTTGTGCACCGAGTATGCCGCGCCGTCGTTTCGGGTCCTATCTCACCACAACGAGGGCGACCGCTCGCGCTCGAACCCTGCAACCATCGAAAAAACGCGTGTTCTTGCCCGAACAAGCGAGCCGGTTTGGCGAATGTACACGCTCTTTACGCGCGAGCGGACGCCTCTCGCGGACAGTGACCGGACACTGACCGGACAGTGAGCGGACAGTGAGCGGACACCCCGGACACTCGCCGAACAGTCGTTCGACGATGGCTGTTCTCACTACTGTTTGTGTGAGAACAAGGGGTCGAGCGTAGCTCAACGATTTCGTTGCTGTAGAAATGGCTGTTCTGGAGCTCTGTGCACGAGCTGGCCTGTCGTGTGCAGAGGTCAGTGGCACCATGACAGTATTTCGAAGGCGCGTTTCGATCTGTACGCTCCTCATTCTTGGTTCAGTGACAAGCCCCTCGCTCGTGGTTGCTCAGCCGAAGGGGCCTGATGCAGGGGCGCCAGAGCGTGTGCCGCCCAAACCCACGAACCATATCGAACCCGTTTTTCCTGAGTCTCGCAAAGCAGACCCGGTTCGAGCTGTGGTGACGCTCACTCTCACCCTCGACAATACCGGGAGCGTCACCGATGTGGTCGTGACCAGCCCGCCCGATGCCGACTTTGATCCAGCGGCGATCGCTGCGGCGAAACAGCTCACGTTCACTCCTGCGCTTGTCGGAGGCAAGGCCGTGGCAGCAAAGATCCCCTACCGATTCGAGTTCGTGTGGGAGCCCGCTCCGAAACCCGTCGAGGTGATATCAGGCGTTATTTCTGGCGTGGTTCGAGCCGCCTCCAATGATCCAATTCCGGGCGTCTTGGTGGTTCTCTCGTCAACCTCAGTACAGAGCCAACCGCGCGAAATCACCACGGGCGCCAATGGAGGGTTCTCGTTCAACAATCTCCCTCCAGGCGCCTATAAGGTTCGTGTTCAAGCCGACGGGCTTGAGCCTTTCGAATCCGAAGAGGTGGTGACCGAAGGGGCCGCGACCGAGGTGGTGTATCGCCCCTCGCCCAAGGTGCTTTCTGTTGCGGGTGAGCCTCAAGAAATCCAAGTGGTGGGCGAGCGCCCCCCACGCGAGGTGACCCGCCGGGTGATCGAGCAACGAGAGCTGCAAAAAATGCCCGGTACCAACGGCGATGCCCTTCGCTCGCTCGAGAGCTTTCCCGGAGTAGCTCGAAGCCCTGGAATCACGGCTCAGCTCATCGTTCGAGGCGCCGGGCCCAATGACACCGCGGTCTTCGTTGACGGTACACCCATCCCAATTGCGTACCATTTTGGAGGCTTGACCTCGGTCGTGCCCAGTGAGGTGCTGTCCAAAATTGATTTCACCCCAGGAAACTTTGGAGCTGAGTACGGACGTGTGATGGGCGGTGTTGTTGATATTGGGCTTAAATCACCTCGAAAAGACCGCTGGGGTGGGTTGCTCCAGGTAGATACACTGGATGCGCGCATGATGGCGGAGGGCCCTCTCGGAAAGCATACCCGCGTGCTTCTTGCGGCTCGTCGATCCTATGTCGACGCCTGGCTAGGCCCCGTGCTCGAGTCGACGGGTGCGCTCGGCGTGTCGACTGCGCCGGTGTACTACGATGGACAGGCGATGATCGAGCAAGACCTGGGTGATCGAACGACCGCTCGCCTCGCTTTCTTGTTCTCCGATGATCGCCTCAAGCTCACCTTCGATAGCCCACCGCCCGATAACCCCATTACTGGCCTCGGAAATCATACTTCGTTTTGGCGTATCCAGGCTCGTACCGATACCAAAATCACCGACGGCGTTCGCTGGGTCAACACCCTGGCCTACGGGCACGATCACACCGTCTTCGACTTTGGACAGAACTTCGTCGATATTGACTACGCGCCACTGACGTTCCGCTCCGACCTTCGCGCTCGATTCTCGGATGGCATTGTGGCCATTGTCGGCACTGATACCACGGTGGTTTCAGCCGATGTTTCGGTGAAGGCGCCGCCCATCCCAGAAGACGGGCAATCAACCGGCCCTTTCTTTGCTCGAAAAGCAAATCTTCTCACCACCAAAGCCAATCGCTATTTGCCTGCCGCATACGCGATGCTCGAGCTCTCGCCCGTGGCTGGGTTGAAGGTACTTCCGGGGGTGAGGCTCGATTACACCAGCGAGCTTGCCGAGTGGAAGGTGAGCCCAAGACTTGCGGTGCGGCTCGACGCTCACCGCGCGTTCCCACGAACAACGCTCAAGGGCGGGGTTGGATTGTACATGCAGCCGCCTCAGCCCTACGAGAGCTACTCGCCTTTCGGCACGCCCGGATTGAGCAGCAATCGCGCGATCCACTACAGCGCCGGCTTCGAGCAAGAGCTGACCAAAAAAATCGAGCTTTCGGCAGAAGGGTTTTACAAGGACCTCGATCAACTCGTGGACCAACGCCAGGCCGCATCAACCACGAGAGCAGGCGTCGACTACGCAAATACGGGGAGCGGTCGCATTTACGGTCTCGAGATGTTGCTTCGATATCGTGCAGATGAGCGGTTTTTCGGCTGGATTGCCTATACGCTCTCTCGTAGTGAACGACGCGCATATGATGCCGAGCCTCTTCACCCATTCGAGTTCGATCAAACCCATATCTTGACGGTCTTGGGTAGCTATAAGTTGGGTCGTGGTTGGGAGGCCGGCGCCAGGTTTCGATACGTGAGCGGAAACCCCTATACGCCCGCGGTTGCTGCCGTTCTCGATGCGGATGCTGGTGCATACTCTCCGATCAATGGGCAGCCATTTTCGGCTCGTAGCCCCGCCTTTCATCGACTCGATGTTCGCATCGAGAAAACCTGGAATTTCTCTCAATGGAAGCTCTCGGCCTATGCCGATGTGCAAAACGTCTACAATCGACGAAACCCCGAGGGGCGATTGTATAACTTCAACTACACTCGTTCGGATGTCGTGGCGGGGTTGCCCATTCTCCCTGTGATTGGTGTGCGAGGTGAGCTGTGAAAACAACCTATTTCTTCGGTTCGATGGGCGCGTTGGCCCTCTCATTGAACTCTTGTGGCAGCGATTTCGACCCTAGCTCTCGCGTGGTTGATGTACGAATATTGGCTGTACAGGCTGACGCTCCGATGGCCGCCCCAGGGGCATCCGTGAATATCAAGGCCCTCGTCGTCGACCCTCGGCAACGACCCTTGTCGATCGGGTGGGCTACCTGTGTCAACCCGAGCTCGACCGTGGTGAACGCGTGTTTGGCCAAGATTGCGCAGGATGCACAATCGTCAGGAAAGCCCCCGCAATTCACCGTGGGCGAAAACCTCGACACGTTCTCTTTGACTGTGCCCGACGATGCCCTTTCTTCTCTCTCTGAGCAGGCTCGAGCCAATGCGTACGTGGGCGTGGTGACTGTGGCGTGTCCTGGCCAGATTCGACTGACTGATTCATCTACATGGGATCAGCAATCGATGCCGATTTCATGTGTCGACGCGTCTGGAAACGCATTGCCTCAAGAGGACTATGTGGTCTCGATCAAACGCGTATGGGTTCGAGAGACAGAGCGCAACAAGAACCCGGTGATTCGCACCGTGACATTCGACGGTGCGACTTGGGATGCCGACGAAATCAAAGACATGGTGGCTTGCTCGAATGTGCCCAATCTTCTCGATGATTGCGACAACGGGCAGAAAGCTACCGTGGCCGTAGGGTTGGAAAGTGCCTCGTTCGAGAGTGGTGTCGACGACTCGGGGACAGCCTACGATGAGCAGCTCATTACACAGTTTTTTGCGCAAAATGCTGCGTTCGAATTCGATGTTCGATTGGCTCGGGACGGCTCGACGAAGTTTGCCCTTCGAAACGCCCCGAGTGGCACGGTCGAAACGCTGTGGCTCGTCAGTCGTGATGATCGAGGGGGCGTGTCTTGGGTGACTCGGAAGGTACGAGTCAAGTAAGCTCCGAACGCGAGCCTCGGCTATGTAATGGGCTGAGCTCGGTCGAACCATGCAGAAAGCGCCCCTGGTACTCATCGTCGACGACAACGCTGATATTCGTGAGGCGTTGTCGCTGCTGATGTTCATGGCATTGAGTCGCTCGCGGTTGCGACGCCCACTGAGGCCCTGCGCGAAGTCGAAAAGCCCGAGGTTCGACTCGTGGTTCAGGATATGAATTTTACCCAGGCAACAAGCTCGGGTGAAGAAGGTGTGGCGCTATTTCGCGCACTTCGCGCTCGCCGACCCGGTTTGCCTGTGGTGCTGATCACGGCGTGGTCATCCTCGAAACGGCTGTCGCCTTGGTGAAAGAAGGGGCGACGGATTATCTTCAAAAGCCCTGGGATGATACGAAGCTGATCTCGGTCGTGCGTTCTCACCTCGACCAAATGACGGCGGCCCTAAACCCATCGACGAATACGGGTGGGCTGGTGTTCGTAAGCGAGGTGATGCGATCGCTGATGGCGATGGCAACGCAAGTGGCGGCGTCAGATGTACCGGTTTTGATCACGGGGCCAAACGGCTCGGGAAAAGAGCGTCTCGCTGAAATTGTACAATCGAGCTCGGCCCGCAAAGACAAACCATTTATCAAGGTGAACGCCGGAGCTTTGCCTGAACAACTCATGGAGGCAGAGCTATTTGGTGCCGAAGCAGGCGCGTTTACCGGCGCGACCAAGGCGCGAATCGGTCGCTTCGAGGCCGCGCATGGGGGCACCCTCTTCCTCGACGAAATCGGGAATCTATCGCTTTCGGGTCAGGCCAAGCTGCTTCGCGTACTGCAAACCGGCGATTTTCAACGTCTTGGCAGCAACACCACACGAAAGGTCGACACTCGGCTAATTAGCGCGACGAACGCCGATCTCCTCGATGGAATTAGGCAAAAGACCTTTCGTGAAGACCTCTATTTTCGATTGAATGTCATCGAGCTCCGGCTTCCACCGCTACGTGAGCGTATCGATGATGTGCTCCCGCTTGCTGAGCATTTTTTGTCCACCATGTCACGCGAAACTGGGGGGACTCTGCGGAGTATCGAGCCTTCAGCGGTCGATGCGATGAGAGCACATGCATGGCCAGGAAACGTGCGAGAGCTCGAAAACCGTATTCGACGCGCACTATTGGTCGGTGTTGGGCCTTCAATTTCTACCGAGGATCTCGGGCTGGATGTTGTTAGCAAACCCTTGAGCGCAGCACCGAAAGCGGAACGCGTCGAACCCGAACGCGTGCTGGATCGCACCACGCTCGAGCAAGTGCTGGCATCGGTGGGCGGAAACATTTCGCGTGCAGCCGCAGAATTGGGCCTTACTCGTCAGTCGCTCTACCGCAAGATGGACCGATTCGGCCTAAGCCGCGGACAACCCTCCGACCGCTCCGAGACGGGCCCTGGCTCGGCAGGAAGCTCTGCGGGAGGCCGTGACGTCGTACGCGGTGACACCTCGGACAAGGACAAATGAGATGGAGGTTTCCCTCGGCTTCTTGTTCGGCGCTCCGTTGGTGTCTGCGGTGCTCGGTGCCGTGGTTGCGCGTCATTGGGCACAGAAACGTTTGGCGAAGACAGATGCCGTTCTTGCCGAGAAACAGGCCGAGAATGCGCGGTTGAGCGCTGCAGCGCACCGACGTGAGGTCTTGATCAAGACACTGGTGGACGAAGCCCCGATGGCCATGGTGGTCTACACCAACGACGGGCGGATCATCTACACCAATGAGGTAGCATCCAAGATATTTTTCGAGGGCAAGCACTTGGCCGGTGGCGATTTTCTGGCGTTGCTTTCGCAGGCGCCAGCAGCGTTGAGACGCGCTGTCATGGGCTCGAGTGAAGAGATCTTTTCAGTCGATGACAGCGATGGTGAGCGTCATTTGTATTTGCTTTCGAAGAGTTATCTCACGTTCGAAAGCGACCCGGTCACTGTGCTCGTGGTCAAGCCCATTCAACGTGAGCTTGCGAGAAACGAGGTGGATGCATGGAAAAAACTGATCCGGGTATTGGGGCACGAGCTGAATAACTCGCTCGCGCCCATCTCGAGCATGGTGCACTCGGCTATGGTTCTTTCAAAGAACGGGGCCTCTGAGAAGCTCGAGCGCGTGCTTGCCTCGATCGCTGAGCGTACCGTGCGTCTAGGCTCATTTCTCGAGAGCTACGCTCGTTTGGCGCGTTTGCCTGCCCCTCGATGTGAGGATGTCTCTTGGGATGGCTTTCTCACGAGTCTCAAAGAGCTCTGGCCCGGTCTTTCCGTCTCTTTTTCGGGCGGCTCGTCTCATGGGTATTTCGATGCCGCGCAGCTACAACAGGTGCTGATCAATTTGATCAAGAACGCGGAAGAATCGGGAAGCCCTCGCGACGGAATTTCTCTCGCGATTGACGGAACGGCAGGCGGTGGTTGTCGCATCGTTGTTTCTGATCGAGGCCAAGGGATGAGCGCCGAGGTGATGGAAAATGCGCTTGTCCCGTTTTATTCGACCAAAGAACGTGGGTCGGGGCTTGGGTTGCCTCTGTGTAGAGAAATCGTCGAAGCCCACGGAGGTCGTCTTCGACTTCGAAATCGCTCGGATGGGGGGCTCGAAGTATCTTTGCGTCTGCCAGGCCGATCTAACGAGCTCTCGGCTACACTGCTCACGATGACACGCGGTTAGTGACATTCTCGGTGGTACGAGAATCATTCGCCCGGGCTGTCGAGGCAGAGCCTCTGACGACGAGCTCGTGCACGATGTCGCATCGAAGCAATGGAACGACCCTCGGCGGTAGCTAGGCTCGTCGAAACCCTCTGAGCCTTCATTTCTCGGGAAAGGTCATTCGCATGTTCTGTCGTCGACTTGCGCGGTCGCGTTCGATGCTGGCGCTTGGTTTCATGATGTTCGCGGTGGGCTGCTCCGATTCCGATAGCGATTCGGCCGCAGGCTCTGCAGCACAAGCCGGGGCGTCTGGGTCAGCCGGAACGGGCGGTTCTGCCGGCACTTCTGGCCAATCCGGAACGGCCGGCGAGGGAGGGGCTGCTGGCTCGGCTGGCTCGGCTGGTTCGTCGGGTGCTGCGGGCGCCGGTGGAACCGCAGGCGCTGCGCTTGTATTTGGCACATGCCAAGAGGGCTACCAAACCGAGTGCGCGTCGTTTCAAGCTCCGTTGAATCACGATGCGACGGGCGGTGAAACCATCGATATTCATATCTCTAGGATCCCCGCGACATCGACGGCAAACCGCCAAATCTGGCTGCTCTCAGGGGGCCCGGGGCAGGGCGGTTATGTCTACCACGATTTTGCGGCACAGATCTCCGGGTTGATTCCTGACGCCGATGTGTATGTGATCGATCACCGCGGAACAGGCTATTCACACCGACTGACCTGCCCGCAACAGGATACTGCTGATTCGTACGGTGGCTATGTTCTCCAGGTCGAGGATGTTCCCGCCTGTCTCGATGCTTTGAAAACCAATGGCGACTACGATCGCCTGCCGTATTTTACGACCAAACAAGCGGCGAAAGACCTCGAGCTGGCCATCTCGCTGACCCGCGCCCCTGAGCAAAAAGTGTTCGTATGGGGCGGTTCGTACGGGACTCACTGGGCTCACCGTTTCATGCAGGTCGCACCCACTGTGGCTGAAGGCATCATTTTCGATGGGTTCATGACGCCTAACCACTTTGCATTTACGCACTACGATCAGGGCGTCGAAGAGGCTGTTTCGCATTTTTCGGATGACTGCAAAGCTGACCCAGTGTGTGTAGCGAAAATGGGGAATGACCCGTTTTCGCATGCGAAATCCGTGATGGATGGACTGGGTAGCACCCCATGCGGACAATTCGCGCGTTCGAATGCACGCACCTGGGGGTCGATCTTCATGGATGGGTTTTATTCGCACGCATTTGTCTTTCCGTATGTGCATCGCCTCGAGCGCTGCAACGCAGAAGACAAGACCGCGCTTGTGACCATGGTTCAAAACTACTACGCCGCGCTGACAGCGGGCGGCCCTCAACCCTATCTAAGCTCGGGGATCTTGCAGTACAACATCGTGTTGACCGAGCTCTGGAAGCTACCGGGCGAAGCTGAGCCCTCCGCGCAATCTCTCGACGATGCCGCGGATCAACAGGTAAGCTGGTCGGGGGCTTCCCTACCCCGCGGGTTGGTTTCTCTGCGTACCTTAAAATTTTTCCGCCTGACGACTATTCACAACTGCCCGTGCCCGTTTCGTCGAGCTCGTCCATGTTGTGGCTAGCCGGCACGCTCGACATTCTTAACCGCTCACGCAGGCACAAGCCGTGCAGTCGTTGCAGCGCCGTGGAAACATTTCGTGACGATCCTGTGGGCCGTGCATACCTGTCGATGGGCTTCCGCCGCTGAAACTGGACCCAACATGAACTGCGGAGTCTCTGTGGTGGCCCACTTCATTTCGCATGGGATGGTGGTATTGATGAATTTCTGTTTTGACGATCTGTACCTGACGCTTTTTGCTTCGCCGAACGAGGCGTTTGCACAGAAATGGTGGGGCGCGAGCGAGAGCATTGGGGCGATGGCAGCACCGCTCAGCTTGCGCGATCGTTTGCGTCTGCAGGGGCTGAGCCTTCGTTGACCCCGAGCTTGATGTCACTCAACCCGATGACCGCGCTTGCGATCCGGCGACTGCGTCGCGAAGGTTTTTTTGATCACTGAGCTCAGGCTGGCGCGTCCATCGCGATGGGTCGGTATAGCCCTTCGCAGCGAGACAACATGATGGCCCGGGCTTCGTTGGGTGAGGGCAGTTGCGCGGTGGTAAATGCATGACAAAGCGAGGTGGCCGAAGAAAATCCAACCCACGAGGCTACATCGTCGAGCTTGCCTTGGGGTTACCCATGGCGAGTAGTGCGCACGCATGAATATCGAAATATAGTCTCGCCAGCTCGACACCGTCACGTGCATTTTCTTGATGTAGTCGTTCATGCGCCAGCGCCTGGCGTTCTCCACAACCCGGCATCCGAGCGACATCGACAGCCGCGGGGCGATTCGACAAGGGGGCCATGACAGATTGTAGAACGCCAGCCACTTTACCGGGGTCAAGCTGCACTTGCCCAGCCTTCTGTGCGCATAGGTGCGCCGTAGAAGGCGGAGATGTTGGTTGATTCTTCCCACAGGTTTTCTTGCCTGCGCGAAGCCATGGGTCTGATTGTGCGAGGGCTTTGGTGATCTGATCGGCAAGAACGAGCGTGGGTGGGGGAAGTCGAGCAAAGTGCTCACCGCCTGGGGTTGATGTCCCCAATCGTCCAGCCTGTTTCCAGATAAATGACAACACCACCGCCCGAGAGGTGAGGGTTTGACCTGCGTTCGCGCCAATCTCGAGAGTTCAAGAGGGCGCCACGAGAGAGTCTACAAGCGCTGCAGATCTTGGGTGAGCAACGCTCCATCGAGCACGACTGAGCAGGCGGCCACCCCTCTTGTCGGCCTGATGCGCGCGGAAGCATCGACTCGTCGGTGCAAGCTCCATCGATTTTCGCGCGTGACAACGAGGTCGGGGCAACGAAGCTCGACCTGTTTCAAGAAATGCGTGTTTGTCCCCGCGAACTGGTGGTTGAGGTAGAGCATTCTGGTGCGCTGCTAATTGATATGCTGAAGCGAATCCTTGTGAAAATGTCTCTGAACAAACGTTCGTGGGGTGTTGCTGTTAGTGCGTTGACGGGCGTTGAAATGCTCTGGCGCTCTGGTGCCAGATAAACGCGTATTTTTTGATCGTTGTTGTTCGGGTCTTATCGAAGTCGCGAGGGTAGGGGTTTTCGATCAGGTATTCCGCTTGGCCTTGTCGGGGAGTCAGCGGGGTTTTACTCAGATATCTGGAATGTATGAGCACGATATCAGCAGGGACCCGGTGGAGCAAAAATCTCAGCGATAAGCACCTGATATGTTGCCTGGCGCCAGCCCTGAACCTGTTTCCCGTGCCGAGGTTTCCGCATAGCATTGCGTCCGGAGCTCGGTAACGTTGCAGTTGTGGTGGGGTTTGCGCTGCGCAGCCTGACAGTACTGGCAAAATAATATCATTCAGGCCGCAACCGTAACAAGGTGAAACGGTAGCGATGCGCCCAGCGAAGCGGCTGGAGAATCGCGTCGCGAGATGCACTGGACTGCCGACGGGATTGTCGTGAGCTGGTGCCTTCAAGGGCGAAGGCGAATTGACAGGGACGGCACGCAGTCGTCATACGCGCAGTTTCCCTTGGTATTAATCTTTCTGCAGCGGTTTTTACGGCCTGTTGGGCCCGATTACCTTCGACGTTGCGGGTAATCTCTACGCCTCCGTGGGGTCATGATCCGCAGTACCGAGGTGTTTAGCGTTTCTCCGAACGGGCAAGCAAAAGCGACCCAGTTGGTGAAGCTGCCCTTCGAGTCGTTCCTCCCTGAACGGCATCGTGTTGAGCAAGGGCAATTGCTGGTTGCGGGATTCGAACCTTGCGCAGATCTGGCAAGTGGATCCAAACAACGACGTGGCCTTACGGTGCACAACCCAAGGTCTGGGTCTCGATCCGTCGTTGTCGCGATTGACGCCGGGCAAGGCTTCCCTGGTGCTGTTCGAATTCAGATTTACGGCGACGATCTCTATGGTGGCTGCGACCGATCGCTCGAATATCGTGAAGATTCCGACGGTCCCATCGGCAAGGCAGGCACACCGTCGCTGTATGCCAACACGAACGTAGGGTGCGACGATTTCGCCTTCGACTTTTTCGGAAACATCTACTGCGCGTCGTTCTTCGATACCGTGCTGAAGATCAACCGAGACGGTACGAACGAAGCGATTATCACCGGTGGTACGCTCGACGGCCCAACGTCGATCGCATTTGGTCGTACGTGGGATGACTTCACCGATATTTACGTGTCGAACGCCTCGTTCTTGGGCTTCAGTGCAAAGCACGCCGAGCATCGAGCGTTACTTACCGGCACCTTTGGTGCCGGTGTTTGGATACTGAGATCGCGCCGAGAGCAAGTGACCCTTCGTGACGAGCTAAACGGTGCTTTCCACCGCTTTGGTTTTCCGGACCAGGAGCGGGGTGGTCCTGTTCTTAATCCACTGATGTTCTTCGCTCTGCGCGTTCCGACAGCCGAGCTCAGCGCATGGGTGGTCTCGTCGGTATCACCGAATGTGCCAGTTTCCGATGGTCATGTAGGATTGTTTAAGAAGATTGAGTGGAGAAAGAACCCCTTCATTCGACAGCGTTACTGTCACGAACAAGGGTTCGCCCAATTTGTCTAACTGGCTGACGGGTGGCTAGCCTACCTGAAAACCTGACCCAGGTGCCACGGTAGAAAAAACGTAGCCGGGTTGACGGTTGTCGTTGACACCGAAACCCCACATGAGCGAGAAAACTCTCGCGCCATTGTCCGGGGCGCATCGCCCCGTGCCCTAACCGAAACACAGAGAGAGAACGTGTCGAACGCGACCAATTCTTCCTCGCATCCAATTCTGTCGGCTGAGGCTTTGGATCGAGCGCTGTCCACTCTAAATGTGGGTGTGTGTATCTGGGAGCTCGAGGAGCCCGATACGCCGGCGAGTTTGAGGCTCGTGGCGTGTACTCCTGCCGCGGCGAAGTTCATGAGCGTCGACCGAGATTTCGTTCTCGGAAAGCTCATCAACGATGGGTTTCCTGGTTCGCTCGAAATGCCTCTGCCAGGGCTTTTCACCAAGATCGCGATGACAGGGCAAAGCATGGCGCTGGGTGAGGTGCCCTATGTTGACGAGGTGATCCCTGCCAGTGTTTTTGCGATTCACGCTCACGCCGTGCCAGGTCGTCGTGTGGTGGTTGAGTTCACCAACGTGACCGAGCGTAAAAATGCTGAAAAACAGGTCGCGGAAAAACACGAGGCGCTGACGAAAGCGCTGCATGACTTGTGGGGAGAAATGGACCTCGCCCGCAAGATCCAGACAGTGCTGTTGCCGTCTGAGCCGCTGATTGCGGGCTACGAGGTTTCAGCAGAAATGCGCCCGGCCAGTACGGTCGGCGGAGACTATTTCGACGTCTTCGAAGCGGGCGGTGCGGCGTGGTTGCTCGTGGGCGACGTTTCGGGTCACGGCGTCAGCGCCGGGTTGATCATGATGATGGCCCAAACTGCGGTGCGTACGGCCATTTCTGGGTTGGCCAACGGTGAGGCACCGTCGCCGTCCAAGGTGTTGGCTCAAGTCAATGCCGCCATTCGGGGCAACGTCGCGAAAATTGGCAAGGACCAATACATGACCATCAGCGCGCTTTGTCTGCGCGACGGTGTCGTGCGGCATGCTGGTTTGCACCAGGATATGTTGGTGTACCGTGCCGCCACCGGAAAGGTCGACTCGTTCGAGACGAACGGCGTGTGGCTCGGCGTCGTCGATGATGCGGCGCCGCTGCTTTCGGATGCCGCGTTCGAGATTGCCGAGGGTGATGTGCTGCTCGCGTTCTCTGACGGAATCGTCGAGGCCAAGATCGATGGCACCATCTGGGGTCAGGCCAACTTGGCTGCGCTCTTCTCGGAGCTTGCTTCGAAGCAGCTACCCACATCTGAAATCGTGAAAGTTATCCTCGACAAAGTCGCTTCCGAGGATCAACGAGACGACCAGACGTTGTTGGTTGCCAGGCGCAAGGGCAAGAAAGCGGAGTAGTCCGTGTCGATCGAGCTGAATATTAGTCTGCCAGGTGGTGTGTGGCAGCGTGTACGAGAAGTGCGAGCCAAGGTCGCAGAAGCCGCGAGCGAGCTTTCGACCGAGGTTCGCACTGCGGCTGTCATGGTGACAGCCGAGTTGGTAGAAAACGCCATCAAATACGGTGAGAGCGTTCCTGGGTGTGAAGATGTCCAGGTCCACGTCACTATTTCATCTACACAGGTCGCAATCGAGGTGGCCAATGGAGCCACCTCTCGCCCTGCGCTCAACGAGCTGTTTGAGCGAGTCGAACAAATTTCTACCAGTGACAATCGCGAGGGGCTGTACATCAAGCGCCTCGAAGAAATGCTCCAGAGCCCAGGTCTATCTGGCAAGTTGGGGCTGTATCGAATCGGTTTCGAGGGGAACTTCGAGTTGACCTGTCGCCACGACGGGCAAATCTTGACGGTGAGGGCTACGAGGGAATTGTCATGACAGTCTCCAAAGCACAGTTCGAGCACGGTGGATTGACCATCACGGTGCAGGATGCCGCTGACGCCACGACGATCAAATGGTTGGGGGTAAGCGATGCTCGTGAGCCAGCCATCCATTTGTCCCCCTATTTGGTCACCTTGCTTGACGGGATGACGGGAAAAACCGTAGTCGTTGATTTTCGCGACTTCGAGTACATGAACTCGGCCACGGTGAGCCCCATCATCAACTTCGTGCGCAACCTCGACGCGCGCGGCGCGAAGACCACCTTGCTGTTTGATAGCTCGGTGCCCTGGCAGAAAGTCAACGCTCAGTGTATGCGCGCGATTGCACGCACACTGACGCATGTCTCTGTGCCCTTATCACTCGGTATCAGCGCATGCTTTCGAGGCGCTGAACGGCCTTGGCTTCGGCCTCGGGTCGCTTCAGCCCCTCGGGCAACGCTCGGTATTTCGCGATTTGTGATTCCAAAGCGCGTTTCGCTTCGGCTCGTTTCCCGCCTTTGTCGAGGATATCGACCTTGAGCCCAAGCAACTGCGCCGCGCGGGGGCCATACGCCTTCGGTATCGAACGATCGATGGCCGAAAGGGCTTCGTCCAACTTGCCCAACCCAAGGTAGACGCGGGCCAGCCTGGCGGGCGGGTTGTAGTCGTCGGGGTTCGCTGCCTCGCTCTTCTTGAGCATCGCAATCGCATCGTCTGCGCGCCCTAGCTGTACGAGCGCTTCTGCCCGTGCCCCATCATAGGTGCTTGCCACACGCGCTGAGGGCGCCCCTGCTGCCGCTTTCTCGAGTAGAGCCACCCTCTGCTCTGTCGCGGCTTTCGCGGCGACATGATTGGCCTGGAGCTCATACGCCTCTCTCAAAATGCCAAGCGCGTCACCTCGGTCGTCAAAGCTCAACGGGGCTTTGTCATCCTCGAGCAACGCGTTGAGGTGGCTCACCGCGGCTGCGACGAATTTCACCCGACGGTCATCGTCTTGTGCGAGCCGCTCTGCACAACCCAACGCAACCGAGATCGCATCGGCTGAGCTCGATGTGTGGCCAAAATGGCGAATCTTGTCCAGCGCGGCCTCTACACACACGCCTGCGGGGGCTTGTTTTCGCATCGCCATCAACATCGACACGATCACCGCGTCCCGACGTGGCCAGGCGGCGGGTGCCGTCTGAAGCAGCTCTTCATACAATTTCGCCGCGGCCAGGGGCTCCTCTTTTACGACTCGATCGGCCTCGACCAGCTTTTTGAGCCACGGATCTAGCCCCGTTTGATCGCCGAGAGATAGTCGCTCAGCGTCGGTCAAAAAATCGCGAAACTCTTGGATTGAAGCCGCTCCGAGCCAGCGCGCAGTGATGTGCTCTCCACTAGGATCTACCACGGCAAAGGTTGGCCAAACTTGGATACCAAGCTTGCTCACCAAAGCAGCGTTTGATTCTTTTTCGGTATCGAGAGCCAGCCAGACAAAGCGTTGTGCGAATGGTCGAAGGGCAGGGTCGCCGAGTACGAATGCCCTCATCGAAAGACATGTGTGGCACCATGGGGCCCATGCATCCACCAACACTGGTTTTTGCTCACTCTTCGCTTTCGCGAAGGCAGCGCTGACATCATCGTCAATCCAACGAATCGGCTCTGCGGGGGCCGACGCGGCAGGGGCTGACGCTGATGCCGAGCCCGTTGTCGCTTTCGACGGATGCGACGGCGCAGCCGAATGACAGGCATACAGAACGCTTGCCGCGGTGAGCACGGCGAGCGGTCGAAGCGACGTCAGCGGCGAGTTTCGATAGCCCATGGTCGGCAGAGCCTATCAGGCAACGTTACGCTCGCCATTCCGCTTTATTATTCGTTCCCCACACCCGACACATAACACAACCCATCCGCGTTCAAATGCCCCATCGTAGCAGCGGCGGTCTCGACGAATTGCTCGAAGCTCTTCAGCCCAAGACCGTTGTCTTGATAGTTCATCGGGTTGCTCGTTGGTAGCGTATACAGTGAGCTATCCACACAAGAACGCCAGGGGAGCGGCTTTCCTCCAACAAGCGAAAAGCTCGTAAAATCAGCCGCTGCGAGGTCTTCCAACGTTACTTCGGCCTTCCCCCCCGTCGTGTTCTTGGCAAAGAGCGCGAAGGCATCGAAGTGTGCTGGGCTGTCGTGAACCAAGCTATCCCAGAAAATATGATCGGTGTGAACCGTTACCTGTGCGACGTTGGGCTCGTTCGCACGGATAAACACCCCTCGCTGGAACTCTTCTCCTTGCACTGGCTCACCCTGATTGTCAGGGTTTTCGCAGTTGATCTGTGACAATGCTCCCGTGAAATTCAGACCAAATTTAAAGTGCACCTCGCTGGGCAACGTCGAGAAATCGAAGCGCTCTCCCTCGGCGAGGCTTTGGTCCGAGGTGATGCAACTCGCGGAGGCTCCTTCCCAGGTGGCTGTCCCTACGAAGTAGTGGGTGTAGCCCTTTGAGATCATCTCGTCGTAGAGCGTGGTTGCTTCGGCGTTGAGATTGACCTTTTTCGCGGAGGCCAACGCTGGGATCAACTTGAATCCAAACGCGTAGCGCTCGGTATCCGAAAAGGCTTGGCCGCCGTTGAGGTTTTGATTCGACAACGTTCCGAGCGTGATGGCGAGCTCTCCGCTGCCACCTTTACCAACCATTCCGCCGTCATCAGCAGCAGAGAGTGTGTGTAGATCAACCGCAAATGGCCCGTCGAGTGATGCGACTGCGGTACCGACTTGTGATTTGTCGGTAAGGTTCGTATCCGCTCCACTCGAAAGAGTGATCTGATCAATGGTTGTGATCACGTGCTCGAACCTGATTTGCCAGCCATCGACAAAGAACACTTCTTGTCCGGATGCCGGCGGAAACGAATATCCAGTCAATCCCAGCGCTTCTGCAGAGGCGGTAATCGTGAGCGAGCCGCCACCGGTTGCGCTTGTATTGTCATTCGAGTCACTGCTGCAGGCTACGAGCAGAGCTGCAGACAAAAAGAGGCTGGACGATCGCCAGAGTGCGGGTCGCATGGTGTACTCCTGGGTTGTAATGAAGGCGTTCGAGTTGAGCGCGAGCTAAGTTCTGCCAAGAAAACCGATAGGGCGCCGATACATCATGAAGCCCTCGGTAGAGATTGATGCTGGGTTGGCCGTTGTTGCTGTCATTGAACTCATAGGGTGGTTCTGCGCCCTCGGTTACGAGATCAGCAAACTCGACGTTCGAAAACCAACCCGCTGGGTCGACATCGAGCACGAGCTTCCCGCCTTGGGAGGGGGTAACGTCCACGGAAATTGGCGATACAATACGTTCTCGACAAATCGGATGTGACCCTGGAGTCGCTGGGGTTTCGGCGGCGTGTTTGCGATTTTATCCCAAAGAGAGGGCGCCCGGAAACCGGATTTCCTCATGTACCGCGACGTGCTGTGCCTTCGATGGCAAGCACGAAGGTACCATCCTCGTCGGCGTTGATATCCGCGCCGTTGAGCCAAATTTCTGCGACTCGAGCGCGGTCAGCCGAGCCTTCGCCCGAAGCGGGGAAGGGCACGGGCTGACCTGTCAGCAAATTGATATCGAGGCCAGTCGTCACCTGCGCCACGTAAATTCCAGGTAGAACGCAGCTCGTTTCTTGGATGCCAATCTGCGGGACACTTCGGTTCAAATAGAGCGCGCCAATGTGCATCTTGGCCTTGTTGAGCGTCACATCGTAGCCGCGCGACGTCGAGAAAGAATACGCACCGTTCGCGTCGACAGAAGGCCCACGCACCTCGGCTGTAAATGTGACCAAGTCACTGCCGGTTGTCCCGACACAACCTGTTAGCCCGGTGCTCATCCCGCTCGTAACGACGGAAAAAAACGCCATGAACGAACCTAGTACGAACGTGCGTTTCATGGGTCTCCTCCGACCGTGACTGCCATGGTGACAAAGACCGAACGCGGCGCACCCGCGCTAAAATGCCGAGAGGGCACGAGCGTTGGGTTGGGCGCTGAGTGAAAGTCAGAGGTGTAGTTGTATTCACCGAGGCGATATTGGCTGTCGAGAAGGTTCGTGCTGAAGACACCGAGCTCGAACGCTGACCAAGCCAACGAGGCTGATGCATCGAGTGTAAAAATCGTATCCGAGCGCTGGCCGTAGGGGAGCGCTCGACGGCCAACATAGGTGATTCCCGAGCCCACGGCGCCACGAAGAGACTTGCCTTTGATCTCGGTGAGCGACCCGTGGACCGAGGTATCTGAACGAAAGACGACATCGGGAACGTACGGAATCAGTAGACCCGTGTCGTCGAAACGCGATTTCACCAGCGTGATGTTCGCAGCTTCGTCGAAGAAGGTTCCCGTGGCTCGAATAGCGCCAACCCAGCCCGTGCGTGTCGTGCCATTGGCCAACGCATTGCGACCCAAGGTTTCGCTGAAGAGCAGATCTCGGTCGACATGGGTTTGAAAGAATACAGAGCGTGCCGAAAGCTCAGTGTCTCGAATGGTGCGTACATAGGTAACACCACCTTCGTAGGCTTCGAGCTTGGCAAACGGTGTCTTGACGCTGTCAGTGACGTAGCTCGGGTCGATCGAGCGAGCGCCTTGGCCATAGCTTGCCGACAAGACAAAGCCATCAAACGGGCCCACCAACAGAGAGGCCCGCGGCATAATTATCGCGCCTGTGGTCGACGAGTGTTGGGTGGGGTCTCGATACCGTCCAAAGTTTTGTTGTGACAAACAGCTCTCATCACCGGGCGGATTATCCTTCGACGGTTGGCGAACGTCTGTGGCCGCGCATTTATCGAGCACATCGTATGAAAATACGTCGGCCCGAATTCCTCCACGGGCGGTGATCCACCGAAGGGGTCGCAAACTCGTGTCCACGTACAGGCCAACGTTCCCCAGCTTGCTTTCGAGATCGGTCTCTCGCATATAGGGGATCTGATTGGCCGCCTCGTTTCGTAGCTGAGTTGCATCTACGACGTCGAAACGAGCCAGATAACCGAGCTCTAGCTCTTGAGTCTGCCCCAGGGCTTTGGTTTTATACCGAGCAGAGCCTCGCCCTCCCACTGTGCTCGATGTATTGGACAAATCGAGCTGATCGCCGCGCTGTTCGTGAGGGGTCTGGCGTAGCTGTTGGGTGTCGAGCAGAAAACCGGTGAAGTTTTCTCGCAACCTCATACTGCGGTGCTGAACGAACAACTGCTGTTTCAGAAGCGTATCACCTTGGCGACTTTCGATGTCGCTTGCGATCATATAGAGCGACGCGTTGCCGCCCTGGTGAAAATCATAGGTATCGAAGAAGCGCTTGCGGCCTGCGTCGACGTCGTCCTGTCGCAATACTCCGGCGCTTTTGTAGCTACTCGTATACGCGGCGGTGAGCACCCGGAAGCTCGTATTTTCTGAGAGCGCTCCTTCATATTGTGCCATCGCCGTGCCGCGACGAGCATCTCGGTTTTGGCCAAACCCATCCGTCTCGTAGACCTCGGCGCCGCCGAACGTATGCTCGCTTTGGCCTTTGGGCCCCCAGGTGATCAAGAGGCGACGGGTGCCGTAGGAGCCCGTGGTCAGTCGAGTCGTCAAACCACGGCGATCGAGGCCCAACTCATAGTCAGCGCTGCCAGCAACCGCGAAATTACCCTGACGCGGGTCAAAGGGCCCTTCGAGCACCCGAAGCGATTCGACAAGCTCTGGAATCAAAAAGTGAGTGTCTGCATAGCCGTTTCCGTGAAGATTCCCGGCTTCGTTGATGGGTACACCACCGACCGAGAGCTCGACGTCTTGGCCCTCGCGAGCATCGAAGCCTCGCAAGAATATTTGTTCGGGGTGACCTTCTCCTCCGCGATTCGTGAGCAGAATGCCGGGGGCCAGCTTCAGTAGATCTGCAGCGTTTTGCCGCGGTACATTTTTGAGCTCTCCCACCTTGAGGTTGAAATCCGACGCGCCTCGGTTGGGGGTGGGCGCTTTGCCCAACACCGTGACCGTGTCGGTGTGCGGCTCGCCAGCATGCCCGGCGTGCGATGCCGCGGGCGAAGTGGTACCGCCGCCCTGTGGCGACGCAATCGCGCCAGAAATGACCGTGACCGGCTGCTCCGGGGTGTTGGGCTCTGGGGGGGCAGGCGGAGAAAAGTGAAAGGGAATCCTGATTTTTGCCGCGATCGGGCGCCCGTGGCGGGTGGCGGGGTCGAATGTCCAGGCACGGGCGGCTTTCATCGCCGCTTCGTCCAGGTCGGCACCGCCTGATTTATGGATCGAGACGTTGGTGACGTGACCCTCTTCGTCGATGTCGACATCTACCTCGACATCAGCGTGGCGACGCTCTTTAAGAGCGGACTCGGGGTAGACAGCGTCAACGTGCGTCTTGACGACGGGGCGGGTCAAGTCAGTGGGCTGTGCTCGGAGCGGAAGCGCACACACCAGGCCGAACACGACACCTACGGAGGTGCGCGCGAACCTGAAACCAAGCCTGCTGAACGTTCGTCTCATCGAGCGGGCTATTGATAAAGCATTCTCGGTATCAGCGCAAGGAGCTTTTTTCTCGGTCTTTTCGCGTTCTCGGCGCTGCCTGAAGGCGCACGCGGACAAAATCGACGGGCCGATGTCGAATTCACGCAACTCGGTTCGTGAGCGCTCGATAGGAGCCATGTAACCCAACCCAACCTACACAACCCAACCTTGACCATGATTGAATGACCTCTTCGTTCCCCTTTCCTGTTTATCACCCAACGTTGTCTACACCTGTTTTTCCTTGTTCTACACCCGCCTTGTTTCCGCTTTGGGTTTCTTTTCTATCCTACACTCTTTCTCTTAATCGCCATTCCTGATGTTTGTCTGCCAACGTTCGTCTTCATACTTTCCTATTCTTTCCCTCCTCGTCGTGGGCGCCGCTTTTTTCTTTTGATCGGCGCTCACCACTTTCTTCCGGAGTTTTCCTATGTCCCGAATCCTACGAAATCCAGCTCGTCGCGCTCGCTCCTTCGTTCTCGCTGCCCTTGCTTCGGCGGGAGCTATGTATGCCCCGAGCGCGTCAGCACATAACGGCGATGTTCATCAACATATGGTCGAGCTTTCGTTCGACGTGATCGCTGCGGCGACACAGCAGGCTTCGATCAAGAATGAGACTTGTTTGGCTGCGTATAGCGAGGACGACTTTATTCTGGCGTCCCCCTCTCAAGATGCCGCCACCGTGGCCGAATGGAAGCAGTTTATCTCGGAGGTAACCCAGGCGTCTTGCTCTATTCGGGCACTTCAAAGCGATCTCCCAGAGCCTTTTCCTGGCAACGAGCTGCTTCCGCCCTGGGGATACGCAGACGAAATCACCCTCTGCCAAAATAACACCAAGAACGTTGTGAGCATCCCCGGTGATTGGAGGGGCCCAACGCTCGGAGATGTTAAGGAGTCTCTGGCTACAGGTTACGGATACTCGAAAGGCCAGTGCAATATCAAGCTCGACGCTGACACGACGAATAGCTTCTTCAACTCAACCTATGGAGGTGCTGGGAAGGGAGAATCGGCCGAACGTACGGGAAATATCTTGGGCTATTGGGCAGCATCGATCGACAACCATGATCAGGATCTCTCCACCGAGATTGCACTGAAGAATGAGATTGTCATATCAACGATCAATGAAGTCGTTAGCTATGGATATTCTATGATTTGGAACGCACTCGACGGGGTTGAAGGGGCCCTCGAATGCGCATGGGATTGGCTTACGGGCGGTGACTGCGATGAGTCACTCGGTGGATGGTGGAAAAAGGTCGAGAACTCTGCCCAGGAAGCTGAAGAGGTTCTGCGGGCCGCTGAGAGCTTCGCTACGTTTCATGAGGGGCCTAGCCATGACTTCATCGGCGTCTGGCATCATATCAACGTGACTCCGTTCGATCTGACGAACTATGATCCGCAGGGTTTGATCTCGGACGTTCACTTTGGTAACTATGACGACTACCGTGGTTTTCACATGGACCATAGCGGCCCCAACGGCTCTGCAGATGCGTTCGAGATCGGTGCGATGATAGTTGCCGATGCGATTGGAAAATCCGTCGATCCTTACCAAAGTGCTGGGATCCAACAATATCAGATCGCGAACGGACAGGACGGTCATCCCAATACCAAAATGAGGGGCAACGCCGACTTCGAGATCGAAACCATTCCACATATTGAATTCGAGCCGGTGGACAATCTTGCCAAATATGGCTGGGATCAATTCAAGTCAAATGGTGGAAATCACTCGAGCTATCTCGCCTGGCCGCTTCACGCGATCGGTGATGCGACAGTGCCACAGCACACGGTGGGCTCTGTAGGTTGGGGGCATAGGCCATTCGAGGACGCGATGGACCACATCTGGCCGACTTTGTCGTATCAGCGTTATGACAACGCTCCGACCGCAGAGCATGACAATCAGGTCGCTCAAGCCCATCGTTTGCTGGTGAGCGCATTTCGATGGAATAAATGGATCAAACAACAGCAGCAAGCCCGTGGAATCTCGGATCTTCCTATTCGTGACCTGGTGACTGCGGTGGCGCTCAAAACCAACGACAGCTCGATGAACCTGTCGAGCCAGAATGAAGGTGAATGGCCGTTCAACTCCACGGCTTCGCTCTTTTATGCTGGTGGTTCCGTCGATGTGGCGAATGACCTGATCCCTGGCCTCGAAAACAACAAGGAAAACTCGATCAAGTTCTATAGCTCGTATGTGTCGCCCGGAGGGGTGCCCGCGGCCGATATGTATCGCCCGATTCTCGAGGAAGGGATCGGCGCTACCATCGCCTTCTTGGTCGCCACGGGACGCGACCACGCGAGCACTGCCAATGCATGCCACCCCGTTGCTGCAAGCCAAGTGAAATCGGTTTCGGGTTGTCTGTAAGCTCGTTGAGATTCTGCGCTGTATTATCTTTTCTATTTTTACATCGCCCCTCTCGATGGGGCGTGGAGAACTTTCCTATGTTCAGCAAATCCTCGGTTTCGTCTCTCGTGTTGGCTTTCTTGGTTTCAGGTTTCGCACAAGGCTGCGGCGGTGGCGATTCGGCAAGCTCGGCGTCAGAGCCCGGGCAGGGTGGTTCTGGCGCAGGAGCCGCCTCGGGTGCGGCAGGTTCCTCTGCGAACGCTGGGGCGGCAGGTGGAACGGGCAATACCGGCGGCGCAGGGTCTTCTTCGGGAGCGGGCGCATCCGGAAATTCAGGCACTGCGGGCGATGGTGGCGCGGGCTCGTCCAATGGTTCCTCAGGAAACTCAGGGAGCGCCGGAAATGCGGGAAGCGCTGGTGGCGGTGGTACTGCCGGAAACTCTGGAAACGGCGGCTCCGCGGGTGATGGCAGCACCGGCGGTGTGGGGGGGGCCGGGGCCTCCGCGGGTAGCTCGGGTGGTGCAGGCTCGGCTGGAATGCAGCAAGCGCCTGAGTGCCAATATGCTGTCCCCGAGCCCGCGCCTGGCGCCGCCTGCCAGGACGTTGCGAATTATCATGCCCATGTCGAGCATTGCTCGGGTGGTACTCCCGAACAGGTCTCGCAAAAAATTCGAATCGTCCTTGGTCGCTTGCCGAAAGCCCAATGCGACGCTTGCAGAGGCCGAGTTTATCGGTGCCATGAATGGCAATCGTCGTCGAATCGCACAGCTTGTCGCCTCAGGACAAATGACCCCTGCTGGATATTTGAACCGAACCTGGAGCAACGCTGCCAAGACTGCGATCGCAAAGAAAAATCCTTCTTGGATGGTCGAGTGGCTCCAAGGGGATGATGACGGAGATTTTGTGCCGAACACCCGCGATATTTGCCCAAATACTCCAGAGCTGGCGGCGACCGATCTCCGTGG
Organism: Polyangiaceae bacterium; assembly: GCA_046351315.1. Classification (GTDB taxonomy): domain Bacteria; phylum Myxococcota_A; class Polyangia; order Polyangiales; family Polyangiaceae; genus JAXLYQ01. The sequence continues at coordinate 50,396 of JAXLYQ010000020.1, forward strand.
TTGTGTGGTGGACGATTCCACTGTGGCCCACGCGCCTCCCGCAGATGAAGTGAACGCAGCGATCAAGCTCGCGGGGGGATTGCTCTACAACGAGGCGTGCAAAGATGCCCCGATCCCCAATCCGCCTACACCACTGCGTTTGCACGCTGGCGGGTTGGTTAGCGACCCGGCTGACATGAATTCCGCCAATACACTCCTGAATTTCTCGATGATGCCCACCAACAACCAGCCCGCTGATTGCCCCGTATACTATGAGCTGATGGCCAATATCGAGGGGCTCCCTGGTGGCTCAATTGTGGCGCGACGCACCTTCAAAGCCTCCGAGTTGCCGGCCGCCGTTGGCGAAGGCTTGCCTCATGTGGACTACGTGTCTGGGGCTGTTGCGCACTGCGAGTTCGTACGAAACGGCGATCTCGCGACAGAGCCTCGTATTCCTTGCACGACGGCAGTAGGTGTACCTGCGCTTAAAGCCGTCACTCTGCCCGCGGGGGTCAGCGGCTATTGGCGGGTGCGTGCTGTGAACGGGGCGGGTGTTGCTTCGCCGTGGAGTGATCTGCCTGTTCGCCAGCAGACGCTCTACGACCAGCAGTGAGCGCTGCGGGGTGCATTCGTGCCGGGGCTGCGTCATGGCTCCGGCATGGTCGTTCCATCGATGGTTCCGCCCCGTGCTGCTCGAGCGCTCGAACGAGCCTTCGCCCTCGCGTCGGCGCCTTGGTTGCCGTTTTCCGGACAGGCTTCGACTCCCTCTCGATGGTTCGTTCTCGGTGACCCTCAAGCCCCTGCATCCAAGCTGTTCGAGGTGCTCGAAGCCCATGACCTGCTTGGCGATGACGGATGGTTGGCTCGTGGCGTAGGGCTCGTTTCGATCGGTGACCACTACGATTACAAGTGCCGACCCGACGAGCTCGCCGAGGTCGGCCGGAACGGCTCGGCTTTTCTCGCGTGGCTCGCTGCGCATGCTCCGTCTCAGGTCGTGATCGTCGCCGGGAATCACGACCTTTGTCGCGTGATGGAAAGCTTGCCCTCGAGACGGATGAGTCGTTCGCTCGCATTCGAGAGCTCGCCGACGTGCTGCTGCAGAAAACGGCTCTGAAGAGCACTGGTCTCGACTTGCGCAGTTTCGTCGCGAGCTGCCCTCGTTCTCGCCGCCCGGCTTGGCTTCGCGATCATTCTCCGTTCGCCGAGTCACAACGTGTGTGCTGGTCCAGCAGCCTCTTGCTTGGCGGACGTCTTCGTCTCGGCGTCTCGGGTCGATCACTCGATGGGGTGCCCGTGTTGATTACCCACGCTGGGTTTTCGATGGCGGTGAGGATGGCCAGTCTCGGTGTCGGTGAGGCGGTTGCCTCGACCATCGCGCTCCAGCTCAATCGTGCTCTCGACCGCGCTGTGATCGATGTGGCGCCGTCCTGGCGAAAACGTGAGCCGGCTGCGCTCTCGCTCGCTCCGCTGCATCTCGCCGGAGGCTACGGCGTCGAAGGCGGCGGCCTTCTCTACCATCGACCCTCGGATACCTCTCGCGCTGGCGCCGACCGTACGTGGGAGCTTCGCCCTGCCGCTCCACGTCGATTTCACCCTCGCGAGCTGCCCCGCGGGTTGTTTCAGGTCTGTGGCCACTGCAACCACGAGAAATGCCTCACCGAGCTCGATACGTGGGCGTCTGAAGACGCACGAACGATGAAGGCGGGTCGGTTGCGTACGCTCTCGGTCACGGTCGATCAGATTGTTTCACGAGGCAGTTTGCTTCCTCACTCTGCGTCGGCTTCTACGCTCGTGTTGATTGATTTCCGAAACGATCTTTTTGATTACCCCTGCTGCTGACTACGATTTGCTCGAGCTGGACCATATCGATGTGTGAGCCCTGCTACGCGTTCGTTTCGCTCGTGGGCGCTTACGTGCTCTGATGCGCTGATCGATGCCCTCCGGTTTCCATCTCGTTCCGCTCGCACTCGGTAAGCGAGTCGACGACCTCGAGACGCTCGGCCGCAACCCGCTTCTCGCTCGTTTGACGCCGCATGAGCTCGAGGTGCTCGTCGAGCACATGGATCACGTCGATGTGCCTGCGGGAAATCTTCCTCGAGAGAACGACAGCGCGCGATGCATGTATTTCTTGCTCGAGGGCTCTGCCCGTATTCATCGCAATCAGCTCGAGCTGCGTCCGCTGTTGCCTGGCGATCATTTCGAGAGCTCTCGTTGGCGGCGGCAGCGGTCGAGCGCACCTCGATCGATGCCATGACGCCGCTGCGTTTGGCGCGCCTTTCACAGCCGTTTCGAGTCGATCCTTCGCAATCACCCAACGCCTGCTCACCACATCCTCGAGGGGGTCGCATCCGCACTTGGCGAAGAGGTTTCGCTGCCGACGAAGTGGGGGCGCTGACTCGACAGCGATCGTTGCCTCGTCGAGCAACGATCATGGTTCGTCTGGGCAAAGAGAACTGTCGCGTCGGAACCGGCACTCCTGCGCGTGTGTGCTTCTGCCAAAGAGCGCGACGCCCTCGTCGTTGCCGCCCTCATCGACAACAAACCCGTGTCGCCCGGATACGCCGTTGGTGTCGGATGTCTCGCTTGCCCCACTCGCTCGCTGATCTCGAAGGCCGCGAGATCTATCGCCGTTCGGTGGGCTTGCTCGTTCTCGAGGCAGCTCGCTCGTTGTCGAGCGGTTCGCGCTTCTGGATAGGCCCGTCCGTGGGCGCGTTTCTCATCGTGTCACACGACGGCGCGAGTGGTCTGTCGAACGAGGTGATCGCGGAGAAAAAATATTGCCGATGCCATCGAGTATGCGCGCTCAGGATATTGCTTTCTCTGAGGAGACCGTTTTAAATGAAGAAGCTCGTGCACACCTGCAAAATGCAGGTTGGCCCGATGCTGCAGCGCTGCTTCGCACATGGCGTGAGCCTTACGTGCCGCTGGTTTCGTGCGGCTCGACCTACGTGCTGTCTCAAGGCCCCATGCTTCGTTCGGCGGGCTTGATCGAAGCGCTTTCGTTTCGCCCTCACCCGTCGGGCATCTTGGTGGATCTCGGCCCTTCCATCGCGCGGCATCTGCCGCTTCCTAGCGTGATTGAGCCGCTCACGAGCGAGCTCGCGTGCCCCCGTTTCGATGGTGACATGGTGCTCGAGCATCATCGATGGCTCGAAGCCCTTGGCGTCACCAGCGTGGGAAGTTTCAACGAGACGTGTATCGCCGGTCAGGTCAGCCGGATCATCCACGTGGCCGAGGGCTTCCAAGAGAAGCGGATCGCTCGTGTCGCAGATGAGATCGCTTACCGTCGTGGAAAAGCTCGTGTCGTGTGTATCGCCGGGCCCTCTTCGTCAGGCAAAACCACCTTCCTGAAGCGTCTTTCGGTACAGCTCGAGATCAATGGATTTCGTGCCGTGACGCTGTCGCTCGACGATTACTACGTCGATCGTGATGCCACCCCGCGCGATGAACGTGGTGAGCTCGACTTCGAGCGGTTGGATGCGCTCGACCTGTCACTCCTTCGCGACCATGTGGGCCGTCTGGTTCGGGGTCAGGCCGTGGTCACCGCCCGATACGATTTTCTCACGGGCAGAAGCAATCCAACGGGCGGGCGTATGCACCAGCTTGGCCCGACTGACGTGTTGTTGATCGAAGGAATCCACGCGCTCAACCCCACGCTCTTCGATGGCGCGATCGGCAACGAGCAACTCTTTCGTATCTTCATTCACCCGGCCACCACGCTGCCACTCGATCGATTCGCGCCCGTGTCTCCGTCGGATCTTCGTCTGCTTCGTCGTATCGTTCGAGACCGTCATCAACGCGGATATCGAGCTGCGGTGAACATCGCGCGTTGGCCATCCGTGCTTCGCGGCGAAGCGCTCACGATCTATCCGTATATGCCCACGGCGGATGTGATCTTCGACACCTCGCTCATCTACGAGCCCGCGGTGCTCAAGGTATTTGCCGAGCGCTACCTGCTCGAGGTTTCGCCCGACGATCCGACCTTCCCCGTGGCGTTTCGTCTGCGTCGGCTCGTTGATCGGTTTGTCACCATCTACCCAGATCACGTCCCGCCCACGTCGATCCTACGTGAGTTTATTGGGCGAGGGTCAGAAGGGTTATTCGCCTCGAAAATTCGGTGCGCGTTTCTGCATCCATGCGGCGATCCCCTCCATCGCATCGCCGCTTCGCAGGCACTCGGTCTGTCCGGATTTCTCGCGCGCCAACGCATCCGCATAGGTTCCGTCGGCACCGGCGCGAACGGCTTGTTTGATGTGCCGAATCGCGATCGGCGGGCCTGCTGCAATCTTCGTCGCCCACGTGATCGCTTCTTCTACCAACGTCTCGGCGGGCACCACTCGATTCGCAATTCCCAGTCGCAACGCATCGTCAGCGGTTATGTCGTCGCCCGACAAGAGAAGCTCCATCGCACGAGCTGCGCCGATCAATCGTGGTAGCCAATACGAGCCACCGCCATCGGGCATCAACCCGATCTTCACGAACCGCTCTTGAAGATACGCCTGCGGTGAAAGCAGCCTGAGATCACACGCAAGCGCGAGGTCACAACCGAACCCGACTGCGGCTCCGTCGACGGCTGCGACTACGGGTTGGGGGGCGTGTGCAATCCCGTGAATCAACCTGTGAAATCGATCGATGTGCTCTGGCACGTGCGCGATGAGATCTGGGTCTTCGACCATCGCTGCCTTCAGGTCAGCCCCAGAGCAGAACGAGCCTCCTGAGCCTGTCAGCACCACCGCCAGTACCGACGATTGTTTCTCTGGCAACTGCTCGAGTGCATCCGCCAACGCGTCGAGCATGGCCCGATTGAGCGCGTTGCGTGATGTCGGCCGGTTCATCTGAATCACCAGCACCGAGCCGACACTTCGTTGAATCAGTACGTCATCGCTCATGGGAACGGTCCTGTACGCTCGAGGCGAGTGGGGTTTTGTTTGGGTCGGCGTGGCTACTGCGCGCGACCGGAACCGCGACCGGAGCCACCACCCGCACTGTTGTATCGAGTGATCGTCGCAACACGGGCGGAGGCGCGTTTGCTGTGCTGGCTTGAGGCTCTACCTCACTCGGTTGCGTGGGTAGATCGGTGCCCGAGGTCGAGGTCGCCGAGCGACGTGTGGGCCCATGCGCGGGGGCTCCGCCAACATGCGGTGGAGTGATCACGACCGGACCGGGTAGGGGAGTCGCGATCGGCGTGGCGATCGGTGTGGCCATCGGTGTGGCGAGCGCTTGTCGTGCGGTCTTCATATCGAGCGGCACCGCGAGCGGGGTGGCCGTTGCGCGAAGTGATACCGGCACCGGAGTGATGCTCACGCGTGAAGGCAGTGGGGTACCGATCGTGCCCCCCGTGCGCAGCGAGCTTGGGCCCTCGATCATGTGCGCTGCGCGCGTCGGCAGAGGTGTCGTCAAAGACACGGGAATATCCTTGTAAAACGCGCTCTCGAGGTAGAGCGCCGAGGCTCGACCCACCAAGATCTTCACGACGGCTCCGATGGGTACGGCGAGCAATACCCCGACCGACCCGAACAAGGTGCCGGCCGTCATCATCGTGAGGATCACCTCGATGGGTTTGAGACCCACGCTGCCTCCGACGATTTTCGGCGTGATGAACATTCCATCGAGTGCTTGCACGGTGAGCATCAACGCTACGACCGCAGCGAGCACGCGGGGGCCTTGCCAATCGAGCACAGCCATCAACACGGCCATCACGAACCCAGTGGCCGAGCCCACGTACGGTACGAATCCGAGAAAGCCCGTCAGCACGCCGATGGGGATCGCGAGCCTCAACCCGATCGCATACAGACCCACCGAATAAATCGTGGCGAGCAGCATGCTTGCGATGAGCTGTCCGCGAAAATATCGGCCCAGCGTGTGGTGAATCTCTTTCGCCACATCGGTGACCACGGCGGCATATCGACGCGGTACCAGCACGCGCGAACGAGCCACGATCACGTCGAAATCCATCAGCAGATACAGCGCGAATACCGGGATGATCAGCGACCCGAGCATCACGAGCACGACGTTGACTGTACCGAACAACGCAGGGATCGCGCCTCGCAACACCTCGGGCGCTTTCGCTGCGATCGTGTCGCTGTACTGCGTCGTGGCGTCGATCAGATCATGGGGGATCTTCGTGTGAAATCGCTCCATCGCCCACGGTTCGGCGCGTTGCCACAGGCTCTTCAACTGCGATGAAAGAACACCTGCTGCTGCGATGAACTCGTCGATGAAATACGGCACGGCGACGATGATCAGCGTCACCGCCGCGGCTACCAACGAGGCCATCAACGCGATGGCGGCGACGGGGCGAGGTACGTTGTAACGCTCGAGTCGCTTCACGACAGGGTCGAGCGCATACGCAACCAGGAACGCCAAAAACAGCGGAACCAGCACGCCTCGTAGCCAGTAGGCCAACACACACACCGCAACGACGAGCGCAATTTGCCCGAGCCGCGAAAACACGTGTCGCGCTACAAACAGCCGGAGCTCTTTCTCCGCCGGAGTCACCCGGCTACTCTAACCCGATGAAACCCGAAGCTCGACACCCGATTGGGAGCGCTTCGACCACTTTAGCGTCGGGTCTTCTTCGTCATCTGCCAGCGTCGAGGTCACGGGGCGCGTGTCGAGCAGCGGACGGGCACGAATCACGGTGCTCGAGCCTTCGAGCCCCGAGCTGATGCACTCGACGAGCGCTCGTGGGGCTAGCTTCTCGAGCACGATCGAGCTCCACAACAACAAGGGCGGCAAACGGTGTAGCAGCGCTTCAACAGAAACGATCGCCTTCACGAGCTTCAAAAAAGGCACTTCGGACGACATACATGCCATTACGAGCTTGAGCTCGGTGCCTCGAAGCGCCCGTGTGACCGCCTCATCGGGAAGCGCCATCAACACGTTGTCTTCTTCAATCAGCTCTTCACGCATCATCGCGCTGATCAACTCGGCGACCCATCCGCGGCAGGCGGGTGTCGACTGCCAAGGACGAGCGCGCGTGACCGCTTTCCAGAGCTCGAGTGAGCCATCCCACAACACGACCCGAGCCAGCGCTTCTTCGTACGAATGGCTTGGGTCGTTGACCCCTCTTCCCGAGAGGAGCTTGAGCACCGCTTCACGCAACGGAGTGCTCGAAGGCATCGCCGAGATCACGCATCGAATCAACACCCGGTCGGGCGCAGGCAAGAGTGAGAGCGACGAGGACAAGGTCATGATCTCGTCACGAGCACCGCACGTGCCATGTCCGCTGTGGATGAAAACACGGAAAACCTTCGAGTAAACCGCGATGGTTGCCTGGTGAGCTGAACGTGTAGGGTGAGCGAATGGCTCACCCATGATCCGCTGGATCATGCGCGATTCGCGGACAATTCCCGTGCGCGTGATACACCGCCGCGCCTCATGCCGCGTCCTTTCGATCCCGTGCCAGCGCTGTCACTTGGTGAGCAACAGGGCCAAACGTTTCCGCGACTCGTTGAGTTGATGCAGCGATTGCTTGGCCCGGATGGGTGCCCTTGGGATCGCGAGCAGACCTTCGAATCTCTTCGAAAATACGTCACCGAAGAGGCGCACGAGGTGGTCGATGCGATCGACAGTGGCGATCGAAATCACCTGCGTGAAGAGCTCGGTGACCTGTTGTTGCAGGTTGCATTTCAGGCAGAGCTCGGTCGTCGTGAGGGCGTGTTTGGCCCCGATGACATCGTGAAAGGGATCGTCGACAAGATGATCCGACGACACCCGCATGTGTTCGGAGACGAGACCGTCGATCGTGTCGAGCAAGTTCACGCCAACTGGGAGCGCATCAAGGCGGAAGAGAAAAAAGATCGAGGCCTTCTCGAGGGCATTCCCCGAAGCTTGCCCGCGTTGATTCGCGCCCAACGTATTGGTGAGAAGGTCGAGAAGGTTGGGTTCGATTGGCCTGATCGAGAAGGCTCTCGCGCGAAGGTCGCCGAAGAGGTTCGCGAGCTCGATGAAGCGATCGCCTCAGGCAATCGAGACAAGATCGAGGATGAGCTTGGCGACGTGTTGTTCGCGCTCGTGAACCTCGCTCGCCATTGTGAGGTCGATGCAGAAGCGTCGCTGCGTCGTACCATCGACAAGTTCACGACACGCTTTGCCCACGTCGAGAAACGAGTGCGTGAAAAGCACGGAGGTTGGCCTCGCAGCGAAGACGGCAAAGCAGGGCGAGGAGTCTCGCTCGAAGAGATGGATTCGTACTGGGTCGAGGCCAAACGATCATGAAACCAGCAGCACCACTTCACCCACTTGCTCGAACCCCCCAAGAGTGGACTCAAGCCCTCGCGTCAATGGGCGAGCGCGGCTTTCGCGCGATGCAAGTGTTCAAATGGATTCACTCTCGCGGCGTGCTCGACCCCGCTTCGATGACTGACCTTCCGGCGTCTCTTCGCGAGCGACTTTCCGCCGATGGATTGGGCCCAGCAGCAGCGACGGCCAACATTCACGAGAGCAGCGACGGAACACGCAAGTTGCTCGTGAAAATGAGCGACGACGCCACCGTCGAAAGCGTGTTGATCCCTGGCGTTAGCAAGCCTCGTCGAACGGAGGTCGATCCAATCGAAGAAACGCGCGGCGACGTTGCGCCTGAAACGGTTGAGAACGACGTGCTCGACGCAGATGCGGCCGCTGCGGACGACGAAGAAGACGAAGTCGCGAACGATGTGGTTCGCGTCACCCAATGCATCTCGACCCAGGTGGGTTGCGCGATGGGTTGTGTGTTCTGCGCAAGTGGTGTCGCGGGGCTCAAGCGACACCTTCGCCCCGAAGAGATCGTCGGGCAGGTGTTGCTCGGTAAGTCTCTCCTCAAACCGGGTGAGCAACTTCGCAACGTGGTGCTGATGGGTATGGGTGAGCCTCTACACAACTACGACGCTACGGCGCGCGCGTTGAGGTTGCTCACACATCCAGATGGCATCCAGCTTTCGTCGCGCCGAGTCACGGTGAGCACGTCGGGTTTGGTGCCTGAAATCGAGCGTTTGGGCCGAGACTTCGCAGGCCAAATTGGTCTTGCGATCTCGCTGCACGCGCCCGATGACGAGAGCCGCTCGCGTCTGATGCCGATCAACAAGAAGTACCCGCTCGATGTGTTGATGAAAGCGCTGCGCGCGTACCCTTTGCCCAAACGTCGTCGCATCACGATCGAGTACACGCTCGTGGAGGGAAAGAACGACGAGGTCGAGCACGCGCGAAAGGTCGGGTTGTTGCTTCGCGGTATCCCCGTGAAGATCAATTTGATCCCGATGAACCGCATCGATGCGTCGTCGCTACATGCGCCGGGTTGGGATCGCGTCGAAGCATTTCAGCAAGAGCTTATTGGTATGGGCTACAGTTGCTTCATTCGAAAGCGTCGAGGCGACGACGTGGCAGCGGCGTGTGGTCAGCTTGCGCTTGCGGGTGAAAAACCTCGTGTTCGTGTGCTTCGCGATTGAGCCTGAACACTGGACGCGCGTTGGTCGCACGTGCTTTCATTCATCACCATGCACCGTCGAGTGGTTTCAGGCGTTGTCCTCGCGTTGATCTCTTGTTCATTGAGCGCGGTGGCAGCCCCTCCGAAGCCACCCGCTAAGCCCGCAACGCCGACGGTTGCTCCGGCTGCGACAGCGACGGGCACCGCGACCACGAAGCCCAAGGCGAACGGCAAAAAAACCAAGAAGCCAACAGGGCCAGCGGTGGTGTTCAGTGGCGTGCAAATGGTCTCGGGTGGAGGCTCGAAAATCTTCGTCGAGATCACTGGCACCACCAAGGTCACCGAAGGCAAGTCGGCCGGTGCGTTGAGCTACGTGCTCGATAATGTCCACACCGACATTCAAAACCACCGCAACCCGCTCGAGCTCGTCTACCACAACACGCCGGTGCTTCGCGCGAAGCTGCGCCCATCGAAGCAAGACACCGAGGTGCTTCTCGAGATGCGTGCCGATGTGAAGCCGAAGGTGCAGGTCGTTGACCTTCCTGGTGGCGGTGCCCGCGTCGAGTTCGAGTTCCCTGCGGGCAACTATGCGGTAGAGCCTGAGCCACTGCCTGGTGAGACCTATCGACGTCAGCGTCAGACGACCACCTTGGGTGGCGAAACAAGCGCAACAACGGGCATCAAGAAGAGCGCTCCCTCGTCGGCGCCACCTCCGCCTTCGGGTGGGGGCATGGGGCCCAAGCCCTTATTTGCAACAAGCGCTGCCGCTCGGTGGTGTGTGCGTCGCATCACCGAGCGCGAGCGTGCTGAAGAGTCGTTCAACGACTCTCGACGCAACGATTCAGGCGTCGCTGACTTTGCACTCGCGAACGGAGCCCACCCAGACGTTCTCGCTGTCGCCCCAAGGGCGGTTGAGCTCCCAGCGAACCTTGAACTTGGGCATCTTGCCCTCGATCTTCATCTTGCAGGTCGCGTTGAAGCGCCGAAGCTGATCACGCTCGTACTTCGCGTAAGGCTCATCCGCGAGTCGCTTTGCGACAGAGGGCTCTTTCCAGAGACCCGGAATCAAGAAGTTCACGTTGTCGATCGTCATGTACGGCTGCAACGTTTCTTCGGGCTTTCCGGGTTCGCCGTTTGACTCTCGCCACGGTCGCCCGTTGGCCGAGAACCCACAGTGAAACGCGCCAACCTTGTCGTCCGAGCCGCAGCCGAGATCGCGCTCGTCCGCAGTGATCAACGTGAGCGTCATCTCGAACTCTTTACCCACGTCGAGGTCGGCGGTCGGCGTCACCTTGGGCGGTGGCCCAAGGCGCGGCGGCTCGCGCGTCGTCATGTAGACGTAGACGAGTGAGGTGACGGTCAGGACGGCGGTGAAGACCTTGATCTCGCGAGTAAGCTCAAGCGTTCGGATCATGGGAGGGGCAACCCTACTAGATCGACTTCCGTTGGTTGGCAGGTAAAAAGCGACAGGTTCGCTCTCTCGTTGTGATGGCTCTCTGCGGCGCGCTTAAGGTTTTGGCGCCGGTTCTTGTCGACTCGAGCTCTCAGAACGGGGGCCACTTTCTGAACGCGGGCCACTTTCGCCTCGATTCATGCCCTCGTTTCGGACTCCTCCGTCTCGATTGGACAACCCGTAGTCGTGCAACCGGTACTGGATGGTTCGCACGCTGATGTCGAGGATTCGCGCCGCTTTCGTGGTGCTCCACCCCACGGCTTCGAGCGTCGAGACAATCGCGTGCTTCTCGATGTCCGCGAACGTCGACCCTGGGATTCGCACGGGCCCGAGCTGCGGCGCTTGCAAGAACACCGGAAGGTCCTCGGCTTCGACGCGCTCGCCCTCGCACATGACGACCGCGCGTTCGATCACGTTTTCAAGCTCTCGAACGTTGCCCGGCCATGCGTATTCAGCGAGTCGCTGCAGCGCGCCTTGCGAGAACCCTTTGACCGTTTTGCCGTTCTCGGCCGCGTATTTCGCCAGGAAGTATTCGGCCAGTGCGAGCACATCGGGGCCGCGTACGCGTAGCGGAGGCATCTCGATCGTCACCACGTTCAGACGGTAGAAAAGATCCTCTCGGAATCGCCCTCCGCGTACCTCTTCTTGAAGATTGCGATTGGTCGCGGCGATCACGCGTACGTCGACCCGGAGCGTTTCGTTGCTGCCCACTCGTTCGAAGGTTCGCTCTTGAAGAAAGCGAAGCAGCTTCACCTGTGTCGCGGGCGGAATCTCACCGATCTCGTCGAGGAACAACGTGCCCCCGTCGGCTTGCTTGAAGCGCCCTTCTCGTCGACCCGCCGCACCGGTGAACGAACCACGCTCGTGACCGAAGAGCTCACTCTCGAGCAGAGATTCTGCAAGAGCTGCGCAGTGCAGTTTCACGAAGGGGCCATCTTTGCGCGGGCTTGCTTCGTGGATGCCCTGAGCGACGAGCTCTTTGCCCGTACCGCTTTCGCCCGTGATCAACACCGAGGCTCGTGCGGGGGCGACCTGACGCATCACCTTGAACACCGCGCGCATCGCTGGGCTTTCGCCCACCATGTTGCCTGGCTTGAAGCGCGAATCGAGACGCTGGCGAAGTACCTTCACCTCTTCGCGCGTACGTCGATGCTCGAGCACGCGATCGAGCACCACAACCAACTCTTCGATCTCGACTGGCTTCTGAATGTAGTCGGCAGCACCTGCCCGCATCGCGGCGACTGCGGTGTCGACAGCCCCAAACGCAGTGACCACCACAACGGGCAGCTCAGGGTTCGATTGACGCGAGTGCTTCAACAGCTCGAGACCGTCCATCTCGGGCATTTTCAAATCCGTAACGACGACATCTGGAGGAGACGTCTCGATCGATTCGAGCGCCTCTCGGCCATTGGTCGCTGTGTTGACCGTGAACCCCTCCGAAGCCAGCAGCGACTTCATCGCCTTGAGTGCGTTCGCTTCGTCGTCAACGACGAGTACTGTCCCCCGTGTTCGAGTCGCGCTCATATCAACCTGCCTCCTGCGCGTCCTGCGCGTGGCTGCAATCCTTGCACCCCCACACCAAGCTCAGATCGAAATCGGTGCGTGGGCGTTTCGTTTTTGTTTTCACTGCTGTGTGTGCGGTATCAGCCTTCAACTTCATCGGTCGTCGCTCTTTGCTTCGGGCCACCGTCGGGAACAACCGTTGCAAAGTCCTCGCCCAGTGACACCCAGCACTCCCAATCCCCCGAGTCGCAAGATCCTGGTCGTCGATGACGACTCGAGGGCGGGGTACGCGCTCGGAAAGATGTTGATGGAGGACGGGTTCGAAGTTTCGGTATGTACTTCGGTCAGCGAGGCGCTCGATATTCTCGAGCAAGACGTCTTCGATACGGTGGTCACCGATCTCGAGCTCATGGGCCAAAGCGGCCTCGAGCTCGTTCGCCGCGCGCGAGAGAAATCGCGAGAGATCCGTTTGTTTGTCCTCACGGCTGCGCAGCGATGGCAGCACGAATCGAAGCTGGCCGCGTTGGGGGTGAGCGAACAATTCACCAAGCCCGTCGACTACGCCGCGCTGGTTGAATGTCTCGGCGGTAACCCCGCAATCTGAGCGTTCGACACGCGCTGAGTGCGTGTGGCTCATGCCGCGGGCAGCTTGATCGTGAACACCGTCGTGTCGCTTTGACGACTCGCCGTCACGCTCCCCGAGTGCCCGTCGACCAAGCGATGGACCAACGCCAGCCCCAGCCCCGTGCCGCCTTTTTTCGTGGTGAAAAATGCGTCGAAGATGGGTGCGTTCTCGGGGAAGCCCGGCCCCGTGTCTTCGACATCGATCTCGACGCGTTCCGCTACACGTCGTGCGCGAACCGTGACGATTTTGCGCGACGTGCCTGTCACCGCATCCATCGCGTTTCGAACCAGGTTCAAGATCACCTGATGGAATCTCTCCGCGTCGACAGCGGCGACCAAGGGGTGCGTTGGTTTTTCGAACACGAGTGAGATGTGCGCGCCGTCTGCATCGGGTTGCACGAGATCAACGACTCGCTGAAGCAGCGGCAGCACATCCATCGGGTTCAGGTTGAGCGGACGTGGTCGTGCAAACTCGAGAAACTCATTCACCAGTGTTGAGAGTCGGTGAATCTCATCTTTGACGACGGCCGTCGATTCACGCGCGACATCAGGAGCGCTTGGCAAATTGCGAAGCGCACGATCGAGCAACGCGAGATGAAGCGACGCTGCATTGAGCGGGTTGCGTATCTCGTGCGCGAGGCCGGCGGCCATCGTTCCCACGGCAGCGAGTCGCTCGGCGTTACGAACCCTGCGCTCGGTTGCACGAATGTCAGTCAGGTCGACGCCCATCAAGTAGCGAATCGGCAACGCCAGCTCGGGGTCGATGTTCACCGACACGAACCATCGTACCCATCGCTCTCGACCCACTCGAGTGCGCATGGTGCTTTCGAGCGTCACGGGCTGCCCCGGGCTTGCGGCAAGAAGCTGCTCTTTCGCGTCCTCGTCTGGGATCAACAACTCGAGCGGTGCGCTCGACAACATCTCGTCTCGCTCGTAGCCGGTGAGTCGCGCCGCCTTGCGGTTCCACAGCAACGTGTGCCCCTTGTGATCGAGCACGATCACCAACAGCTCGGCGGTCTCGATGGCGTCTCGATAACGCTCTTCTGCGGCTGCGAGCTGTCTTGCCAACCCTGTGCGCTCGAGCTCTTCGACACGTAGCATTCGAGATTCGATCGCTTCGCGAAATGTCTCGAGCATGATCGCAAGCTCGATATCGAGAATCTTGCTCAACGCCTTCAACGTCGGCTCGAGCTTCTCGCTGTCGCGGTAAGTCTCGCTCGCGATCGACTTCAGATGAAGTCGGATCAACGTCATCGCCGTGAACATGTAGCGCTGAGGCAAACCGATTTTCGAGTGCAGCGCGCCAATCCGACAACGGCGCTCGAAATACTTCTCGTCGAAAGGGCCGTTCAGTGTTTCGAGCACCCAGCGTTGAAGCGTGTGCTGCAGTGACCGAACTTGCGCTTCGTCTCGAAAGACCTTGTCAGCTTCGGGGTGCTCGCGAATGCGCTCGTAAAACTCTTCGCTGATCGCCACCACGTGCGGTGCAACGAAAGGAGAGAGCTCGCGCAACGCCGTCTCGTCCGACGGAGCCCAACGGACGTAGCGCTTGATCTCTTCGAAGAACTGCAGGTCGGCCATGCGGGCGCCGATGGTAACCTATTTGTTGTGCTGTGCCCCTGCGCTCGGCTCGGGTTTGCGCACCAACATCAGGTGGTTGAACCCTCTCAGGAAAAAACCCTGTTCGTCGGCCGCTTTTCGGTAGTTCCCCATCTCGAGCGTTCGGTTGTGGCGAACCACTGCAACGTGATCGACCGGGATCATCCCCAGCTCTCGGAGCATCGCAAACAACTCGAGACCGAGTGGGTAAAAACCTCTCCCTTTTTGAAATACGTCGCACACGTACACCGCGATCACGCCGCCATCGCGGAGCACCCGAGCACACTCGGTCAGCGCTAGTCGCATCGCTCGCTGATATTGCCCGTTCGCCTTGAGCTTCCCGATACAACGGGGGTCGTCCGAGTAATCAAGGTTGTCGGCGTAGGGCGGATCGAGAAAGACCAGATCGACCGATTTATCTTTCAACGGAAGACTTCGCGCATCGGCTTGCCGAATGTCTTCGCGCGTGGGGGCCAGATCAAACCCGATACCCTTGCGCCCAAGATCTCGGCAGACATCGAGCGTCGTTCCGCTACCGCAGAACGGATCCACCACCGTGTCGCCCTCGGCCGAGAACCGGTGAAGGACGTTCCAGATCACATACGATGGAGTCGCGCCTCGGTAGTGCTGACTGCCTTGCTCACTGTCGCCGTAGTGTTGTGAAGGGTAATCCCACAGCGTCGTGACCTGAGGTACGACCGCGGGCTTCTCGGCCCCTCGCCACTTTCGCCCTTGTGCGGGGTCGTGGCTCGGCGGTGCGTTGCGAGGGGAATTCCCTTCGGATCGCGACGCTGAACGCGGCGGCGACGAGCGCTGCGCCGACGGGGGCGAAGGGGCAGGACCACGCCCTCGTTTCGGAGGGCGCCCCGGACCACCGGGATCACCCGCATCACGCGGATGACCCGGTTTACTCGGCCTGCCTGGATGACCCGAGGAGCTCACTTGCCCTTGGCGATCGCTTCGGCGACCAGCGTGTCGTACGTTCCCGATGAGAAGCGCGAGTCGGTGATCGCCTTGCGGAGGTACGTGAGGTTCGTCGCCGCGGGGCCGCGTGGCCCAGTGAGCTCGAGTTGCGTGTTGCCGAGCGCCGTATCGAGGGCTGCGATGGCCTCTGCGCGAGTGGCTGCGTGAACCACCACCTTGGCGATCATCGGATCGTAGAACGGAGTGACCTCACTGCCTTCTTCGACACCGGTTTCAATGCGCAACGATGCGTTCGCCTCTGGCCATACGAGCTTCGTGATCTTCCCTGGTTGCGGCACGAACGACTTCGATGGATCTTCGGCGTACACACGAGCCTCGATCGAGTGACCCGTTGGCGCGGTCGGCAGACCCTCGGGCAGCTTCTCGCCTGAGGCAACCAAGAGCTGAAGCTCGACGAGATCGACGCCCGTCACCATCTCGGTCACGGGGTGCTCGACCTGAAGGCGTGCGTTCACTTCGAGGAACCACAAATCGCCATTCGCGTCGGCGATGAACTCGACCGTTCCTGCGTTCACGTAGCCGATGCTCTTCACAACACGGAGCGCATCTGCGTGCAGCTTGCTTCGACGAGCCTCGCCTTCGATGCCCTGGAAGAACGTCGCAGGTGAAGGCGACTCTTCGAGAACCTTCTGATGCCTGCGTTGCATCGAGCACTCTCGCTCGCCAAGCGCCACGCCGTTGCCGTGCGAGTCGCAGATCACCTGCACCTCGATGTGACGAGGCGAGGACATATATCGCTCGAGGTACACTCGCTCGTCAGCGAAGGCGCTGCGACCGCGGTCCGAGCAGGTCTTTACGGCCTTCTCGAGATCCTCGATCTTCTGAACGACCTGCATACCGATTCCGCCGCCACCACCCGCGGCTTTCACGAGCAACGGGAAGCCCACCTTCTCGGCGATGCTGCGAACCGTATCCATGTCGTCGGTTGCGATCGGGCCGTCGCTTCCGGGCGGCGGTGATACGCCCGCTGCGCGTGCCACAGCACGAGCTTTGATCTTGTCGCCGAACGCATCGAGCGTCTCTGGCGTTGGTCCAATGAACTTGATGCCGGCTGCTGCGACGGCTTCTGCAAACGAGCGCTTCTCGCTTAGCAACCCATAGCCCGGGTGAATCGCATCCGCGCCGGTGCTCTTTGCCGCTTCGACGATTGCGTCGATCTTCAGGTACGAATCTTTGACTTGCGGAGGGCCAATCAACACCGATTCGTCGGCCTGCTTGACGTGCGGAGCACCCGCATCTGCCTCTGAGTAGACCGCCACGGTTTTGATGCCGAGTCGCTTGCAGGTACGGATCACACGGCAAGCAATTTCACCACGGTTCGCAATCAGAACCTTCTTGAACATCGTCGTTGCTCCTCATCGACACGAGACGAGTTGAGCGCCTCGCGCTGGATCGTTTTGGTGAGCTCGCAACGCGCGAGCAGAGAGAACAAAGCAAAAAGGGCCGACCTTTCGATCGACCCTCGAAGCAACTCACGCGGCGGCCGTCGCCCCCGCGTCTACATCAACGGGGAACCACTCTCGCGGCGCCGCGTGGATGTCGTACTTCTTCGCGAAGCGCGAGAGAAGATCGAACCATTCCATCCCTGGAAGCTCTTGAAACTTCTTCTCGACCTGCTTGAGACCTGTGCCGTCCATCCCGTCGAACAGGTACTGCATCGTGTGGATGGTCATGTCGCGTGAGCACATTCCGTCGCCCACGGGGCTCCATGAAAGACGCAACGCGATCTCGGTCATACGGCGCGCTGCTGGCGTATTGAGACGCTTCTTTGCCTGTTGAAAATAGAAGGCAAAGTGCCGCAGCTCTTGTTTCATGATGCGCTGACAGATCTGCGCGAGGATCGGGTGACCCGCACGCTTCGCGAGCGCTTGGTACGAGTGATAGGTCGTCAGCTCTTGAATCGCGCCGAACGACATGTGCACCGCGGGCCAATCTCGTTCGAAGACCTTCGCCAAGCTGATCGCAGCGAGCTCTTCGAATACCTCGCCCTTCGTGCGCTCACGAACCATCTCAGCCCGGAACGAGTCGTCTACTTTCTCGCCGTACGCCTCGAAAAACTGGCGAAACGCGCGACCGTGGAACTCTTCCTCGTAACACCACGCTGACATGAACGGCGCAAACTCTGGCTCTTCGACGGCCGCCTTGGTTTGCATCAACGTCTTCAAATAAAAGAACGTCGAGCTCTCGGCCATCATGAACATCTTGATGACCTTGAGTGCCGAGGGGTGCAGACGGTACTTCGGGACGTCTTCCCAGGCGATGTCGGAGAGATCGACCTTCCCCGAGCCTGCCATGAATCGATCAATGTTGAACGGTTTCGGATCCACCATGTTTCGTGTGCCTTGGGAAGACGCCTCCACGGCGAGCTTCTATCTCAGTACGACGATTGCGTGAAGAGGATGCACACGTGAAGAACGAACTGTGCGCCGCTTCATGTTCTTCGCACCGGTCGCACCCCTGAGACCGCCTTGCTTTCGGGGTCGTAAAACCTCAACGGCGCATCGCGCCATTCGCCGGCATAGTCGACACCAATTCGAGCTGAAACCTCGATCTTTTTAGGGGCTTCGCCAACTTCGAACCAGATTCGACTGGGTCGTTCTTGCTCAGAAAACGCAGTCTCACCACAAAGAGCCGCCCCGTTCAGCGCGCGGGTTATGCCCAAGGCACGGGTGAGCTTTCCGGGCCCTCGAAAGGGCTGTCGAGTTGGGGGGAGAGAGCGGCTTGATGAAGTCGGCTCGGCTGCGCGTAGGAGCACAGCCTGCGCGTCGTCGAGCGAGCCCGTCACGACGTTCAGCAACTCGTACACGCCGTAGATCAAATAGATGTACGCGTGCCCTGCCGCACCGAACATGATCTCGGTGCGCTTGGTTCTGCCTTTCGACGCATGGCACGCGAGGTCGTGTGCTCCGACGTACGCTTCAGTTTCGACGATGCGAACGCGCGTTTCGTCAAGTGTCGATTCGCCATCGGCCTCGGCTCGACGAAGCGACTGAAACACCAGCGTTTGCCCTAGAAGCTCGCGTGCAACGCTCTCTGCATCTCGTGCGAAGAACGCACGTTCGAGACGAGGTGAAGGCATTCGCTACTCGTCTGCGAGCGGGATGACATGACCGTTGTCATCCCATGACAAAATCATCTCGAGTGCGTCACTGCCATCGCTGTAATAGCCCTTGCGGCGATTGAGGATCGAAAAGCCCAATCTGCGGTAGAGCCCGATGGCGGACGTGTTGTCGTGACGAACCTCGAGAAACACTTTTCGAGCACCGCGTTGCTTCAGTGACTCGAACGCATGATCGAGCAATCGACGACCGTACGATCGACCTCGCATCGCCTCGTGCACCGCCACGGCGAGCACGTGAATCTCGTCGGCAACGAGCCACGTTAGCAGTACCGCCGCGATTGACGGCGAGCCGCTCTCGCTTGCGATCCACGCGTGGCCCCAGGGTCGAGTTGCCTCTTCGCGTGCCGAGTGCCCCGCGCCAGGAAAGTACTGGTCGAGAAGGAGCTGCGCCTCATCGAGCCGAGCATCGGTGCTCGACAGTGCTTCGATCGTGAGCATCAAGCTGCACGACGTCGCACGATTCGCGATTGGATGAACTGGTACAACGTTCGGCATGCATCGAAGCTCGACGCGTGCGAGAGCGCGACGATTTCGCTTACCGTACGCTCTCCGTCGATCACCTCGAGCAAAGAGCGTTCGAAGGGTGTGAGCTTCTTCGAGCCGAGCTTGTCGATGACGGCAGCATCGCGCATCAGCACACTGTCGAAGTCGATTTGCTCTTCGACGAGACGCCATTCATCCACGCGCCTGAAGCCCTCCATCACGAGGCTGGCAGGGGGCAAACCGAGCTGTGTCGTGTTGCCGAGCGGCATGTCTGCGTCGCGGTAAAACGCGTAGCTCGCTTGTGGCCAGCGACACACTTCGTAGATGAGCTCGCTCGATTGACGCATCAACGCGTGCTCGAGTTGCTCGGGTGTGATCAGCGTGAGATCCACGAGCAATGCGCCCAATGGTTGCTGACGTTCAGCGTGATCTTTCAGCACGCTATCGAGCTTCTCTTTCGACAGCACTTTCTCTTCGATGAAGTACCGACCCAGTCCGGAACTCACCTGACATGTTCTTCGACTGGGCGAGGTCGATATTGCCGTCACGAAATAGAATGCTGACCTCGCGATGTCTTGTCGAACAAGAACGCCCGTCTGGCGTTGCATCTGCAGTACCTGAAAGATCTCGCCAAGGGGGATCGCATCTGCACTCTGCCTTACGCAGCACCTGTCATACCACCGCAAAGGCGGTGCAGGCGCGCCCGAGGCAAGTGCGCGTCGAACCCGATCTTGACTCATCACCGCTGCCACGGCGGCGTACGACTTCGCGACGAGAACGATCTTTTTCGGGCAGCTCGACGATCGCTTCCAGCCACCTGATCGGACAGCATCATCGCGAGCTGACCGATCGACAGCGATGCGTTGGCGCTTGCTACCTCGCCCGACGGCTCATCGGGATCGCCTCGAGCTCGAGGGTCGGCGTGCAGACGCGGTACCCTCGTCGAATCTTTGTCGAGCGTGGCCTCGACCATCGCCACAGTGCGCGCGCGTCGAAGGGTTTCGTGATCGCATCGAGAGCCCCCGTTTGCTGCTGGAATTGATCGCGAACCTTCTCGGTCTTCGCGCTCATCAAGATCACCGGAAGCTCGCGATGCGTACTGTCTTCGCGAACCTTTCGGCGAACTCGACGTCATCTTTTTGGCGCCCAGGCGAAGTCAACGAGTGCGAGATCGAATCGCTCTGACTCTGCGAGCACACTCAGCGCGTGCTCGCCATCGGTCGCGGGCGGCTTGGTATCCGTGGCGCGTAGAATGGCAGACACCACCTTGCGAATGGTTGGGCTGTCATCGACCACGAGAACACGCGCCGTTGATGTATGGCGGACGGGGAATCCACGGCGCGCATCGTGCCCATACGCGTTGCTTTGGGTCAAGACGCAACCCTTCGCTCACCCGTAATTTTCGCGTGCTCCATGCTCCGTGCCCCATCGTGGGGAAGATCTTTCCGGGGTTCAGCAAGCCTGAAGGATCGAGCGTCGCCTTGATCTGTTTTTGCAGTGCGATCAAGTCAGCACTTTGCTCGAGCGGCAGGTAAGGAGCTTTCAAGACGCCGATTCCGTGCTCGCCCGACAGCGTGCCTCGCATCTCTACGACGCGCCGGAAGAGCATCTCGATGGCGCGATCAACCTTGTGCAGCTCATCGGGATCGTTCCACAGAAGTTGACGTGAAGATTTCCATCGCCTGCATGCCCATACGAGAGCATGCCACGAACTGACGCTTCGCTGATTCGGTCGACCTCGGTGAGCAAATCGACCAACCGAGAGCGAGGTACAACGACGTCTTCGGAGAGCTTGTTCTTGGTGAGCCGCGCACCGCTCGAGACATCTCTTTGCGAGCTTTCAGAGGCGATCTCGCTGTGACGCATCTTGTGCGACGAGCACCTCGATGGCTTTCGCTTCGGAACCCACGCGTGGCCCACACGCTCGAGCTCGACGTCGCAGGTCGTTGGTTCACCATCGACCTCGATCAGCAACATCGCTCCTGCACGCGAGTCGATCGCGACGCCCTTGTTTCGCACTGCTTCGAGCGTGGTCGAATCAAGTAGCTCGAGGCACCTGGGTACAAGCCCTCGTGCGACGATCGCGCGCACGGCACCGGCATCTCGCACATGATCGAAAGAGCGCCAGCAGCGTGCCCACAACCGCGGGTTTCAGGATCAACCTCAGCGTGATCTCCAGAGAGCACACCGGTGTGCTGGCACCGCCGCCGCGGGCGATGTGAGATCGTAACCCGTGACGCCTTTCATCGTGCGCCGGCCGTTTGCAGGCGAGTGCCGTTCATCAGCGACACTTCGAGACCGAGCACGTAGCGGTTGACCGAGCCGTGCCCGAACGCACGTGGGCCGCCCGCGTTAACGGCGACGTTTCCGCCCAAACAACAGTAGGTCGCAGGCTCGGATCCGGCGGAAAAAAAACAGCCCTTCGCGTTCAACCGCGTCTTGGAGATCCGAGAGGATGACCCCAGGCTCGACGACCGCAAGTTGATCGGTTCGATCGATCTCTTTGATGCCCTTCATCGACGAGGTCGAGAGCACGATCCCCGCACACACGGGGACAGCTCCGCCCGTTCGACCCGAGCCCCCTGCGCGAGGTGTGACCGGCACCCCCATCTGTTGCGCAATTCGAAGCGTGGTCGAGATGTCGTTCGCTGTTGCTGCATGAACGACGATGTCGGGCGTTTCACCTACTGCCTCGGATTCGTCTTTCGCGAAAGGCTCACATTGATCGCGTGCGGTCATCACCTTCGAGCTGCCGAGAGCGCGATCGAGCAGAACGGCGGCGCGCTCGGAGCGTTGAGGATCAACACGGGGCAGAGATGGGCGCAGTGTGAGCACGGCCCCGAAGATAGCTCAGCGACCGCTCGACGATGGATCTGGCGTCGTCGAGGGCGCAGGTTCGACCATCGTGTCTCGCTCGATCTCGCAGGTCATCTCGACCATCGTGCGACGAAAACCCATGCGCTCGAACACGCGTTGGGCAGAGGTGTTGTTCCATGCCGACATCAACACGACCGACGCCACACCACGCTTTTTGAGCTCACTGATCATCACTTCGATCAACGCTTCGGCCACGCCGCGACGGCGAGCTCGCTCGTCGACGTACACATCATGGAGCGCGCCATGCTCGTCGCGAAGGGTTGTCCAGTCTCGCCCTTCAACCCGTCCGTACGCGTAGCCGACGATTCCGTCGAGGCCGTCTGCCTGCGCGGCGAGAATCACGGCCGACGGATTTTTCAGCTCCATCTCAAGGAAGCGTCGATACCCCTTGTCGACGCCATCCACGATCAAGAAACGTTCTGGGTCGAGCTCGTGATGGAAACGAACGAGCGCTGCGCCCATCGGAGCGATGCTATCGAGATCTGCTGTCGTCGCAGCGCGCACGTGAACCCCAGTAGAGTGGGTCATGGGCGCCTCATAGCATCGCTCGCCGGGAGCGTTGTCGGGACTACTGTGTGCCGCCCGTTCCGCCAGTGCCGCCTGTGCCGCTCGAACCCCCCGAGCCGCCGGTTCCTCCGCTGCCTGACGTGCCGCCCGAGCCTGAGCTGCCCGACGAACCGCCAGTGGAAGGCGAAGAGAACTTCGGCTTGGGGCGACAAATGTTCGAGATACAGTAGTTGCTCTCACAGTCGCCGTTACGGAGGCACGAGCCACCGTTGGCAGCATCAGTGCCGTAGTTGCAAGCCGAGAGGGCACCAACTGCGGCAAGGAACGTGGTCACTGCAACACGAACGAGCACGCGCATGGATCCATCGTACTCAGAGAGCCCTTCAATCGGTGAGAAAAAAACGGAGGCACTTCCGGAGGGCGTACTTCTTCGTGTCGCGTATCTCGGCACTTCGTTTAGCGGCTGGGCGCCGCAACCCGGGCAATCCACCGTTGCCGGAACCCTGCTCGACGCAGTGCGTGCGATGCGCCCCGAGGTGACCGAAGTGAGAGGCTCGAGTCGAACTGACGCGGGGGTACATGCGCGGGGTCAAGTGGTGGCGTTCGATTGTGATCGAAGAATCCCTTCGAAAGGCTGGGTGCTCGGGCTGGGAACGCATTTGCCCGATTCGATCTCGGTGCGATCGGCTGGGCGCATTCGAGCGGGGTTCATTCCGAGGTTTCATGCCACCGGAAAACGTTACGAATACACGTTGCTCGAAGATGTGCGCCGCGACCCGT
>JAXLYQ010000021.1:0-71918 GCA_046351315.1 Polyangiaceae bacterium
GTGCCTTCACGTACCAATCGATGGCAACCGAGGGCTCACTCAGGTTACGTCGCTCGACATCACCCACCCGCTCGAGCAACACCGCTCGACGGTGAGCGTTGTTCGCTTTCGGAGCAGCCGCCTCGAGGTGTTTGATCAACTCGGCCCAGCGCTCGGCCTTGGTGAGAAGTGCACCGATCGCGTCGACAACCTCGTCATCTTCACCGAACGTCGCGGCGATCGATCGCCATGTCTCGAGAGCGCGATCCACAGCGTCGACCTTGTCGGCCAAGATCCCCGCGACGCGTACCCGATCCGTTCGTTGACGAGCGCGATCTTCGCCCAGCGTTGCACGATGCTCGAGCGACTTGATCAGTGGCTCCCATCGTTCGACTCGGGCGAGCGCATCGATGGTTGCGTCGAGCGCTTCTGCGTCGTTTGCATCCGCGTCGAGGCAGCGCTGCCAAGCGGCGAGCTCTCGCTCGACCGCGTTCAAGCGGTGCGCAAGCTTCGCAGCGCGTCCATTCACAGCACGTCGCTCTTGCGCGTCAGGCTCGAGCTGCACCAAACGTTCGAAAGCATCGAGAAGCGCGGGCTCTCGTCCGGCACGGTCGAGCAACTCGACCAAGCGACGAGCTGCCGGCAACAACGCATCAGCAGGCACGCCATCGATGGGCGTCACGCGAGAGAAGATCTCGATCGCGCCTGGGTCGTCACCCAGCACATCGCAACGAATCTGACCCGCTTCACTAAGCAACGACACCACCTGTGCGGCAGGCCCGTTCGAGCTGATCACCCCTTCGGCCGCTGTGACCAACGCCGCGGCAAGGCGCGCGCGATCGTCGGTCGCTGTGGCGGCTTCTCGCAGATGCTGCCGCACCTCGAGATCGGCCGGGGTCAGAGCGAGCAGCGACGCCCAGTGACCCAAGGCCGCGGCGTGATCTCCTCGTTCAACCAATCGAGTCGCCAATCGCCGATGCAGTGATGCTTTGCCATCGTGATCCGCGAACGGCAGCGCAACCCCGAGTACCCGAATAACGTCATCGGGGCGGCTCGCATATCGTTCTTCGAGCAGCGCCAGCGCCCGTGCCCGCACGTCCTCCGGAGTCGACTCTCCGCCCAGCAAGCGCTCGAGAAGTGCACACGCGTTCGCATCACTTGGCGGCGCGGCTTCGAGCACATCTTCGACGGCCTTGAGCGCCGCTCGTGGATCACGAAGCTTATCGAGCCAGCACGTCGCGATACGCTCACGAGTCGAGATCGCGGCATCCTTCGCGAGAAACGGCAGGCGCAAGGTCCACAACCGGATCAACCCCTCATGCCGCTCTTCACGTTCGAGCAAACGCTCGAGTGTCGTTGCGAGGTGCGCGTCGGACGGCTTCAACGCAAAGAGCTGCTCAAGGTACTTCACCGCCCGCTCAGGCTGGCTCGCGAAATCTTTCGCGATTTGAACGGCCTCATCGAGCAATGAGGTGCGGCGAGACTTGTCTGCTGCGGCGATCGCTCGGTCGTATCGATCGAGCAGCTCTGACCATCGCTCAGAGCTCGTCATCAACAACGACAATCGCTCGAACGCCCACTCACTCGCAGGCTCTCGCTCGAGCACACGATCGAGCACGCGAATCAACAACGACGCGTCGTAGAACCATTCGTCGTGAAATCTCGCAGCCCGCTGCCCGAGCTTCGAAACAAGCTCGACCGAGACATCCGATGACATCACCTCCCAGTAGAGCGATGCCACCAAGTCTGGGCGCTGAGGTTTTGCAGCCGCCTCTTCGGCGTCATCCCAAGCGCTGTCGTCGTCGGGAGACCCCTGGGCCTTCTTCAGAGCCTCGACTAGCGGCTCAGGAACGCCGGAGAGATCCCCATCGAGTACCGACGGGGTTGGGGGCTGCGGGATGGAACGGTCATGGTTGTGCCGCGGGTCTTCATCCACGCCTCGGACAATTACTACGGATACTCTTCGCTCCGCTATGGGCGCTTCGTTATCTCGTCATCCACGCGGTCGCCAGGGCACGTCTTCGACCTTCGCCTCGTGGTTCGCGCGCCGCGCAAGAGTGAACAACAAGTCAGACAACCGGTTCAGGTACACGACAATTTCGCGGCGAATCGGGGCGTCTTCGGCGGCCGCGAGCACAGCGCGCTCGGCGCGGCGCGTCACTGTTCGTGCGACATGAAGCGCCGCGGCACCTTGCGAGCCGCCTGGCAACACAAAGCTCTTGAGTGCGGGAAGACCTTCTTCAGCATCGTCGATGGCTTTCTCGAGACGAGCGGCATCATCGCTCGAGATCAACGCCATCTTCATGTCGTTCTCTTTGCCAGGCACACACGCGAAGCTTTGCGCCAACCACGAACAGATCGCTCTGCACCTGCGCCAACACAGAGTCGATCGAGGTCGGTAAACCGAATGCGCGTGCGACACCGATCAAGGCGTTGGGTGCTCATCGACCGTGCCGTAGGCCTCGACGCGAAGCGAAGCTTTGGCAACACGTGCTCCGCCGAAAAGCCCCGTCGTTCCGTCGTCGCCTGTCCTCGTGTAGATCTTCATCGGCGCCGCTATATCACGAGTGTCGAGAGCAGCTCGCAGCGCCTTTGATCAAGCTCGAAGCGATACCTACCCGCGCATCGTTTCGAGTGTCTCACGAGCAGCGGTAACGATGCGATCAATGTCGTCGGTGGTGTGTGCTCCCGAGAGGAACGCAGCTTCGAATTGTGACGGCGGCCAGTACACCCCACGCGACAACAACCCCGCATGAAACAGCGCGAAGCGAGAGCGATCCGAACGGTCAGCGTCTGTCCATGAGCGCACGGGGCCGTCCACGAAAAACAGCGTGATCATGCTGCCCACACGTTGAACGGTGACGGGGCCGATCCCTGCGTCGCTTGCCGCGCGAACCAACCCCTCTTCGAGACGAGAGCCAAGAGCTTCGAGCTTCAGGTAGAGATCGGGCGTGAGCCGCTCGAGTGTGGCGAGACCCGCTGCCACCGAGAGTGGGTTTCCGCTCAACGTGCCCGCCTGGTAAACCGGCCCGATCGGAGCCACCTGGTGCATGATCTCGAGACGACCACCGTACGCAGCGAGCGGCAGACCACCACCCACGATCTTGCCGAGACAGGTCATGTCGGGGCGAATGCCGAACCGCTCTTGAGCACCACCCGGCGCGAGACGACAGCCTGTCATCACCTCGTCGAAGATCGAGACAGCTCCGTGTGTCGTGCACTGCTCGACGATGGCTTCAAGGAAGCCCGGAACCGGCGGCACGCAGCCCATGTTGCCCACGACAGGCTCAACGATGACGGCGGCAATCTCAGAGCCTCGAGAAGCGAACAACGACTTCAACGCGGCGATGTCGTTGTAAGGCAGCGTGAGGGTGGTCGCGGCAACCGACGTAGGCACGCCCGCACTATCGGGCACACCAAACGTGGCTGCGCCACTGCCTGCCTTCACGAGCAACGCATCGCCGTGACCGTGGTAGCAACCTTCGAATTTTACGATCGCTTGGCGTCCGGTGAATCCACGCGCGACACGAAGCGCACTCATCGTCGCCTCGGTGCCTGACGAGACAGCGCGAACCATCGCGATGCTTGGGTACTTCGCGATCACGGCTTCAGCGAAGAGCACCTCTCGCTCAGTGGGTGCACCAAACGACAGACCACTGGTTGCGGTGTCTCGCACAGCAGCAAGCACATCAGGGTGAGCGTGCCCCAAGATGGCCGGGCCCCACGAGCCGATGCAGTCGATGTACTTCGTGTCATCGGCCCCCGTGAGATACGCACCTTGCGCACTCTTGATGAAGACGGGTTGCCCACCCACCGCGCGAAAGGCCCGCACCGGGCTATTCACTCCGCCAGGGATCACCTTGCCAGCACGCGCGAACAGCTCTTTCGAGATCGGGTCAGACATGCCCCTCGGCTACTTGGCAAGACGCGGCGGGTCAACCCTGCGTCTCTCTGGTCGTCGACTTCGTCAAGCGAATGACCCGTGACGCGACATCGTGACGCACGAAAAACACGTCGTTCGACGCATTGCATCGTCGAGGTTGTGCTTCCGAAGGGTGACAACGTCGGTCTATAAACCGAACATGCACATCACGCGCTCACTCGCGACGTTTGCCGTTGCGATGATGTCGGTCTTCGGAGGCACCGGCTGTATCAAAAGCATGTTGCTCAACGGCCAGATCGAGAGCACGCGCAAAGCGTCGTCGGCTGTTGACACGGTGCAAGATTACGAGGTCGCGCGCTCGGTCGCGTACGCCGGGCTCGCCCAGTTCGAGGGCATGCACAAGCTCGCACCGAAGAACAAAGACGCGCTCTTCATGCTGACCAAAGGTTGGTCGGGCGCAGCGGCGGCGTTCATCGAAGACGACATGGAGATCGCCGAGGATCTCAAAGAGCGCGACACCGCCGAATATCACAAGCAGCGCGGTATCGCGGCCTATGAGCGAGCGATCAATTACGGTCTCGAATACCTCGCACTCGATGCTTCGGGCTTCGAAGCCGCCACCAAGAACGACAGCACCATGCGCTCGTGGTTGAAGGAAAACTTCGACGACAAAGAGGATGCGCAGATCCTTCTGTGGCTGGGCTACTCGTGGATTGCTCGCGTCAATCTCGCGAAGGAAGACCCCGAGATGGTGGCCAAGCTCTGGATCGGCGTCGCGATCGTCGAACGCTCTGTCGAGCTCGATCGAGAATACGCCTATGGCACTGGGCTCACGATCTTGGCTGCGTACCACGCACGTACAGCACAGGCCGAGCTCGCTGACTCCGAGAAGCTCTTCCAAGAAGTCGCAAGCATCACGGGCGGTAACGCGCTGCTTCCCAAGTTCAACCACGCGACCAAGCTCCTCTGCGCGAAAGCCGACAAAGACGGCTACGAGAAGGAACTCAAAGCCATCGTAGACGCAGGCGATGTCATGCCTTTGCAGCGTTTGCAGAACGCGATCGCCAAGCGAAAGGCCAAGCGGTATCTCGGCAAAGCTCGAATGAACGAAATGCGCGAGAACTGTGCATTTCAGTGAGCTAACATCCGTCCCTCTGTTTCACCTCGAAGGAGTCTTCATGATTCGTAAGCTCACCTCTGCATGTCTCGTCGCAGCGGCTCTTGTCGCTGCTGCTGGGCCCCTCGGCGCCGAGACCGAAATCAAAATCGGAACGCTCGCCCCGAAGTCGAGCCCCTGGGGCAAGGTCTTCCAGACCTGGCAAGACTCGATCTCTGAGCAATCGGGCGGAAACATGAAGCTGACGTTCTTCTGGAACGGCAGCCAAGGCGATGAAGCGGCCATGGTCGACAAGATGAAGACCGGAAGCCAGCTCGACGGCGCCGCGATCACCGCAGTGGGTCTCAGCAAGATCTGGAAGCCCATCCTCGCGCTTCAGATGCCCGGTGTATTCCAGACTTGGGCGAAGCTCGATGCAGCCCGCGATTCAATCAAGGACGACACCAAGTCGAACTTCGAAAAGGGTGGCTTCATCTATCTCGGCGGTGGCGACATCGGCATGGCTCACGTCATGTCGAAGGGGTACGCCGTCAACTCACCCGACGACGTCA
This sequence comes from Polyangiaceae bacterium, assembly GCA_046351315.1. Lineage (GTDB taxonomy): Bacteria > Myxococcota_A > Polyangia > Polyangiales > Polyangiaceae > JAXLYQ01. The sequence goes on from JAXLYQ010000021.1 coordinate 5,531, forward strand.
AAGGCCGCAAGCCGTACATGTGGTCAGACGACTCGATCGCCCCGGTTCTCTGGAGCCAAATCGGCGGTGTTACGCCTGTTCCGCTCAAGATTCCCGAGGTGCTCCCCAACCTCAACTCGGGTGCGATCGATCTCGTGAATGCGCCTGCGCTTGCAGCGCAGCAGCTTCAGTGGTCGTCGAAGCTCGACAACATCAACAGCTCGGTCTCGGGTCTCGGCATCGGAGCGCTCGTCTTGAAGAAGGCGACCGCAGACGGCTTGCCCGACGATCAGAAGAAGTTGTTGCTCGACACCGGTGCTGTCATTGCTTCGGCCTTGACGGATCGCATCCGCAACGCAGACGCGGCAGCGTACACGTCGCTCAAGAGCAGCATGACGGTCACCGATCCGTCTGAGGACTCGAAGACGAAGTGGAAAGACATCTTCAAAGCGACCCGAGAGAAGCTCAAGCAAGGCACGTTCGATTCGGCGCTCGTCACCAAGATCGAAGGCTTCTCAGGCTGATTGCCCGCACCGCGGCAGCAGTGCTTTTCGGGGCGCTGCTGCCCGCGTGTGCAAGCCCCATCGCGCTTCAGCGACGGCTGCTCGACGAGGGCGCCGTAGTCCTGGCGACGATGGATGATCTCGACACAGCTCGCACAGCGTTGATCTCACATCTTCAACGACTCGAAGAGCTTGCTCGCGTTCAACCCGACGACACCACATCGCGCACGATGCTCAGTGAAGCCTGGGCTCGTTATGGGTTGTTGTTCCTCGAGGATGACATCGAGGACGCCAAAGAACGCTCAGACGCATCCAGCGCCAGCTACCACACGATGCGCGCTCGAAACGCATACGAGCGAGCCATCCATCACGGAATGGCTGCTCTCGGAGACGATGCTCGAGCTTTCGATCAAGCAGTCTCGGTCGATGGTGTGGTGGCGTTCTTGGATGCTCACCCAGACCTCGATCGAAATGCGCTGCTCTGGCTTGGTGCAGGCTGGCTAGGACGCGTTCGCAACACGCCTGAATCCGATGACCGACGAGAGCTCTCTCTGCGCGCGCATGTCGGTGAGCAACTGATCGAGCGAGCGATCCAAGGCGACCCTCCGGCGCGAGCTCGCTGGGGTCATGTATTGCTCGGCTTGTGGCGTGGGCGCATCAATGGCGGCGACCCAGTACGCGCTCAGCAACATCTCACACGCGCACTCGATCTCACCAACCGCACGATGCTCCTCGCGCAGGTCGTGCTCGCGCGTACCGTGGTCTGCCAAGCCCACGATCGCGAGCAGTGGGATCGTCTCTTCAACGAGGTGCTCGAAGCTCGCGACCCAGCCCCCGGATTCTGGTTGGTCAATGCTGTCGCAAAGAAGAAGGCCGCTCGCGATCGAAACGGACTTCGTCGCGGTCAGTGCGTGCCGTAGCTCAAGCCCGGCGAGAAGTGGGCAAGCGAATCGAAATTTCGCGCCACCGCCATCGCGAGCTCCTGCCGAGATGGTTCCTCCGCAGCCTTCGATCAGCCCACGACAGACGGCCAACCCCAGACCTGTGCCCTTACCCACGTCTTTGGTCGTGACGAACGGCTCGAACAACGTGCCGACGATCTCGGGTGCGATGCCAGGGCCGTTGTCCTCGACGAGGATCGACACCTGCTCGGCCCCTGTTTTGTCGTCACGGATCACACTGGTTTTGATCCAGATGTGACCGCTCTCGTTCGTCGCATCGGCGGCGTTCAGCACCAGGTTTAGAAGCACCTGCACCATGTGCTCTTGGCTCAACTTCACACGAGGCAATGATGCGTGTGCCTCGACGACCAGCTCGACATCTCGCATCGCACGCTGAGGGCGAATCAAGCTCACGACGTGCTCGATGGCCTGAGCGACCTCGCCCGAAGCATCGTCATCTCGATCGTTGCTCGCACGAGTGGGCCGAGCGAAGTCGAGCAGGTCTCGCAGAATGCGATGAATGCGCTCGGTCTCGCTCTGCATGCGGCGAGAAAATCCCGTCGTTCATCAGCAGGCAGGTCTTCAGCGAGTAGCTCTTGCAAGCCCATGATCGCCGCGAGCGGTTGCCCACCTCATGAGCAAGCCCCGCAGCCAAACGACCTACCGACGCGAGTCGCTCTGATCGCACCAAGCTCGATTGCATCGCCTGCAACTCTGCAGTCGTATTCTCGAGCTCGGTGATCTTCGCGCGCAGCGCCTCTTCTTCGTCGCGCAGTCGCCGGAGTCATCTCGGCCACACTCACGCCGAGCTCGACCATCTCTCGCGCGCCCCGACTTCGAGCGCTCTTTGCCCCATCGGCCACGCGCTTGGCAGCCACAGAAAGTCGATCGAGAGGACGCACCACCAATCGGCCGAGCGCGATGTACGCAAACACGAGCAACGTGAACGCAACCGCAGCCGTATACAACCCCACCAACCGGTTGAGCGCAGCCAATCGACCCGCATCATCATCGGTACGAACCAGCGCAACGACCGAGCCCTGTGTACCGGGCACAGTTACCTCGAGCGCTCGTCCGTGATCGATCACGATCGTTCTCGTGCGCTCGCTACCCGGAGACACTCGCGCAGGCAGCGACTCAACCACAGCAACATCTCCGGCGCGTACAGAGAGCCCCCCACTCGTATCGTAGAGACCGAGCGCAACCAGCCCACTCGCGCCTCCGATCTGGGCTTCCACGAGCTCGGCCATCCCGCCAGGAGCCCTCGTCACTTGTGCTTCTGCAACACGCGCTGCGACCACACGCCCGAGCGCTCTCGCGTAGGCATCTCGTTCTGCGCGCATCGTGGTCTTGGTGAGGCTCGTCACCGCAAAAAACAGCGGTACGAACGCCAGCAACACCAGCCCTCCGAGTGCCAACGAAAGCTGAACACGAAGGCCCGGAGACTTCATCGCACGCACGACCTCGCCATTCTCTCAGCGCGAGCGACTTCTTGAACGCGACCCAACACGCGTTCGAAGGTCGCAACATCACGCCATGCACACGGATCAGACTTCGCTCGCTCACGAGCACGCGCGATCTCGTCGCGTCCTGCGGGCTCCCAGGACGTTCACGAAGCGTACGAGCTTCGCTGCCCGCAGCATCGACCTTGCGTCACCGGCATCGAGACTGCCGACCGGATCAGCACGAAAGCCAGCGCGGTCGCGAGCACGCAACGAGCAGCCCAACAGGAGTTTTTCGCGAGCAGCCGGCATCATCGGAAGCAACGCCAACACGCATGCAGCCAGAAGCGCAAGCCACCATGGCCATGTCGAGTCGATCCCGATCACCTCGAGCGCGATGCGGAACGAAACCCTGTCTTGACGAGAGGCACGAACATCTGCGCGACAGGTTTTTCGATCGCTTCGGGGAGCGTCACCACCACGAACGCGATCGCTCCGATCTTCACGAAAGACGCCACCAGCAGCGCCCCCGCAACCCCTCGAGCAATCCACCGACGCGTCGAAGATGTTGCCCATGATTCGAGGCCAAACAACGCAACCGTAGCGAGCAACGGCGGAGCCAGCCCCAAGTAGCGCGGGCCGATAGTCCACCCGCCTCGCCAGATCACCGATGCCGACACGGCCATCACGATCAACGCGACACAGATACTCGCCAAGAGCGCGATCGATCGACGCTGTACCCAAGCACCATCCGATCGCCTCAAGAAGAGTGCAGCAGCCACGCCCACGATCGACAACATCAAGAACGGGCTCGTCGACAACAGACCAAAGGTCGAATCGAAGAGCAGTGCGAACGCAGCGTGTGGGTCAGGCAACCCCAGCGTAAAAAAACCCTTTTCGCTAAGGGCTTTGAACTCTTGGGTCTGCATCATTCGATGCCCGGGCGTCAGTGGGTTTCCGAAGGATCCCCACTGAAACAACATCAGCAGCGCAGCGTTCAACGCAGCGCCCAGCGCAAACATCAGCCGGGGTTTCCAGCCGCGCAGAACCCAGAGCGCGTACACCCCCAAACACGCAGAGACGAACAGTGCGGGGTACTCGAGGAGCGTGATGAATCCGGCTGCGAGCCCCGCCATCCATGCATGCCAGCTCACACGCTCATGTGTCGGGTGAGCCCGACAACGAAGCAGCCAATCGACCGCAACGAAGGCAGTCGCGCCGATCAACGCGTGACTCACGAACACGAACGAATACGCGAGAAAATTGCTACCAATCGCGACACTCAACACCGCCGACAACCGAAGCACGTCGTCTTTTGACCAAGCGCGAAGTCGTCGCTCCATCCAGAGCAAGAACGCCAAGCAAGGTAGGTGCGAGCAAAAGAGCTCGAGTGTCAGCGTCGTCGTTCGGAGCCATGCCGCGCGTTCAGTCGCAGGGCTCGTGGGGCTGGGTGGGCCCTTGCCCAACAAGCTCATTACAGCTCGTTGCGCCACATACACAGGCACTCCGAGATACGCCGTCGCGGGCCCTTTTACCGCCGCAAGATGACTGCCATTCGCAGCCGTCGCATCGGGCACCGAAGCCATGTCGTTGGTCCAGCCATAGCGAGCCACAACACGATCGAGTGACCACGAATGATCGTCAACCAACGCCATCACGAGATAGGTGCGAGTGTTCTCGTTGGGGTTGTTGATCCCTTGCAGGTACGGAAACGGAATCACGTACACGAGACAGATCAGCAACGTGAACAGAGCTTGTCTCGCCCGCGTCATGGCTCAGTGCTTCGCCTCGCGAGCCGCCATGATGGTTCTCACAATTTCAAGCAGACTCGGCTTGACCACCGTCGGCACAACCCCGGCGCCATTCGAGTCGCAGCCTGTTCGAACCGGGCAGAATTCACACCGACCTGGCGCGAACACCAAACCCGTCGAAAGCCCTGCAGCGCGACCCGCATCGATGTCGCCGGACGTATCACCGATCATCCAGCTCTCGACGCGATCCAGCGAGCATCGATCGATGATCGAGTTGAGCAGCCCCGGCTTGGGCTTTCGACACGAGCACACAATCTGGAGCGAGGCATCTCCACGAGGGTGAGCTTCTGGATGATGCAAACAGACCTCGACCGCATCGATCGAGACGCCCTCTTTCGACAACAGATCGAGCAGCGCCTGGTTGGTACGCTGGACGGCTTCGACGCCGAAATGTCCCTTCGCAACACCTGGTTGATTGGTTGCGATCGCAAGCAAAAAACCATGAGCGCGTGCAAGCCGAAGCGCCTCGATGACGCCGGGCAACAGCACGATCTGCGATGGATGAAACGCCGACACGATCACGCCTTCGTCTGCGTCACGATGAAAGTCGATCAACGTGCCATCGCGATCGAGGATCAGCCCAGCGCTCACCCCTCGTTCACCATCTGCCGCAAACGCTCACAGATCAGGTGATGATAGACGACATGCCAACCCTCGACGTGCGGGGTCGAGGTGGTTCCGGCGTCGGTCATCGGAACAAGAATGCTCGCGTCCGCCATCTGTCGCAGCGCTCCGCCATCGTAGCCAACGAGGGCCACGAGCTTGCCGCCACGCTGCTTCATCAGGTGAGCTGCCGAGACGAGGTTTTGTGACCAAGGGCCTGCTTTGTCAGCGCCCGAGCCACCATGGACACTGATGCAGATCAGCACATCGTTCGGGCCAGCGAAGGGCTCGAGCTGCTCGGCGAACACTCGATTGAAACCAACGTCGTTGGTCAACGCACTGATGAGCGCCGCGTTATCGCAGAGGCATTGAACCTTGAAGCGAGGCTTACCCTCAGCCCACGTGAACTTCGCGAGATCGGCTGCGAGATGGCTCGCATTGGCAGCAGAGCCACCGTTGCCACAGGTGAAGATCGTTCCGCCAGCTTGGTAAGCCGCGAACAGAAGATCGATCACGGCGCTGACCTCGTCGCGCGACGTGCGAGCGGCGATCTGCGCAGACTCTTGAAGGAACTGCTCTACAAACGAAGAGGTGCTCGAGGGCGACATCGGCCGGCACCTTACAACGGTCTGGCGAGCCGTGCTGCGAGCGAATTCAGCGCCCGTAACAAGTGTGGTCGTAGCCCTTGGTGACGCAGCCTTTTGCGCCTTTACACGCCTCGATGACGTACTTTCCTTTTTCGCACTTCAACATGTTTTTGTGATCCGAAGCGCACTGACCCGAGCCCTCTTCATCGGTCGAGCATGGGTCACCCGCTTCGTTGCCCGAGACATCACAACGGATCTGCGAGCCCTCTTCGTAACAACCGCGTGTGCCTTTGCACGGCACCGCGATCACCTTGCCCGCCTGGCAAATCATCTCGGTCTTGTCGTCACCGCAGTCGGATCGCCCACGCTCACACGTGTCGCCGACCTTCATCTTCGCGTAACACGTGTTCTCGATGCAGCCCTGTTTGCCGTCGCATTCATCACGTCGATACTTGCCTTTGATGCACTTGACCATCGCCTTCTTATCCGGCGTGCATAGACCCGTACCGTCATCTTCTGTTGCGCACGCATCACCCGTTTCGTTCCCCGTGATGTCGCACTTGAGTGTTCCGCCGTTCTCGGAGCAACCGCCCGCACCCTTGCAGGGGACGACGATGAACTTGCCGTCTTGGCAAGCAAGCTGCGACTTCGCATCGAAGCATGCTCCCGTACCTCGTTTGCAAGCATCACCCGGTTTGGGCTTCGACTCACTGAGACCCGAGCAACCCGCCACTGGCAGCATCGAAAGCAGCACGACGAACGAGAGTGTGACCAGCTTCGATAGCGACCGAACGAGCATGTTCGTAAGACTATCCGACGCTCCGATTTCGAGACAGTCTCACCTCGAGCTCGTGAGAGACTTCGAGCATGAGCGACTTCTCGAAATACCCGATCTTGCTCAACGGCAGAGACGCGCTCGGCCGCGTCATCTACGCCTACAAGACGCGCGCGTTCGTGTATCGACCCTACCCAACAGGGCCAGGCGGGCCGCCGATCCCCTCGGGTAGCTCGGGCATTCCAGAAGATGTGCCCATCCCTGAGCACATGAACGAAGAAGAGTTTCGCTCGTGTGATGGCGGAGAGCTGCGCGCCACCGCGGACGGCAAGAAGTGCAAGTGCTTCTACACCCACGGAAACCCGCCGTTTCCGCCTCACGAGAACCCTTGCCCTCCTTGCGCAGAAGCCATGGCACGTGCGGCTGCCACATCAAGAGAAGGTGAGTCTCAGGGCCTGGTGAGCACCGTGCTTTCGTGGCTTACCAAGAGGTAATCGTCGCATCTGCACAACTTCAATCGCATGGGGATGAGCTGTGCAGAACGAGCGCAGATGTGATGCCGAACGAACGTGCAGGATGGCGTTCGTGACGTGAGCACGTAAGCATCCGTGCATGGCAAAAAATGAGACGCGATACGTCTGCCATGCGTGTGGAGCATCGAGCCCCAAGTGGCTGGGAAAGTGCTCAGGATGTGGCGCATGGAACACGATGGTCGAGGAGAAGGTCGCTCCAAAGGGAGCGCTCGCGCCACGACGTCGCGCCCCAGCATCGAGTGGCGGAGCGATGCCGATCACCGAGATCCCAGCCGACAGCGCGATGAGAATTCCGACGCGCATTGGCGAGCTCGATCGAGTGCTTGGCGGAGGTGCCGTATTGGGCGGAGCCGTGCTCGTAGGCGGAGACCCTGGGGTGGGCAAATCGACCTTGTTGCTCCAAGCGCTCGCCTCGATCGCACGCGCCGGAGCGAAGGCGCTCTACGCCTCAGGAGAAGAGTCGGCATCACAAACCGCGATGCGAGCACGACGACTGGGCATCGACACACCGTCGCTCTTCTTCTTGGCCACCAACGATCTCGCCGAGATCGACAACGCAGCTCGTGAGGTGAAGCCCGCAGCCTTGGTGGTCGACTCGGTACAGACGGTGCGCTCAGAGACGATCGAATCGGCAGCAGGTACGGTTTCACAGCTTCGTGAGGTGACCGCGCGTCTCGTCGACTTGGCACAACGCGAAGGCATCGCGACATTCTTGGTGGGGCACGTCACGAAGGATGGCGCGCTTGCTGGACCAAAAGTGCTCGAGCATCTGGTGGACACCGTGCTGTCGTTCGAAGGTGAGCGAGGTCATTCGTTCAGAGCACTTCGCACCACGAAGAATCGATTTGGCTCAGCGACCGAGGTGGGGTTGTTCGAGATGTCGCCCGATGGAATGCGCGAGGTCACTCAACCTTCTGCGTTGTTTCTGGCGGAGCGCCCAGAAGGGGCGAGCGGGTCGGTCGTCGCAGCAACGAGCGAAGGAGCGCGTTCACTTCTCGTCGAGGTTCAGGCGTTGGTAGGCCCACCGGGTTTGGGTACTCCTCGTCGAACAGCAACGGGTCTCGATGGTTCGCGCCTTGCGATGTTGCTCGCTGTGCTGGGTCGCCGATCGGGCCTCGATGTCGGCGCGTGCGACGTATTCGTCAACGCAGCCGGAGGTCTTCGAGTCGAAGAGCCAGCGGTGGATCTTGCGGTGGCACTTGCGGTGGCGAGCTCGTTCCGAGCGAAGGCGTTTCCGTCTGACGCAGTGGTGTTCGGAGAAGTGGGTCTCGCAGGAGAGGTTCGCGGAGTCAGCCGAGCAGCAGCTCGACTTGCTGAAGCAAAAGCGATGGGCTTTCGACGAGCGATCGCCCCTGCTTCGAGCATCGAAGGTCTTTCGAAAAGCGATCGCTCAGGGCTTGAGATCGTTGCGATTCGATCTCTCGACGAGGCACTCGAACAACTCGGATGAGTTGATGCGCTTGACCAGCGTTCGCTAGCAGACGAGGATGCGAGGCGATCGCATGGATAAATCCAAAGCCACCGTCGTCCTGATCGCCGACGACGAGCCCTCGATGCTGTCGCTGGTCTCCTCGCACGTGAAGGTACTCGGTTTCGAGGTACTCATCGCACATGACGGGCAGGAGGCCTGGAACCTCGCACAGATTCACCACCCCGATCTGATCTTGCTCGACGTGATGATGCCGAACATGAGCGGATGGGAGGTCTGTCGGAACGTGCGACGAGATGACTCGTTCGAGCACACCGGTGTCGTGATGATCACGGGCATCGGTGAACGAATGAACGAGATGAACTCCCCGATATTTGGGGCAGACGCGTACCTCGACAAACCGTTCGAGTTCGCCGATCTGGATCGCACCATCCGCGAGGTGCTTGCTGCACGTCGCGGCGAGGAACCACAGACGCCCGAGGCAGAGCCGACGGGAGGAGAGACTGAGATGACCCAGGCTACCGACAACACCATCAGCAAAGCAGCAGCGGGCGCTCGTGCCGGAGCAAAGCTCTGCGCCGTGACCAAGAAGGCACTCGAAGCAGAAGGTCTCGAAGATCGGCGAGATCGCATCTTCGAAGCCTGCAAAGAAGAAGGCAGCAGCCAAGAAGCCCGCCGCGAAGAAGGCTGCCAAGCCTGCAGCGAAGAAAGCTGCCGCGAAGAAGCCCGCAGCCAAGAAGGCCGCCAAACCTGCTGCGAAGAAGCCAGCGGCCAAGAAGCCTTGCCGCGAAGAAGCCCGCAGCCAAGAAGGCTGCCAAGCCCGCAAAGAAGGCAGCAGCGAAGAAGCCCGCCGCGAAGAAGGCTGCCAAGCCTGCAGCGAAGAAGGCTGCCGCGAAGAAGCCCGCAGCCAAGAAGGCCGCCAAACCTGCTGCGAAGAAGCCCGCAGCAAAGAAGGCTGCAAAGCCGGCGAAGAAGGCCGCTCCGAAGAAGGCAGCAGCCAAGAAGCCTGCCGCGAAGAAGACGTCGCGTAAGAAGTAACACCGCACCCCCGGCACTGGCGTGCCAACCCCCTCTCCCACCGCAGGCGGTCGGAGAGGAGGGGCGAAACGTTTGGATTCGAGGGATGGCTTGGCACCCCTTCTCTAAACGCATCGCGTTTGGAGAAGGGGCGGGGGATGAGGTGCAGTACGATGCGCCATGACCGTTGCCGTCACTGGAGCATCTGGATTCATCGGATCATCTGTCGTTCGTCAGCTACTCGAGCAAGGCCGCTCAGTACGCGCGATCATTGAGCCTGGGGCCAACACAAAAAACCTCGATGCGCTGCCGCAAGGCAGTCTCGATCGAGTGACCGTCGACGTGTGTGATGGGCCAGGCATGACCCGCGCTCTGTCGGGTTGTGAATCGCTCTATCACCTCGCCGCGATCTACCGGCTGTGGATGCCTGACCCCGATCTCATCTTCAGGGTCAATCTCGAAGGCACCACAGCAACCATGCTGGCCGCGTCAAAAGCCGGCATCAAACGCATCGTCTACACCTCGTCGATCGCCGCGGTAGGTCTTCACGCCGACGGTCGACCTTCAGATGAAACCGTCGCGTACAACCTCTGGGATGTCGCCAACGACTACATCCTCACGAAACATCTCTCCGAACGAATCGCTTTGAAGTTCGCGTCGGACGGAATGCCGATCGTGGTGGTGAACCCAGGTCTTCCGTTCGGCCCAGGTGATCTCGCTCCGACACCCACCGGAAAGATCATCATCGCGATTCTAAAAGGAGAATTGCCTGGAGTAACGGGCGGAGGGTTCGCGGCCATCGACGTCGATGACTGCGCCAAGGGTCACCTGCTCGCGGAAGAAAAAGGTCGCGTGGGCGAGCGATACATTCTGATCAACCACAACATCACCTACCGAGATTTCTTCGCGCTCGTCGGTGAGGTGGCGAATCGAAAAGTGATCAACGTCGCGCTGCCCAACGCAGCGACGTCGCTTTACGCGATGCTCGCGGAGAAATACGCCGACAACATCTCGCGTAAAGAGCCAACCGCCACGGTTCGAGCGATGCGATACGCGCAGCAGAACGTGTTCTTCGACAACACCAAAGCACGCACCGAGCTCGGGCTTCCCACGCGACCACTTCGAGAAACGATCCAACGAGCGATCTCGTTCTTTCAAGAGGTTGGTTACGCCTCCTGATCTCGAACCCAACGCGTGGCGATCTCTCCTCCTGAGATGGCGCCTGCAATCGCTCCGACAAGAGCGCCCAGAGCCGCAAACACCGGCGCGAGATAGGGCGAGATCAACCCCGTGATCATCGCCAATGATCCGCCCACGAGTCGAGCGCCGAGCCACGCGAGCAGACACCCCAACACGACGCCACTCAACGCACACAACGCACCGCGGGTTGATGAACGAAACGAGCGGGCGCGCTCACGTGCCGAAGCGGCGAGCGTCGCGATGAAGAGCAAACCGCCGCCAGCTTCGAGCGCTGATGTCACCTGGTTCACGGCAGCGTTCGACTGACCTGCTGAGCTCACGATCTCGAGATCGCTCTTCGGAACACAAACACTCTTGGTCGACCTTTCGCACGTGAGCGACTCATACGAAGGGCCGATCGGATCGCCGTACATCCTGCGATTGCGCTCTTCGGCGAGAAGCCTGAGCACGTCGAGATCCCAGCGGCGAATATCTGCCTTCGCCTGGTTACGCTGCTGTGATGCCCACCGAGCTGCCTCTCGAGTGTCTCCACCCGAGTCGACCTTGGCGGCCGCGGTTCGAGCAATGATCAGATCACGTTCTTCGTACTCACTTCGAAGCACGCCTTCTGCGCCGCAGAACGCCCCCACACTCGCCACACAAATGAGCAGATGACGGCGAGCGAGCGCGAAGAGTGAGGGTATGACCGACACCCATTCTTCCTATCGCGATCACGCGCAGTACGTCGTCGAAAGCACTCGTTCAGGTAGAGAAAGCCGCTTCGTAGGTAAGGGTTTTTGGCACTCACCTTGCGCTCTGACGGCGACTGGGCCACGGATGGCGCCGCCATGCTCGTTCTCTCCGGTGCCCACGCTCTCTCGGACGCGAACCTTCACAAGCGACTTGGCGCGATACGAAGCAAAAACCCGCGTGTTACGGGGCTTCAAGCCACCTTCGTGCACCTCATCGATGCCGAAGCTGCGCTCGACGAAGCAAGCCTCGGGATGCTCGCGAGGTTGTTGACTTACGGTCCGCGCGACGTGGCGACCTCACTCGAAGGTCGCTCGCTCTGGGTCGTGCCTCGCATGGGAACCGTGTCGCCTTGGTCTTCGAAGGCCACCGACATCGCGCACATCTGTGGGCTCACCTCGGTACGTCGTATCGAGCGCGGCATTCGCTGGGTGATTGCTGGAGAGATCACGGACGAGAACGCACTTCGTTCGGCGCTTCACGATCGGATGACCGAATCGGTTCTCGATCAAGAGTCACAATGCGAGAAGCTTTTCGAGCACGCGCAGCCCGCACCGCTCGAGGTCGTCTCACTCAAGGGTGATGGCAAGGCGGCACTCGAAGCTGCGAATACACGACTCGGGTTGGCCCTCGCCCCGGATGAGATCGAGTATCTGGTCAGCAGCTTTGCAGCGCTCGGGCGTGACCCCTCGGACGTAGAGCTGATGATGTTCGCTCAAGCCAACAGCGAGCACTGTCGACACAAGATCTTCAACGCGAAGTTCATCGTGGATAGCGAAGAGCAGCCTCACTCGCTCTTTCAAATGATCCGCCGAACCCACGAAGCGAGCCCTGCAGGGGTTCTCTCGGCGTACAGCGACAACGCCGCAGTGATGCAGGGCCCGGTCTCATCCCGCTTCTTCGCCGACGCAACGACGGGCGAGTACCGCACCTCGATCGAACCCGTACACACCTTGATGAAGGTCGAGACGCACAATCACCCAACGGCGATCTCTCCCTTCCCGGGCGCGGCCACAGGCTCGGGCGGAGAAATCCGTGACGAGGGTGCCACCGGTCGAGGCTCGAAGCCCAAAGCAGGCGTCACTGGGTTCACGGTCTCGAATCTTCGCCTCCCCAACGCGATCAAACCCTGGGAGCAAACCGACATCGGTCGCCCTGCTCGCATCGTCTCGGCTCTCGACATCATGATCGACGGGCCGCTCGGCGGAGCTGCGTTCAACAACGAGTTTGGTCGCCCCAACATCGCTGGCTACTTCAGGACATTCGAGCTCACTGAGCCAGGTGCCCCGAACGGTGAAGCTCGTGGCTACCACAAGCCGATCATGCTCGCGGGCGGCCTCGGCAACATTCGTGAGGACCACGTCAAGAAGGGGAAGATCACCGTCGGAGCCCCCATCGTCGTCCTCGGTGGACCGGCGATGTTGATCGGTCTCGGAGGTGGCGCAGCGTCGTCGATGGCCTCGGGCGCCTCACATGCCGATCTCGACTTCGCCTCCGTTCAACGAGACAACGCAGAGATCCAGCGTCGTTGCCAAGAGGTGATCGATCGATGCTGGGCACTCGGGGATCAAAACCCGATCTTGTCGATCCATGATGTGGGCGCAGGCGGCCTGTCGAACGCACTGCCCGAGCTCGTTCACGAGAGCCGGCGAGGGGCTCGATTCGATCTTCGAAAGGTGCCGAGCGTCGAGCCCGGAATGTCTCCGCGAGAGATCTGGTGCAACGAAGCGCAAGAGCGTTACGTGCTCGCTGTTGATGCAGAGAAGCTCTCGCAGTTCGAGGCACTTTGTGCACGAGAGCGCTGCCCCTTCGCGGTCGTAGGCACCGCTACCGAAGAGGGTCAGCTCGTTCTCGACGATGGCCACTTCTCGAATCGACCCATCGACATGCCTCTCGAAGTCCTTCTCGGGAAGCCTCCGCGTATGGTTCGCGACGTCAAACGTATCGCCCCGACGCGAGCAGCATTGAAGATCGACAGCAGCGTTCGCGACGCGTTGTTCAAGGTCCTCGAGCTGCCCACGATCGCCGACAAGACCTTCTTGATCAGCATCGGCGATCGAACCGTCACCGGCATGGTGAGCCGCGATCAAATGGTCGGGCCGTGGCAAGTCCCCGTGGCGGATGCCGCAGTCACAACCACGACGCTCACCGGATACACCGGAGAAGCGATGGCGATGGGAGAGCGCCCACCTGTCGCTCTACTCAACGCCGCGGCCTCGGCTCGACTCGCGGTGGCAGAAGCGATCACCAATATCGCCTCCGCACCAGTGGCACGTCTTGGCGACATCAAGCTGTCGGCCAACTGGATGGCAGCCGCAGGCCACCCGGGCGAGGACGCGCGCTTGTTCGAAGCGGTACGTGCGGTTGGGCTCGAGCTCTGCCCAGCGCTCGGCATCGCTATCCCGGTCGGCAAAGACTCGATGTCGATGCGAACCGTGTGGGAGTCATCAGGCGAGCGACGCGCGGTGGTTTCTCCGCTCTCGCTCGTCGTCACTGCCTTCGCAATCGTCGACGATGTACGACGCGCGCTCACTCCAGAGCTGCGTCACGTCGAGAGCGACACCGCGTTGATCGCGATCGATCTCGGACGCGGTCAACACCGAGTCGGAGGCTCATGCTTCGCGCAGGTTCACGAGCAGCTCGGCGACACGCCGCCAGACCTCGATGATCCAGCGCTGCTCAAGGGATTTTTCGAGGCGATTCAATCGCTCTCGTCACGCGACAAGCTGCTCGCCTACCACGATCGATCCGACGGCGGATTGGTCGTCACGTTGATCGAGATGGCGTTCGCAGGTGGGTGCGGCATCGACATCGACGTGACCTCACTGGGTGACGATGCTCGAGCAGCGTTGTTTGCTGAAGAGCTCGGAGCAGTGATTCAAGTGCGTTCGGCCGACGTTGCCGATGTGCGCGCAACGCTCGCGGCTCAGGGGTTGGGTGAGCACACCCACGTCATCGGAAAGCCCACGAAGTCGAACCAGATCGTCATTCGTCATCGAGAAAACACCTTGCTTTCAGAGTCACGAAGCACGCTGCGAAAGCTCTGGTCGTCGACCACCTTCGCCATTCAGTCTCTTCGTGACGACCCGACCTGCGCCGAAGAAGAGAACGCGCTGCGACTCGATGATCAAGACCCTGGTCGCTCGGTGCACGTCACCTTCGACATCAACGAGAACGTTGCCGCTCCGTTCATGCAACGAGGCGCACGCCCCAAGATGGCGATCTTGCGCGAGCAAGGCGTCAACGGACAGATCGAGATGGCTGCGGCTTTCGAACGCGCAGGCTTCACCTCGATCGACGTACACATGACTGATCTGATCGAAGGACGCGTTGATCTCAACGACTTCAAGGGTCTGGTCGCGTGTGGAGGTTTCTCGTACGGCGACGTGCTTGGCGCAGGCGAGGGCTGGGCCAAGTCGATCTTGTTCAACGCGCGGGCACGCTCGACGCTCGAACGATTCTTTGCTCGCAACGACACCTTCACGCTCGGCGTTTGTAATGGCTGCCAGATGCTGTCTGCACTTCGTGAAATGGTGCCTGGCGGAGACCTATGGCCTCGCTTCGTTCGCAATCGCTCCGAGCGATTCGAAGCCCGCGTGTGCACCGTCGAGGTGACGAAGAGCCCGTCGATTTTGTTCCGAGGGATGGAGGGCTCGCGCCTACCGATCGCCGTTGCTCATGGCGAAGGTCGTGTCGAGCTCAGCTCGAGCGACCAACTGGATCAACTCGAGCGAGCCAACCTCGTCGCAGCACGATTCGTGGATCACCACGGCAACGCCACCGAACGCTACCCATTGAACCCCAACGGGTCAGCGCGAGGCACCACGGCAATCACGACCCCTGATGGCCGATTCACCGTGTTGATGCCGCACCCAGAGCGTGTCTTCAGGTCGGTGCAGTGGTCGTGGCGCCCCGAAGGTTGGGGCGAGGATGCACCGTGGATGCGCTTGTTCCGAAACGCCCGCGTGTGGGTCGGTTGAGCGACTAGCCTGCGAACGTGGGCGACGAAGCAAAGCGCTGAACGTGGTGCTCTTCGTCGCCAAAGAGAGTGTTCAGCGACTGCATTCGTTTGAAGTACAAGCCGATGTCGTGCTCATCGGTGATGCCAATGCCGCCGTGAAGCTGGATGGCTTGCTGCGTGACATAACGACCACTCACGCCGAGTTGTGCTTTCGACGCAGAGATGGCCGACGCTCGCTCGATCGGATCAGGGTCGGACACTTTGATGGCCGCGTAGATCGACGTCGACTTCGACAGCTCGACCTCGACGAACATGTCGACCGCGCGATGTTGAAGCGCCTGAAAGCTACCAATTTTCACACCGAACTGGGTTCGCGTTCGAAGGTAGTCGGCCGTCAAATCGAGCGAAGCGCGCATCACGCCCACCCCCTCAGCACACGCAGCCGCGGCACCGTGATCGATCACGAGCTCGATCAGTGACGCGACATCAGCGACCTCGAGCTTCTGCGCATCTGAAACCTCGACACCTTCGAACGACAGCACTGCAGCTCTATGCCCGTCGATCAAACGGATGGGTTTGATGCCGAGATTTACAGCCCCTTTGGGCACCATGAACAACGCGAGACCCTCACGCGAATCGACCTCGCCTGAGGTGCGCGCAACGACCAAGATCTCGTCGGCAGCGTGACCGTTGAGCACGAAGGCTTTCTTCCCGCGAAGCAGCCAACCACCATCACGCTTCTCTGCGCGCGTGTTGCAATACAGAGGGTTATATCGAGCGCCTTCTTCGGCGTAAGCAAAGGCGTAGGTAACCTCGCCAGCGATCAATGGCGGCAACCATCGCTCGATGGCTTTGCTGTCGCCCGAGTCTCGCAACGCTGTGCCCACGAGCACGAGCGACGGAATGATCGGCTCAGGAACCAGCGTCGTTCCGAGTTGCTCGAGGATCAACGCTACGTCGAGAAAGCCCCCGCCATACCCACCCATCGACTCAGGAAACATCACGCCGAGCCAACCCAGCTCAGCCATCTGCTTCCAGGTGTCGCGACTGTAACCGATCGCATCTTCACGCAGCTTACGCAGACGCGACGGAGGCGACTCTCGCTTCGCAAACGAGGCCACCGTATCAACGAGGAGCTTCTGATCTGCAGTGAGCTCGAAATCCATTTGTTCGCTCGAATGAAGGGGTGATGAGTCGATAAAGCCGAGAGGTGATCGCGATGAGCTCGAGCGATCAGAGGCCCAAGATCCACTTGGCGATGATGTTCTTCTGGATCTCGTTCGAACCGCCGTAGATGGTGGTCGCGCGCGTGTAGCAATAGGTAGAGGGGACCCACTGCTCGTTCTCGGGCACGATGCCTGTCTCGTTCATCCACGAGAGCGCGTCGTGTCCCATCACATCCATCGCGAGCTCGAGGGCTTGCTGCAAAACCTCTGAGCCACGGATCTTCAAAATCGACGACTCAGGCCCGGGAGCATGCCCGAGCTGTGCGCTCGCAAGCGCTCGGTAGTTCGTCATCTGAAGCGAGCGATGCTTGATCTCGAGACGAGCGATCTTCGCTCTAAAACCCGGGTCGTCGAGCAAGCTGCCCGAGCCCACGCGTGTGGCCGCGGCGATCTTCTTCACGCGTCGAATCGCACGAGCAGAGAGGCCGACAGCAGCAATCAACGTGCGCTCGTGACCGAGCAACGCTTTGGCAACCGTCCAGCCTCCGTTCACAGGGCCAACGACATTGCTCTGAGGCACCACGACGTTCTCGAAAAAGGTCTCGCAGAACGCTGGCGTTCCACCGATCGTGAGCATCGGTTTCACGGTCACGCCCGGGGTCTTCATGTCGATCAACAAGAACGAGATGCCTTCTTGTTTCTTGCCGTCAGCACGAGTGCGCACGAGGCAGAAGATCCAGTCGGCGTACTGCGCGTACGTCGTCCAGGTCTTCTGACCGTTGACGATGAAGCTGCCCTTGCCGTCGTCCTCAGCTCGCATCTGAAGTGATGCCAAATCGCTGCCAGCGTTGGGCTCCGAGTAGCCCTGACACCACACTTCTTCTCCGCTCAGGATCTTTGGCAAGTAGCGCTTTTTCTGCTCTTCGGTGCCGAACTGCATCATCAGCGGGCCGACCATCACGAGACCAAACGGGCTGAGATGCGGCGTGCCCGCGAGCTCGAGCTCTTCGGTCAGGATGAATCTGCACGTGGCATCCAACCCAGGGCCTCCGTGCTCAACCGGCCAATGAGGCGCGAGCCAACCCTTGGCGTACAGGATCTTGTGCCACTCCATCACCTCGGGCATGTCGAAGTTGGCATCAACCTCGGCCTTTCTCTTCAGATGCGCAGGCAGCGCAGAGTCGATCCAGGCGCGAACTTCTTCTCGAAACGCGATCTGCTCGGGCGTGAAGCTCAGATCCATGGCGAGGGTGACTAACACGACGAGCCACGCGTTAGAATCACCTTCCACCAAGCGGTCGAAAGATCACGACTCGATCGCTTCGTCGCGAATTGTACGATGGGCGCGATGGCAACATCACCGACCACCACGCATTTGCTCGTTGCGAACCCAACAGCACAGAGCGGAAAGAACGCGGAGCGAGTCGCCAAGGCGCAACGCCTTCTCACCGAGGCCGGGCTCAAGGTCGAGATGATGCCGACCGAGCCCGCAGGGCGCACCACCGAGAAGGTTCGGCGAGCGCTCGACTCAGGGCAATACGGGTGTGTGATCGCGATGGGCGGAGACGGCACATTTCGCGAGGTCGCCTCGGGAATCATGCTCTCGACTCGACGCGACGAGATCGCGCTCGGGATGCTCCCCACCGGAACCGCGAACGATCAGGGGCGCAGCTTCGGGCTCGACCCGAGCGAAGAATCGATCGCGCGAAACGTGCTCGTGATTCGAGGTCATCACGAGACACGACTCGATGCGGGTCACATCGTGGGGCTCGACGTACACGGCCGAAAGCTGGCCGAGGCCTACTTCTTCGACAGCGCGGGGTGGGGTCTTTCAGCTCGCATTCTGGCCGATCGAAACGAGGACCGAAAAGTCGTCGAGCAGATCCCCGGGCTTCGTCATGTGTACCGCGATCAAGCCATCTATGCGGGTGCGCTCGTGAAGAACTTGCTTGGCTCGTATGTGACCAGCGACAAGTTCGTGGCTCATGTCGAATCCGAAGGCGGCCTGACCACACTCACACGCCTTTCGGATCTCGTGATCAAGGCCACTCGCATTTATGGCGGGGCATGGGTGTTTGATCCGACCTCGAAACATGACGACGGATTGTTCGAGGTGGTGCCCGCTCGGGGTCGGCGAGATTGGTTTGCGCGCGTCGCCAAGGCTGCCGAAAAGCCTTTGGTGCCAGGTGACGCTCTCGATGCGCTGGGCATCGAGCCATCGGAGATCTTCCGAAGCGGTCGACTGCACCTGAAGTTCGAAGTCCCGCCAGGGAATGCCTCGCTCGCCGCTCAGATCGATGGCGAGGAGTTCCCCGCGACACCTCAAGTTCGTATCGAGGTCTTGCCGCGGGCCCTTCGGCTCATCGTACCCATCGCTTAAATCAAAGCGATTTTGGCTGTACGGGTGGTTTTTGAAAAAAAGTGCTCAGCCTTTGTCACCGGCGCCGAGGGTCATCCGTTGGTCGACTGAAACCACCTGAACCGGAGAACAACGATGACGATGCCGATGCCAGCGCCCCAAGGATCCACCCGCGAGACCCCATCGAGTGGAGCTCGCCTCGTCGCCACCAACGGTCGAGAGCTTCCTCTGGTGGGCGCCGCCGTGCGAGTCGATGCACGAGGAGGAGTAGCTCGAGTGATTCTAGAACAACGGTTCAAGAATAATCACTCGGATCCATTGGCAGTCACCTACAGCGTGCCGCTGCCCGAAGACGGCGCAGTCAGCGGTTTTTCGTTTGCGATCGGCGAGACGCTCGTCGTGGGAGAGGTTGATCGAAAGCACACCGCGCGAGGCGATACGAGCAAGCCTTGTCCGAAGGTCGAAGCGCAGCGTTGCTCGAGCAAGATCGAGGTTCGTTGTTCACACAAGAGGTGGGGAACATCCCGCCCGGAGCCGAGGTGCTCGCCATCATCGAGATCGACCAACGACTGCGATGGATCGACGAAGGCTCGTGGGAGTGGCGATTTCCGACGGTGGTCGCGCCTCGTTATATGGGTGGCCCAGGTCGCGTGGCCGACATCAACAAGGTCACCCAAGAAATCGCGGAGGGCCCCATCGCAGCCCGCGTGGGCTTCTCGTGTACGATCCGTGACGCAGTCTCACCTGGGCGTCGAATCGAATCACCCTCACATCAGGTCGTCGCTCGTGAGGATGCCGGCGACATTGGCCCCGCGTTGCGAATCGAGCTCGAGGGTGAACGCGCACGACTCGATCGCGACATCGTGATTCGTTGGCCGGTTGCGACTCCGAAGGTGGGCATGTCGCTCGATCTGGCGCGCCCAGCGTCAACAGGGCGTCGCGGTGGGATTGCATCATCGAGCTTTGGTTTGCTGACGTTGGTCCCGCCTGCACGAGATGCCCAGACGCCCTCAGTCGCACGAGATTTGATCGTTCTGCTCGACACGAGTGGCTCTATGGGTGGCGCGCCACTCGCACAAGCACAGCGAGTGGTCTCTGCGATGATCGACACGTTGTCGGATCGAGATCAAATCGAGCTCATCGAGTTTTCGACCTCAGCGCGTCGTTGGAAGAACAAACCCGTTTCGGCAACGAGCGCGAACAAGGCAGAGGTGCTGCGCTGGTTGAACGGTCTTCGCGCTGCGGGAAGCACCGAGATGCGAGACGGAATCCTCGCTGCGATGAACGGCTTGCGAGCTGAATCGCAACGCCAAGTCGTGTTGATCACCGACGGGATGATCGGCTTCGAGACCGAGGTCGTGAAAGCGATCATCGAGCGACTTCCTCGAGGCTCACGCGTTCACACGGTCGGCGTTGGCTCAGCAGTCAATCGATCACTCACGGGCCCAGCAGCCCGCGCAGGTCACGGCATCGAAGTGATCATCGGGCTTGGCGAAGATGCAGAGCGAGCAGCTCGTCGAATCGTCACGCGAACGGATGCTCCTCTCGTTGTGGACCTCGAGCTTTCGGGTGACGCACTCGAAGAACAAGCTCCTCGAAGCTTGCCCGATCTGTTCGCGGGCTCACCTGCGCTCGTGTCGGTGAAGCTCAAAGCAGCGGGCGGATCACTGTTCGTTCGAGGTCGCACCGCCACCGGAACATGGGAGCAACGAGTCGCAGTTCGTGCGATCGAAAACGGTGCTGGCAATGCTGGGCTCGCGGCATTGTTTGCTCGCGAAAAGGTCGAAGATCTCGAGACTGAGATCGCGAGTGGAAAAGGCACGCATCAGGTCGACCCAGAGATCGAGAACGTGGGGCTTGCTTACCAAATCGCGACTCGTCTCACGTCGTGGATCGCGGTCAGCCGCGATGTGATGGTCGACCCACGAGATGCCCTTCGTCGCGAGCGTATGCCGCACGAGCTTGCGCATGGGTTGTCTGCGGAAGGCATTGGTCTTCGCTCTGTTGCATCAGGCTCACCGATCACGGGAGCACCACCGCCAGCAACGTTGTTCGCTGCCCCAGTGATGATGCAGCCGATGCCAGCGCCGATGGCTCCACCAGCGTTCGGCCCTCCACCTGCCCCCCCGCCAGCGCCCGCTGCATTCGGAGGGATGGCACCACCACCAGCAGGTGCACCACGACGCGCACAGTCGGCAAAGATCTCGAGCGATTCACGTCTCAAGAAAGCCGAGGAGGCTCCAGCGCCCGCATTTGCGCCATCTCCGCCAGCGCAAAGCTACGAGTTTGACGACATCGAGTCAGACGGAGTGATGAGCGGTCTGGGTGCAGGGCCAGCGCGTGAAGAGCCGCCGCTCGAACCCGAGAAGCCTTCACTGATCTCGCGCGTGAAGCGATTCTTTGGGTTCTCGAGTGAGCCGACCACCGAGGAGAGCACCACGTCGACGAGCACATTCGATGGGCCGGCAGAGCTCGCGAAAGAAGAGCGTCCTCGCCCTGAGCCCACCTCTGCGATTCGCACGATCGAAGCACGACTCGTCAAACGAACGGCAAGTGAGATGTTGATCGAGCTCACCTGCGAGCAGACGGATCTCGTCTGGGCCTCAGGGCTCACGGTCGAGGTGACATGGGATGACGGCTCGACCTCGTCGCTGCGGGTGGACGAAGCGCGCACCACGCGCGCCACGACATTGAAGCCTGGGCAATCAGCGCGCCTTACGATTCAGCTCGGTCAAAACGAGCAAGGAAAGGCCCCGCGAGAGATTCGCGTGCTTCACGGCGCGGATCAGCTCATCCTGCGGCTCGCATGAGCGGGACGCTGCCTCGCGACCTCGACGAATACCTTCCGGCCATCGTTGCTGGCGACGCACAGGCATTCGGCCAGTGGGTCGCTGGCGTCGAGAGCCGGGTGCGCGACAGCCTCCGATCCTTTGCTGCGGCAGTGGACACGGAGGCTGTGTTGCAAGAGGCGCTTCTACGAATTTGGCAAGTAGCTCCGCGGCATATCCCGGATGGTCGCCCCGAGAGTCTGCTCCGTCTTGCGATTCGCATCGCCCGCAACCTGGCCATCGATGAATCGAGGAAGATGCGAGCAGCGCCTGTCGAGAACGATGATCTCGAGGCTGCCCTGCAAAATGCCGAAAGTGGAGCGCATCGCGGTGGGCCGGATCCGTTTCTTCGAAAAGCGATCGAGCAGTGCCGCGACGCGCTGCCCCCGAAACCGGCAGAAGCGCTGATGGCGCGGCTTACGAGCGGAGGTAGTGAGCCCGACGAAGAGCTCGCGAAGAAGCTCGGAATGCGGGTGAATACCTTTCTGCAGAACTTCACGCGCGCTCGTAAGTTGCTCGCAGACTGTCTCGAGCAACGAGGCATCGATCTCGCCACGGAGCTGTCATGAGCAGGCCCGACGAAGAGCCGCCCGTGCCGCCCAACGGCGATCCTCATGAGGGCTCGTCGGGCGGTGGTGATGGGCTTGATCGCGAAGCGCTGATCGAAGCTGCGGCAGGCGCTTACCGAGCACGTGACCCATATGGCTCGATACGTTCGCATCCGGCGTGGCACGACCTCGACGAAGAGGGTCGACGAGAAGCGTTCGAGCGTGCGCGAAAACAACGTGCGCTCGAAGCTGCGCTCGACAGCGAAGGTCTATCGACCACGGCAAAAGCGATCCTGTCGAGACTGCCAAGGCGCTGATGTCGATGCAAAGCGCTCGCGTTGATCGCAACTCATGCGCAACGCGTGCAGCTTCGAACGATGGCAAAGCGTGAATTCACGTAGCGATCTCGCTGGAATGCTCGATGCAACCAGTGGTCATCATGAGTCTTCGCAAAAGCATTTTTCCTCCTGCGAACGCGCCTGAAAGAAACGGCTCTGATGACGAGGATGTTGAGGTGTATTCGCAACGCCTCTCTCAGTCGGTCGATCTGACGCACGAAGCCGCGGCACTCACAGCGGCGGCATCAGGAGCAGCTCTTGGCGCCACTGCGGGGAGCTCGATTGGCCCCGTAGGAGCAGCAGTCGGAGCACTTGTGGGAGGCGCGCTTGGAGCGTTGGTCGGCGTGGGTCTCGACACCGGAGTGAAGAACGAGGTCGAGCACGATCGTCAGCTCGACGACGGAGAGATCCCGATCGCCCCAGAGGTGATGCTGAACGAACCGACCGATTCGACCGCCGGACTACCACCGATCGAAAACATCGAAAAAGATCTCGAGTAGCGAGCCAACGAGAGCGCCGCTCCTCTTCGAGCCAACGGTGAGGTATGGTCGTGCGGTGAAGCGACTCGGCACGCGTTTGACCACGCTGTTGACTTGGGTGCTCCTGCTCGTGGGGTCGTTGGCAGCGCGTAATGCGTACGCCGACGTGCGACTCATCGCGAGCCCGGTGCTTGGCCCTGATTTGCCGCCCAGCGAAGCATGGAGCTCGCTGCTCGTGCGTGTAGACAACCGCGAGCCGAAGGCTTTGCGAGGCAACGTCGAGGTCACCTTCGAGGCCGGCTACGGGGGCCACCCGACCGATACGTTCGTCGCTCGTGCGCCTTATGCGGTGGGGCCAGGCGACACAGCGATTGTGCAGATCCCTGTGCACAGCACCGGGGGGTTTTCTTTGAAGATCGCGTTGCTCGATGAGACGGGCAAAGAGGTCACCAAAGAGACGATGCGCAGCATCGCGCTGCCCGAGCCAGCGCTGATCGATGTCGCTCCAACCCCTCGTCTCGGAGCATTCATTCGAGGGGCTCGCCTGCCGCTTCGCACCTCGACCGCAAGCGGCAAGACCAACCTCATCGTCACGGCTCCGACGTTCATCACTCCAGTCGATCCGATCTTGCCCGAACGTGCAGCAGAGTACGGCGCAGCGACGGTGCTCGTGATGCCGTCCGATGTGCTGTCGCGACTCACGGGGCCAGCACTCGATGCACTGACGGGCTGGGTACTCGGAGGCGGCACACTCGCGACGTACATCGTGCGCCCCGAAGACCTTCGTAGCCCCACGCTCGCTGCGCTGGTCGGCGGCGATGTGAGCGACGGCGGAAAGGCCTCACACCTCTCTGGTTTTGGCTCTCGAACAATCGAGCGAGACACTTCGATGGGAGACTCGGAAGCGCTACCGCCGAGCCCATCCACGGGCCCCGGTCGCAAGCCCAAAGCGACACCGGGCGCAACGGTTCGAGCAGGCGACGCGATTCGAGATTCACTCGTTGCGTACGTCGGGGGCAACCTGGTGCGAAGTGACTTTGGGTCGAGCGCTGCGTACGGTCTGGGCGAGGTTCACATCCTGCCTTTCGATCTCACGCAGGCGCCTGTGCTCGATGATGCGTGGGTGCAATCTCGCATGGTCGAGCTCGTGCGATACGCCTGGGATCGCCGCACGAGTGTGGCGTTTCCGCCCGGCTCACCCATCGCGCTGGATCGTCCGATGGTGCAGCCCGTGCGTCGTCAGCTCGACCCAAACCAACGAGGGCGATGGGCCATCTTGGTCGCCGCGATCTTGTTGCTCGGATACTCAGTGTTTGCCGGGCCGTTCAACTTCTTGCTCGCAGCCAAGGCACACAAACCACTGCGCGCGCTGCCGATCTTGCTTGGTCTTTCTGGCGCAACTTTCGCTGCCATTTTGCTTCTCGGTGTCATGGCCAAAGGTTGCAGCGGTGAGTCTCGACGGCTTGCTTTCGTAGAAAGCTCCGGCGGGATGTCGCGAGGAATCATCCGTCGCTATCGAGGATTTTTTACGCCATCTGCGCGAACGATGAGCGTGACCGCCACCAGCACCGACGCGAACCTCGACATCAATGTCGAAAGCGAAGCTCGCCCAACCCTTGTGGTGGATCGAGGAGCCCTTCGCCTTCAGGGCCTCGCGACGCTGCCGTGGCAAACGGTCGTGATTCGAGAAGATGCGACGACCACGTTGGGTGGTGGTGTCTCGCTCACCCGAGTGCCAGGCGGCGATGTTCGCGTGACCAATCGATCGGCGCGAGCGCTGCGAGGGTTGGTGGTGTGGGTGCCTGGCAAGGGCTTGTACTTTCACCCCGAGCTCAAAGACGGCGCATCGCTGCTTGGGTCAACGGGTACGAGGGTGAAAGCAGCATCGACGGGTATGGGCACGACGTTGAGCTCGAGCTCGTTCCGGAAAGAGGTCGAGGGAGTAAGCGCAGGTCTCGCCGAAGCGTGGGGCACACTCGAATATCGATCGTCCGCCGTGGCGATGACATGGTGGCCTGACGACGTACCGGTCGTGCTCGCGCAGATCGACGGCGGCGAAGGGATCTCTCGCGATGCAGGGATGAAAGTGGAGCAAGACAGAACCCTTCTTCGCGTGGTCGGATACGGAGGTCTGCCATGAGCCACTACGGCGATATCCCCGCGATTCGAGTGCGCCATGTGTGGCACCGATTCGGAGGCATCGAGGTACTTCGCGATGTGAGCTTCGACGTTGGGCAAGGCGAGATTTTTGGGTTTATCGGGCCCAACGGAGCCGGCAAAACCACCACCATTCGCATCATGGCGTCGCTACTCGAGCCCACCGCGGGGCGCGTCGAGATCGATGGCCACGACGTCTCGTTGTACCCCGATGCTGTACGCAAGCTGATCGGCTACATGCCCGACCACGCGGGTGTCTACGAGCGCATCACCGTCGTTGAGTACCTCGAGTTTTTCGCCGACGCCTACGAGGTGCCTGATGGCGGTCGCGTGGTTGAAACCGTCCTCGAGCTGACCGATCTCGACAAGCTTCGCGATCGCGTCGTGGTGACAATGTCGAAGGGAATGAAGCAGCGACTTCAGCTCGCTCGCATTCTCTTGCACGACCCGAAGATTCTCATTCTCGATGAGCCCGCGAGCGACCTTGATCCACGCGCTCGAATCGAGATCCGAGATCTGCTTCTCGAGCTACGAAGTCTCGGCAAGACGATCTTCCTGTCGTCTCACATCCTCACCGAGCTCGCGGATGTCTGCACGAGCGTCGCGATTCTCGAACGAGGTCGAGTGGTTGTGTCAGGCCCGATCCACGAGATCGCCGCGCGCATCAGTGCGCAAAGCGCGGGGCTCGATCCGAATACGGTCAACATACCGACCTCACCTGATCCAGGAGCACCGGTCACGTTTACCGCGGGCGGGGTCGAGGTTCCGGTCTCGGTGCGACGACGCGTGAAGGTGCGCGTGATTGGCGATGCGAGATCGCTTGTCCCACTGATTTCTGGCGGTCCAGGGGTCGTTGGTGTCGAAGTTCTCAACGCATCGCAGGTGCTGGTCAGTTACCTCGGTGACGATCGGTTCATCGCCGACATGGTTCGTCACCTCGTCACCAATCAAGTGCCGGTGGTTGGTATCGAGCCAGAGCGCAACGAGCTCGAACGAATCTTCCTCGAAGCTACCCGCGGAGACCTCCAGTGAGCGCGCAAACGGGAACTCCATCTGTCGCACCGCCACCTTCGTCTCGAGGGGTGGCACGAGTTCGAGAGCAGGCTGTGTATTGGTGGCAGTCGCCAAACCCGATCTGGGTTCGTGAGCTGCGACAATCAGCACGGCTCACACGAACACCGTTCATCTTGATGGCGGTCGCAGCGTTCTCAGCGCTGCTGCTGTGCACGATCGGTGGCGTGATGACCGGGTCGAGTGACCCTGCGAGCATCGGCGTTGCGCTTCACCAAACCTTCTTTTCGATCGCGTTCTTCGTCGTCACAGTCGCAGGGCCAACCCTCGCGGCGAACAGCATCGCATCCGAGCGCGAAGGTCGGACCTGGGAGGCCCTTCAGCTCACCGGCCTCGCCCCTGGCGTGATCGCGCGTGGCAAGTTCACCTCAGCGTTCACGAACATCGCGATGTACGTCGTGATGATGGCGCCCGTAGGTGCACTGCCGTTTCTGTTCGGCGGAGTCACCGCGATCGAGGTCGTTCTCTCATTCGTCTGGTTGTTCATCATCGCTGGGCTTTCGGTCGCCGCGGGGCTCGCGTTGAGCTCGAAGATGGACAGCATGCGAGGCGCCATCGTCGTGACGTTGTTGCTCACGATGGTGTTTGTTCCGATGTTGTTTTCGACGCTGGGTTTTGGCGGCTCAGTGATCGCACACGACGTGTGGAGGCAAGTCCCGGAAGGGCAGCCCGTGTGGTTGCCGACGGCCTACGAGCGCGCGACGTTCGGGTGGGAGTACATCGGCCTGCTCGTTGCGCTTCCTCTGATGTCAGCCTTGTTGCCCGGTTGGTTTTTCTACGAGGTGACTATCGCCAATCTCTCGGGAGCTGCCGACGATCGCTCATCGGGCATTCGGAAGTGGGCTCTGTGGTCATCGCTTCTGTTGTTGTGCGCCGCGATGATCGGCGTGCTTGTGGTCGATGCATCCGATCGACGACCCCTCGCGATGTTCGAGATCTCGTCGTTTGCGTTGTTCGTGTTCTTCTTGGTGTTCGTGTTCGCCGGAGAACCCATTGGCCCATCTCGCCGCGTGACGCTTGAGTGGGCACGAACCAAGGCATCTGCGTTCACTCGGTTCTTTGGGCCAAGCGTCACCAAAGCCGCCTCGCTTGCTCTTCTCGTGGGGGTCGGTGGTCTGGGCGCGTTGACTGCAGTGTCAATGCTCGCGCTCACCATCACGAAGAGCACTACGCGTGCTGTCGACGTGGGTCAGATCCTGGTCGTTGGGTTCTACGCGGCGGCGTTCAGCGCATTCGTCATTGGGTTCACGGCGTGGATCCGCGCACGAACCAACTCACCAGCAACGGCTCGCTTGCTGCTTCTCGTGACCCTGTTCTTCATCTCGGCAGGCCCCTGGATCATCGCCGCCATCGTGGGGGCCATGGCCGAGTCAAACGACGGGCCCTTCTTGCTCGCGGCGCCGTCTCCGTTCTACGCGTACTACGCAGCCAGTCTAATGCGTTCAGGCAGTCCATCCGACTCGGCGACACTCGGCATGCTCGGCGTCGGGGTGAGCGCTTCTGCTTGGGCGCTGTTCGGGCTCGCATTGCTTGGTCTCGCAAGCCGTCGATGCCGCGATGTGATTCGCGCTCACGAGGCAGCAATTGCCGAAACCGATGCTCGGTTGGCAGCCGAAGACGCGGCACAGAGTGAAGCTGCCGCTCGAGCAGATGAGCAACCTCCGATGAGCGAGATCCCTCCCAACACGCGAGCTCCCGCCAACGGATGAGTCTGTCGAGCTACGGCACGCTCCTTCTCGTTGTCGACATCCTCGTCGTCGCCATTCTCATCCCAAGGATCATCATCCAACGAAGAGAATCGGCGGCGACACTCGCCTGGGTGTTCTTCATCCTGATCGCTCCCCTTGTCGGAGCGATTTTTTTCTATCTCGTAGGCACACGACGGCTTCGTCGGCGACGACGAAACCGAGCGATCACGCGAGAGCGACTCGCCCCGAGTGCCGCACGAATCGACGCGATGTTGAGGGCATTTGCGATGCCCCCACCACAACACGACGAGCCACACTGGCTCAGCTCGTCACGTGCGGCGATGAACGTGGATCGCAGCACGACGACGGGAGGCAATCAGGTCGAGCTATTTCATCACGGCCCACAAGCCTTCGACGAGCTAGTGTTGGCGATTCGCTCGGCACGCCATCACGTGCACGTTGAGTTCTATATCTTCGACCCTGATCAAGCAGGTCAACTGTTGCTCGATGCGCTGCTCGATCGTGCTCGTGCAGGGGTTGAGGTGAGGTTGCTTCGCGATGCGATGGGCTCTCGCGATCTTCGCGACTCGCATCTGACCGAGCTCGTCGAAGCGGGGGCGAAGGTCGCTGAGTTTCTGCCGATCAATCCGCTCGTTCGCCCGTTCAGCGTGAACTTTCGCAATCACCGAAAGATCGTCGTCATCGATGGCGAAACTGCGTTCACAGGGGGGATGAACGTCGCCAACGAATACCGCGACGACGCGCACCCGAAGCTGGGTCGATGGCGAGATACGATGCTGCGTTTGCAAGGGCCTGCGGTGTTGAGGTTTCAAGAGATCTTCGTTGAAGACTGGAGCTTCACCACCGGCGAGCTGTGTGTTGGCAACACGTACTTCCCGGCGCCAGCACCACGAGGGTCATCGCTTGCACAAGTGATCGACAGTGGGCCTGATGCGACGGCGTTTGCGATCTACCGAGCGATGTTCGTGGCGATCTCGAATGCCACTCAGCGAGTGTGGCTGACCACGCCTTATTTCGTGCCCGATCGCGCCATCTTGGTTGCCTTGCAAACGGCAGCGATGCGGGGGGTCGACGTTCGAATTTTGATGCCTGGCCACGGCGACCAGTTCTTGGTGTTCCATGCCAGTCGCAGCCACTACGAAGAGCTGCTCGAAGCGGGGATTCGGGTGTTCGATACACACCTGAGTTCGTGCACGCAAAGACGCTGGTGGTCGATGCTGCGTGGTGCACGATTGGCTCGGCGAACATGGACCACCGCAGCTTCATGTTGAACTGGGAGGCGAACCTCTTCG
Source organism: Polyangiaceae bacterium (assembly GCA_046351315.1). Lineage (GTDB taxonomy): Bacteria > Myxococcota_A > Polyangia > Polyangiales > Polyangiaceae > JAXLYQ01. The sequence continues at coordinate 34,988 of JAXLYQ010000021.1, forward strand.
TGCTCGACCCCGAGGTCACACGCCGACTGGCATCTCAATTCGTGGCCGATCTCGAGGTCTCGACAGAGATCAAACGCCCAGTGGTTCGATCGAAGATTCGGCAACTCGAAGAAGCTGCGAGCTACCTGGTCTCTCCCTTGCTGTTATTTACAGTTCGCGGGGTCTTCGGTCTTCGCACACGCGTCGGCATCGGTGGCGCAAACCTTCTCGGCGCACACGGCTGCCATCCACGCTTTCTTACCTTGTGCACAGGGGCAACAGGCCGGAGCACACTCTTCTGCTTGCTCGCACTTCCCTCCGCTCGGCACCGTGCCCTTGAGCTGGGTGGCTTTGGTGGTGCAGCCTCCGTTGAGTTGCTCGGTTGATTTCGAGGTGCTCGACGAGGTCATCATCTTCGACACGTCGCAGCCACTCGACGCACAAAGCATCACGGCTGAGCTGATGAGCAGCGTGAGCACTCGACCTACGAGCAACCGGTGAGACGAACCTCGTGACGACTTTCGCTGTCCATCGAGCATGATTGCCTCTCGCGATCAGAACATCACGAGAAGGCTCTGTCTGGCGATGAGTTTTTCTCATGGCCGAGAGCGCCGACGAAGCGAGTCGCTTCAATGTGCTTCAGACGATCGACTGCTGTGACGAGACCGTCATCTTCACGCCATCATCGACAGGTCATCGAGACGAAAGACGACCCGCTTCGAGCAACATACGGCGATGTACGCGAGGGTCTTCGGTGACACGAGGGTCGTGCGAGGCCAGTACGAGCGCACAACCAGAAGAAGCGATCGAGAAAAGCGAGTCGAGTAGCGACGCACTTCGATCCGCATCGAGGTGAGCGGTGGGCTCATCGAGAAGCAACACAACGGGGGATGCGATGAGAGCTCGTGCCAGTGCAACGCGTTGACGCTCGCCACCCGACATACCGTCGACCGATGACAACGCTCGCTTCTCGAGACCTTGCGCAGAGAGTGCAGCAAGTGCTCGTGATCGACCCTCACCGTGATCGAGCCCCTCAGGCACGAGAGGCAGCATGACGTTCTCGAGTGCCGACATTCCAGGGACAAGCGCAAGGTCTTGAAAGAGGTAACCGACCTTGCGACGACGCACCTCGGCACGGTGATGATCTCGCAAGCGGGATACGCTTTCTCCTTGAATGCGAACCTCGCCCGAGGTGGGCAGGAGCATGCCACCAAGCAGACCGAGCAGCGTGGTTTTGCCGCTACCGCTCGGGCCTTCGATGACGACGCACTGACCCGATTCGACCGAGAACGAGAGCTCGTGCAACACCTGCAACCAGGCGTCGCCGTCGCGAACTCGTTTGGTGATACTGACGGCTTCGAGAATAGGAGAGCTCGACAAGTCAAGCGTGCATGTCGCGACGAAAGAGTCGAAGCAAGTGACTCACGTTCGAGCGCGAAAAAATCTTCCCACGAGATGAATACGTAGAGAGCCCGACCCGTCGAGAAGCAGCGCAATATCTTGAGCGCAATTGCTCGACCTAGAGCCCATCGGTATCGTTCGACTCGCCGCGTGCGGGCGGGGCTCAATCACAGTGCGGCGCTCCGCAAACGAAGGAGAATCTTGCGATGAACCGAACCCATTTCCGATTCGCAGCTTGGCCACTTCTCGCCATGGGCCTGCTGGCTCCGACGATGATGAACTGCTCGGCAGCAGACGATCTCAAAGATCTCAACTGCGACGAGTTCAAAGCAGGGTTTACGGCGAGTGCTGACTTCACGTCGAAGGTGGGGGCAGAGGTATCTGCGGTCGTCCAAGCCACCGGAGATTTGCAAGCGCTTGCCGAATCGATGCGTGTCGACGTGGGGCTCGCGTGTCGAAAGATTGCGAAGGCCGGTGGGCAAGACGGCAATCTCACATGGGATGGCTCAGGCACTCCGACAGACGATCAAGTCAAAGAAGCCTGTGATGCCGCAACCGTCGCAATCAACGGCGTCTTGAATGCAACAGGTGAAGCAGCAGTAACGGTTTCTGTGACAATCACGGGCGGTCGCTGCGAGGCGGATATTTCGGCCTCAGGAGAGTGCACCGCGAGCTGCAGTGGTGATGCGAGCTGCTCAGGCGGAGACATCTCTGCCGAGTGCTCAGCCGAAGTGTTGTGCGAGGGCACCTGCTCGGCAGAAGGCGCGTGTGTTGGGTCGCCTGAGGTCAAGGTTTCGTGCGAGGGGTCGTGCGACGGTTCATGCGACGGAACCGTCACGGGTGGATGCGAAGGCACCTGCGAGGGGACATGCGACGGACAGGCGTCGAATGGTCAAGCGGCAGGCTCGTGCACCGGCACCTGCGAGGGGACATGCACCAAGCCAAGCGCATCGGCGAGCTGCTCGGGTAAATGCTCCGCCAAGTGCTCAGCCACCCCGCCTAACGTGAAGTGCGAAGGCAAGATTGTTTGCAACGGCACCTGCACTGGCAAAGCAACGTGCTCTGGCAAGGTCACCCCGCCGAGCTGCAGCGCGAGCGCAGAGTGCCAGTCGAGCTGTCAGGCAAGCGTGCAAGCCAAGGCGAACTGCACGCCTCCTCAAGTCACCTACGTGGTGGAGGGCTCGGGCGCAGCGAATGCACAAGCCTTCTTCGATGTGTTGACGACCGAGATCCCCACGTTGCTTTTGGTGGCTGAGACCAAGGGCAAGATCGCCGCCGACATCATCGCAACGGCAGGCGGCAACATCAGCGGCGCTCTGCAAAGCGCAGTCAACGCAGGCGGCAAAGCAGCGGTGTGCGCTGGCGTCGCCATCACGGCGTTCGCAGAGGCATCCGTCAGCGTCTCGGCGTCAGTGAAGGTGTCGGCCAGCGCTTCGGCGAGCGCTTCTGGCGGAACCTGATCGCTGGCACTCAACGCACGGCTCGCCTACCCTGCGCGCCGTGTCGTCCAGCCCCATCCAATTCGTCGATCGTCGTTCAGGTGAGGTCCGTACCGAGGTTGTTCTCGGAGAGTCGTTCGTCAAGCTCGTCTATGAGCAACCCATCGGGCGGTTGCTTCGACGAGCGGTGCTGACCCACCCCGCATTCAGCAAGCTCTACGGTGCGTATCAAGACAGCTCGTTGAGCCGAGGAGCGATCGACAAAACCATTTCGACGCTCTCGATCGATATGAACGACTACGAAGTGCCCGCAGGTGGCTTCGTCAGCTTCAACGATTTTTTCACGCGTCGTCTCAAGCCCGGGGCACGACCCATCACGAACGACGCGTCGCGAATGGCCTCGCCCGCCGACGCTCGAGTGTTCGCGTACCAAGGGGTGAAATCGAGCGCGGTGTACCCAGTCAAAGGGCACCCACTTCTGCTCTCCGAGTTGCTCAAAAGCGCGGTCGAAGGCGAGCGTTACGAAGGCGGCAGCGTTGTCGTGTTGCGACTCTGCCCGTCTGACTATCACCGCTTTCACTTCCCCTGTGATGGCGAAGCGACTGTTGCTCGAACCATCGCTGGGCCACTCGAATCCGTGAACCCGTGGGCGCTCACGAAAGGCAAGCCGATCCTCGATACGAACCTTCGCGATCTCACGTACATCGACAGCCCTCTCTTTGGTCGCGTCGCGTACGTCGAGGTTGGAGCGATGTGCGTCGGCAGTATCGTGCACACCTATAAGCCCGGGCACGTGGGCAAAGGCGATGAGAAGGGTTTCTTCCAGTTCGGCGGCTCGACCGTCATTCTGGCTCTCGAGTCGCACGTCAAGCTCGACGCTGACCTCGTCGAGAACACGAACCGCGGGCTCGAAACTTATGTGCGCATGGGTGATGCGATCGCCACTGCAACCCGATTGACATCGGTGAATAACGGGGCGGTCTCATGAGCGCGTTGGTGATGCTCTCGGCAGTCGAGCAAGCACAGCTTCTCGCTCGTGGAGAAATCAGCTCGGTCGAGCTGACACGGGCTCATCTCGATCGCATCGAATCGCTCGATCGAGATCTGAAAGCCTTCACCGAGGTGATGCGCGACAGTGCTCTCGCGGAAGCCAAAAAATCGGATGAAGCAGCCGCTCGAGGAGAAGCCCGTGGGCCTCTTCATGGGCTGCCCGTCACCATCAAAGAGTCATTCGAAATGGCCGGCCACGTCACCACGCTCGGCCTGCCATCACGAGTCGCCCAACGCTCGATTCGCGACGCGGCGCTCGTCACGTTGTTGCGTGAAGCAGGATGCGTCGTGCTCGGTCGTACCAACGTCTCGCAGTTGCTCATCTTCCACGAGAGTCGCAACCCTGTCTTTGGACAGACGAACAATCCATTCAGTCGCGCACACACCCCTGGCGGTTCATCGGGCGGAGAGGCCGCTGCGATCGCTTCCGGAATGTCCCCGCTTGGGATCGGCGGAGACATCGGTGGGTCGATTCGTGTTCCTGCTCATTTCAGCGGGATCTGCGGCCTCAAGCCCACACTCGATCGACTGCCGTGCAACGGTTCGAAAACCGCGTTCGCAGGGGCAAGAAACGATTCGTGGGCAAGTGGGCCCCATGGCTCGAACGACCGCAGATCTTTCGTTGATGATGAGGGCGCTCGATCCGGTTCGTGCATCACAGCTCGACCCGCGAACACCACCGTTGCCCTTCGTCGAGCCGAGCTCGATCTCGCTCAAGGGTCTGCGTGTTGGGCTGTTCACTGATGATGGGTGGGTCCCGCCTTCGCGTGCTGTCGTTCGCGCCGTAGAGCGAGCGTCAAAAGCGTTGCAAACGCAGGGTTGTGAAGTGGTGGCATTTGCTCCACCCGACACGCTCGAAGCCATCACTCTGTACTTCGCGGCAATGGCAGCCGATGGCGGCCGAACGATTGCTCCGCTGCTCGAAGGGGGGGCCGTTGACCTCGTTCTCGAAGGCTTGCGAAAGCTCGCGAGCATTCCGCCATCGGTACGCTCGGTCGCATCGAAGTTGGCGAACCTTGCCGGAGAAGAACGCGTCGCTCGTCTGCTTCGTGTCACTCATGAAAAGAACGTGGCCGAGCTCTGGGCCGTGACTGCGCGAATTCGTGAGTACCGTGCTCGTATGCTCGATGCGCTCGATGCAGCGAAGATCGATGCGCTGATTTGTCCTGCACATGCGAACCCCGCGTTGCCGCACGAAAAGAGCCGCGACTACGCGATGGCAGGCAGCATGTCGATGCTGTTCAATCTGGTGCAGTTCCCCGCTGGGGTCGTGCCTGTGACCACGGTGCGCAACGACGAGGCATCGCGTCTTTCACGTCGAGATCGACTCGAAAAGCTGGCCGCAGACGTCGATGCACAAAGCGCGGGGCTACCCGTTGGCGTTCAAGTCGTGGGGCGACCGTGGGCAGAGTCGACCGTGCTTGCGTTGATGGGAGCCATCGAAAGTGAAGTGCAAAACGACGAAGGGTTCCCGCGAACACCCATCCCAGCGATCCGAGCAACGGCAGAGGCGTGAACGTGTCGAACGATGCCGGTCACTATGTCGTCATCGGCCTCGGACACATCGGAAGCCGCGTCGTGTCGCTGCTTCACAAGCTCGGCCGGCGAGTCGTCGTCATCACCGACAGTACGAAAGAGCTCTGGCTTCGCGCCGCACGTGACGCTGGCGCGCAGGTGATCCTCGGCGACGCCCGCAACGACGAGCGTTTGCACGAGGCGGGGCTCGATAGCGCAGCGGCGTTGTTGGTGTTGACTGACAGCGATCTGACCAACCTCGAGATCGTTCTCGATGCACGAAAGATGCGCGCTGACTTGCCGATCGTGGCGCGCATCTTCGATCAAACACTCGCTCGGCATCTCGAAGACGCCCTCGATCTACGTCGCGCGCTCGCCGTGTCAGCGATCGCAGCACCAGCCTTTGCAGCAGGCGCGCTCGGCGAGCAGATTGCAGGTGCGTTTCAGCTCGAGCATCAGGTGATGCTGCTGGGGCGATTGACCATCAACGGCTCATCGAAGTTGATCGGGTGCACCCCCGCGACGGCGTCGAAAGAGCACGGTCTCGAGCTGCTCGATGCCCACCTTCGCGATGAGCACTCTCGAAACACTGCGCTTGGCGAAAACAGCCTGATTACAGGGGTCGCAGAACGGGATGACTGGCTGCAGCTTCTCGCGAAGCACGCCGAGAAAGAAGAGAACGCAACACGCAAAAACTCACTCTGGATGGCGCTTGGTTTGATTGGCCAAAGCTGGACGAACGCGCCTCCGGCGTTGCGCGTGTTGACCTCAGCACTGGCCACGTTGATCGCACTCAGCGTGCTCGTGTTCAGGTTCGGAATGGACCTCTCGCTGATCGACGCCATCTACTTCATCATCACCACGGTCACGACGACCGGTTACGGCGACATCACCCCCAAAGACTCGGGTACGGCGCTCAAGCTGTACGCGTGTATCTTGATGATGCTCGGCTCGGCATCGACTGCTGTTCTCTACTCGTTCGTCACCGACTTCGTGATCGCCGAGAGGTTCAAAGCCGTGCTGGGGAAGCAGAAAAAACCTGCTCGCCATCACACGATTCTTGTTGGGCTGGGTAACTTGGGCATGCGCGTCGCAACTGAGCTCCAGCGTGCGCACGCCGCGCACTTGGTCATTGAGCGCGACCCCAACGACGACTTCATCGAAGCCATTCGAACCGAGACCGCCGTGATCAACGGAGACGGCCGTCTCGTCGCCACGCTCCGAGAAGCTGGCATCGACAAGGCCTCTGCGATCATCGCGGCAACGGGCGACGACGCGGTCAATCTCGGCGTCGCTCTCGAGGCGCGTCGTCACAACCCAAAGCTGCGCACCATCGTTCGTCTGTTCGACGCTGACCTCGCTCGCAAAGTACAAGAGGGTATGCGCATCGACGCGGCGCTGAGTGCGTCCGCCATTGCCGCTCCGGTCTTCGTTGCAGCAGCACTTCACCCTCACGTTGTGGCCGCAACCGTGATCGGTGATGACCTGCTCACGTTGTGCGTACACGAGCCAAAACAAGAGTGGATCGGCAAGACTCCCGCCGAGGTTCGAGCCTCGACAGGCATCGATATCGTGATGCGACGCGGGGTGACGTCGGACTCCTTCGGACGGCCTGCACCCAACGTGCCTCTGACCGGAGGCGAGCGGCTTCTGGTCGCGATGCGTGATCGCCTTGTAGGATGCGCGCCGCCATGACCCCGTCGATTCAGTCCATCCACGATGTCGCCCGCGAGCTGGGCGTCGCCCCTGAGCATCTCATCCCGTACGGTCGCGATAAGGCGAAGATCGATCTCGCAGCGCTCGATGCTCCCGCAACGGGCAAAGGCCGATTGATCTTGGTGTCAGCGATCAACCCAACACCCGCGGGCGAAGGCAAGACGACGACCTCGATCGGTCTCGCCATGGCCATGCGCAGGCAAGGCGACAAGGTAGCGCTCTGTTTGCGAGAGCCATCGCTCGGGCCGGTGTTCGGCATCAAGGGAGGCGGTACTGGCGGAGGCAAAGCGACGCTCGTACCCGAGAACGATATCAACCTGCACTTCACGGGCGACATTCACGCCATCACGAGCGCGCACAATCTGCTCTCGGCGATGATCGACAACGCGCTGTACTTCAGCGAGCCAGTCGCTGGTACGCCAGGTCTCGATGCCCGACGCATTCGATGGGGTCGTGCGCTCGATATGAACGACCGCGCGCTGCGTAGCGTCGTCGTCGGGCTCGGTGGAGTCAACGGCGGCTTCCCGAGGGAAGAACGCTTCGACATCACAGCCGCAAGCGAGGTGATGGCCATCTTGGCGCTGGCGCGTGACCCTGAAGATCTCGAGCGTCGATTGTCGCGGATCATCATTGGTGAATCACTCGATCGAAAGCCCATCACTGCGGGCGATCTTGGCGCTTCACAAGCGATGGCAGCGCTGTTGAAAGACGCGCTTTACCCGAACCTCGTGCAGACGGCAGAAGGTGGTCCGGCCATCGTTCACGCAGGGCCCTTCGGCAACATCGCGCACGGATGTAACTCGGTGATCGCCACGCGCTTGGGCTTGAAGCTCGGCGATTACGTGGTGACCGAAGCAGGCTTCGGGCTCGATCTCGGCGGAGAGAAGTTCCTCGACATCAAGTGTGGTCTCGTGGGCGCATGGCCTCGCGCCGTGGTTCTCGTTGCCACGTTGCGCGCGCTCAAGATGCACGGCGGCACGCCCGTCAAACAAGCGGCTGAGCCTGATTCAGCGGCGCTAGAACGAGGTCTCGATCACCTCGCCAAGCACCTCGAAACGTGTGCGGCGTATGGTCTGCCCGTCGTCGTGGCGATCAATGTGTTCCCGCAGGATACCGACGCCGAGATGTCGATCGTGCAGAAGTTCTGCGCCGAACGAGGCGTCGTCGCGTCTCGATGCGAAGGCTTCGCTCGCGGCGGCGAAGGAGCGATGGATCTCGCTCGCGTCGTGAAAGAAGTGGTCGACGGGACAGACTCCGCGCCACCTCCTGCCAAGCCCGTTTACACCTCTGAAGACACACTCGAGGAGAAGATCCGCAAGGTCGCAACGGTCGTCTATGGCGCGAAAGATGTCGCGTTTACCAGCACGGCAGTCAAAGACCTCGAGCGCATTCGATCGCTAGGTCACGGCGGTGTTCACGTGTGTATGGCCAAGACCCAATTGTCGCTCTCGGATGACCCCACGAAGCCAGGTCGCCCACGCGACTTTACGCTCACCGTGCGCGAGGTCCGGTTGTCTGCCGGAGCCGGCTTTGCTGTACCTCTGACGGGCGACATCATGACGATGCCTGGGCTGCCGCGTGAGCCCGCTGCGCGTAAGATTCGTTTGCTCCCCGACGGTCGTATCGCAGGCTTGATGCAGGGCGGCTGAACGACTCAACGAAGCTCGCACACATACGCGCGCGGCACGTTGCACGAAGCGGGAAGCAGCAAACCAAGCGCGTAGCTCGTCGATGTTGTGACGAGCTGCGCACACTCACGATCGGGGCCTCGATAGTATCGAGGGTTGTCGCCCCAGGGCAGCTTGTCGCGCTCGCTCATCGCACCAGTAACCCAGCTCACCGTTGCGGTTGCGACATCTGGTTTGAGGCCCACCCAGATCGAATCACCCACGAGCGGACCAAGCTGCCCGAGATACCGCATCACATCTTCTCGTTCTCGTTCAGCTTCGATCGGTGATCCGTCTGAGCCATCGAGCACGAGCAACGTGCCCTGACGACTTTCGCAGTCGCTCTCCGCCTCGGCATAGCTCTTCTCGTCTGACGAAAATACGTAGGTCGACCCTCGTAGTCGAAGAGGTAGTGGCTCACCTCGATCATCGAATCGAGTCGCGATCGCTGGCGCACGCTCACAGATCGCAGCCATCACCTGTGTGTCGTCGGCAGACACCGGCAGCATCACCCCTGTTTTGTCGAGCACCAAACGGCCCCGATCGCTCCACCACGAGCCATTGCTCGGCAACGTCGAGAAGCACCCCGCGACACATTCGAGCGTGATCGTGTCGATCTCGGGGCGAGCCAAGATCCCTGGTTCTCGAGCAGGGTTAGCCCCATCAGGCACCGCTTGCTCAACCACAGCGTCGGGCTTGGTAGCGACCAGCGAGATCTCTCCGAGATTCATCAGATACGCGGTTCGAAATGGCCCATCGTGACCCGGGATCACTTTGCTCAACAACGTGTCGAGCTCAGCTTGAGAGTGAACCGTGAGCAAACGTGAGCCACCGAGCAGCGAGGCACATCGGGCGGCGGCATCACTCGCCGAGCTCGTGGCTTCAATCACCTGGTAGCAATGACTCGTCGTCGCATCCAACACCCAGGGCGAAGCGCATTCGATGTGGCAGCCGAGATCACAACCATCGCCATCCGACCCGTTACCGTCATCACATTGCTCATCGTCGTCGATCGTTCCGTCGGCCGCGCCTCCGCGACACTGATAGTCTCGACCCGCACACGGCCCTGAGCTTGGGCATTCGATGTGGCAGCCGCTGTCGCAGCCATCACCGTCGATGTTGTTGCCGTCGTCGCACTGCTCTTCAGGGCGATCCACCACGCCATCAGGCGCGCCCCCCTTGCACGTATAGTCGACTGCAGCCGATTCAACACTCGGGAGGCAGCCAAGTTGTCGGGCCGCGAGCACGAGCGTGGTCATGAGCGATGCCCAACTCACGACTCGTTTTGCGCTTCGGTCGACCTGCATCCCAACGTTGAACTATCGTAGTCAAACCTCCGTGCCAACGGTCGATACGAACGAGACAACCTACCGCCCTCTGCTCGAGCTGGGTCGAGGCGGAATGGGCACCGTCACGCTTTCTGAAGCACGACAATCTTCAGATGAGCATCGACTCGTTGCGATCAAGAAGATGCTGCCCGAGCTGGCGACGGATCCTCACGCGCGAGCCATGTTTCTGAGAGAAGCTCGGCTGCTCTCGCGAATCGATCATCCGAACGTCGTACGGACGATTTCGATCGAGCCGGGTGACGAACAACACCCGGCGTTTATCGTGATGGAGCTCGTCGATGGTGTCTCTCTTCGCGAAGTGTTGCGCGAGCACCCGAAGGGCCTGCCGGTAACGATCGCCGCACGCATTGCGTACGACATCGCTCAAGGGCTTCACGCCGCACACGAAGCACGCGACGAACAAGGCGATCCACTGCACGTCGTTCACCGAGACGTGTCACCGCACAACGCGATCCTGACCTTCGATGGCGTAGTCAAGCTGCTCGACTTTGGCGTCGCCAAAACCACCGAAGGCACACGCACCGTCACGGGTGAGGTGAAAGGGAAGCTCGGCTACATGGCGCCCGAGCAAGCCATGGGCGATCACGTCGATCGTCGCGCAGATATCTACGCGCTTGGTGCGGTCTTGTACGAGTTGCTCTCGGGCAAGCGCATGCACGGCGAAGGGACAGATCTCGAAATCCTTCGTCGCATCGCACAAGAACGCCCCGCTCCGATCGAGTCGCTGGTTTCAGATTTGCCACCCGCGTTGATCGAGTTGATGGCGCAGATGATCCAGGAGGATCCGTCAGCGCGCCCATCAACGGCCCTCGAGGTAGCCAACGCTCTGTCGAAGTGTTTCGAGCGAGAAGAGCTTGCCGTCTGGGTCGCAGAAAACCTCGGAGCGAAGAGTGTTCGCCGCGCACGAGCCGAGGCGATCCTTGCCTCACAAGAAGAGACTCGCCCAGGCAGCCGACCTCCGCCTGCGATCACTCCACTCACCTCACCAGCGCGCGAGGTGCGCACGAGTAATCCGAAAGTGACGATCGGCGTTGCCGCAGCGTTGCTCGCGTTGTTTGCGATCGCTGGGCAGTTTCTGCCACCTGCACAACCACCGTTCGTCGAAGAGCTTGCGCAACCAAGGCCAAGTGCATCGAACGACACGACTCCAGAGCCAGTCACCTCGAGCACCGCGCACGAAGTCACCCCCGAAGCATCACCCACGAGCCCAGGCGTCGAGCCAAGCAACTCGAGCAAACCTTCGGCTCGACCCAACCCCACAACGCCCGCAAAACCAACCGCAGCCACAACGTCACCCGCGTCGTCGAAGCCGTCGTCTCCGACGAGCACCACAGCGCTTCCGCCGATCATTCGTGATCCGCTGAACTTAGCTCGATGCGACGCTCTCGGGTCAACGGCACGCTCTGTCTCATCACGATCGCGTTGGCGATCGTCGCATCGATTCGTGTGAGCAGCGCCGAGCCCCCAACGTCGCCAAACAGCCCGAGTGCAAGCTCATCGGCGAGTAGCGATCCGCTGATGGACGAGCTGAAGAGCAAGGTCGAAGAAGGCACGAAGCTATTCGCCGACGGGCACGTTCGTGATGCCATCGAACGATGGCAAGGTATCGCGCGCTCGGTGGGTGAAGAGCGAGGGTATCGACTGCTCTTCAACATCGGCATCGCACACGAGCAGCTTGGTGACGCCACCAGCGCGGCCGATTCGTACGAGCGATTTCTCGCGCAGATCGATCGACGACGATCGCATTCGGGCACGCCTCCGTATGAGCTCCCGAGCGACATCGGGACGTACGAGAACGAGGCTCGCTCTCGCCTGGCGAAGATGAAAGAGCGCTATGGGCGACTGCGTCCGATCGTCGCTGCAGGGCGCACGGGGTTGCTCAAAGTCGACGGTACCAGCGGCGTCGCGGGCACGACGTACTACCTGAGCCCCGGAGCTCATTCGGTGACGTTTGAAGCGGGCACATCACGCGAAGAGACACGGTCGATCGATGTTCCGCGAGGTCAGCTTGTCGAGGTCACACTCGATGCAATCGCTGCCCCTTCAGCCACAGCAAGCGCGGTCGCACCACCCATCGTCACCAAGATGCGCGAGCGCCCGTTCTCGGCGGGTTGGTTGGGCTTGGCAGCAGGCGTCACGGTCGCGAGTGTGGCGATCCCGCTCGTGCTGCGTTCGAATGCGCTATCGACGTATGATCGCGTCACGAGCCCAACCACGCTGCGACGTGAGCGCCAAGACGCTGCCAACACATACGAGCAACAAGTGAGAACCTACGAGATGTCGTGGGCGATCCCTGCGGTGTTGGGCGCTGCGACCGGGGCTCTCACGTCTTGGTATTTCTTCGGCACACGTGAGGTTGAGCAACGCAGTGCAGCCACTGTGCGTATCGACACATCGCGACACGCGACGATGGCAGTGATTTCGTCGAGCTGGTGACGTGGGTACGTGGATGCCCACAGACTCAATCTTCCCGCGGGGAATTCGTCACTGATGTGGCACAATGGCGCGCTACAGCGCTCGCCCCGATGCTTTCGCCGAGCTTTTCTTCCTCACGCACGAGGTCGTCGTTCATGCCCTCTTCGTCCACGTTTTTGCGTCTGTTCTCGACTGTCTCTTTGGTTGCGCTCGTAGCGTGCGCTTCCGGAAACGAAGCTCCCAACGTCGACTCAGGAGGCAGCGCGGGCACTGGCGGAAGCGGCGGTAGTAGCGGCAGCGCTGGCACGGGTGGAAGCGCTGGCTCAAGTGGCTCAGCCGGCAGCGCAGGCGTTTCTGGTACATCAGGCAGCGCTGGTAGCGCCGGCTCGATCGCGGGTAGCGCAGGCTCGGCGGGTAGCGGGGGCACTGGCGGCGCATGTACCTCGACGTCGAAGACCGCTGAGGTGAAGCGTTTGCCCGTCGACATCATCTGGATGGTCGACAACTCGGGCAGCATGCAGACCGCGATCGAAGCGGTGCAGCAGGGCCTGAACGACTTCGCCGCGAAGATCGCGACGTCCGATGTCGACTACAAAGTGATCATGCTCTCGAAGCGCGGAACGGGCGTCACGAGCGGCGGGCTGTACCCCATCTGTATTCCGACGCCGCTTGCCTCGGCGAGCTGTGGAAACAGCACACGCTTCTTCCACGCTGACTTCCCCAACGACGGCATCAAGAGCACGCAGCTTCTCGAGCAGTTCATCGGCACGTTGGGTCAAACTGCCGGCTTCACACCAGCCGATGCTCGAGGCTCTGAGCCCTGGAAGGATCAGCTTCGCGCAGACGCGACCAAGACCCTCGTCTTCGTCACTGACGACAACTCGCGATTCACGGCCGATCAGTTCCTTCACTTCGCAGGCGGACAAAACCCATTCAACTCGACAACGCTGCCCCCAGGCATTCTCGATGCCTCGTGGAATGGCCTTTTCGACAAGTGGGTCGCCCACGGCATCTACGGCTGGGGTAGCGAGACCGATCCGTCGGTCACCTGTACCGGCGGTGGCATCACGGTCGCAGCATCGGGCGCCACCTACACCGACTTGATTCAGATGAGTGATGGTGCGCGCGCCAAGCTCTGTGATGGCCCCACGGCCTGGACAAGCTTCTTCGATACCGTCGCCACCGCGGTTGTCGATACAGCCCCGATCGACTGTACGATCGACATCCCTGCCCCTCCTGATGGGCAGACCCTCGACCCCGGCAAGGTGAACGTCAACATCACCTCCGATACCGGAACGAACGGTCAAAAACTCGTTGGCAAGACGACCGGTGCCGGCGCCTGTACGATGGGTGGTTGGTACTACGACAACGAGGCAAACCCGACGCAGATCACGCTCTGCCCTTCGTCGTGTGATGAGCTGAACACTGCAATGGCCTCGCCGCACACGATCAACGTCGAGTTCGGTTGCGACACGGTCGTGATCATCCAGTGATTCAACCTTGCGCTGCGTACGCTCAATTCATGGCGTACGCAGCCAAGCTGCCACCGCGGCAAGCACGACGGGCGTGATCAACACGCCCGCAAAGCCAACACTCATCCAGCGTGTTGCCCGAGAGCCGCGCATCTCGGTGAAGGCGTGTCGAAACACCTCGTAGCTGAAGAAGACAGGCGCATCGGGCGTTGTCTTTTTCAAGTCGCGCGCGATGTCGGCATAACTCTTCATCGCCAACGCCCAGAATGCGACGAAGGGCAGCATCAAGCCGACAATCAACAACGTTTTCATGGCGCTGCTTTGGCGATACCGAAGCCCGGTTGATCGCTCAAGGTATAGCGAGGCCCGTCCGACGAATACCCACCCACGAACGGGTCTTCACGTAGCAGCCACGCGGTGTCGAGATCAGCGAATTCTACTCCCCCGAGAGCCGCTGCCACACTTGCCGCAGCGGTCATCCCCAGGCGCGTTTCGACCATGCCCCCACACATGATCGACATCCCGAGCTTGCGGGCTTCGCGACCGATCTCGAGCGCACGAAGCAAGCCACCTGATTTCGCAAGCTTGAGGTTCACTCCATCTGCAGCACGCGCTTGCACAACACGTCGAAAGTCTTTGATCGTTTTGACGGATTCATCTGCCACCACCGGCACATCGAGCGTACGCGCAACCTCGGCCGAACCTTCGAGATCGTCAGCCGCGCAGGGTTGCTCGAAGCACTCGAGCACGAGACCTAGCTTCTCGACAGCACGCACCATCGAGATCGCTTCTGCCGCAATGAAGCCTGCATTCGCATCGAGTCGAAGTCGCGCATCGGGCACCTGCCGTGCGATGGCTTCGAGCGCACGCAGATCTCGATCGTGATCTTTGCCGACCTTCACCTTGAAGCACGTGAAGCCTTGCTCTCTCCAGCTCTTCGCCAACGTGCCCATGTACTCGGGCTCGAGAATCGGAATGGTGATGTCCGTCTCGAGATGTCGACATCGCGCCCCCAACTCTGCACCCAACAACTCGCGAACCGTCAGCGCACGCGACTTCGCAATCGCATCGAGCCAAGCACTCTCGAGGCCTGCTCGCGAAACGGGCCACTCGATCAGATGCTCATCGAGTAGCTCGTGTAGCCCAGCAAACCCCTCGTCGATCGAAACCGCGCGACCCCAGGTATCTTCGGCACAGCGACCGAGTGTTTTCTGAATGTCGGGTTGATCCTCACGAGTCACCGGAGGCAACGCCGCGGCTTCACCGAGACCTATCCAAGCCTGTCCGGTCGTCAGATCAGAGACCTCGAGCTCGATCAACACCGCTCGTGTCGCATCGACTCGCCCCGAAGCAATCACGAACGGATCTTTCAAAGGAACCGACAGCGCAGAGATCGTCACCGCTTCGATGCGGAGAGAAGCAAGACCCATGGCATCATCGTACTCGATGCCTCGAGCCCTCTTGCGCACGATCAACCCGTTTCGGCACCTGACGCCCACCGAGATCGATGCGCTGATCCCCGATCTCACTCGCCACGAATACCGTGAAGGCGACATCGTTTACGAACAAGACGCCAACGATCAGCGCGTGTTTTTGCTCGCAGAAGGGCGAGTCGAAGTTCGAGATACTCACCGAACCCCTCCATCGGTCGTCGATATCATCACACCGGGCCACTACTTCGGGGACCGCCCTTCACTCTTCGATGAGCCAAGGCGTTTTGAAGTGCGCGCGCTCGAGTCGGTAGTTGCGTACTCGATGGACGGCTCTCGCTTCCTCGCGCTGATACAGGGCTCGCCCACCTTTGCTCGAGCCATCGCAGATCTACTTCGCTCGAAGCAGAAGATCCTTGTCGCCTTCGATCAGTTTCTGGCGCAGCTCACCATGGCTGCCGGGGTGGGAGAGATCCGTTTCGGCTCGCTGCTTCGCACTTACCGAAACCTCGAGCCTGCGTTGCACCCAGCGCTCGCCAGCAACGAGATCGACTTTGGTGCGTTGCTCTATGCCGTTCGACGATTGCCCGAGAACGCCACGCGAACCTTCGTCTTCTTTTTGACCGATACGCTGCCTCAGGTCTGGGATGCACCAGGCAAGGCATTTCACGAGGTAGCAAGCGGCGTTCGCCCCCGCGGCGTGTACGAGGTGATGCCCGGCAAGAGCATGGTGCTGATGCGAGATGGCACCTCAGATCTCGTCGACTTCGTCACGTGTCTTTGTGTGCTCGCCATCGAAGCGCGAAAGATCCGAAAGCGATTTCGTGATCCAGAGATGTTCCTGGCGTTGGCTGAGTGGGTGGCTCGACGAGAGACGACGCGCCCCACGATCAACAAGCTCGAAGATCCTCCGCCAGAGCTGCCCCTGACCGTCGATGAGCTCAAGCAACTCGAGCGCATCTGGCCTGACGACACACTCACGCGAATCCGTGACCTTGCCGTGCATCACGAAGATTGGTCGATCGAGGTCAGTCGGGCGCGCGACACCTACAACAGCCGCTACTCAGAGCGCTGGGCAGCTCAGCTTGCCGAGGCAACACGTTCGCTGTTGGGGTGCGACCCCGCCGAGCTACCCGCTGGCCTTCAGGTTCACATCATCAGCAGCAACACACACTCGGTCACCAACTGCTTGAGCCCGTGGCTTCGCGCACACGGAGAAGAGATTCTCGAATGGGGTCGAGCCACACATCATCGCATGCTCGACGTGCCGTGGGTGAACGAGACAGATGCTGTCTATGCCATCGCTCGCGACTACTTCAGAGCTCACCCAGAGCGCGGTGTCGAACGCACGCACGCTGACAACGAAGCTGGGATGATCCGCCTTCGAGAGACCGCGTTCACCGGCATTCAAGTCGAGCTGATCGACACGGCTCGATTGATGGGCCGCGAGGTAGATGTCGACATTCCGAAACCCTCGCATGCCTCTCTCATCGTCAACATCGACTTCGCGTTTGGTCAGCAAGCAGGTGAGATCTTGGGAGCGTTGCTCACGCTCTTCGGACGGAACCTCGCCAGCGTGAACGTGCTCGGCAAAGCGGGGGCACTACAAGGCAAACGAGGCGATTTGCTTGTCCCCACGGCGTTCCTCGAACAGTCGCGCGATTTGCTGGATCCGATGCCACCGTTGGCAGTCGATCTCGAACGTCTGATCACACGAGTCAAGGGTCGAGGCGTGCACGTCGGCCCGATGCTCACGGTCGCCGGCACTCTTCTGCAGAACCGAATGATGCTTCAGTTCTACAAGCAAATTTGGCGCTGCGTGGGTCTCGAGATGGAGGGGGCGTTCTACTTCAGGCGAACCCATGAAGCAGAGCAACTCGGCGTGATCCCGAAGAACGTGGCTCAGCGATATCTGTACTACGTCAGCGATCTACCGCTCGATCACGCTTCGAACCTCACCGAGTCTCTCTCTCCCGCAGAGGGGATCCCACCTCTGTATGCGATCACACGAGAGATCTTGAGCGGTGTTCTCGATACACCTGTCGCGAGCGTGCAGCTCTCACCGCGATCCTCTCGAGCGGGTCATCACGACGGCGGGTGACGACCTCGACACGCTCAGAGAAACGGGTTTGCGTGGCTGGGCCCACGAGTTGAACGCAGGGTATTTGCCGCTCGCTGAACAAGGTGCACAGCGAGCGCAATTACGAACGTGAGCAGTGCCGCAGCCGTGATGTGTCGCACGAACGGCGCCGGCTCGTAGAACATCCACCCGATCGCAGCGGCCGAGCACAGCACCGTCGCCGGCAGCACGATTTTCATCACGACACCTGCTGCGTGCTCGAGTGGAATCAGCGGCGCTGTCGCACGCATCACCGTGAGAACCAGTACAACGCCCCACGCTTTCACAAGCAAGAACGACGCTCCGACAAGCTGCAACATGAACGAGTGCTCTTGAGCCAGCGCATCGATCGTCGGTAGCTGCCAGCCGCCCAGAAACAGCGCGCTCACGACACCCGACAGCAAGAAGAGCTGGCCAAGCTGAAGAGCGCGAACCGACAGCGGAAGCTCAGCCGTACGCGAGGTCGGCTCAACCATCGCCTCGGGCACAGCCTGCGTACGCGCCTCGACCAATGCGGGGAAGAGCAACAGGCCCAGCAGGGCGAGTGACATTGGGCTCTTGAACGCTGTCCAACCCCAGGGCACGCCACGCTGCGCACGAACCAGATCACGAACGTGAAGCGCGCTCGAAAGAAAGGCGATACACGCCAAGCTCAGCAACATCGGCAGTGCAACGAGCAACGAGCGAAACAGCGTTTTGATCCACGTCGGTCGCCGCCCTCGAGAGCTTGCGCCCATTGCACGAAGTGGGTCGCAACCTGAACGATCAGCAGGGCTGCCGCGATCGATCCGATATCGATCTCGAAACCCATCACAGCGCCACCAAAGGGCAGCAGAGACAACAACGCCGACAGCGCAACGAAGACAGCAGATGCCAACGTCGAACGAGAGATCGAGACCTCCGACGATGGCGCGCGCCATGCTGAGGTTGCTCGTTCGAACACCCACGCGAGCAACGACCTGCCAGCCTTACGCTGTGCTCCGTGTGCTGCGATTCGTCGGTCGAGCCTCGTGAGCCAGAACGCTCCGGGCGAGGCGAAAAACAAGATCACCAACGCCGCTGCACCCAAGAGCAAACCCGCACCGAGAAGATCTGGGTTGCCACCACTCACGGGCTTATAACCCTGGAGCGCGATCAATCGTTCGAGTGGCGTCGCATCACCCTGATGATGGATGACCATCGTCGAGAAGCGCTCGCGACCACTCGGTGCGACGTCGCCGCGATCGAGCAAGGTCAACCCATCGAGCGAAACGATCGTATCGGTCGCGATCAACCCTGCGGCCTCGGCGGGGCTGCCTTCGGCCACATCGGTCACCACCAATCCACCCGCGGGCGCAGGCTCATCGGTGACAGAAATTCCGAGCCACTTGAGAGCGCGATCACCCTCTGTCGTGCGCGCAGACAAAACCGATGGACGAACACCTACCGGACGCACATCGAGCGTGATGTCTTGAAGCGACCCCGTGATCGCAAGGGCACCCGGAGTCACGGGCGGAAAGGCAACCTGGACCGATCCGTGAAACGTAACGTGAAGCCCTTCATCAGATGACCCCAGAAGCTGAGACCGAACGGCCGAGGGAATCGTCACCGAGATCGAGGTCGGGGTGGATTCTCCTTCGAGCTCGAGCGCCTGATTCGTGAGCGCAGGTCGACCCGGCTGATGAATCGAGCCCACGAGAGTGACCTTGGCGTGCGCTTTCGACGGAAGCCCTGAGCCCTGTATTTCGAAGGCTTCAGAAGCATCGATCACACGAGGAGCAACCTCGGTGAGATTGAGCAACTGGGGCGGAGTATCGCGACGCCCGCAGCCCGCTGAGCCCGCCAAAAGGGCGACCGAGGCGAAGGCCCCTAGTGCAACACGCGCCCATGGGCTCATCGACGAATCGTGCTGAGACGACGCGTCGAACGAGCTTTGCGCAACGGGGGCCGACAGCCGACCTGAAGACATGTACGGGGGCTAACGCAGCTCGACGAAAGTGGGCAAGATCCCGGCAGAGCGTTCAGTTTCGCTCTCATCGACGGGCATCACATACGGGCTCGTATTAGCGGCCTTCGCGATAGGCACGGATGGCGTTGACGATCGCGTCCGCGAGCTTCTGCCGATAGTCTTCCGACGCGAGTCGTTCTTCTTCGACCGCATTCGAGATGAACGACGTCTCGAACAACGCACTCGGCATCTGCGCGCCGACGAGCACGTAGAAACCTGCGGTCTTCACTCCCAGGCTGCTCGACCCTGGATACTTCTCTTGGAGCGAAGCGATCGCGGTGCGTTGAAGTAGCTCGGCAAAATGAGTCGACTGCGTACCGAGATAGGCGAGCTTGAGCTCGCCGACCAGACCGGCGACTGCTGCCCCTGCTTCGGATGACGCCGCATTTTCTCGGGCTGCAACACGCGCAGACACAGCATCGCTGTTGGTGTCGAGCACGTAGGTCTCGATACCGTGCGCCGTGGGTGATTCGCTTGCGTTGCAGTGGATCGACACGAAGAGATCCGCACCGAATGCATTGGCTCGGGCCGCACGCTCTTCGAGAGCGACGAAGTCGTCGGTGTCGCGTGTGATCAACGTCGAGATACCGAGCTCACGAGCAATCAGAGGTGCCGCGCGATGAGCGATGTCGAGCGTGACGTCTTTCTCTTTCGTACCACGTGGGCCGATCGCTCCTGGGTCATGCCCACCATGACCAGGGTCGAGCACGACACGACCCACGGGACGCACACCTGGCGTCGACGAAGAGCCTGCTGCCGCAGCGCTCGCAGGCGCAGCACGAGCGTTGAGATCGATGATCACACGGAAGGGCTCGGGTAGATAAAACACCCGGCGAATTGCCTTCTTTTCGAGGTCAACGACCACACGCACGCCGTTCTCGTGCGTGCCCAATCGAACCTTCGAAACGAGCCCTCCGACCTTCAGCTCACGAGCGTGTTTGCCCAGTCGCGCCTTGTCGATATCGACGTACACGCGTGGCCCTTTGCCCGCTTCTTTTGGCGGCGCAGTACCCACTTTGAAAGCCGTCGCGCCTTCGAGTCGGATCACGATTCGCGCCGACTCTTTTTCTCCGAAGGGCTCAACCGCCAACACTTTCACGGGAGCAGCCGACGCAGGTAGCTTCGGTGGAGACGCAACCGCTTGCTCGATCTGTGCTTGTGGAGCGAGGTAAACCGCCGAGCTCGCAGGAGCCGTCGCAGACGAGCCCTGCACCGCGGGCAGAGAGAGAGGCGCCCCTTGAAACGCGCCGAGCGTTGCCCAGATCGGCGCAAGCCTCGGAGCGCATGCGTCGAGCACCGTGGCGCTTCGAGTCTCGCGCGCAGCGGTGGCGGGATCCGAACCGATTTCGGCGAGTAGCGCGGTTCGACGAAGAGCCACGTCACAGCGTCGCGAGCCCGGGTCACCTTGAAGCGCTCGCTCGTACAACACCACCGCTTCTCGGCCGTCGGCTTCGATGTGTGACGTTCGGAAGAGTCGCTCGCGAAGCTCTCCTGCCGCGATCGCTGCCGCCGACACATCTTTCGGCGCGCTCGCCCGAGCAGCAGACACAGCCAGACGATCAGCAACCGCAACCACCTCGAATCGATCCGGAAGATCAGGTGCGCTCAACAACGCGGCAGCAGCAGACGGATCGCCACCGGGTGTTGCGAGAGTCTCTTTTGCCCCTGGCGCACCACACGCACCGACAACAAGCAACATAGTGCTTATGGCTGTAAAAGCCTTGATTCTGCTCAGCGAAGAAGCGGTCGATCGCGCTGCCAAACGAGGGCACGTGGCGACCAAAACATCGAGCAGAGTTGAACGGTGCTGAGACCAGGGCATGCGAGCCAACGACGTCATTGCCGCGAGTGCACGAGAAATGCTAGTTTCTCGGCTCCAGGAGATGGGCATGCAAGGCAAAATCGACGATCCCAACGCTCGCGTGTCCGTACCCCGCCCGCCGACTCGCGCAGCGATGCTCGCGGCCGAGGATGCGGATCGTCTGGCTTCGCAGTTCAAGCCAGTGTGGGAGGTCGAGTCCGACGCTCCAGCCGAAGCGGCAGCAACACCGATGCCTCCGGCACCTCCACCTGATCCTCCGACGATTCCGATCTCGGCTGCGCAAGAGCAGCTCGCGGGCCTGTCGTCGGATGGCGCATCAGCACTGGCGATCGCGATTGCCCCAGTCGTTCCGCCGAAAGAAACGAAGGTCGAAGTTTCTGCAGAAGAGCCTTCGTTCATGGTCGGTGATGGAGTTGTCGCCACGCCGCTTCCGCCGTCAGACGGCACCGAGCTTCAGATCCCACCCGCTCCGCAATCGGCGTCTCAAAGCGCTCTTGCCGCTGCATCGATCAACTCGACATTGCCCGAGGGCACAGCACCTCCGACGTTCGAGCCTGTTGTCCCCAGTGTGTCGCCGATGGTCGCGCCGGCGCCCGCGTTCAACATCAACGCCGGTACGCTCGGTGATGACGATCCGATTGTTACGCCGCGCAACAACAACAAGCCGCTCGTGTTCGGCGTGTTGGGTGTCGTCGGGTTGCTTGCGATCGTGGGTATTGGCGTGTCGCTCTCGGGTGGCTCGAAGGATGACGCTCCCCACGCAGCGAGTGCACCCGCCACCACGACGACCTCGGCGACCACAAGCACCGCGACCACAGCCGCCACCACGTCACCAGCGGCTACTGCAGCCGCTGCGGCCGCCACGGTGAAGACGGACGACAAGAGCGCTGCGACGACTGAGAGCGCGAAGGCAGCAGCATCACCGCCCGCAAAGACGGTCGACATCAACGACCTCGGTGCTGCACCACCACCGAAGAGCGACAAGCCAGAGAAAGCCTCGGCGGCGTCTGACAAGCCTTCTGAAAAACCGGCTGACAAGCCTGCCGACAAGCCGAAACCCTCCAAAAAGCCTGGCGATATCGTTCGCGACGCTCCGTTCTGATTCGTGCGATCACGAGTCGCAGCGTTGCTTCTCTCGTGTGGCGCGCTTCTCTCGAGCACACACGCATCCGCCACACCAGCAACACCCACCGGGGGCGATGAGCCATTCGTCGCCCTGCTTACGTTCACGCCTGGCGAGCATCCATTCGCTCTCTTTGGTCACACGGCGCTCTGGGTTCATGACCCACGTCAGCCGCACGCTGAAGACATCGATCTCGCTTACAACTACGGCACGTTCGACTTTGGTTCGCCGACGGTTGTCCCTCGATTTCTCTCGGGTCGACTCAGCTATTGGCTTTCGATCGCATCACTCGACTGGACACTCTCGACGTACGGCAGCGAGAAGCGAGGCATCACGGCTCAGATCCTCAATCTCGATCCGACCGTTCGCGATGATCTGATCCGTAAGCTCAGCTTCAACGCACAACCAGAGCATCGTTCGTATCGATACGACTTCGTTCGCGACAATTGCTCCACGCGTGTTCGCGACATGGTCGACATCGCGCTTGCGGGTCGCTTGCGTGCAGCCACACAGAGCCGCCCCGCCTCGACATGGCGCCAACAGATCTTGCGAATGGCTTCGCGAGATCCACTCACGTACATCGGTCTCGATCTCGCTCTCTCGGCCGAAGCCGATCAACCGATCACGGCGTGGGATGAAGCATTTCTGCCTGATCGACTGCACGACGAGATCACGAGGCTTGCGACCAAAGAGCCTTCTCTCGTTGATCGAGAAGTGGGCTTGCTCTCTGGCGGAACCCCTGCGCCCAGCGCTGCCCCATCGTGGCTCTCGAGCTACGTGCTGACCGGTCTTGTCGGCAGTTTTTTGGTGCTTGGGTTTGCGTATACACGTCGCGCCAAACGACTCGCGCAGATCGCTCTTGGGCTCACCACAACAGCGCTTGGGGCATTCGCTGGAGCGAGTGGCTTCGCGATGTTGTGGTTCTGGATCGGGACCAACGTACGCATCACACACCACAACGAGAACTTGTTGTTGATGCTGCCGTGGTCGCTCGGTTTGATCCCTGTGGGCCTGACGATCGCGCGAGGTCGACCCCGCTTTCGCGCGTTCGCCAAGTTGATCGCAAGCTCGCTTGTCGTGAGCTCGACGCTGCTTGCGTTGATCAAGCTCACCCCGTTTTCGACCCAGCAAAACCACGGGCAGATCGCGCTGTGGCTACCCGTTTGGTACGCACTCGCGATCGCCCTTCGGCACGTTCATTTCGTCGGCGAAGCAGGTGCCCCCGGCGCAGGTGGCTTGGCATCGCTCGCGCCCGACGCAGGCGGTGGTGGAGCATTGCGCTCGGGCGGTGGAGGCCCTCCGTAACAGGCCATCAACGTCACCGAGAGAAGCCCGCCGGTCACAATCGCTGCCGCGCCAACTCGACGCGAGCTGCCGCTCTTCTCGCCGCAGTGAGGGCATGCAACACGCTCGATCGAGCACTGTCCCGGAGGAAGCAATCCAGAGCACTTGGGGCATGGGGTCAGGATCATTCCCGCGATGGTACGCCCGGTGACACCTGCTCGTCATCCCGCTACCGTGCCTCGGTGTCGATTCGTCGTCTCGATGTCGTGAGTGAATCGTTCCGACCGGTATATGTCGTATGGGAGCTTACGCTCGCGTGTGACCAACGATGCGTTCACTGCGGCTCTCGCGCAGACGAAGCGCGACCGATCGAGCTCAATCGAGAGCAAGCCCTCGAGGTCGTGGATCAACTCGCAGCACTGGGAACACGCGAGGTCGTTCTCATCGGCGGCGAAGCCTATTTGCACCCCAGCTTTCTCGAGGTGATCAGCGCCCTGTCGCGCTCGGGCGTTCGACCCACACTCACCACCGGAGGCCGCGGCATCACGGCCGATCTCGCCGTCGCCATGAAAGACGCGGGGCTTGCCGGAGCATCCGTCAGCATTGACGGTATTGGCCGCACACACGATCAGATCCGGGCGACGGTCGGAGGCTTCGATGCAGCAACACGCGCTCTGGATCGAATGGCACAGGCCGGGCTCACCGTCTTCGCCAACACGAATTTCAATCGCGTAAATCGCAACGAGGTCGAGGCGATCTACGAGCACGTAAAACAACACGGAGCGAGCTCGTGGCAGGTCCAGATCACGACTCCACTCGGTCGCGCAGCAGATCGACCCAACATGATCTTGCAGCCTTGGGATCTGCTCGATCTGTTGCCTCGGTTGGCGGCGATCAAACAGCGCGCATTCGATGAAGGGTTTCTGGTCATGCCGGGCAACAACCTCGGCTACTTCGGCCCTGAAGAAGCCTTGCTTCGCTCGCTCTCTCGCGATCAACCCGACCATTGGCGAGGGTGCCAAGCAGGTCGCTTCGTGATGGGCATCGAATCGGATGGTGCCGTAAAGGGCTGCCCTTCTCTTCAAACCGCCCACTATGTCGGAGGCAACCTTCGCGAGCGATCGATTCAATCGATCTGGGAGAGCTCACCCGAGCTTGCTTTCACGCGTGAACGTACGACCGATTCGCTCTGGGGCTTTTGCGCAACGTGCCCCTTTGCCTCGGTCTGTCTCGGGGGTTGCTCGTTCACGGCGCACGCGGTGTTGGGTCGCCCAGGGAACAACCCCTACTGTCACTTTCGAGCCCGCACCCTTGCGGCCAAAGGGCAACGCGAGCGACTCGTTCGCGTCGATGCTGCACCTGGCCAACCTTTCGACAACGGGCGCTTCGAGATTGTCGTCGAGCCCTTCGACACACCCGAGCCCGAGTTGCCCCCCGCACGACGATTGCAGCTCGTTCACGCCGAATGACAAGGGTCACCAACGCAGCAAGCGTCGAGAGAGCGTCATTCGATCATGGCGCCCAATCGACACGAGCATCGGGTGCGAAATGGCCGATCTTCACGCCTTCAGCAACCAGCCGATCACAGGCCTCTCGTGCATCGTTTGGGTAACCTGCGGTGTCATCGTTGGCGTACATCGCCAGGTATCGATCGAGCAGAGCTCGAGTCATCGCCACATCGTCGCGCGTCTCGGCTGACAACAGCTCTTCGATCAACAGCTCACGATGATCGAGAGCCCATCGAATACTCGCACGCAAGCGCGACGAGACATCACGAATCACCTCGTCTCCGAGACCTCGACGAATGGCGTTCCCACCAAGCGGGAGCGGCAAGCCTCCTGTTTTCGCAGCCCAGGCTTCGCCGATATCGACGACCTTCGCAAAACCCTCGCGCTCGTAGGTCAGACGGCCCTCGTGAATGAGCAACGCGGCATCGACCTCACCTGTACGAACCGCTTCGAACGCCCTCGAAAATGGCGAGATCGGAAGCACCACGGGCACCATCTCGGGTAGCAACATTTTCAACACGAGATACGCCGTGGTTCCGTACCCAGGGATCCCCACACGATGCCCTCGAAGCGACTCGAGCGACACCGGCGAGCTCGCCACGACCACCGGCCCATACCCGCGACCCACCGACCCCCCGTGCGGTAGCAGCAGATACTTGTCTTGAAGCTTCGGGTAGCTGCCGATGCTGATCGCGCACACGTCGAGCTCACCTCTCGCGGCTTGCTCGTTGAGCGTCTGAGTATCGGCACGAACATGCTCGAACGAATAGGGGCCGGCATCGACCTTGCCATTGAGCAATGGCCAGAACATGAAGATGTCGTCTGAGTCAGGGCTAAACGCGATCTTGAGCGTCGTCACCTCGTTCACGTAGCGGCGATCGAGGGCAAAGAAAACCCCCAAGCCAACTTCGCTCCACGACACGTGAAAAGCCCTTCTAGCTCACGCGCTCACTGAGCAGGCTCGAGCTTCACCACCCAGCCGTCTTGCCCAACCGGAGGCTGCGGCGGAGCATCCTCACCCAGCCACGCATCCGCCACACGACGCAGGCGAAGGCACTCGACACCGGGGGCTTCCGCAGTGAACGCAGGGCTCTTCCACGGGCCAATCACATCAGCGTCACTCGGCTTGGCGCTCGACCCAGCAGGGAGACTCGAGTGAATGCGTTGAGACTTTCCGTCGACCCCCTGAGACACCAGCGTCGCTTCGAGCGTTGAGCCTCGGGTTTGTGGTTGCTCGCCATCCGAGATCACCCATCGCGCCTTCTGCGATGTCACCTCAGCGCACACCACATCGACGTCATCGACCCAAGCGAGAGATCCATGAAGCGACGACCCGATCGCGATCGATGGCGCCTGATTCGGAAGGTCGTTCGGCTCGCTTTCTTCACCTTGATCTCACGCGCCCTATCGATCGTGAGGTGATACGAGTCAGACACATTCTCGACCACATCGGGCTTGGTTTTGCCGTGTGATGCGCGGTCTTGTGTGATCGCGATGTAGTACGAGCCCGCAGGCAGCTTGAAGATCGGCGCCGCCAAATCAACACGAGGTCGACCGGGGCAGAGGCGTGCAATCGGCTCGATTTCACCTCTCGGAAATACCAGCGTACACAACGCCATGTTGGGCAGCGACGTCGCTCGAATCGAGATCACATCGACACCAGGCGGGGTCGTGACCTTGTAGAAATCGACGTCAGGGTGCTCGCGATCGATACGCTTTCCGATCGTTCCACTCACGCTTCGACCAAACGGGATCTCGTTCGAATGAGCCGCATCGTCATTGGGCTCGGTCTCGTTGCCGTCGAACGTAGGCGCAGAGAGATATCGGTACCCACCGATCGCTGCGTACAACGCGATCGCGAGTGTGGTCGAGACCACGGCGCGCGAGATCCACCGCTGTCGTTCGAGCTTTCGCTCATACGCTGCCACTTCGTCGCGCGTGGCGTTCTCAGGAAAGACCCGAGGCACCGGAATCGTGTGCCGATCACCGGTATTCGAGAACGAGCCCTGCTCTTCTTCGAGCACGCGCAAAATCGAATTTCGGAACTGCTCGACCTTCTGAAATCGATCCGCAGGTCGCTTGGCAAGCGCGCGCAAGATCACTGCCGAGAGTGCCGGCGGAATGTTCTTCGTCGGCGCTCGCTCGTGCGGAGGAACAGGCTCGAGCGACAGATGACCGTGAAAGATCTGTTGGGGCCCGGCCCCAGCAAATACAGGTTCGCCGGTAACCAGACGATAGAGCACCGCACCCAACGCGTAGATGTCGGCGCGCTCGTCAACGTGGCCCGCCTGGATCTGCTCAGGCGCCATGTAGTACGGCGTGCCCATCACCGCCCCGCGCGACGTCACATCGTTGAGCTCAGAGCTGTTTCGAAGCTTCGCAAGCCCGAAGTCGAGCACCTTCGCGTGATCGTTCCCGTCGAGCGACCGCGTGAGCATGATGTTCGCGGGTTTAAGGTCGCGATGGATGATCCCGAGTGAGTGGGCCTCTTCGATCGAGCCGCACACCTGAGCCATGATGGGGATCGCGCGATCGATCGGCAGAGCCCCTTCACGACGAATCATGCGCGAGAGATCTTCTCCGCGAACGAGCTCCATCACGAGCCATGTCAGCCCGTCTGAAACGCCGTAATCGAACACCTGCACGGTGTTCTGGTGCGTGAGCTTCGCAGCCAAAAACGCTTCTCGTTTGAAACGTTTTTGCACCGACTCATCTCGAGTGAGCTCACCTGACAAAAGCTTCAACGCAAGCAACTTGCCGAGGTGCAAATGCTCGACGCGATAGACCATACCCATCCCGCCAGCGCCGAGACGCTCGAGGATGCGGTAGCGACCGCTGATCACGAAACCGATGAGAGGGTCGGCATCGATCGACAGCATGCTGTCGGTCACTCGTGTCGGGTCTTTTTTCGCAGGAAGCTCGACGCGAGTTTCTTCGGAGCCCGAGGTCGGTGTCACCGGCTCAGCGCCGATCGACACTCGGGTCTGCGCGCTCTGTGGAGATCGCACCGACACGACCGCCACATCGCTATCGTTGCTATCGAGACTCACGACGGATGCACTCAAGCTCGCCACCTCGAAAGCCGCTCCGCATCGCCCGCACGCCATGACTCCGTGTGCGTTCGGCGAGCCGCAACGCGTGCACAGGATCTGGGTTTTGGGCGAGGGTTGACTCATGTGCGAGATCAGGCTGAACGAGATCTGAATAAAGTGTTACGAAAACCACCGCCCTTGCGCGTGCGACGCGGCAACGAGGTTCGTGTCTCGGTCGTGAGCCCCAGCAGATCGCGCTCGCCCGAGCGAAGCCGAACAGTGCCTGCATATGCGATCATCGCGCCGTTGTCGGTGCAGTTCGCCACAGGCGGCACAACCAGCGTCAGGCCCTCGGCTTCGCACACCGTTTTGGCTCGAGCCCTCAGCCCTCGATTCGCTGCCACGCCGCCGCCAAGAACGACGTACTTCACGTTTTGCATCTGCGCGGCCTTCACGGTTTTTTTCACCAGCGCTTCGACGACAGCGTGCTGGAAGCTCGCGCACAGATCACACATCTCGGCCTCGGTTTTCGGTCGACCGTGCTGCTCGACATGCCGAGCCAGAGCGGTCTTCAAACCCGAGAAACTGAACTCGAGACCCTGGTGCATCGCGATCGCAAACGACACGGCTCGCGGGTTCCCCAGTGCGGCCATTCGGTCGATCACTGGGCCACCCGGATACCCAAGACCCAGCATCTTTCCGACCTTGTCGAACGCCTCGCCCGCAGCATCGTCACGAGTCGCGCCCAGCTCTTTCATCTGCGACGCAAGCGGCCCATCGACGCGGTAAATCGCCGTATGCCCACCCGAGACGAGCAGCGCCACGAAGGGGAATTCAGGCACGATCGGCTGCGGTGCCCCCTCGGGCAACGGACGCTTCAAATACACGGCAAGCAGGTGCCCAACGAGGTGATCCACACCAATCAACGGAAGCCCAGTCGACCACGCGAGCGTTTTTGCCACCTGCACACCCACGAGCAGAGCGCCAGCGAGACCAGGTCGGCACGTGACGGCGATTCCGTCGAGATCACCAAAGCCAACCTTCGCCTCCGCAAGGCTTTGTTGAATCACCGGCAATATATTGCGCAGGTGATCGCGGGCAGCGTGCTCGGGCACCACACCACCGAACGGCGCGTGGGTATCGAGCTGACTTTGCACGACGTCCGAGAGGATTTCTCCGTGCTCGGTCACCACCGCCGCAGCGGTTTCATCACAAGAGGTTTCGATGCCCAAAACACGAAGGGCCATGACGTGTGTTCTTCTTCGGGTAGCAATGCAGCGCGTTTAGAACTTGCAGCCTTCGCGCTGACGATTGAGCGGGAAGACACCAAACAAAGGAGTGTGCTCGACGTCGTCGGCGGTAGCGCGCTGCGAGGCAGGGCGCACGATCCTGACCTCAGCACCACCACCATCGAGCAACGAGAGAAACACCATCGCAGGCGGGCCACCCGACGTAGCGCTGGGCTCGACCGAGAAGATCAGATTGCGTTGGCGCCCCTCGCCGAATTGCAGTGTCGAGATCGGGTCGTGAGCAATCTGCGGAATGGCCTCGAGAGGGGCTTCGACAAAGAGCTTATCGTCAGTGCTCAGTACCCCCGGAGACGTCGCAATCGCATCGGCATCGAACGTCAGCTTGAGCTGCACTGCGGGGCCAAAACCCGAGCGAACGAACGCGCCTTGCACGATGTTGCCGCAATAGAACTCACCCGGTTCTGTCGTGAATTGATCGATCGACTTACAAGCGCAGAGGCTTGTCGCGATCGAGAACGCCACCGACGAGAGCGCGAGCACACGAGCCAATCGAAAGGTCGTCATTCAGCGCAACGAGCTCGCTTTTTCACGGATTTGCGGCTCGGGGTCTTTCTCGGCGATCTGATCGAGAATCGCCTTCGCCCTGGCCTTGTCGATCGCCACCAACGAGCGGATCGAGGCTTCACGCACGAAGGCGAATTCGTCCTTCAGGGCAGCTTTTTCGAGAGCCTTCCAGCCGTCATCGAGCGCCGAGCCTTCTTCGCGCTTCACCATCGCCGCGAGCGAATCAGCGGCCAGCACGCGCACCGCCCACGAAGGGGATGCGTCGAGAAGCTGAGTCGTCTGTTTCGCCACCTTGAGCGACGGAGTGCGCACCGCCGCGAGAATCGCTGCTCGAACGACGTCGGGGTTCGTGTCCGCGAGAGATGCTGCAATGGCTTTGACGGCGAGATCTTCGTTGCGCCCTTCGAGCATACGCAGCGCCTTGGTCTTCACCGACGCCGAAGGGTGCGTCGTGAGTCGAGCAAACACCGGTACCGTCGCCGCTCGGATCACCTCGGCCGACTTCGCCGCACGGGCGGTGTCAGCGTCGTCGAGAGTCACTCCTTCAACGAACGGCGCAAAGGCTCCAGATGCCCCCTCGGCGCTGAGCAAGGCATCGGCGACTCGCGCGGCTTGCTCGGGTGACGCAGCCGCTGCGTTGGAAGCCATGGCCGCAACCTCTTTTTCAATCGCAGCAAGCGCGGTCACGCGATCATGACCACTCAACCGCGCAGGTCGCAGCGCCTGCACGACCTCGCGAACATCGACCGAGCCTGACGAGGTGTACTGAAGCGCGAGTGTGCGAGACGTATTTTGGCTTGGTTGATTCTTGGTTGGTTTGGTGGGCGTCGTGGGTGTCGACGGAGGGACACTTGGCTTCGACGATAGAAGAGCCAACGCATCGGCGGCTGCGCGACGCTCGGATGCATCTGCTGCAAACAGCGCCGATAGCGTCACGGACATCGCCGAAGAATCACCCAGCCGAGCGAGTGCTCCGTAAGCCGCACTTCGCACCACCGAATCGCGGTGGTTTGCGAGCTCAACGAGCGTTGGGCCTGATGCCGTCGCACCAAGCTCACCCAAGGCGACGGCAGCCGCAGCGCGTGTGATGTTCGCCGCATCAGGCGCATGAGCGAGCGCTTCGATACGATTGATCGCCCCCTTCTCGTGAGCGAGACCCAGACCAATCGCCGCCAAAGCGCGAACATCAGGCGCACCTGAGTCGAGCATCTTGTCGAGCAACGGGAGCGCTTTCTTTTCGCCGCCAGCCGCCATGCGAGCGACGCTCCATGCAGCGGCCACCGCCACTGGGTCGCCCGGCGCAACGGTCTCGATGTCTTTGGGCGCGAGCAACGCTTCGTATTTTGTAAGCAACGCAGGGTCTCTCAACGAGCCCGTTGCCACCATCGCTCGCACACGCATCGAGATCTCTGCCGTGCCCAGTGCGAAGCTCATCAGCGCTGGCCCTGCGCCCTTGTTTTCTACATACGCCAGCACATCGATCGCGGTGCGTACCTGAGCTTGTTGCTCGTCGGCGAGGGCATCGAGAAGTGGTTTCACTCCGCGGGCGCCGATCTTCACGAGCTGCTCGCGAGCCTTGTCAGACTCTTCGGTGTTACCGAACTTGATCTGCTGCACCAACGGGAAGGTCATGTGCCCGTAGGTCTCAACAGGCATTCGTCGGTACACGAGCTTAGCGGGTCGACGGCCTGATAGCGGAAGGAGATCTCCCTCGAGCTCGTTGAGCGTGCCCTTCGCAAGATGACGTTGCATCGAGAGCCTGCCCGCTTGCGCGATCATCTCTTCATCGGGCGCAGAACGCAGCACGCGTCGGTACAAGATGTCGGCCTCTTCGGCTTCACCCTTCGCAGTGAGCAACTCGGCCAGCTCGAAGTAGACCTGGAACAACCGGTCATTCATCGCGATGGCAGCACGGAACTCTTGAATCGCGCGATCGAAGTCCTGTCGGCGTCGATACATCTCGGCGAGCTTCCGATGGCCATCGGCATCTTGAGGGCTCAGTGCGACGGCCATCGCGGCGTACTTGATCGCGTCGTCATCGCGATAGAGCTCAGCCGAATACTGCGCCATGCGCTGGTAGTATTCGCGAGCTCGTTTCGGATTGATCTCGACGAGCTTCTCGAGCGCCAGAATCGCTCCAGCAGGGTTCTGCTGCATGATCCTCACGCGCTCGAGCGACAAGAACGCCTCTTCATCACCAGGCGCTTTCTCGGTCATCTTCACCAAGGTCGCTTCCGCCTCGGGCAACCGACGAAGCTTCACCTGAACTTCGGCAAGCATTCGACCTGCTTCGATGTCGGGTGGCTCTTCGTTCAGCTTTCGCTTGAGTGGCTCAACCTTGCTCTCGAGTTGCTTGAGCAACGACCAGAGCGTCACGAGGTGAGTACGAGCTTCTCGCGCGGTGTTTCGATCGCTCGCCTTGCCTGCCTTGTCGAGAACATCTTCCCATACGATTCGAGCTTCGTCGTAGCGAGCGCTCGTCAGCATTTGATTGCCCGAGCCAGCAGCCGCTTGCTCGAGAGCCGCTGCATAACCTCGTCGCAACCTGAGGTTTCCCGGCTCGCTATCCATCGCCTCTTTGAACGCGGCGAGCGCTTCGTTGATCAGATCGTTCTTGAGATAAACCTCGCCCATCGCGGTGAGCGCTTTGGCCTTGTTGGGCACGACCGTTCGAATGCGTGCCCACGTGTCCATCGCCTTCTTCTTGTCACCCGCTTGCCAGTAGCGTTCACCGAGCTCGACGAAGTGAGCAGGGTCGCCCGACGCAACACTGGTCAGCTTCACGTACAACGCGGTCGACTTGTCTTTCTCGTCGATACGCTCGTAGTAGTCAGCGAGACGAATGAGCACGTCCTCGTCATGGCTCGCAGTACTCTCGAGCTTCGTGAGCAGCGTCATCGCCTTCGCGCGATCTCCTCGCTGAAACAACACCTCGACGAGCTGGAACACGAAGTCTGGGTTCTTGGGCGCCGCCTGGATCAACTTCTCGTTCTCGGCGATCGCCTTGTCGAGCTCACCTAGCCCCTGCAACAACCTCACGATCTTGACGCGAGTCTCGATGTTCTTTGCGTTGGCCGAGATCGCTTTTTGATACGCGTCGACAGCCTTCTGCGATTGGCCCGTCTCTTCGTAAAGCGAACCCAGCAACACCAGTCGCTGGAAGTCGGTCGGGTGCTCTCCCTCCATCAATGTGATCAACGCCGCGAGGTTGTTCTCGGCGCGATACACCTCGGCGATCGTGTTCAAGATCTCGGTGCGAACACCTGCTTCGCTGCCCGCGATGGCGAGCGCTTTCTTCAGCGTATCGAGCGCATCAGAGTTCTTCTTTTGTTTGGCCTGAGCTGTACCGAGATCGCGCAACGCCGGAGCCAACGCGCGGTTGTCACCAGCCGCCTGCTTCGCCACATCTCTGAACTCTTCTTCGGCGCGATCGTATTGCCCACGCCCCATCAACTCGCGCCCAAGCTCGGCGCGAATGAACAGTGAGTTGCCCGCAAGAGTGATGAGTTGCTTGTGATAGTCAGACGCCGCCGACCAGTCTTTTGCGTCGAGCGCCATCGTTCGCATCGTTCGCAAAATCTGTTCTTTGTCGGCCCGGTTCGACGTGAGCCCGAGAGCCTGCTCGTACTTCTTTTTCGCCCCCGGGATGTCTCCCTTGTCTTGAAGCAACTGCGCCGCCGCCATCACTGGCTGGGCCTCTTTGGGGCGTTCCGCGATTGCATCCTCGTAGCGCTTCACGGCATCGTCGATGCGGCCTTCGATCTTGTAGATACCCGCCAGCGCAACCTTCGCGGCCCACGCATCCGACGAGGTTGAATCGGCGGCTTTGCTTTCGAACTCTTCAACGAGCTTTTTCAGATTGCCGTCTCGTTCTCGGTACAACTGCGCCAATCGTTGAAGCGGAAAGATCGACCCAGGTTGCGAAAGAACGATCCCCGTGTAGCGCTGAATCAAGACAGCTTGCGATGGCCCTTTGCCCGTCGCGTCAGGGTCGCCACCCGGCTCGGGTTTGGCCGGTTTCGGGGGCTTTGGGCCGCCTCCACCGCCTCCGCCGCCAGGGTTTGGCTTGGGTGGGCGATGTCGACCCCCTGCGTCGAAATCTCGCGCTGATGCATCACCCACCGTCAACAACAGGACGGCCGCGAGAATCGAAGTCAGGGCTCGTGTTCGCACCGGCCGAGAATAGCAGGCGAACGTTCTCGCGGACATCCGTCACGTTGAACGCTACAACCTCGCCCCGATGCGCTTGCTTACGACCCGTTCGTTCTTGCAACTTGGCTCGACGCTTCTTCGCTGTTTTCACCTTGCTCACGACCTCAGCGTGCTCTGAGGACGACGACGTCACCCCATCAGGCACCGCTGGCGAGCGGCGCGGCAGGCAGCGGTGGCACGGCAGGTACAGGCGGCACTGGTGGTACGGGCGGAACCCCGAACCCCACGGCCAAAGAGTACCCGACTCTTCGATCCGTGCTCGACAAGGCCGTTACGCCGTCGTGCAGCGGTCTCGAAGGCACCTGTCCGCAACGCCAAGAGCGCGCCCAATCTTACGTCGTTCGATGACCTCGTCGCGACCTTCGGCGAGCTTGCCAGCAATCGGTAGGCAACCCCGCGGTGATCGTCGACGCGTGTGAGCGTGAGGAGATCACCTCGTATTTGCCGACGACACCGATGTCGAGTCTCTCGGTCACCGTCGATGCCGATGCGCCATCGCCCCCCTCATCGGTCACCCTCGGCCTCGCGCTGCCCCCGCGGGTGGTGCAGGCGCGCTCAAGCTTCGTCGACCCAAGCTCTTCGCTTCCGGAAACAGCAAGCACGCGATCACTCACCGGTGTCACGTTCAGTGGTTCTGGAACAACCATTACACTATCGCTCGCGTCGGCCACCGCGTCTGAGGCAAAGCTGTGGGATCTCAGATCGTACCCACGAGAGAACGACGACGTGATCGTGGGTGACCCGAACGGCAACGGCAAAGCAGGAGCCAAGCTCGGATGGCGCCAGATCAAAGCAGGAGACCCCGCCAGAGTTACCTCTACCAGAGGCTCTTGAACGATGACCTCGGTACACAGATGCCGATATTGACGGCGGGCACATGGTCGCCCGCAGCGACACGAGCGCTTTGGTGTTTTATTCGGTCGGTGCCTGCAGATACAAAGCCAACAAAGTGATCTTGATCGAGCGATCACCTACGAGGGCTGCCCCGTCGACCCCAATGCACCAGGCCCTTCGGTCGATGGCTTCGATGGTGTTGTCGCGCTCACACAAAACAAGTGCGCGACCGGAGGTGTCACAACGACGGCACTGCCTCGGGTGGTCTCGTGCTGGCCAAAGAAGTTGATCGCCGCCCTGGTGAACAAGAGCTCGACGCAGGCGCCCACGAAGCTGATTGTCCCCGGGGATAGCTCGAAGAGTTATCTCTTTTGCAAGATTGATCCGAACTGCACCGATCGCCTCGGTGACCTGATGCCCCGAGGGGCGAGCGCTGAGTGAAGAAGAGATCGGTCGAATCAAGACCTGGATCAACGACGGCGCAAAGCCGTGATGAGGATGTAATTCACCACCGTGTTTTTTTCTTTGTCACGGTCGTGAAGAGGGTGCGTTGATCGCCTCGTGGTGAGGCACGCAAACCTTCTGCTCGTTGCAGCGCTTCGACGCGGTGACCCCGCCGCGTTCGATCGCGCCTACGAAGAGCATCGAGAACGCGTGTATGGCTTTCTCGCTCGCTTGTCGGGTCGAGTCGATGTGGCCCAAGATCTCTTTCAAGAGACGTTCTTGAAGCTGGCAAAAAACGCCACGTCGCTTCGAGATGACACCGACCTTGCAGCGTGGTTGTTCACGGTCGCTCGAAACGAATTCTTGAGTTACCGACGACGAGTAGGCGCTCGACCACGCGAAGACGCAGAGCCCGACGAGCCCGTGTATGCGGCAAGCTCATCGAGCAACCCCGAACGGCAAGTGACAGCTCAACGCGAGATTGCTCGCATAGAGCACGCGATCGCATCGTTGCCCGATATGTACCGAGAGGTCTTGCTGCTCGTCGCAGTCGAAGGGCTCGACACCGATCAAGCGTGCATGGTGTTGGCGCTCAAGCCCGATGCGCTTCGGCAGCGTCTTTCTCGAGCTCGCGCAGCTCTCGCCGAGAAACTCGAGCAAAGCGCCCACCGCCCCCCCTCGATCGGCTATCTTTCTCGTCCACGCGCCGAGGTCGAGTCATGAGCAAGCCTTCGATCGATCACAACGAGCTTCTCTCGCAGCTTCGTGTCTTGCCTCGACCACAGCTCGACGAAGCATTCGCCGAAGAGACACGACGACAAGCACTGCTGGCGCTCGTCAAGCCTGTCGAAAAGCGCGTCATCGTCACGCCTCCAGTGATCCAGAAATCCTGGAAAATTTGGGTAGAGTTGATCGCCGAACGCGTGGTTCTGCCTGTATCTCTCGCAGGGACGACGGCGGCGTACTTGATGTGGGCGATCGACGCGGCAAGTCGAGTGTATCGCTGAGCCTGTCTCGTGCTTGACACTGCGTAAGCAGTGGTCCGACCATCGCGCGCACGTGTCGCCATTGGGCACGCGAACGGAGGCTTGGCTTGCGGTTCTTTGCAGCATTCACATCTCACGCCGCGCATCGCCCATTTCGTCGATGGAGTCTTCCTGCGAGTGTCGTGCTCTCTGCACTACTCGCGGCGTGCTCGAGTGATTCGACGACGCCCACATCGGCACAACCGCAGCTTACGCCTCCTGAGGTCACGCCGGCCGAACCCACGCTGCGTCGACTCACGATCGCACAGTATTCGAGCTCGATTCACGACTTGT
>JAXLYQ010000022.1:0-71418 GCA_046351315.1 Polyangiaceae bacterium
CGACTCATCATCATCGGACCAGGTGTCTTCGGCATCGACGGTTTCGATACGACGGATGATCCACGAGTCGCCGTTGTTGAACTTGTCGCTGCAGAGGTAGTCGTAGGGGATGTAGCAGTAGCCCTTCTCGCCCCAGTCCGTTCCCCATGAATTGCGGACGATGAAGACACGATCGGTGTCTGAGTAGCCAACAGCCAACATCGCGTGACCCCCGTGTGATTTACGCGAGGTTTCAGCGTTGGAGGGCATTGGCACAAGCCCCGGCTTGCGCTGCTTGTCGAACGACTCGAAGAGCTTGATGCCGAAGATAATTGGGTACCCTTCGGCGATCGCGCCCTTCCATGCGTCGATGTTCGTGGGGACAAGCGCGGTGTCCTCGATCAAGAAGCCTTTCGCCTCATCGTAGGCGTCATCAGAAGGCTTGTCGTTGACCTTGGCGGGGTCGAACGGCCAGGTCTCTTCGCTACAAGCACCGTGCTGTTTGAGGCTCTGGATCAAGCTGCTGATGATCGATCCGCCGTCTTCGTTCTCGATGCCGTCGACTGCACGCCCATTGTAGTAAATGAACATGCGGCTGACGTCGTAGGCCTCGTCAGACAGGTGCTGCTTGACGAGGTATTCGTACGCCCCAGCGACTGCGTTTGCTG
Organism: Polyangiaceae bacterium; assembly: GCA_046351315.1. Lineage (GTDB taxonomy): Bacteria > Myxococcota_A > Polyangia > Polyangiales > Polyangiaceae > JAXLYQ01. The sequence goes on from JAXLYQ010000022.1 coordinate 648, forward strand.
CACACGAGTTGGTCTGCCCCTGGTTTTCGACGGCGGTCATGTGTTGCCGCAGGTCGACCTTCTTCGGCAGCGCTTTCTCTGATGGACGAGCAGACGCAAAGGTCTTGGTTCCAGGAGGGGGCGCTGCATATCGGTATCCGCTCACCTCGCGGGCTGAGCCGTCGGGGCGATTGATGATGAAACCCATGAGGCAATTCTCCTCGTTAGTCGATGTCAGTTGACCCCAAGAAGAGGTCAGCGCGCATCAGACACCGAGACAGAACTAGGTTCAATGGTGAAGCGCCGCTCGACGTGACCTCGTCTGCCTGATTCTCATCAAGTCTTGTTGTGTCAGCTCGAAGAGCGAAACCCCAAACCAACTCTGAAGTGCTTGTTTCGCAATCTGTTGGTCATCTTGCGTCAGCGAAGCAATCTGAGCGTAGTGGTTGCTATTGGGTGCAATCAGCTTGAACGAGTCGAGGGCGTTACCGAGCTCGAATGCAGCGGTGGTGTAAGAGCATGTTTAAATGCAAGACGCGGCAATTGTGCGAACCATGCGGCGAATGCAGGCCAAGTCTGATCAAGCAGCAGACGAGGACAACGTTCGCTCAAAATCTTTGCTCATCCGTCGCTCGCGGTTATTCCAACCAAATAGTTGCTCGACTTTCCAACGCTTGGGCAGAAACTTCCACGATGTATTCGTATTGGCTGGCCTGGGGACAACTTGGTTCTCCACTCCTGTGTCTTGCTGCGCTGTTTTGATGACAGGACCGTTATAGGCACTGTCCACCCAGACCTTGCGCAGTGTTGGATATTCCCTTTTCGCCATCGAATGAGCTTGGCGCCGGCGTCGCGATCTTGGACGTCTGCGGTCGTGATGAGGAACGCAAAAATTTCTACAACCCAGCACGTCGACCAAGATATGCCGCTTGCGCCCCTTTACCGCTACTTTCAGCGTCGTATCCGCGGGGACCTCTCTCTGTGGTTTTCACCGATTGGCTGTCCACAATAGCTGCCGTCGGTTCTGGACTCCGACCTTCGCGCTCACGAAGAATGGGGATCAAATACTCCCGCATCGTGTCGAACGTACCGTGCACCACACGTAGAAATAGTGGTACTGAAACGCCGCAGGAAAGCTCTTCGGAAGATTGCGCCACTGCACTCCTGTCCTGTCGATGTAGAGAAGGGCGTTGATGATAGACCTTCTATCGACCTTGGCTGGAGTTGGGTCCTGGGCGCGGTTCCGGGACGAAGGGTTTCCAGCCGTTCCCATTCCCGATCGCTCAAGATCGTGTCGTACCCATCATGACCAGAAGTTTGCGTCATCTCCGACCCTGGCGCTTTTCTCGCGAAGACTTCAATTGAACACGCTCTAAAGTTGAGTCGCCATAAATAAACATCATCCGTTCACCACTTGTCGCCAACCAGCTCGCAATATCAGGCATGGCATTCTCATCGAGCACCATCTCTTTCGTTGGGCCTGGTTTCACCTGAGAGGCAGCCACATCAACCCCACCGGGCACGGTCAACAATGCCTTGATATGTGAAGTGTCGCCAGCCGGATATCCAGCTCGACGGCGGCTTGAAAATAATAGGGCTCAGATTCAAGAAACCTGAATCAGCCAGAACTCGGGTAGAGCCACACTTTGCACAAAGGCCCAGATCTCATCATCTGAGGCTGATGTCGCTGGAATACTGGAGCACGCCCCCGAACCAATATATTGCCAAAAAGCAAAAGGCATCTCGATGACCGCAAAATCGAGAGCTGCATCAAGCCCAAGCTGCGTAAACGAGGTTGCCCCATATGCACCAGCCATGGCTGCCGTCATCGCGGGGAGCGTCGGTTCAACACTTCGATTTGCAACTGCTTCAGAGCATCTCGGCACTCTGCAGAGCCCACCTGGTTGAGAAAATTGATGTAGCGAGGGTCGGCGTTTCCGTAACTTTGAGGGGCGACATAGGCCACCGTCGCAAAGACATCATCGGGGTAAAATCGACGATGATACACGCTGGTCATTCCGCCTTTGCTCTCGCCAGTAGAAAGCCATTTTTGCGTGTAGAACGGCTTCAACAGCTCGACAATCTTGTGATGATCGCTCGCTGCTTGCCAAATACGAAGAAAGCTCCAATCAGCAGGGTCAGGGCGTGAGGGCGAAAACCACCGCTGCTCAACCAAAACTTGATTGGCATTTAGCATCACGGTCGGCTCGAAACGGCTCAGACCATAGAGATCGTAACCGGTATTTGCGAGCACTGCATCGGCCACTCAAACCCGGTATGGGTCAGCCACACTCTCTGCTGGAATTTCTGCCCCTCAGGGTGGTGATGATCCACCGGTTGCTCGACCTGGATCATATAGGCAGGAGGGCTCGCGAATGGATCGGAGAAATTACCGTAACCCCGGAATCGACTGCAACATCGCTTCGATTTCGTTGCCAACACTACCGCCAGCACCACCCGAGCCCGCACCTCCGCCGCTCGCTCCCGTACCAACCGCTCCGGCAGTACCGCCACCACCTGAGCCGGCCGCCCCGGCTACTCCAGACGTTCCAGCGCTTCCGCTCGTACCCTCACACCGCTGGTGCCGCTCGCTCCGCTGAATCCAGCGGGGTTTTGTTGTCCGGCGGTGCCTCCGGTTGAACCTGCTTGCCCACCAGAACCCGCCGTTGGTTCAGCGAGTGATTCGGTGTCGTCGCAAGCAAGAGAGGAAACCAAAGCGAGATAAAAGGGCTGATGCACAGCCAAAAGTGCGCAGTGTCATGCGTGACTAGCATCGCATGGCAGCGACTCCTTGCTCGAACGATTCAAGTGCGTCCGTCGCATCCGCCAGCATCGTTGGGCGCCGCGAAAGTAGCTGTGCGGCGCGATCCGCAGAGAGCCGCGCACCTTCATCGAGCACCGCGCCACGTCGACGCAGGGCCTCGGCTTGAGCTCTTCGCGCAGACAATCGACCGAGCAACTCATCGCGACGAGCCATGAGTGATCGAAACGAATTCAACACGGAATCGTCGAGAGCGACCACCGCAGAAGCCGATTGAAACCATCGTTCGAGGCCCACGTCGGCGCTCTGAAAATGACCGCTTTGTACCGCTGCCGAAAGCCGCTCGAGCCACAGCGCGTGGTCGGTGATCGAAGAGCTTTCTGAAATGGGGCGCTCGCCAACCCCCACGAATTCGAGCGGCAACGTTTGCTGCGCTGACTCGACATCAGCGCGCTGATCACGCCAGCGTTGCAGCAACGATTGAGCCTCATTCAAACGCGACGTCACCCTCTCTCGAATCGCCCGAGCGTTGTCGAGTCGCACCTGCACACTCTCGATCACGGGGGTCAACGTTCGCGCGATGTCGAGGGTCATTCCGAGAGGGTCACGATCGGCGTTGTCGCGAATGTCGTCCATCATCTGCTGCGCGGCATCGAGCTCGGCGCTCACAAGCTCACGCAGCCCCTCTGTCGTCGCGGTCTCATCGAGCGCAAGACACTGCTGCGCCATCTTGTCGAGCTGCGCATCGATACGAGCCCAGGCGCGGCCAACCTCGAGCAAAATATCCCGAGCCCGATCGAAGCCCTGTGCCATCTGTGCAAGCAATTGCTCAGCGGTGATCTTGCCGGCCACCGGGCCAGGCTGAAGCAAACGGCGTTGTGATAGTGGTGCCGAGGGCAGATCGAGCACGATAGACGGACGCACCAATTGCTCTTCGATCTCGGCGACACGATCATCCGACGACCAGAACGAGATCATCGAGATCGACGAGCGTGACGCCTTCGCCTTGTCGACCACCTCAGCCAGCTTTCGTCGGCCTTCGAACAGGTCGCCAATTGCGTCGATCGCGAGGTCCATCTTCTCACGCGTGAGCCCATTCAGCTCAACGCCACGACCGACCGAAGCCGCCGAGACGAGCTGATAAGTCGAGTCGCTTTCGAGTGCGAGCAGGTTCTCGTCCACTTGTCGAAGCCGCTCGTCCCACATCGAAAGCATTCGATCGATGTATGTGAGATCCATCGTCGCTCAATCGTACTCGCGCAGCCGCTGACGAAGGCCGAAGAAAGCGAAGCCCGCAATACAAGCGGCCAAAAATGGGTCGATCATCTCGGCAGTACGAAGGCTCGAATCGGCACTCGACAGCGCGCGATCAAACTCCCCCTGGTTCAATGCGATCGCCTTCTCGATGGCCGAGTCAAAACGAGTAAACGCATCGTTCGACTCACCCAAGCAGAGATAGACTTCAGACTTGTGATTCGCAGGAAGGCCAGCGCTCTCGAGCTGCCGAATTTTCTTGTCGGTCTTCCAGTAACTCGACAGCTCGATCATCACCTGCTGAATCGCCTCGCGTTCACCAGAGAAGGTGATGTTGGCAATGAGCTCGGCGATCTTTCCTGAAAGGAACTGCGTTTTCGGCAGCCCACGACCAGGCAGATACGTCGACTCAGGCGTCGAGCTGAGCTGATACATCTTGTCGAAGAAGGCTCGCTCGTAGGTGGCTGAGCGGTCGCGATCCAACAAGTAGCGACTCTCATCGCCGTTGGCGTCGTAGGCGATCGCGCGCACGGTCGAGAGAGCTTGAATCGACTGAAACGCGTCTTCTCGCGCGACCTTGAGCTCGTTGGAAGAGCGCCGATACAACGACCCCAAGTACACCAAAAAAACCACCAGAGCCCACGAAGACATCAGCAACGGTAGGTTGATCAGACGACGGGTTCTTCCGATCAAGAACACTTGCGTGCCGAGCAACAAGAGCAACAGCAGCAGGCCGAACACGAAGGCAGCCAGCTCACGCGCTCGCGTCGAGCGAACCTGCTCGACGTAGACCGACGTCATCACCGACGCGTTCGCCGAATCAAGCAATCGAGCGGCCGGAAGCAGCTTGTCGTGCATCACATCCGTCGCCTGTCGATACGCTTTCACCGCACCATCGACGTCGCCTTTTTCTTGCAGAAGTTGAACGCGGCCGATGTGCTCGAGATAGCGCCCCAGTTGCTCTGAAATCGTGATCAGCGGCACTTTCTCTGATTCGCCGAACGTAATGTTTTGCGACGCTTCGACCAACCGTTTTGACACCAGCAATCGCTCGCGTTCGAAGGCGTCAGCGCTCTTCGTTTTCGTGTCCGGGTCGAGCACCATATTTGCCGCGAGCGAGTCGAGATCGGCCAGCAACGCCTGAAGCTCGAGTGCAGTGAGGATACTTGGCGCGGTGTCCTTCCAGATGGTGCGTGTCGCGTGGCGAGCACGATCGAGGCTCGCCTCCGCAGTCAACAAAAAGACCGCTGTCAGCGCGACAATCGTGATCTGCAACGCCTTGTAAATCACCGGGGTCGACCATCGAGAGCCAACCTGAGGCGCGAGCTTTTTTGCGATGGTCGACGCCCCGTGCGGCGCAACGAGCTGTGTCACGTGCGACCCCGCAACGTAATGCGTGTCCAGCGGCCCATCGTGACCTGATCGCCGTCATTCAGAATACACATCGACCCCGAAAGAACGTCGTGACCGTTGAGGCGGGTGCCATTGGTCGACGCCAGATCGAGAGCGAGATCGTGCCATCTGTGTTCAGCAGAAACTTCGCATGCCGGCGCGATGCCCCTGGGTCATGCAACGGCACGGCAGGGCGAACATTCTGTTGGTCGTCACGACGCCCGACCAACATCTCGGCAATCTCGATCGGAAACACACGAGGAGGGTCTTTGGGCGCAACCACGCCTGGCTCGGGCTCGGTGTCGAGCGAAGGATCGATCGTGACAATGAGCTCCCACCGCTGGGTGAGCTCGAGCGGGGCCCGAGCAACGCTTACGTTGGGCTCGCTCGGAGCCGGCGAAACACGCGCAGGAGCCGCAGCTTGCGTCGCAGGCACCGCGCTTGGTTGTGCAGGTGGCGACGAGGCTCGCGGCGCGGCGGTGGCAAAGTCGTATCGGCACACCTCACAGAATCGAGCAGACATCTCGTGGCGACGCTCACCACACACGGGGCACGACGTCGCCGAGCCCACAGAAGCCCCAACGTTCGTAGGCTGCGGGGGCGGGTTCGACACGACAGGAGCACCGATCTTCGCGCCACAGACCGAGCAATAGTCTGGCTCGTCAGAGAGATGCCCAGCGGCACAACGGGCGGTCACGATGCGCCTCCGTCCGAGGGCTTTCGTGCAACGCGTTTGGTGGTTCGCGATTCGAGCTGAAGATCCATCGCAGCGGCTTTGTCGACCGAGCGACGCAAACGCACTGTCCCCTGAGAAGCATCAACGACGTCAACCACCTTCGTGAGTCGGCTCGTCATCTCGGTGTTTCGTGAGTCATGGGCAATCTTTACCGCGCGACCCAAGAGCTGAGTCGCCCCCGCTTCGTTGCCTTGCTCGCGCAGCTCGAGCCCTCGTTGAATCGCGTCTGCAAGCTCGTCTTGACCCGTGTAGTGAGCCACGTGGCGATCGATACGAGACGTCAACGACACGTCTTGGCTCCAGGTGGCAAAGACACGCCCTTCAGGGGCCTTTTCTTCGCGCTCCTCGAAGCCATTTGCCGCAGGAGCCATGTAGACAATCGATGGCCTCGCAGCGAGCATCTCGTCGCCCACATGACCAGGGTTGACCTCGATCGTGAGATGAAAATCTCGCGACTCTCCCGCAGCCCACGCTCCCGTGAGAAAATCACGAACTTGTGGATGGATCACACGCGCTCGAGAGGTGAGCTCTTCGATGGTCGGGTTGACCTGTTTGACCGCAATCAGCTTCGCGGTTTGGGGTGTCCACAGACGCAGACGAACATCGTTCAACGACTTGCTCGTTGCCTTCTCAATCGCCGATTGAAACGCGGCTTCCACTCCATCGGGCGCCGGAATCAGCGAGGCTTTTCCGAGAAGAGCCTGCGCAATTTCTTGAACCTCGCCGACGCGCCAATCGGTGCCGATGCCCCAGCAATCACACTGAAATACGCCCTCGGATTGTTTGAGCTGCCCACGCACCTGCTCTGGGGTTTCTGAAGCGTTCTCGCCGTCGGTCAAAAAGATCGCCTGACGAATCGCATTCGGAAACCGCTTGAACACTGTCTTGGCCGTGGCCAGACCCGCCGACATTGCAGTGCCACCGAAGGCTTGAACGGCGTTGAGCTGAGCCAACGCAGCACGCTTGTTTCGCTCGTTGGCCACCATGTCGGAGCACATCAGGTGCGCGATGCTGTCGAACGCCACGACGAAGAACGACGTCGACTCTGGCAAGAGCATGATCGCCTTCGACACTGCATTTTTCACCGACGCGAGCCGCTCACCAGCCATCGATGCGCTCTTGTCGAGGATGAACCCCACGACCAGTGGCCCACCTTGCGACACCGACGTGGACACCGCGGAATCGGCGGTCACCGTCACGATCGCATCCACCCTCGTTTGCCCCGGAGCGAGATGCCGGTTTTGAAACGTCTCGAGCTTAAAGGCCATATGCGCGGTTATACCCCACCCCGCTCAAGGCCAAGGCCAATCGGGATCGATCGACGTTCGATCTCTCAGACGTCGGCGATCACCACGGTGACATTGTCGTGCCCGCCGCAGGTCAAAGCATGCGCAACCAACGCTCTTGCTCGTTCAATCGGAGGGCGATTCGACAGCGGGCTCAGAAGATCACGAAGCTCTTCGTTCGACTTGAGGTAGTTCCACAAGCCATCCGAGCACAGCATCAACTGACCATGCCCGGCGAGGTTTCGTGTGACGACGCTCGCGTGAATATCGGCCGAGGGCGACATCGTCTCGAGCGGGCCGATACAGCGCGTGATCGCATGAGAGAGCGGGTTGGTCATGGCCTCGTCTGCCGTGACTTCTCCGCTTTCGATGGCTTCGACAGCCCACGAGTGATCCTTCGTGAGTGGCTCGGCAGCGTGTTTGGAAATCCAATAGGCACGACTGTCACCGGCCCATGCCACCGCCAAACGTTGGTGATGAACCAAGGCCACCACGATGGTCGTTCCGGGTTCGTCTTTGCCTTGTTGTCGTTCGGTAATCGAACAGGAGACAGCGTGCGCTCTTTGTACCGCGGCCAAGACTGCTTGGCTCGACCCGCTCGAAGACAAATCACTCGTACAAACCAGCTCAACGAGGAGATCTTTGGCCGCTTCAGAAGCCAATTTCGCACAGCGATCCGAGTACGACGCCGAGGAGATCCCGTCGCACACCACCAGCGCCCACCACGGAGCACCGTTCTTATCGCCATGAGCAAAGGCAAACGCATCCTCGTTGTGACCCGACGCGAGACCTTGATCGCAGATGGCCCCGATGGTGGCCTCGCTCTGCTCGGATTGCTCGATCCCCACGCGAGCCAACAAATCGCTCGAAGAAAAGAAACGCGGTGGGGGCTCTGAGGTGCTGTCGTTGAGCAAATACACCCGGTGACCACACTCACGACAAAAGCCGTCCTCAGACTCGATCGAACCGCATTTCGAGCATCGTGAGTAGCTCATCGCGATGGGCGCGGGGATCGACGAAATACCGCCGATTTGAGTGGGCACACCATCGAGACGTGCTCCGTCCACCTCGCAGAACATATCGTCGGCATCACACAAAGCCGAACAGACAGGACAGCGCTTCATCTCAGATTGCCTTCGCGAAATACGGCATGATTAGCCCTCTTCGAAACGAGAAGAGCACCCTAGCGCAGGGCTTCAGAGTCTCCAAGAGGTGAAAATTGTCCTCACAGTGGCTCGAGATGCAGACCTCGCATCACCTCACAAGAACGTAAAGGGTCGTACCTGGTTGGCACGGTCGACAAAGTCGATTCGTTCTTGTTCGCGAGCCGCCATACGGGCACAGCGCCGAAGCTCGGTTTCTGCGGCCTCTCGCATCGTTTTGTCATTCACCGCGAGCCCTGCGATCGTAAACCCAGGCGGAACACTATGGCTGGCAGAAAACACGGCCGCGGCCTCGAATATCGTGGCACGAAATAGATGCGCTTCGAGACCATCGATCAGACCGTCGATGGCCTGGATCGCTTCACCTGCGGCTCGAAGGTTGTCCAGTGTACAAGGGCCCAACGCTGCGTTCACCAGCACACGCCCCAGTGCCATTTGAGCCTGTACATAACGACTCGACGCTGGCGAAACCCTTCGATAGGCGTCGGCCGCGCCAGCACGATCTCGTTGGCGTTCGAGGCAACGCCCTAGCCCAAAGGCTGCGCTGGTGAACGTCGGATCGGCCTTGGAAACCGAGTCGTAGTACGCTGCTGCCTCGACCATTTGACCTGACAGCTCGTAGGCTCGCCCAATGGCTTGTTTCGGGGCCAGCTCACCAGGAAGCTCATCCAATATTTTTTCGAAAGCCTTGAGCGTCTCTTTGGTATTGCCCTCAGCCAACAATGCGCGACCTCGATACCAGAGCAATCGCCAGTCTTTGGGGTGAGTTTTCTGGATATCCAGAAGCGCCGTATCTGCCTCGCTCGAACGACCCAATACAATGAGCTCGTCGAGACGCCGTAGCTTCAGCTCGATGGAGTCAGGATTGTTTTTCAATGCGCGCTCGAACATCGCGAGCCGCCTTGATGGGTCACCAATCGCCCCTGCTGCCAAAATCACGGCAGATGCTGCATCGGAGGGATCTGCCTTTGGCCGAGGAATCCCATCGAGCGGGCGCATGACATCTGCTGCCATCGTGCCGGAATCAGGGCCGTGATCGCTGTCACGATCAAAGAGTGCACTCTCGATGGGGCCCATGGTCCCCGCTGGGACAACATGCCGAAGCACGCCAACGAGCTGCTCGATCATATCGGCCGCACATTGGAAGCGATCGTCTGGGTTGGGCCGCGTGGCCTTTTGCAAGAAGCGATACAGTGGCTCGTGAGCCGAGAACGCGGGGATATCCTGAGCGATGGGCAGCGAGTGCTCGTACTTGCCCTGGAAATCAAAGTCGGCCACCAGCACAGCCAAGGCTCGCGCAACCGTGTACAAGTCGGATTGATGCGAAGGGCGCTCTCCGGCTTCGGGTGCGGTGTACCCACGAGAGCCGTAAATATCGCCCCCCAAATCGTCGACCTGCCGGACTGCCCCCAGATCGATCAGCTTGACAGTTGACTCTTCAACCATCGCATTTTCAGGCTTGAAGTCGCAGTACACCATGCCGACCTCGTCGAGATATCCAAAGGCGGGCAATATCTCCAAGATATAGGAAATTGCCTCAGCCACCGGAAGAGGGCCTCCGCGTTCTTTGCGAAGGGTCATCAGCGTTTTGCCATTGACGTATTCCATCACGATAAAGCCTTCGCTTCCGTGAGTTAGAAAATCGTAAATGGACACGATGCTGGGGTGTTTTACAGCGGCCAGATACTCGCGTTCTTTGACTGCCACCTCGAGCATTCGAGGGTCTTTCGAATTGAGCAAGCCCTTCAAAATGACCCAGCGAGAAAGGACAGTATCGAGAGCGAGGTAAATCCAACCCAGGCCACCAAACGCGATGGTGCCTTGAATTTCATATTTCTCCGCGACCAAGTCACCGGGCTGAAGCGTGGGTTTGAAGGAGTATTCTTGGCCACACTTTGGACAAAACCCAGCCTCGCGATTCAGCTTCGAGTCACAGTTCGAGCAGTACCGCTTTCGATCGGGGACTTCGCCCGGCACAATCGACGCCAGCGGATCAAGCGGCGGAAGGGGCGGGCGGGTGATCGGTAGACCGCCCAGCAAGCGTGAGGTCGTACGCCCACTTCGACTGGAGCTCGAACGCGTCGAGCGAACACTGCGCGTGCTGCGAGCGGATCGAGCCGAACGACCCGTGGGAGACGAGCCGGTACGTGCCGACATGCTCGCCGACACATCGCGCACGACGGGAGCAACTTGCGCGGCTGCCGAGGCGACCATGGGTACGGTTCCGCCTCTTGAGGACGGATCGACCATGCCGCAGACGTTGCAATACCCCTCTTCGATCACGCCGGAACATCCCGGTTGTGCACAGGCGCTCATGCAGGGGGTCTAACACAATGTGCTCTCTGCTATACGGGGGCGGTCATGTCTCCAGCGCTTCCGCCTCGCTATTCACCGATTTCTCGCCTTGGCAAAGGCGGTGGAGGCGAGGTTTGGGCCGTAAGAGATGCGGTCGACGGTGCCGAGTACGCGCTGAAAACCTTGGCCGAAGGGGCGAGCGAATCCGAGGTGCTCGCGCTGGTTCGCGAAGCCTCGACGCTCTCGGGTCTCGAGGGGCTGGGTGTGCCGAGGGTGCTTCGGTTTGGGCGCCTTCCTGAAGGGCGACAACCCTATTTGCTTCGAGAGCTGGTTCGCGGTCGTAGCCTTGCTCAGTGGCTCGACGACAACGTGGCAGCGCCGCTTGCACTCGGGGCCGTGCTTCGAGCGGCCGATCAGCTCACACGACTTCATCGGGCCAGCTTGCTTCATGGGGATATCAAGCCCGGAAACATCATCGTCGACGCACAAGGCAACGCCACGCTCGTTGACCTCGGGTTGGCAGCTCCGTGGCGAGAGCACGGCCAGCACGCGATGGGTTTGACCCCAGGTTACGCCGCCCCCGAGCTCTTCAGCGGAGCGCGACTGTCAGTTCGCTCTGAGGTGTACTCGTTGGGAGCCACACTTCGCGACGTGCTCGAGGTCGTCGGCGCACAGCTCAACGCAGAAGAGCGATCCGGGATCGAAGGCGTGGTTGCGCATGCCACGGCCCATGAGCCGTCGGCGCGATTTCCGAGTGTCGATGAGCTTGCGTCGAGTCTTCGCCGCGCAGCCCACATCGCGGCACCGATCGATGTGGGTATGGCCGATGCGGCTTGGCCGATCTCAGGCGTCGATACGACGATCACGCGCCTTCTCTCGAGCATCGCCACCCTGAAACCCGGAGGCGCTCTGGTGGTTCGCGGACGCAGTGGCTCGGGGCGAACTGCGATCGTGCGACGATTGGCGTGGTCGCTCGGGGTCGAAGGTCGCGACGTTGCCTGGATCGAAGCGAGTACCGGAGACGTCGAACGCGCGGTGGATGCCGAGCTCGCAGGCGCCAAATCAAGCACCGCGGTGGTGTTGATTGACGATGCAGATCGCCTGCCGTCGAGCGTCTTGTCTCTGATTCGTGAGGCACGGAATGCAGGCGCTCGACTGGTGATCACCGCACAAGGCGTCTCGATCGAAAAGGCGCTCGATGTGTCCGAGGTATTCGTGGTTCCGCCGCTCGAGGCTCAGGTCGCTGCCAACCTCGTACGGCGCGCGATTCCGAGCATGAGCGACGCCATCGTGGCCCGCGTGGTGAGCAAAGCCGAAGGCCGCCCCGGGAAGCTACGCGCACTGGTTCGTAAGCTCGACGGAAAGCCATTGGTCACGCCCAACGACGTCGATCGAACCCTCGACGCGCCTGCAAGCCAGCCCGCTCCGATGGACCTCAACGCCGCGATTCGATTGCTCGATCAAGGCAGGCTCAACGAAGCGTCCACCATCCTCGCCGCGACGGCGGTGGATCGTTCGCTCGTGGCCTGTGTTGCTCGTGCTCGGTTGGCGTTGGGGCGGGGCGATCTCGACACCGCTCAACGAGAGCTCGAAGCGGGCCGTAGCGAAGCAGAAGCGAACCCAAACACCAGCGAAGCACGCTCATGGAAACTCTACCGGGCGCGTACCCTTTTGCGCTTGGGTCAGTTCCATCCATCGATCGCGCTGGTCGATGAGCTTCTCGACGCGGTGCAACTGAGCGAGGCGGCAGGGCGACGAGATCGACCACGCCGCGAGCACCTCGCACTCGAAGCAGATGCGCTCTCTTGCAAGGGGATCGCCGAGGCCTTCTTGGGTCAACAAGAGGCGGCCATCACCACCCTCGAGACGGCGGTTCACAAGGCGAGGTTGTCGAAAGATCGGCGGGTCGCGGCCTTGGCGTTGGGCTCGCTCGCGCTTGCGTTTCAACGACACGATCGACTCTCTGAGGCCAAACGAGCCTACGAGGAAGCACTCGAAGCCGCCGAAGATGCGGGCGATGCTGGGGCCGTCGCGAACACTCGTCTCAACCTCGCATCGCTCGCGACGCACGGTCAGGGAGAAATCGCCGAAGCACTCACGCACCTCGAAGCAGCCGTCGATATGGGTCGTCGCGCAGGGCGTGAAGGCACTGTGCTGCAAGCGTTGTTGAATCTCGCCAACCTCGACCTCTACCTGGGTCGAATTTCTCGTGCCGAGACCACCATCGCCACCCTCGTATCGCAACGCGAACGCTTGTCGGCAGGCGGTGGTCAGCTCGCTCAGCTCGGTGGGCTCGAAGCTGAGCTCGCAGCACGAAAGGGTGATTTTGCGCGAGCCACGGCGCTCTACGAAACCTGTGCTGCTGCCTACGAAGCGCTGGGCCGTAACGTCGATGCCGCCGAAGCTCGTATCGAGGCTGTGCTCGTTTCGTCTCGCGCACTCGACGACGACGCAGACCCAACACCGCTCGCGCTGTCACTCGAAAAGGCGGCCAAGTGCCTCGGGGATGCTCCTGCGCACAAGGCAGCGCTCGCGTTGGCCCAAAGTGCGCTCGCGCTTCGACACCACGATGAAGAAGGGGCACGCAAGCTGCTCGACGACGCGCTGAACGCGGCGCGATCTGGCGGGCAAAAAGAGTGGATCTGGCGAGCACTCGAAAGTCGTTCGATTCTCGAGCTCGATCAGGGGCGCAGCCTCGCGGCGCGGCGAGATGCAGAACAAGCCGTCGATGTTCTCGAAGAGATCGCCTCGCGGCTGCCGCGCGATTTGCGCGAGGTGTACTGGAACGACCCTCGCCGAGCGAGCATCCGAGCGGTCGTGCACGGTGACTCGGCTCACGGAACATCGGCAGGCGCCCCCCATGGGCGTCGAGTCAGCGCGCTCACGCGAGGCCCGGCGACCGTGACGATGCCGTTGCCTGCCGACGATCGACTCGCACGCATTCTCGAGATCAACCGAGAGCTGTCTGCGGTTCACGAGCAAGGGCAAGTGCTCGAGCGAGTGATCGAGCACGCAGCAGCGTTGCTCCAAGCCGAGCGGGGCTATGTATTGCTTGCCTCCGAAACCGGTCATCTGTCGGTACACGCAGCGCGCTCTCTCGCGACGGATCAAAGCCATCACGAGTTCTCGAAGAGCATTGCCGCCAAGGTACTCGCCACGGGTGAGCCGTTCGTGTCGGTTCAGGCTCGTGACGATGCGCGCATGGCGTCGCACGACTCGGTGCACCAGCTCATGCTCCAGTCGGTCGCGTGTGTGCCGATTCAAGCGCCCAACGGACGTTCGATCGGAGCGCTCTATCTCGAGACCCGACTGCGACGCGGTTCGTTGTTCGAGAAAGAGCTCAGCACCCTACAGGCCTTCGCGGATCAAGCTGCCATCGCCATCGAAACGGCGAGGTTGCTCGCAGAGGATGCTCGTCGACGGGCAGAGCTCGAGCACGCGAACACAGAGCTCGCGCGAGCGAATGCTGAGCTTCAAACCGCGAGGCTCAAGCTCGAAGAATCACTCTCACATCGCACCGCACAACTCGAGGTCACCAAGAGAGATCTCAAAGACACGCGCGCGGTGTTGCGAAGTCACTTTGGCTACCAAGGTCTCGTCGGTACCAGCGCTTCGATGCGCAAGGTGTACGCGCTCATTGATCGAGTCAAAGACACCGATGTACCCATTCTGATCACCGGCGAAAGCGGCACCGGAAAAGAAGTGATCGCACGTGCGATTCACTCAGGAGGGCCACGCGCACGACGCCCATTCACCGGAGTGAACTGCGGCGCGATCCCTGCCAACTTGCTCGAAAGCGAGCTGTTTGGTCACGTCAAAGGAGCGTTCACGGGCGCAGAACGAGATCGAAAAGGTCTCTTCCGAGAAAGTGACGGCGGCTCGATCCTGCTCGACGAGATCGGCGAGATGCCACTGAAGATGCAAGCGGGTCTTCTGCGCGTGCTTCAAGAACGTGTGGTTCGTCCGATCGGCGGCACACGCGAAGAGCCTATCGACACACTGATCATCGCGGCCACCCACCGAGATCTCACGGCGATGATCGCCGAGAACACCTTCCGAGAAGACCTGTATTATCGACTTCGCGTCGTCGAGGTACATGTCCCGCCGCTACGCGAGCGACCCGAAGATATACCAGCGTTGATCGATCACTTTCTGCAGATCTTCGCAGGTCGATACCGGCGAGAAAAAGGCTCGGTCAGTCGAGAGGCGCTGCGCAGGCTGATGGCCTTCCCGTGGCCGGGAAACGTGAGGCAGCTCGAGAACACGCTGTTGAATGCATGGGTGCTTTCCGAGTCATCCGAGCTCACTGCAGATGACTTTGATCTGCCCACCTCGCGACCCTCGGCGTCGCGAACCACTGGGCCCATTTCATCACCCACGCCCACGTTGCCGACAACGACGCAGCAAGACGTCCCCCCCATGACCCAACCACCTCGAGCTACGAGGTATGCGGATCATCTTGCCATCGAAAAGGAACGCATTCTTCAAGCGCTCGAAGCCAACGGGTGGAATCGCGTTCAAGCTGCCAAAACGCTGGGGATCCCTCGTCGTACCTTCTATCGACGCCTGAAAGAGTTCGGCATCCAATAGTTTGCTCGACGCTCGATTCGCTGTTCGTATCGAACGATCGGAACGTCTCAATACAGCTCGAACGAAGCGATTTCTGCTGTTGCGGCAGAAGTGCTTCCGCGTTCTGATGGCGTCGCGGTACAAATCACGATCGCTGCTCGGGCGTAGTTCAGCCCTTTCTCTACGAGGGACACCATGGCGAACGAAGAAGACGATCTCCCGGAAGACGACGAGGACACGGGCGACGACGGTGGCGACACCGAAGATTCGGGTGATGAGGGTGACGACTCGGGCGACGAGGACTACGGCGACGAGACCGAGGAAGACTCCGAAGACGAAGATTCCGGGGACGACGAAGACACCGAGGAGGATGACTCCGAAGGTGATGAGGAAGAGTCCGACGACGAGGAGTCGGAGGATGAGGAATCCGACGACGAAGAAGAGTCTGACGACGAAGAAGACGAGGAGTCCGACGACGAAGAGGAAGACTCTGAGGACGAGGACGACGAAGAATCCGACGACGATGAGGAGTCGGAGGATGAAGACGACGAAGAGTCCGACGACGAGGACGACGAGACCGAGGATTCCGACGAGGAAGACGAGGACGAGGAATCCGACGACGAGGACGATGAGGAGTCCGACGACGAGGAAGACGAGGAAGACGACGAGGACGAAGAGTCTGACGACGATGAGTCGGAGGACGATCGCGCCGCAGCGAGCGAGGATGAAGAAGAGGGCGGAGGCGATCTAGCCGACGGAGACGAAGTCTCGGCAGAAGGCGATGAGGATGGCCTTCTCGATGATCTTTGGGATTCCGTCGAAGATCTCGGCGTCGTTCAAAGCGTCACCGACTTCGCCAACGCAGTGGCGGAAGACTTCGAGGATGACCTCGGAGACTGGAGCATCGACGACTACGCAGAGGCGGCGAGTCACTTGTTTGGTGACCTCGATCACTTCGGCGAGAGCTTCGAGCAGGCGTTCCTCGACCTTGGCTATTCGTTGGTGAGCGAAGAGAACCGAGCCGATATGGATCAGTTCCTCGACAACCTTCTGCCGGGTCTGAAGGACTCGCTGACCTTGTTCGACAACAACGGCCAGCTCGTCGCGCAGGGAGTGTTGACCGTCAACGCATTGCGGGAGCTTCGTCAGCAGTACCCCGATGTCGACACGAGCAGCGTCCAGGTGGTGCCCTCGAACGATCGTGCCAACGCGGGCAAGAAGGTCACGCCGTTCAAGCCCAAGCCCAAGATCCTCGATGACACGACCCCCGCAGAAGCGGTTGATCTGCGAGAGTTTGCGCCGCCCGTAGGAGATCAGAAGCAGACGAGCCGTTGTGCAGCGTTCTCGCACACCCATTCGACCGAGCTGATCGCCAAGATGCTGGGCAAGTCGTACCCACGACTCGCACCGAGCTTCGCGATGTTGCAGTTCTTGAAAGATCAGGGCGACCCCTTCGACTTCGAGAACGCGCACTCAGGTGGAGAAGGCACCGTGGGTGGCCCGAGCCCAGCCAAGGTGCTCACCAAAACCGGCATCGCTCGCCAGGATCTCTGGCATGACGATGACAAAGAACCGAAGGCCTCACTCGACGAGCTCGAAGAGGACGCCAAGCAGTACAAGCTCTTGGCTGAGCCTGTTTCGATTCAGCTCGATGACGTGAAGAAGGCGCTCACGAAGGGCTTCCCCGTCATTTTGAACATGGCGACAGGCCCTGAGTTCTCGAAGATCGGTCGCGACGGAATCGTCAAAGAGGCGAGTGCCGGCAAGTGGAAGCACGGACGACACTCGATGCACATCGTCGGCTACCGCGGGAACTTCTACATCGTGAAGAACTCGTGGGGCACGAGCTGGGGCGACAAGGGTTATTGCTATATGCCCAAGAGCGTGATCGCCGGCTCAGAGCCAGACCTCATCATGCTTGCGGTGAAGAAAGCAGACAGCAAGTGAGCTCTCCGTGGATCGCACAAGATGGCTCGCTGCTCGCGGCTCGCATTGAGCTCGACGAGTCAAGCGGGCCGGTTGCCCCTGCCTACCAGTTCGATACGAAGGTGTTGATCACGGTGACGCCCAACCCATCGGGCAAAACCGAGATCAAGCTCGAGATCGATCACACACAAGGCAAAGAGCGAACGCCTGTCGTCAAAGAGACACACACCAAGACGGTGCTCTCACGCGAGGCGTACGACGCGCTCTGGCGTGACTTGATCACCCTTGGCGGTCTGCTTCTCGACCACAAGCTCGACGAAGCCACGTTGTCGAAGGTGGGAGCCAGCTTCAACCATCTCGCGATCGAGGTGGGTACCGAGAAGCACCGATACGAATATACGCTCGCTCAACTCAAGCGACCCGAAACGACCGTCGCACGTCAGGTCATCGAGCGGATCAAGAGCGTCGCGGGGTTGGTGTAGCGCTCTCCATCCACTTCACGCGTCTCACGAGAACGCCGCCATCAAGAGCATTGATGCGCGGCGTTTTTGTTTTCGATCACAACCGCAGCACCGAGCTCACACGCCGTCATTTGGGGTCGGCACAACATCGAAACCCTTCCGCGTAATAGGCGGTGGTTTCGTCGTGGCTTTCGGTGTTGGGGCGACATCGATTGCGGGCGCCTTTGCACCAGTGACCGCCCTTGAACATCGAACGGTACGGCTTGCCTCCGAGCGTGATGTTCACCGTCCACTCGTCGACGTTGCCGCCCATATCCATGATGCCAAACGGCGAGACACAACCGGGTCGAGCACCCGATGGCTCGCGCTGAGAGAGTCGCGCGACCTCGGCGTCGATCTTCTCTTTGTCCTTCCCGGCGAGAATCCCGTCATCGGGTTTTCTCCACGGCTTGTCGATGTTGCACGCGGTCGAGTCGCGGCGCCATCCGTAGGCATAGGGGCTTCGTTCGGGGCCCTCGCAGGCGAGTGTCCATTCGTCGTCGCCGCACAATCGCTCACCGCGTTCTTCACAGAGTCGTTTGGCTTCGTACCAAGAGACCATGACCCTCGGGATCGCGCCCTTCCGGTTTGGATACTCGTACATATCCATGCAGAAGTGTTTTTTCTCTTCTTTGCCGAGACAGGACACCTTGCCCGGATCGTACTCGTCGCAGAAATACGCCGAAGGCCCGTCGACTTTTTTGCCTTGATACGTTCGCCCTTTGAGACAGCGATGCATCAGAGCCGTGCAATGCACATTCCTTCGACCTCGATCGAGCCGGCGGGGCAATGCATACCGAATACACGATAGGCGGCTCGCCCTCGTTGCTCTCTGTGCTCACGGCAGCCGGTTGATTCGAGTCGGCGCCAGCGTCCTCGATGGCTTGTGCCGAGGCTGACGCTGTTGCGCCTGCATCCGACGTCGACGAGCTCGTCTCTCTGGGGCAGCCCACCAGCCCGACGAGCAACAGCGCGAGCGTAACAACCCTACTGCGTCGGATGACTCGCTCGGGTGAAGCCGAGCAACAAGTCGAGCCAGTTCTATGTCGCAAAAGCGGCCGATGGGGTCGACCCAAACGAAGGTGTGCTGAGCTCATGACGAAGCGCGACCCCGAAAACGAGGCGAGCTGGGATGTGCGATCTCGCGACAGCACGCAAGCCACGAACGACGATTGAACGCGTAACAAAGCCCCACGAGGTCGCTCGATTTGTGAGCCCCTCACACACGCCTAGAACTACACTTGCACTCAGCGGTGGCTCAGCAGTCTTCACATCCTCCGGGGCGAGCACATGGGCTGAGGATCCCGAACCCACTTCGGTGGTCATCGGTGGATCGCACGCTGGGGCTCATTGCGTGCACGTTGACCTTTCGGATCGTCAATCTGCTCGCTGCGCTTCGTGGAAATGAGCTGCCGCTGATGCAGGAGCACGTCGACCTTCCGCAGCTTGATCTGTACATCAAGATGCTCGAGGGCACCGTGGCGACGTGGGCCGTGATGCTCGGCGTGGGCATCGTGCTTCGGAAGCGTCGAACGAGCGAACCATACACGCTGTTTACGATCGCGTTCTTCTGGCTCACCAACGTGTTGTACGGCTCAGCGGTAGGGCTGCTCACGAACACCTTCTGGGTCACGTTTTTGGGCGCAGCGGTGATGATGTTGCTGCTATTTGGCCCGCGAAGAACCTACATCGGCATGGCCCCGGGGATGCTGCTGTTGGCGGCAAGCGTGCTGGCAGAACGGTTGGGTTATATCCGGTATGCACCCATCTTCGCGACGCAGCCATTCGACGAGCGGGGCCATCCGCTGCTCGCTTGGTACTTGCTGAACGGCAGTCTTTCGTTCGTGATCTCGGTGCTTCTCATCGCGCTGGCGCACGTGATTTTTGAACGATGGAAAGAGTACGACGCGAAGCTCGAGCTTCTGTCTGCGACCGATCACCTGACGGGTGTGGCGAACCGACGAAGCTTCCGAGATCGAGCCACGGCAGAGCTATCGCGAGCGCGCCGAAGAAAAGCGTGGGTGTCTGTGATCTTGCTCGACGTCGATTTCTTCAAAAAGGTCAACGACACCTACGGACATACGGCAGGCGATCAGGTCTTGATCGCCGTGGCAGGCACGCTGCGCAACGAGGTGCGAGAGCACGATCTGGTCGCGCGCTACGGCGGAGAAGAGTTCGTGATCTTGCTGAGCGACACCGATCTCGGCGGAGCTGTGATCGTGGCCGAGCGACTTCGCGAGCAGGTGGCGGCAGCGCGTGTCGAGACCGAAGGAGCAATGGTATCGGTAACCGTCACGCTCGGCGTTGCGAGCTGCCCACCCGAAACACTCACCACGCTCGACGACTTGATTCGCGAGGCAGATCTCGCGCTGTACGACGGCAAGGCGAACGGGCGCAATCGAGTGATCACCACCGAGATGCGAACCTCGGGGCGGATCAGCACCTCATCCCCCAGCCCCTTCTCCAAACGCAACTGCGTTTAGAGAAGGGGGGCCTAGCGCACTCTCGTATCCAAACGTTTCGCCCCTCCTCTCCGAACGCGAACGCGTTGGGAGAGGGGGATCAAGGGGGTGAGGTGCTCCCGTTGCCGATGGCACTGCGCCTCAACCTTACGGTCAACGCCGCGAGTGGTTGTTGTCGACAAACCAGCGTCGGTCGGCGCTTGCCACTCACGTCAAAGGGAGCGTTGGACTCGCGAGCGAGTCTGGGCTGTTGATCACGGACGGGCTTCGGGCTCGCTAGACAGACCTTCGTAGAGCTCGGTGAGCGCTTCACAACGCAAAATGGTCTCTGTCGAAGGAACAATCGCGGCATTTGCAAGCGGGGTTTCAACGGCAAATCGAAAGCCCGTGATCTTGTGCGCAGAGTAATAGTCGTTTGGTTTTTCTCGGACGATATCGAAGTAGACTCGAATCTTTCCTCCCCACACTGTCTTCGAGATCGACCCGGCGCCGGAGGCCGCCGGCAGCATGAGCTTCCAGCCATAGCTCGAACAAAAACTGTGGGTGTCGTTCCAATCGATCGCGCCAAACTCTTGGCTATACCTGGGGTCTCGAGGCGACATGCTCTCATGCTCGATCTGCTCGAAGGGAGGCACCAACAAATATTCTGCAAGGTGGTGTCGCCAGGCAAATCGCTCTTCTTCTGTCATCAACGACGAGTGTGCGAGCTGAATCATCGCTCCCGGGAAGGGGCCCATAACCTCGTTGTGGTGCGAAATGTATTGGCGCTCCTCATCGAGCCGAAAATAACAATCGGGTTGTTCTGGGCGTCGCGCAACCCAGACAAGAGGGCGTACGGTCGATGATATAATAGGGTTGTTGGTGAAAATGCGTTTCCAGAGCGCCCATGGGCGAGCGACTCCACTGCGCATCTCCTCCTCGAGATCGCTCGCGATACGTCGAGAGCCTTCGAGCGCTGCGGTGCGAGCCTCATCGAAACGAGCTCGCTCTACCACCCCATGTTTACCTGCTGCGCCAACATTGGACGGCAGTGCCACATGCTTCATGGGCCTTGCATGATCGTCCACAACAGAGAGCTCGCCTGGGCCTTTGATCGTCAGAACATAGGATCGCGCCCCGAGTGTGAAGACACGCCTTCCATCTTGGCGGAACCCGCTGTGACTGAGGGTGAGAAGGCCGTAACTACTGTCGTCGACGTTCCAATCGGCACGCGTTGCATCAAGATACCCCTGCGCCCAAGCCTGACCTGATGCACGTGCCGCCCGGAACGAAATACGACGCAACAAGCGAAGCGCTTCTGCCAGAACAGCGGGTTGATCTTGGGCTCGCAGATATCCTGCAACCAGTGCCATACGAAGCACCGTTCTTGGCGGAAGATTGCCGGTGCAATACTCGTCATGCCAAAGCTGCAGCAACTCGACGCTCGGAAACAATCCACCAGCGAGCAGCACAAAGCTCGACGGCGTCGGGCAACCAGCTTCGAAGTATTGTTCAGAGAGCTCGTAGGCGAGCTTCGCCCCATATTCTGCGGAGCACTGTTCTGCCACCGCGAGAAGTGCCTCCGGCCAGTCCAGGCTCGGTAGCGTGTCACTTGTATCGTTCGGGCTTGGAATCGCCACCGAGGAGAGCTGGGCAAGAAGGTCGGAAGAAAACCCTTCGGTTGTTGAGCTCGATGCTGGAATCGCGGTACTGAGCACGCTCGCGTGACGAGCTCGACGGGATGACATCGTGTGGTTGGCCATGGCCACACCAGAACGACGGCACACACCGAGCGCAATGGGATCTTCCCCCTTATCTTGTCAACCATCGGACATTGATTGACCGCATTGGATCGGTAGATCTCATCTCACGGTGGACCGAGTTCGCGGCCGTCGGGCTCAGCTACGTTTCTCGCGAATAGGTTGCTTCTCGTCGCGGTCGTTGAGCACGGACAGGCCACCGCAACCGCGTGGTTGGGCAGGCCTGGGCAACGGCTGTGCAAGGCGTTGCACAACTTCGAACCGTCCGTTGCACAACCTAGGCGGCGCGGTTGCGCAACGAGGGGTGCTCACCAACGCGATCTCGAGAAAACGCTGTGTTTCGCCTCGCCATCGACGCTGGCATGCCGTCTGCTCAATGGGTCTGGCATGACCACGAACCTCCTCGCCGCTGCTGCTCTCGCTCTCGTCTCGTCGCTTGGTCTCTTCGCGACGACGGAGGGGGCGTCGGCTCCTCAAGCAAAGGTGGCGTTGACGGAGCTTGCGCCGCTTAGCAGCGTGGAGTTGTGGAGCACGACCGTGCAGAACGCTATCCCGGATGCGGCCGCCGCATGCGGCGTTGTGGCCATCAAGAACGCGCCCGCGACGATTGTCGTTACCTTCGACGCTAACGGTGCCGTGAAGGCGGCGACGAGCGAAAGCTCGTTGTTCGGCGGCTTCGACACCGACGCGTGTTTGCGCAACGAGCTGCGCTCACTTTCTCGCGCCGGGGCGCCCTCGACGGAGACGACCCTCCGCACGAGCTTGGTGGAAATCCAAGCTCTTTGATCGCGACGTGAAACTAGGTTGGGTCGTAATTTCAGCCAGTCTGGCAGCTCAGAAACACTCGGATTTGAACGCCGGTGTTGCCCAGAATGGCAGTGAAGTCGCTCGAGGATAATACATCGTGAACGAGTAACACATCTCGTCCTCGGTATACTCTCCAAAGCGCACCAGACTGTTGGTCGTGTTGTTCCAGGCGCAGGTCGTCTGGATTTGATCGCCCGGTTTTAGCGTCGCACTGATAGGCAAGAACGGCTGATTGTTGAAATCCCACGGGTCGTATTTGCCCAGATCGGTGTCGTCTGTGCCCGGATTCACCACCGTAGAAATCGCCGTGCCCAACTGGTGCATATGGGGGAACGCTGCCACGACGTTCACCTCTCCCGCACTTGCCGGCCAGGTGTAATTGCACGTGTAGGTTGTCTCTTGGTGCGCGGGCAAATTGAACTGCATCGTGCCGAACGCAATCATGTCGGCATCGTAGTCAGTCATTTCTGTGGTCGTACAAAGGTCGATTCCACTCGAATCGGTCTCGCCTTCTAGCCCCTGAATATTGTTGTAGTGGATTTGCAGGAAGTAGTGCGTCGTCTCATCGAGCGGCATGCCCACGCCCTTGGGCATCTCGAGTGCGACACCACCTGGTGCCCAGCCGTACAACAATTTATTCTGCAGGCTCACCGCAGCGTTTTCACAGGCGGCCGGGTCGGTGGGCGTGGGGGTATCCGACTGGAACAACAGGATGTGGTGAACAATCTTTTCATTGTCCACTCGGGGCACAAACCCGGTCACCGCTTGGATATCGCCCGCCTGAATATCGACGCCGTAACACACGTAGATATCGGGTCGATCGGCGGGCATGTTCCACGCTGAGGTGGGCTTGAGCGACAGGTTGGGCGTACACGAAGCGCTGGTCACGCTTCCCGCAGAGCCAGCCGCACCAGCGTTGCCATCCGAGCACTTTTCGTTACTCGCAGGCGCCCCTGCAGACGTCCACGCTGCGAACACGGCGAGCTGTTCGTCGGTGAGTCGCGTGTAGGGTGCCTGCGGCATCGGGTGTGCATCGTCACGAATGCGCTCGTTCACCAGCTCGTACACCTTGCGCGAAGCGTCAGTCACCGCAGGCGCCTGCAGGTCGGCGTACGTTACCAACGACATGGGCGCGCCAAAGGCCGTCTCGGTACCGTGACAGTTCTGGCAAGAGTTTCGTAGGATCGCGCTCACGTCGCAGGGGAGCGATGTGCCGCTCGATGACCCCGCTGAGCCACCTTGCCCGGCGCCGGCTGCACCCGCGCTGGCGTCGTTCGAGGTTTCGCCACCACAACCAGCCAACGCCAACCAACCACCGAGAATCAAGTAAGCACGTCGCACGAGTAACCTCCGAGCTGCCTTTTCTTCTTCGCTTGAACCATCGCTACGTTGCAAGCGATTTCGAGGGGGTACGAAGCGATCGCGGAATTTCTTCTCGGGCGCCAATCACGCTCACCCAACGCTCACGGTTGTGACGGGCGCGACAGAAGCTCGTCAATGGACGAAATCAGCTCATCCACCTGCACGGGTTTGGTCAGATACCGGTAAAAGCCTGCTGCCACGCCTCGTTGTCGGTCTCGCTCCGAGGCTGCTGCCGTCAACGCGATGACAGGGATCCGATACGTTTCTGGGTGTGCGCGAAGCAATCGCAGCGCGTCCAGGCCGCTCATTCCGGGTAGGTTGATGTCCATCATCACCACTTCGGGCTGCCGGCTTCGCGCGAGCTCAATCCCCACCTCGGCGGTGGGCGCGGTCAGCAACTCGAGATCATCGAACGTGCTGATCAAATCGCGCATAAAGGTGATGTTGGCTGGATTATCCTCGACATAGAGCACGCGGCGCTGGGTCGGCCCTGCCACGCGCCCGACAGACGATTCGAGGCGCGGCAACGGGCGAATCGAACGAGGCGATGATTCGTGAACCGGCACATCGACCCAGAACTCTGAGCCCTGGCCACCCAGGCTTTTGAACCCAACGTCTCCTCGCATCATCCGGGCGAGTCGCTGCGTGATCACCAGGCCAATGCCCGTGCCTTCGATGGGCCCGGCTTCTTGTCCCATGCGCTGGAACGGCTGAAACAACTTGTCGAGCTTGTCTTCTGGAATACCCAGCCCCGTGTCTCGGACGGTCACGCGCGTATGCTCGAGGGATGGCTGGGAAACAATAAACGTGACGCTACCCTCTGGACGATTGTATTTGATCGCATTCGAGCCGAGATTCATCAAGATCTGAGAAAATCGGGTTCGATCGACTGCGACCATCGCCGAATCGTGGGGGAGGGGAGCGACCTGCACGCTCACCCCATATCGGGACGCCATCGGCTCGAGTGTACTGGTGACCTCATCGAGCACCTCGGCGACGCCAACCGCCTCTGTCGAAATCGAAACGCCACCCGCCTCGATTCGCGACAAATCGAGGATATCGTCGATCAGTCGCAGCAGGTGCTCTCCGCCGCGCAAAATCTGGTGCACCCGCTCTTTATGTCGGTCGGAAAGCGGCTCTTTCTTGTCTCGCTGCAGTAGCTGCGCAAAGCCCAGTATCGCGTTGAGCGGCGTACGAAGCTCATGGCTCATCGAGGACAAAAACTCGCTTTTGGCGCGACTTGCGGCTTCTGCTTCGAGGCGAGCGTGGCGAAGCTCTTCGGCCAGACGTACGTCTTCTGTCAAATCCCAGATGGTTTTGACAATCCCACCCTCGGCCGTGCGTCGATCGACCACACGAAGGCTTCGTCCGTCGTTCATGCGCACTTCGAAGCTCGATGTGGCGTCCGAACGGCGAGTTTTCAGTCGTTCGGCTTTGAATGTTTCTCGCTCAAGGTCCGAGCCAAAAGAAATATCCTTCACCCAGGCGTTGAGCAGGGTTTCGTAGTTGAGCCCTACGAGTTGACCTGGCAACGAATCTTCGAGAAGCCTTCGATAAACGCTATTGCACAGTACCAGGCGATCTTGGTCGTCGAAGAGTGCAAACGCGTCTTGTATACTCTCGACCGCACTGGACAACCGATTGGACAACAGCTTGGCCGCAGCCTCGAGCTTTTGGCGGTCGGTAATGTCACGAATCGCAGCCAGCACCGCGGTGTGAGAATCATCATGGATTGGGCTGAGACTCACCTCGATAGGGAACTCTTCGCCGTGTTTTTTTCGACCTGACAAGGACAGGCCCGACCCCATAGGCCGAAGCGAATGGTTCGCAAAATACTGCGTCAGATGACCCGCGTGTGAGCTTCGAAATCGCTCAGGAATCAACACCTCGAGAGGGCGACCCAATAGCTCACTTCGCTTGTATCCAAATAGTCGCTCGGTTCGTAGGTTCACGAATAGAATGGTTCCATCGGGCCCTACCACCAACATCGCATCGGGCGCGCCATCCAGAAGCTTCGCCGACCGTTCTTCGGTACGAAGTGCGAAAGCATGAATCGCTCGAACCTTTTCGCGGTCAGATTTTTCGAGGCGGACAAGCTCGGTTACGTCTTCGACGGTGTGAACGATATATTGGATAGTACCCTCGTGGTCTTTGAGCGGAGTATTCGTCGGAGTCCAAAATCGTTCTTCGAACCCTCCGCCGTGCTCTTCCGCCCGTCGAATGTCGTATTTCTGAACACCCATCGCGTCAGAAACGCCAAGCTCGAGCACCCGCTCGAGTGACGCGCGAAGCTTGCGAACTCCGGTTGCAGAGGGGTCGTCCGGGTTATCGGGAAAGACATCGAAGATGTTTCGTCCCAAGATTTGATCGCGCTTGGTGTTCGTGGCGGCCAAGTACGCGTCGCTTGCCGTGACAATGCGAAACTCACGGTCGAGTACCAACTGGCAACTTGGCGCACGCTCGAACAACGTGCGGTAGTCAAGAGTGTCAACAGGGGCTGAAATCGACATCTCGGCTTCTTTCACTACACCGTCTTCGGGGGGATTCTCACACAAAAAATAGCGCCAGGGGCAGCGTCCTCAATCCATATGTCGCCCCCGTGCGCTTCGACCGCCAGCTTGCAAAAGGTGAGGCCCAACCCGCGGCTCGAACGGGTGGGCTGTTCTCGTGATTCAAGCTGTACGAAGGGGCTAAACACATGCTCTCGGAGATCGGCCGGGATCCCCTTTCCGGCATCGGCCACACGAAACTCGACTCCCGTGCTCACCGCTCGCGCAACCACCTTGACGGCACTTTTTTCAGGCGCGTATCGCAGTGCATTTTCGATGAGGTTGGTGAGCGTTCGCCGGAGCAAATCTTCGTCGGCGTGGGTGAGAACCGCTTCGATCTTCGCTTCGAGGGTAATATTTCTCGCAGAAGCGTTGATCGTGAGCTCGGAAAATACGTCATCCAAGAGGGGCTTGATGGCCACATCGGTGCGTCGAGGGTTGAGCTGCCCTTCGTCGGCCTTGGACAGGTCGAGAAGGTTCAGGATCATCCGATGAAGGTGTCGTGCCTCGACGCGAATGTGCATCGCACTCTCGCGGGCCTCCTCGGGAAGGCGCTTGTCACGTGCCAAAAGCTGCGCGTGCAAATCCATCGAGTTCACAGGATTCTTCAGATCGTGAACGATGAACGCCATCAAACGCTCTTTTTGCAGGTGCAACCGCATCAAGTCATCGCGCTGCTGCTTCATCAGCTCAAAGTGCTCGCGCAACTCGACACTCATACGACGGAGCTTCAACGCGCTTTGCACTCGCACAATCAGCTCGGTCGGGCGAACCGGCTTGGTCAAAAAGTCACTGCCCCCTGCCGCAACGGCGCGATCGAATGTGTCCACATCGCGCAACGCCGTGAAAAACAGTATCGGCACATCTGACCCGCCCGGAAGCTCGCGGATGCTCGTGCACACCGAGAACCCATCGAGATCGGGCATCTTCACGTCGAGAAGAATGCAATCTGGCGCATGCTTCTCGAATGCCTCGATGCCTGCTCTGCCGCCCGCCGCCAACACCACGGTGTACCCTTCATCCTCGAGGGTGCTTTGCGCCAAAGCGCGGTTGGTCTCGTTATCGTCGACGACCAACACGATGGACGGCTGATTCTCTTGGTTCGCTCGCATGGATAGGCATCAGGGGCGTATGAGGTACCTGATATGCGTGATTCTACTCTAACTCGATAGGAACGGGAAGATACGTTCCGTCGGTTTCTCGCGTTTGATTCGCTTGACAACGCGCAACACAAAGTGCCGCTTCGTCGCTTGCTTCGCCTGAACCCAGATTGCGTTGCCTAGCATTGACTCGGGCGTCGGGCTCCGATCTCTCGGTGCGAAAGCCGCAGCCAGTTGGGCTAGGTGGGCTAGGTGGGCGTGGTGACGTCATCCCAATCAGCGTCTTCGAACGAGGTCAGCCAGTTCAGCGCATAGAGCCGTTCGTAAATTACCCCACCGTCAAGCCCTGATGGTGCTTGGCTGCCCCGTGTGCGTGATTGGGTGGTCGCCCAGTGCAGCCGAAAGTGCAGATCCAACGCGTCCAGTATCTCGTGTGTCGCCCGAAGCTCAGCTTTCTCGATGAGCACATCGGCGTCGACCTCTAGCAGCGAGGCCACCACGGGCCCAATTTCCGTGGGGGTTGAAGGGAAGTCCAACGTTGGCAACCCGCCCAACGCCCACCCGAGCAGACAGACCGCTTCATAGCGCCACGAGAAGTTGGTCAATTCTTTCTTGTCAGGCCGTGCGGATTCGAGAAATGCTTTTTCTTTCGGCGAAAGGTTCTCGAGTCCACGCGGAATTCTCGAGCGGAGATCGTCGATCGAAATCTCCTTTTGAATCGAGAGCGATTCAGCTCGTAGTGCAATCGTCAGTAGACCCAAGCACCGTTTGGCCACCTCCGAAGCGGCTCGAAGCTCTACCTCTTTCTCTGAAACGACCGGTGGCAATATAGGGAGAATATCGATCCCTTTGGAGCTCAGCTCTCGCAGCGTCGAGCTCTTCCG
The DNA here is from genome assembly GCA_046351315.1 of Polyangiaceae bacterium. GTDB lineage: Bacteria > Myxococcota_A > Polyangia > Polyangiales > Polyangiaceae > JAXLYQ01. The sequence goes on from JAXLYQ010000022.1 coordinate 29,412, forward strand.
TGCCTCTGCATCCGCTGGAAACGGGAGCGCTGCACCCATCTCTGGCTCGCCAGTTTCTGGGTCGACGAGCACCTCGCCACGCGGAGCCAGGATAGACCCATCTTGCATCAGCAGGATCGCGTTGGCGTCAGAAGCCCAGTCACCGAGCGCTTCTGCCACGTTGTCATTGTCTTCGTCGACCTCGAACGCGAGGTGGTGCTTGCACCGTTCGATGTGGCGGAGCGTACCATATCGAGTGCTTGTCATTGGGCGACGACCGCTGTCCATCACGAAGCCCATGAACCCATTCAGATGCGAGACCAAGTCTGGATCGGTTCGGTCTCGTCGACCCACCAATCTGTGGGCAAACGTCAACTCGGGTAGCGACACCACTGTGGCGTAGGCGTTCACGATCATCGCGCGCCGACTGTCGCACGAGAGAGCCGCCTCCGCAGCTACTTCTGTCGCGGCTTGTGCTTGGGCCTTCCCCGTCGTAAGCGATGCGCGATGCCACCTGCGTTCAAGTTCTGCCCTCGCTGTGGGCTTTCACTGTCAACGCGAGACGATGGAGGTCTTCCTCGGCTTGCTTGCTCGGATGAGGCTTGCGGCTTCATTCATTACGAGAACCCGACGCCCGTAGTGGCTGCGATTGTCGAGCTGCCAGATGGAGTCGTCTTGGCGCGCGGTCGCGGCTGGCCCGAGAAGGTCTTTGGGCTGCCCACCGGGTTTCTCGAGAAGGGCGAAGACCCGGCCAGCGCGGTGGTCCGAGAGGTAAAAGAAGAGCTATCCCTCGATGCTACGGTCACCAAGCTCGTAGGTCTCTATAGCTTCGAAGCCCAGAATCAGTTGATTATCGCCTACCATTTGACGGCGAATGGCGCGATCACGCTCAACGACGAGCTCGAACAGTACAAGATCATTCCGGTCGAGAAACTGCGTGGTTGGCCTTTTGCCACAGGGCTCGCTGTCACCGGTTGGCTCGAGTCCAAAAATCGTCCACATAGGCTCACTGCCGACCTACGCTGATGTTTTTCGCCTGCAGCGGCGCGATGACTGTCTTCGGGCAATCGTGCCGCTCGTCGGGGGCGTGAGGGTCGTTGCTGCGCGTAAAAACAGTCGAAGCAAGAGCTGAGCAACCAGCACTTTGGCGATGGTTGCTGCGGGGAACACCGTGGCGTACCCAGCGCTAGGCGCGTCAGATTTCGTCTGCTCGATGGCGAAAGCGAGCGCAGCGGGTTGGGTGTGGATACCAGAAACCATTCCCATCAATTGTTTGGGTGGTACTTTCAACCAGCGGTGTCCAATCACCAGCGCCGAGGTGGCCACGAACAATGTCACCAAAGCGCTTACGCCCAATAGGATCAACGCTCCGCCTTGCTGTAGCGTGCTCGCAAACGCATGCCCCGAGCGAGTGCCTACCCCAGCCAAAAACAGCACCAAACCAAGCTGTCGAAGGGTTAGGCTTGCGCTGTACGGTAGCGACCAAACGACCGGGCCTGTCCGGCCCAATCGACCCAGGACAAGCCCGACGACGAGTGGGCCACCCGCCGCACCGAGCTTGAAAAATGACGAGCCAAGCGGGATTTCACCGACCAAGAGCCCGAGGGCGATTCCCATGCTGAAGGCGAGCACATCCACCTCGCCAAGTGCCCGATACGAATCACCCAAGAACTTGGCTGCTTCATCGAGCTTGTTACGCGGGGCCACGACGCGGGCGCGGTCACCAAGCTCGAGCAGGAAATTGTCGTCGGGAACAATATCCGCATCCCCACGCCGAACCCTCGTGATCCGCGCGCCGAATCGATGCTCGAGATCAAGGGTCGAAAGGGGTCGTTCGGTGATCTCGGCACGCGACACGAATACCCGGCGAAAATCGATTTCGTTGCGGTCGAGATCGATACGCTCCTCGGTGCGAACCCCAAGCTCGTCAATCGCGCGATCCAAGTCGGCGCCGCGTCCGACCACGGTGACCAGATCGCCTTCACTCAGCAGCGTTTCGTCTGTGACCACCGCATCGTGCCCAAAGTGGCGAAATCGACCGAGTGTCACATGGGGGCCAAGGGCTTTTCGTAGCTCGGATACTGGAATGTCCGTGTGTTTGTTTCGTGTGATTTTTACCGTGACCGTCTCGATCGGACGCGACGAAATCGACATGGGCGGAGCGTCTGGCCCGACATTTCTTTGACTCCAGCGGTGATACACATACAGCGGCGCAAGCACGCCCAAGACGCCACCTGGATACGCGACCGAGTACGCAACAATGGGCTCGGTTAGCCCTTTTTCTTTCGCGGCATCGACCAGGGTGAGCTTCAGCGATTCCACCACCGCTGCGAGGGCTGGCGTATTCGTGATCGAGCCCGCAAACAACCCGGCGGAGGTTCCTGGGGTCCACCCCAAAGCGGCCCCCACGGCGCCCACGGCGATGGCGGCCACGGTGATGAGAACAATCGCCAAGAGGTTGTCGCGAAGGCCCTTGCGTTTGAGCGCGGAAAAAAAACCTGGACCGCTGCTAAGGCCGGTCGTGTACACAAATACGACAAGACCAAAGAGGTACACGAAATCAGGGAGGCGAAGCGACTCATCGAACGCGCTCACCGCCAGACCCGTGAACAACACGGCCGCAGCGCCTAGCCCGAACCCGCCGATTTGAATGCGTCCGAGGACAAAACCCACCCCAGCCACCACGAAAAGCAACAAGATCGCGTTGGCCCGGAGAATCGAAATCAGTGACGTCATCGAACCATCCAGCGCGCTACATCCGGCCCAGTGATGATGCCCAATAGTTTTTTACCCTCGACCACGAGAATCCGCTTGGCATCGACCACAGCCATCGAGCCCCCGGCACGAAATAGCGGGGTTTCGGCTTCGAACGTCAGCATCGACTGATTCATCATTTGTTCAACGGGCGACGAGCGCAGCATCTCGGGTAGCGCCCTGCCGTAGAGTGCGTCGAGCCTCGAAAATGTGCCGACGGGTACGTCTTCATCGACAACGACAAGCGCCTGTACATTGGTGGCCTCGAGCCGCGCGATTGCCTCGTCGATACTGTCGCCAATTTGTACTGTCTCAACCGGCGCGCTCATCAACGCTCGAACAGGGGTGCGATCCCGCTCGGCATACACGGCTCGCATCAAATCACGAGGTGAAACAGTACCCACGAGCTTGGTGCCCTCTGTGACAAAGAGTTGATGGATGTTTCGGTCCAGCATCACCTCGGCTGCCTGCTTGACACTTGCCGACGTGGATACGGTCGCCACGGGGCCCGTCATGACACTCGCAGCCGTGCCGTCGCCCAACACCATCCGCACACGCCAGCCCTCGTCCAGCGAGACGCTTCCGTGGGGCACCAGATCGCTCATCGAGATCACGCCTTCGGGGAGGCCAAGCCGATTCATCACCACCAGTGCGTTTACCGACGTGTTTTGCAGAGTCGCGAGCGTGTCACTCAGCGAGGTCGACAGAGAGCAGGTCACCACTTGCTGCGTCATGATCGACGAAACGGGGCGATCAAATCGGGTCATAACTCCCACGTTCAGCACGGTTCGTTCCGACGCACAAGTTGCACTCGTCCTCGCGAATTCACTTGGCGATTGGCTCGAATGTTTTTCGGCGGATCCAATCACGACGGTGATGACGCGCAGCGTTTGCATCATGACGCGCGCTTCGAGCACGCGTGGTCAAATCGTAGTGACCGTGACACTGCCAACTGTTGTATCCTGCACGCCTCATGCGAACGCTGTTGTCTTGCGCGCGGTCTCGCGCCCCATCGGTCTTGCTTGGCGCGGCAATCGGAGCGTCGGCCCTGCTTACCCTTGCGCCCGGATGTGACTCGAAGCCTGTCGTGAGTGAGCGATTGCCCGAGCCCACGCGGGATATGTACCCGACGCTGGCTCCGGCTGCGGCTACGTTGCCCAGGCTCACCCAAGCCCAGTTCGACAACGCCATCCAAGACCTGTTGGGCGATGACATCACGTTGCCCACGACGCTCGAGCCTGACACCAACGCTGACGGATTGTTTGCCGTCGGAGCTTCGGTTGCCAACCTCTCTCAGCGAGGCGCCGAGCTGTACGAGGATGCCGCAAAAAACCTTGCTCAACAGGCCGTCAAGCCAGAGCGTCGCAACAAGATTGTCTCGTGCTCACCAGCGGGCGTGACCGACGATGCGTGTCTCACGTCGTTCGTCACCACCTTCGGCAAGCGTGTGTATCGACGACCGCTTTCGGACAAAGAGACCCAACAGATCGTCACGATCGGTTCGACCGCTGCCACCGCGCTGGGCGACTTCTGGCAAGGCCTCTCGTGGTCGCTCGCGGCTCTGTTGCAGTCGCCGTACTTTCTCTACCGGGTTGAGCGCCAGGGCGACGGATCACTCGATGCGTTCGAGAAAGCCACGCGCCTCTCGTTCTTCTTGTGGAACTCGATCCCCGACCAACCACTTCTCGACGCTGCAGAACAGGGTGAGCTCGACACTGACTCGGGCTACCGCGTGCAGGCCGAACGGATGCTCGCTGACCCACGAAGCAAGCGTGCTGTGCGTAACTTCTTCTCGGAGTGGCTTGGGCTTCAGGAGCTCGATTCGTTCACCAAAGATCCAAATATCTTCAAGCACTACAGCCCCGATCTAGGCCCTGCAGCACGCGAAGAGACGCTCTTGCTTGCCGAGCACATCGTGCTGAACACCGATGGCGATCTGCGCGACTTTTTCACGACGAAGACGACCTTCGTCAATCGCCGACTGGCAGCGCTGTACAACGTGCCCGCGCCTTCCGAGGAGAGCTTCGGGATGGTGGAGCTCGGTGACGAAGAGCCTCGACGCGGCTTCTTGGGTCAGGTGAGCTTTCTTGGGCTTCACTCTCACCCCGTCTCGTCGTCGCCCACCGAGCGCGGCGTGTTCTTGCGCGAGAACATTCTCTGCCAGCAAATCCCATCGCCACCCTCGAATCTGAACACTGCGATCCCTGAGGTCAGCGCCGACGCAAAGACTCTTCGTCAGCGTCTGACCGTGCATATGGAGAACCCGTCGTGCGCCTCGTGCCACCGACTCACGGACGTGGTGGGTCTGGGCTTCGAAAACTTCGATGGGATCGGTCGTTACCGCGAGGTCGACAACGGTGAGCGTATCGATCCGAGTGGCGATCTCGATGGGGCGCCCTTCAACGATTTTACCGGCCTCACCGATGCCATCGCGAGCGACCCGCGGATGACCCAATGTTTCGTCAAAAAGATGTTCACGTACGCGCTTCAACACCCGTTGTCGTCGGGTGAGCAAGGCACGCTCGACTATCTGCACGACAAGTTCGACGCCGACGGTCGACACGTGAAAGCGCTGATGCTCGAGGTGGTGCTGTCCGATGCGTTCCGTGCACGTGGAGAGGTGAAGTGATGGCGACCTGGCGAAATCTCTCACGTCGCACGCTTCTTCGAGGTGTGTTGGGCGGAGCTGTCGTGAGCATCGGGCTGCCGTGGCTCGAAGCCTTCGAAGGCTCGACTCGATCGGCGAAGGCAGGCGGCGACAGCGGCTTTCCGACGCGATTTGGCCTGTTTTTCTGGGGTAACGGCAACATCCCCAGCCGCTGGACACCGCTCTCGGAAGGCCCGTCGTGGAAGCCCTCCGAGCAGCTCGCTCCGCTTGCAGATCTCGTGGACGAAGTGTCCGTGGTGACCGGGATGCGCATCGCGCTTCCGAACTCAGTGCCGCACTTCGCTGGCGCTGCCGGCATCTTGAGCGGCGGCCCGCTGCTCGATCAGTACGGCGAGAACACGTTCTCGTTGCCGAGCATCGATCAGGTGGTGGCGAACACGTTGGGTGAGCTCACGCGCTTCCGGTCGCTCGAGCTTGGAGCGCTGCCCGGTGATGGCTTGTCGTTCAGCGGCCCCAACACACGCAACCCGCCCGAGTCGTCACCGCACGCGTTGTTCGAGCGTGTGTTTGGCACTGGTTTTACGCTGCCTGGCGACACTCCGATCGTCGACCCAACCCTTGCCGTGCGACGAAGCATTCTCGACGCCGTCATGTCGCAGATTTCGGATGTACAAGGCGTCGTCGGTGCCTCTGACAAGGCGCGTCTCGACCAGCACCTCGAAGGCATCCGAGCTCTCGAGAAACGTCTTCAAAAACTTCAAGAAGACCCACCCAATCTCGCGTCGTGTGCGTATGCCCCCGAGCCGCTCGCGGACTACCCCGACATCGAAGGGCGACCGCAGCTACAGCAGAAAAACAAGGCGATGGCTGACATCGTTGCGTACGCGCTTGCCTGTGATCAAACGCGCGTGTTCAGCGACTTTTTCACCTATCCAGTGAACAACACGCTTTTCACTGGGTCGCCCGCAGGTCACCACCAACTCACGCACGACGAAGCAGGTGATCAGCCCGAGGTGAACAAGATCGTGATCCAGTGCATCGAGGCGTTTGCCCAGCTCGTGACGTCGCTGAAAGCGATTCCCGAAGGCGATGCGACGCTGCTCGACCACTGCGCACTGCTTTGCACGAGCGATGTGTCGCTCGGTAAAACGCACTCGTTCGAAGATGTTCCGCTGTTGATCGCAGGCTCTGCCAGCGGAAAGCTTCGCAAGGGAATTCACTATCATTCACCTGCGTCCGAGAACGCGAGCAAGGTGATGTTGAGCGTGATTCGAGCCGTCGGCGTCACCGCTGCGTCGTTCGGTGCCGAAGAAGGCAAAGTCGAAGAGGGTCTCTCGGCGATCGAGGTGTGAACGATGAAAAAAGCACTTTCGATTCTGTCTCTCTGTGCGCTGTCTCTCGGCTTGCTGCGCTGCGACGACACCGAACAGATCCCGGTGACGCCGGTGCCCTCGGTGTCGAAGCTCACCGTGTTCGACACGCTGCTGTTCACGAAGGCAAAGGACGGCGTTGCGCCCGGATTCGATCTCGACGGGAAGGTGAGCACGAAAGAGGACGACACGAGCTGCAACATCGCCGATCTGAAGGCTCCTGACGGCACGCCAGGCATCGACAATCAGCTCGCGACCTTGGTGCCGCTGTTCGAAGCTGCGGGCATCGGTGCGGCAGAAGGGTTGATCCAGAACACCATCAAAGACGGTGGCTTGTTGTTGATGTTGCAGCTCGATGAGGTCGAGAGCTGGCGCAACGACGACAGCGTCAAAGTGACCGTTCGAGCAGGCAAAGGCGTTCCGCTGCTCGGCACGAATGGATTGCTCTTGTCGGGGCAGACGTTTCATCTTCACCCAGAATCGCCGGACAGCGTGGGCCACGGCAAAATCGAGCGCGGCATTCTTACGGCTGGCCCGTTCGAGGCGCACTTGCCCGTGGTCGTCTTCGGCGTCCGTTACGACCTGACGGTGCATGGTGCGGTGATGAAGTGTGAGGTCGACGCGGATGGCGAGCTTCACAACGGCGTCTTCGGAGGCTCGGTCGACCTCGCCGATCTGCGCACCATCGGAGAGAAGGCGGCGATGGATGATCCGAGCGTGTTGCCGGCCATCGATCTGGTGTTCTCGTCGGCGCCTGACATGGCCCCCGATGCAGAAGGGCTTTGCCAACGAGTGTCAGCCGCACTGTCATTCTCGGCGGTGACGGCGTTCTACTATCCCGGCGAGGACACGGGCGTCACGACGAAGTGACCAGCCGGCGCGCAGAACGGTCGTTCCAGAACCGAAAATCGTGACGCTCAGGAAGAAAATCGTCTTGCATCGTGCGGCGGGGCGCTAGCGTGTCGCTCCACGATGACACGAGTTGCTGAAGCTCCGATTGATCCGATCTTCCTTCGACGTTGGTCACCGCGTGCCATGTCGGGTGCACCGATCACGCGTGACGAGATCAACGCTCTTCTCGAGGCCGCCCGCTGGGCGCCGTCTGCCGCGAATTTTCAGCCCTGGCGCTTCGTCGTTGCACTTCGCGATACCCCGGCGTTCGACAAGTTTTTCGATCTGCTCGCCGACGGTAACAAGACATGGTGCCAACGAGCGGGCGCGCTGGTGCTGGTCACGTCGTACACGCTGACCGACAAGGGCCAACCGCTTCGCACTCACGCGTTCGACACGGGGGCAGCCTGGGTGAGCTTTGCGTTGCAAGGCTCGATGATGGGGCTCGTGGTGCACGGCATGGGTGGCTTTGACTATGACCGCGCACGTGATGTCGTGAAGCTGCCCGCTGGCCATGAGGTGCACGCGATGGTTGCGGTGGGGCACCCGGGAAACGTGGACGATCTCGCCGAGCATCTTCGCCCTCGCGAGGTGCCCAACGCACGCAAGCACGTGACCGAGTTTGCGTTCGATGGAGAGTTTTCCGAAGCACCAAAGAGTGAGTTAGCGTTTGCGCCCAAGCGCTCGGTACAGCGTGCTTCGCGCCACGCCGAGCTTACGCGCGGCTTCACTCAGGTTGCCGCGCGCGGCGTCGACCGCTTCGAGCATCGCCTCGCGTAGGATGGCGTCGCGCGTTCGTGGTGCGGAAGGGTTGAGCTCGTCCACAGCCGGCAACGATGGTGGCGTAGGCTGCTCGGTGTAGGTGGTTCGTTGTGGTGCGGCTTGCGTCGTTGGGGCTGCGGCGCTCGTTCGAATCAGAGTGGGCGGAAAGTGTGAATGCGTGATGATCTCGCCGGCCGCGAGTGCGCTTGCGTGCTGAAGAGCGCTTCGCAGCTCGCGCACGTTGCCCGGCCATTCGTGGGTCTCGATCCAGGTGATCGCATCCGCCGACAACTCGCCTGTGCCACCCATTCGTCGAAGCATTTCGATCGAGAGAAAGACGCGATCGGAACGATGGCGAAGCGGCGGGATCTGCACGCAGGCGCCGTGAATTCGGTAGAACAGATCGCGTCGGAATCGACCGCTTTCAACCATCGCAGGAAGGTCTCGGCAGGTCGCGCAGATCAGTCGGAAGTCGACCTTACGCGGATGATCATCACCCACGCGGTAGTAGACGCCATCATCGAGAACGCGCAGCAGCGCGGCCTGAATCGCTTCGGGCGCTTCGGCGATTTCATCGAGAAAGAGCGTGCCGCCATCGGCCGCGCCGAGCTTGCCAACCGAGCCCTGTTTGGCGGCGCCAGTGAACGACCCCGGCGCGTACCCGAAGAGCTCACTCTCGAGCAACGTGGACGACAGCGCGCCGCAGTTCAGTGCGACGAACGCCCCGTTCGTGCGACGACTCGCTCCGTGGATCGCTCTTGCAAACAGCTCCTTGCCTGTGCCCGTTTCGGCCAGCAACAGCACGGGGAGCGAAGTCGCCGCAAAGGTCGCTGCGATGTGTTTGGCGCGATCTACCGCGGCATCGCCCGACACGATCGTGTCGAAAGACGGTGGGACACGCGACGGGGTTGGGCTTGCGCAACCACTGCGATTCGCGGATTCGCGTGACTTGGGTGGCGGCTCACTTTCGCGGGCGACAGAGATCTTCCCGGCGCTCGTGGGCGATCGGCGTTCGAGATGCACGAGCACCGACAACACGCGGCCTCCATTGCCAATGATCGGGTCAAGCTCGACGCGGCAGGTGGCGTGATCCATGTCGAATCGAAGCGATTGGGCACCTCGGCAGGCGAGCGAAGCGAGCTCGGTGAAAGGCAAGCCCAGCACGCTTTCGCAGGTGAGCTTGGTGTTGGGGGCGACACGCAAGAGCGCTCGCGCTGTCTCACTCGCAATCCTGATTTCTCCGTTCGCTTCGACAAGCAACGATGGGTTCGCGCAACGATGAACCAAACGCTCGATCGCGTTGAGGTTGCCCGCGCCAGTTTGTGCGTACGCAAGTGCTCGCAACGATCGCTCGAGTGCAGCGCCCGCTGCTTGCACCGTCACGCTGACGGCACGATCGTGACGCGTCATCGGGCCCGATACGTCGAGTAGTGCGACCACCTCGCCGTACCCGTCGCGTATGGGGGTCGCGTAACAAAACAAACTGTGGTTTCGTCTTTCGTAGTGCGCAGCCCCCACCACGCCGACAGGCCGACCTTCGGAGAGTGCTGTGCCGATCGCGTTGGTGCCTCGAGTTTCTTCTGCCCAACGTGCGCCCACGCTCAATCGGATCTTCGAGGCGCGATCGAGAAATTCACCGCCGCCACGCACATCGAGAATCACGCCATCGGGGTCGGCCACAATGGCAAGCAATGCGTTTGCCGCGAGCTGCTCGGCGAGAGGAGTCAGCAGCGCGTGCTCTTCACGAAACACATCCTCGAGTCGCTCGCGTCGCTCGACCAATTTCGATGAGGCGTCACCTTCTGGGAACGCAGGCGTGTCGTGAGCAAGCCCCTGTTGATGTGCGCGCAACCAACGCGCGAGCACAGGGTGGGACGCTGCTTCACGCGACGACAAATCGCCCGTGACGAAGCGCCGCGCGAGAGCAACCGGGGGTTCGTCCAGGACCAGCACGGGGCCGATCGTCTCACGCAAAAAAACGTCCGTCAAAGCCGCGTTTGGTGCTGCGCCGCGCCGTTGTGTTGCATGCGCGGAACACCTGTAGCGAGACGCTACAAGCGCGACAGTGTGTCGCGAGACATGCCGCACGGCGTCGGTGTTCGAACCCTGCTGTTTCTTCGATGTCTCGATGACGCGGTGTGGTTGGTCAGCGAGTTGCTGAAGGGGGCGGCGTTACCCAACCGAGGAGAAAACCATGGTCTACGCTCGCCCGAATCAGAAAGACTCGAAGGTTCAGTTCAAGTCGCGATACGCCAATTTCATCGGAGGCGAGTGGGCCGCTCCAACGAAAGGTCAGTACTTCGAGAACATCTCGCCGGTGAACGGACAACCGTTCTGCGAGATCCCACGATCGACCTCGGAAGACATCGAGCGAGCGCTCGATGCAGCACACGCCGCCAAGGGTCGTTGGGCACGCACATCCGTCACGGAACGCGCCGGAATTCTCAACAAGATCGCCGATCGGATTGAGCAGAATCTCGAGACGCTTGCGGTCGCCGAGACGTGGGACAACGGCAAGCCCGTACGTGAGACGCTTGCGGCCGACCTGCCATTGACCGTCGATCACTTCAGGTACTTCGCGGGGTGCATTCGTGCGCAAGAGGGCACCGCCTCCGAGATCGACGAGCACACGGTCGCGTACCATTTCCACGAGCCGCTGGGCGTCGTGGGTCAGATCATTCCGTGGAACTTCCCGCTGCTGATGGCGGCCTGGAAGCTCGCCCCTGCTCTCGCAGCGGGCAACTGCGTTGTGCTGAAGCCCGCCGAGCAGACACCAGCGTCGATCCTGGTGCTGATGGAAATCATCGGCGATCTGCTTCCGCCCGGCGTGTTGAACGTCGTGAATGGGTTTGGTCTCGAGGCGGGTAAGCCGCTCGCATCATCGAATCGCATCGCGAAGATCGCGTTTACGGGCGAGACCACGACGGGCCGATTGATCATGCAGTATGCGTCCGAGAACCTCATCCCGGTGACGCTCGAGCTCGGAGGTAAGTCACCGAACATCTTCTTCGAGGATGTTCTCTCGCGTGACGATGACTTCGCGCAGAAGGCACTCGAAGGGTTCGCGATGTTTGCGCTCAACCAAGGTGAGGTGTGCACGTGCCCGTCGCGTGCGTTGATTCACGAGCGCATTCACGCGCAGTTCCTCGACATGGCGGTTGAGCGTACGCGAGCTCACGTTCCGGGGAATCCGCTCGATCCCGCAACGAAGGTGGGAGCGCAGGCCTCACGGGATCAGCTCGAGAAGATTCTCAGCTACATCGATATCGGCAAGAAGGAAGGTGCGAAGGTTTTGCTCGGTGGCGAGCGCGCTTCGCTCGAGGGCGACCTCGCCGGGGGTTACTACGTGATGCCCACGATCTTCGCGGGTCACAACAAGATGCGTGTCTTCCAGGAGGAGATCTTTGGACCCGTCGTTTCGACGACGTCGTTCCGCGATTTCGACGATGCGATGCACCAAGCGAACGACACGTTGTACGGCCTTGGCGCGGGTGTGTGGACACGCGACGGAAGCACGGCGTTCAGGGCGGGTCGAACGATCCAGGCCGGTCGTGTGTGGACGAACTGCTATCACCTGTATCCGGCGCACGCGGCGTTCGGTGGATACAAGCAATCGGGTATCGGACGTGAGACGCACCGCATGATGCTCGACCACTACCAGCAGACGAAGAACCTGCTCGTCAGCTACGATCCGAAGCCGATGGGGTTCTTCTGATGTCGGCGGCCCGTGCTGTTGCGCGTGTGTTGATCACGGACGAGGCGGCAAAGCTCGTGAAGACATTGATCGAAGAGCACGGGCCGTTGATGTTCCACCAGTCGGGTGGTTGCTGCGATGGCAGCGCCCCGATGTGTTACCCGCGCGGAGAGTTTCGTGTGGGAGCGCAGGATGTGTATCTCGGAGAGATTGCAGAATGCCCGTTCTATATCGGTGCGGCTCAGTTCGAGTACTGGAAGCACACTCGACTGATCATCGATGTGGTTCCCGGTCGTGGTGCGGGCTTTTCGGTCGAGTCACCCAAGGGGTTCAGATTTTTGACGCGCTCCGAGCTCTTCAGTGACGAAGAGCACGACTTGCTCGAGAAAAGCGGACCACCTCCTCGTGGAAATTCGGCTTAAATTTACAAAATGCAAAAAATGATGTGACAGTGATTGGTGTATGGTTGACGCGTCGCGTGAATGCCCTATGTTCCGGCCCATGACGCTCTCACTTCACGACCCATACTCCGCTCCGCCATCGTCTCGCCGACGTTCAGGCGCCCCCGAGTGGCACATCGCGGTCATCGGGGGGTTGTTTTTTCTCGCGACCATCCTCGTCGAAGGTTGGCGATTGCTCGGCCGGTGAGCTGTTCCTGGCCTCTCGTGCGTCGTCACGATGCGTCGTGCTTCCGTCCTGAAAATCGTTCGGAAAATCGTCCGTGACGACGCTGCAGCGGTCGCGCCGTTCGTGTTAGATCGCGCGCAATGGCCAAGGAAGACAGCCCCACCACCGAACCCGCTTACACCGCCGACGGGCAAGGCGATTCTCCAGGCGATGCGTCGCTCGCTGCACTGCGCGAGGCCGTGCGCACGTGGCGAGCCGGGCCGCTTGCCTCGACCACGACGAAGATGCCACCGCGCAAGTCGTCGTTCTCGACCTGGAGCGGGATGGATGTCCCCGACTTGGTAACGCCGGGCGAAAAGCCAGTCGACTACATGCGCGATCTCGGCCTGCCTGGCGAGTATCCGTTCACGCGCGGTGTGCAGCCCAATATGTACCGCGGGCGTCTCTGGACGATGCGTATGTTCGCCGGCTTCGGTACGCCTGAGCAGACGAATCAGCGCTTCAAATTCCTGCTCGAGCAGGGGCAAACCGGTCTGAGCACGGCGTTCGATTTCCCCACGTTGATGGGATACGACAGCGACTCTCCGCGATCACTCGGCGAGGTCGGCATGTGTGGCGTCGCGGTCGATACGCTTCGCGACATGGAGGTGTTGTTCGACGGGATCCCGCTCGATCAGGTCACCACGTCGATGACCATCAATGGCCCCGCGATCGTGTTGCTTTCGTTCTACATCGCGCTTGCTGACAAGCGCGGAATCGCGCGCAACAAAATCGGCGGCACGGTTCAGAACGATTGTCTGAAAGAGTTCATCGCCCAGCACGCGTGGGTGGTGGGTCCGCGCCCCGCGATGCGCATCGTTACCGACATGATCGAGTACTGCACCACCGAAGTCCCCCGGTGGAACACGGTATCGATCAGCGGCTACCACATTCGCGAAGCTGGAGCGACGGCGGCACAAGAGCTCGCGTTCACACTTGCGGATGGTCTCGCGTACGTCGAAAGCTCGATCCAGCGCGGCCTCGATGTCGATGCGTTCGCGCCTCGATTGTCGTTCTTCTTCGATGTGCACAACGACTTCTTCGAAGAGATTGCGAAGTTCAGGGCAGCGCGTCGCATGTGGGCTCGCTTCATGAAAGAGCGATATGGCGCGAAGAAAGCCGAGAGCATGAAGCTTCGTACGCACGCTCAAACAGCGGGCGTTTCACTGACGGCGCAGCAGCCCTACAACAACGTCGTTCGCGTTGCGCTTCAGGCGATGGCTGCGGTGCTTGGCGGCACTCAGTCGCTGCATACCAACAGCCTCGACGAGACCTACGCGCTGCCCACCGAAGAGGCCGTGTCCATCGCGCTTCGTACACAGCAAATCATTGCCGAAGAGACTGGCGTTGCGAGCACTGTCGATCCGCTCGGTGGCAGCTACTACGTCGAGTGGATGACCGATCGCATCGAAGCCGAAGCACTCGAGTACATCCGTCGAATCGACGAGATGGGCGGTATGGTCAGCGCTGTCGAAAAGGGCTATCCGCAGCGTGAGATCGCTGCTGCGAGCTACCGATTCCAGCGCCAGCTCGAAAGCAACGACAAGGTCATGGTGGGCGTCAACGGCTACAAGCAGAGCGGTGAAGGCTCACGCATCCCGCTTCTTCGCGTCGACGAGAACGTTCAGCGGGTCCAGGTCGAGAACCTCGGCAAGGTCAAAGCAGGTCGCTCGAAGATCGAGGTCGAAAAAGCACTCGAAAGCGTGCGCAAAGCCGCTCGTGATGGCGGAAACCTCATGCCGCCGATCATCGCTGCGGCACGTGAGTACGCGACGGAGCAAGAGATCTGCGATGTGCTTCGAGACGTCTTCGGCACGCACTCTGACCCAGCCGAGTTCTGAGTCAGGGTGACGTTCTCACTGCTCGAGGGGCTCGAACCCGTCGGGCGGTGGGATGTCCTTTGGTGCCTTTCCCTCGGGGATTCGAATCGCCACGAGCGTGCCTTCGCCGGCTCCTGATGGCGTTCCGAAAAGACCCACGTCCGACGAGGTGAACGAGCCCGTGCCGCGAAGGATTCCGTTTGCGTCAGGCGTGAACGCGCCGTTCAACACGAGATCGCTGATCGTGACCTCGGGGGCCTGTGTCGCGACGTCGACAGGGTCGTTGGTGATCGCCACCGAACCATCGCCTTGATCGGCGAGGTAGCCCTGCACGTAGAAAGAGTATCCGCGCGGAGGTGTGCCGAACGGGATGTAGTCTGAGTACTCATCCGCCGAAGCCGCCTTTTCGGAAGGCGCAACGCACTTTGGTGCAGGAATCAATCGGCACGCGTCTTTGCCCTCGTTGCAACCGAGCCCTGCGCAACCGGCGCGGGTGAGGTCCATGTTGCGATCAGCGTTCGTGAACTGAGCGATGTACGTGCCGGCGGTTTGATCTGCACGAATGTCACCGAATACCTGAATTTGCACAGGGATCGGCTTGGTCACGTTGATCAAGAACATGTAGTAACCGGTCGTGAAGATCTTGGTGCCAAGACCTCCGCCGAACTGGTAGCCGAACAAGATCTTGCGACGTGCGACCGTGTCGTTGCCGTCGGTATCAGAGAGCCCTGGCTCGATCAGCAACACGAGGCGTTTTCCGATGGGAGGCGGCTTCGTGAAGGTGATCGTGAATGTCTGGTTGCCGTCCGAGAGCACCCCTGTACCGCCCGTCTCAGCCGTCGGTGTGTGCGTAAACAGCGTGTTGAGCGGCTTCGGGGGCTTCTGCTCGTCATTGAGATCGCCCTCGGTGTCGACCTCGTAGAGCGCAACTTCGAGCCGCAATGTCTCGGGCTTCACGCTCTCGGTAAACTTGATCACGAGCGGCACCTTGTTGTCGGCAAGCACCGCCTCTTTCGCCCCGAAAATCGACGCTTCCGGTGGTGGATCGTAGTAGTTGCACGATGCCCCCACCGCGGTGAGCCCCAGTGCAAACAGCGCGATACACGCGCGGCTCAACCAGGGGTGCTTCCGACGGTGTGCAAGCTGTTGCGATCGGGTTCCGAATCCACGCGCATCGACGTTGGAAATCACGATGCGAGAGGCTAACCGATAACGGCGCCTGCTGGAACAACCAGGTGAATGCTTCATCGAGCACGCGGTTTCCCTCGGCGCCGTATTTGCCGTGACCCACACCTGGAAGCTGCATGAACTTTACGGGCTTCCCCGACTTTTCGATGTCCGAGAAGCCCTGACGCATCAGGTCTTGTCGATCGAGCTCGCCCACCATCGTGATCACCGCTTTCGAACCTGAAAAGCTGGTCGCGCTTGGGGCCACCGGAGAGCCGATCACGACCACTCGCGGGTATCGCGACGGGAATTTCTTGGCAATTTGCTCGGCTCGAAGCGCGCCCTCGGAATAACCAATCAGCGTGAGCTCGGTGGTGTCGAGACCACCCTCGCGTTGTGACGCAACAGCGTCGATCGCTGCATCGATTCGCGCCTGAATCGCCCTCAGATCAGAACCCCACTTGCGTCGTTGTGGGTTCTTTGGGCAGGGCTCGTCGGCTTGAACAGAGATCATCGTGCCGCGCTGGCTCGACGCCTCGGGGAAGGCATTGATCCCGGCAAGTGGGTCGCCACAACGACCGTGCAAATACACGATCACGCCACGCTTGCCGGCGTCACCCGGCACCACGAACACCGGCTGATCTTTGGGTACCTGAATGGTTTCGTATCCCTTGCCCCGGGCGGTCGCCTGATGGGTGGCGAACAGGCAAACCGCCATCGTCGACACGGAAATACTGGCGAGATGCCTCGGGTGCATGACACCAGGCTAACGGGAAGCGCGAGAACAGGCAATTTCTCGGTGCAACGTGTGGGTTCGCTCGTGATAGCTCTTGAGCATGGTGCCAAGCGACGAGTCGTTCTCTCCACGTGAGCAGACCATCGAAGAGGTGAAGCAGCGCATCGTAGACGCTCGCACATCCGCACCCGAGGGGGTGCTCGCCTTCGACTGTGACGGCACGCTCTGGAGCGGTGACATCGGCGAAGATTCGTTCCTCGCACGCGTTGAAACGATGCTCGCTGACTCTGGGCCACTTAGCGACGAAAGTACCCAGCACTTGCGCGAGATCGCTTCGCCTTTGGGTATCGACGCACACGACGGGGCAGAGACTGCAAAACTGCTCTTCGCCGCCTACACGCAGGGCAAGGTCGACGAAGAGTTGATGTGCGAGGTGATGGCTTGGCTGTACGCCGGCTGGGAGCATCAGGAGCTACATCGCTTCGTGAAGCGGGTGGTGGCTGAGCGCGGGCTGAAAGCGCGACTTCATCACGAGGCTTGCGCGGTGGGGTCGTGGGCGAAGACTGAGGGCATTCCGGTGTACTTCGTGAGCGCTTCGCCGCTGGGTGTTCTGCAAGCAGCGATCGAGGTTCTCGATTGGACACCGACCGAGATCGTCGCCGCGACGCAGCAAGCTATCGATGGAGTGTTGCAAGCGCGAGTACACCGGCCGATTCCGTACGGCCCAGGCAAGGTAAAACGGCTCGCAGAACGCACTCAGGGGGCGACGGTGCTCGCTGCGTTTGGCGACAATGTTTTTGATCTCGCGCTGCTATCGAGTGCCAACGTTCCGGTGGCCATTCGACCCAAGCCCAAGTTGCGAGCGCGGTTGAGCGAGCATCCTGGTGTGGTGGTTTTGAAGTCATGACCCCGCGGGCTTCGGCAGCGCGACTCATCTGCCTGTCAACGCTCTTCATCGCGTGTGCCGCGCAAACGAGCTCCACAGCCAATAAACCGCAGAGCGTGAGTTATGTGGCCGAGCCAAACAATGCCGCGCCCAAACCGTCTTTCACGACTCCGTCGAAGTCTGCGGTTTTGCCCACAGCGTCGATGGACCTGCTTCGCGATCTCGAGGTCGATGACAACCGGTTCGCTCGCGACGTGCTCTACACCTGGACAACACCTGACAAGGCCGACACCGCGCTTCGAAGCAAAGCGCTGCTGACCATTCACGACTCACCGGAGTTTGGCCTTTCGCAGTTCGATTCGAGGCTACTTCAACACGGGGCGTTGCAGCTCGAGGACGCACACGTCTCGCGTTGGTTCCAAGAGATTCGGGGGCTGTATTTCAGACGCTATTCGTGGTCTGCGCCGTGGGCCACGCGACTACCGCTCGGGCCCGTTAGCTACGGCGATCGACTGATTCGGATGAAGCTCCGTTCGAACGCGATCGTGGGTCGGTTCGATCCAAGCTCAGAGCACGCTTGGAGCTTCCAGGATTTGCAGGGAAAAGCCGTGCCGCTCGATCGTGCCCTTCGCGAGCGAGACAAGATCGCAGCGGTGGTTCACATCAAGTGGAAGGTCTCGTCCAAACGATTTGAGCTGACCCCGCGAGGTGAGACTTTCGTGCCTGTTCGAACGGGTTACCGCGAGGTGGTGGTGGTGAACGAGTCGATGATCGAAGAGTGGTCGATGGGCACCGCCGAGATACTCGATGAGCTCAAGCGAGAAGCCAAAACGCTTCGTGCTCTGGCGGCCACGTTCGGTGAGCTGGGCGACCCAGGCCAGACCGCTGCATGGTCGCAGCTCGACTTCACTGGGTTGTGGGCGAAGCCTCGCTCTGAGTCGCTCGTCGAAGCCTACGGGCGAGCGTTGGCGTTCCCGATGGTGGATGGGTATTCACCCACGCGCGCTCATCTTGAAGCGATCGCAGCGTCGCTCGAGGCAACGCTTGATCAAGGACGAGAAGCGCGCGTGAGCCCGAAGATTGTGTTCGATGGGGGAGCCGCACCACCTCCGATGGTCGTGGATCGGATCCCGCCGGAAAACCCCCTATTGCTAGACTTATCCATGATTCAAAAAGTCGACCGCGAGCGTGCGATGCAACGGGTCGCGTCCGAACGAACCGCACCAGGGTGTTTGCTCTGCGCGCTGTTGAACGGCGGCGCGGGCCCGAAATTCACACTGTTCGAGGACGACACGATCGTGGTCGCTCTGTCTCGTTACGCGCTTCGGCCTGGCCACGTGCTGGTGATTCCGCGAGCACATCACACCTCGCTGAGTTCGACACCGGATTCACTTTGGATCCATTGCACATGTGTCGCGAAGCTCGCGGGTGAAGCCGTCGAAAGAGCGCTGAATCCCGTGCGCGTGTATGTCGCGTCGCTGGGCGCAACGTCAGAGGATGTGTTGATCAGCACGCCGCATTTGCACCTGCATGTGATCCCGATCACCGAGCCCGACGTACGCCCGCATCAAGTGCTGACGTGGGCGAACGGTGTGTATGTTGGCGAGGATGACGACTGGGCGGCGCTACGAGACGAGTTGAGCGCCGCCTTTGAATCTCACAGGATTTCGCCGACCGATCGAGAGTAACGAAGACCGCGCGAGGGCGGGAACTCGTTCAAGCTTTCTGCGCGAAGACGAGGTGCGTGATCACGTTCGTACGCATCGAAGGCTGCTTGGTTTTCGAATCGGTAGCGAACCTCAACCTGCGCCGGTGTCGAGTCGTGAGAACGATGCAACACCACCTCTGCGCCGAGTGCCCCAGCCTCGATGACCGCAGCGATGTGCCCTGCTTTGAGCCAGGTCACCACCTCGTCGGCGGTCGCATCGTCAGGCGTGTCGATTCGTACGGTGTACGCGAGTGTCATGCGTCCTCGTTGCCGTACATGGCTTCGATCTCGGAGGCGTAGCGCTGGTTCACCACCTTGCGTCGAATCTTCAACGTCGGAGTGAGCTCACCCGTCTCGAGGCTGAACGGCTTGTGCAGAAGAGTGAACTTCTTCACCGTCTCGACGCGTGCGAGCGACGAATTCACCTCGTCAACGCGCGCTTGAATGATGTCGCGAATCTCTTTGCACTCGTGCGCTGGGCCCGAGAGACCTTTCTCACTCATCAGCTTCGCGCACGCTTCTGGCTCGAGTGTGATGAGTGCGGTGAGATACTTGCGACGGTCACCAATCACCACGGCTTCACCGACGAGGGGGCAACCTTTGATGCCCTCTTCGATGTTGCGAGGTGCGATGTTCTTGCCGCCCGAGGTGATCAGGATCTCCTTCTTTCGACCTGTGATCGAAAGGAACCCATCCGGCGAGAACTCGCCCAGGTCGCCTGAGTGAAGCCATCCATCGATCAACGTCTCGTTCGTGGCCGCTTCATCCTTGTAGTAGCCAAGGAACACGTTCGGACCGCGCACGATGATCTCGCCATCGTCGGCGATTTTCACCTCGACGCCTGGGAATGCTGGACCAACCGTTCCAAAACGTGTCTTGCCGGGAAGGTTGATGCTCGTGGGGCCGTTGTCTTCTGATTGCCCGTACACTTCGAGAATTCGGAGATCGAACTCGGAGAAGAACTCGAGAACCTCACGTGCGATCGGAGCAGCACCACTCACACAGACGCGGGCGTTCTTGAGGCCGATCGCTTCCTTCAGCTTCGAGTACACGAGGCGATTGAACAGCTCGTGGGCTGCGCGAAGATGCGGTGGAGGTTGCTCGCCGCGGTTGAGATACGCCGAGCGTTGACGACCCACGGCTCGCGCTGCGTCAGCGATCTTTTTCTTTGCGCCCTTGGCTTCGGCGAGCTTGCCGCGGATGCCGGTGAAGAACTTCTCCCACACGCGGGGAACGCCGAAGAACACCGTGGGCTGAACCTCTTTGAGGTTGTCGGCGAGACGGTCGAGTGACTCTGCGAAGTAGACCGAACAGCCTGCTGCGATGACGACGTGAATCGAGAGCATCTGCTCGGCCACGTGCGAAAGCGGCAGGTACGAAAGACCGTAGTCTTCGTGCGTCACCTTCATCGTTTTGACCGCGGTTTCGGCTGTCCAGACGAGCCCTCGATGAGACAGCATCACGGCCTTGGGCGGCCCGGTTGTGCCTGAGGTGTAGATGAACGTCGCAAGCCCCGCTGGCTCGAGTTGCTCGACTCGTTCATCGACCCGTTTGGGGTCGACCCCTTCGGCCTTCGCGAGGAACTCTTCCCATGAGAGCACCATGGGGTGGTCGACCTTCGGGGCGCCGCGCATCAACACGACGTGGCGAAGGTTCGGAAGTCGATGAAGCTCGCGTTCGACCTTCGACCACTGCGAGAGGTTCTCGACGAACACGATGGGCGCGCCCGAGTGATCGATGATGTACTGAACTTCTTCGGGCGAGCAGGTCGTGTAAATGCCTGCCGGCACACCGCCTGCTGCCATCGCACCGAGATCGGCGATGACCCATTCGGATCGATTGAATCCGAGGATGGCGGCAGCTTGCCCGGGCTTGAAATCCAGCGCGATCAACGCACGCGCAGCCTGGCGAACTTGGTCGGCGTAGCGGCGATAACTCGCGGCTTGCCAACGCCCTTCACGCTTTTCGAAGTAGGCAGGCGCGGTCGGTCGTAGCGACGCCTGGCGAAACAGGTGATGCAGGATCGAGTCGAATGGCATTCTCGCGGCTCCTGCGTGCCGACTTCAGGGTCGACACGCGCGGGGCGGACATTGCCAGACGACGGAACGAAAGTCACCGCCGTGATCGTGTCGTTCGTTTCGACTCGCTCAGTTACTGCATTTCGTGGTGTCCACGGTTACTCCGCCGGATAGCAAGCTCACGCCAACGTCGGCGCCGCCGTTACACGAGTTGTTTCGTACGAGCGCGGCGTTGGTCGATGAGCAGTCGATCGTGCTCGAGAAGATATTTCCGCGAGCGGGCAGAGTCGACGTTGCCGCCAACGTGAGGTTCACGCAGATGCCGGCGCCCGCGTTTTGCGATCCATCTGCGGCCGAGCGTTGTAGGACGTTCAATCCGTCGTCGCCGCCCGACCCGAAATCGATGCTCGAGAGGTCGGTGCTGTTGGTCAACGAGCCGACGATGTGTACGCCATTTTGTGCATTGGCCAACGCGACGCTGTTGCGAACCAACGCCTGCACTCCAGCGTTGAATCGGAAGCCACTCCCGCTGATCTCTCCCCACACGACGACGCCGTCGATATTTGCCGTGCTCTGCGCGTTGCCAGTGCCCGTGAGCGAGATCCCCGGGCCCGTGTTGCTGTCGATGAGCACCGAGCCCTGGCCGAGATTAACGCCCGGTATACCGGTGATCTTGAGCGAGCCGTTGCCTTCGACTGCGATGCCGCCGCCCGTGTTTTGGTAGATGCGCGTCGTGTTGGCGGTGTTGTTCGTGATGGTCAGCACGCCACCCGTGCCCACGTGAATTCCGGGTCGACGGGTGCCGTCATTCGTGGTCAAACCGCTGTTCGAGATTTCAACACCACCGCGCACGGTCACCGAGGCCGTTCCGCTACCGCCATTGGCGACTTCGAGGCCGGTTCCCGCGGTGTTCTTGATGATCACTCCGCGGATGGACGATGCTGCTGTCGAGCCTGACGAGACGGTGATGCCGTGCGCGGCGACGTTGGTCGCCCCCGATGCTCCGTCGAGGATCAGACCGTTCGTTCCGTCGATCGATGCATTGGCCTTGGCGATGTTGAATGCAGTCGCGTTAATCGGAACCAAGATCGTGACGGGTCCGGTTGTCCTCACGGTGACGTCGGCGGGGATATTGAGCGGGAACGTCTCTCCCGTTGAAATCGTCGCGGGCCCTACGATCACGACGTCGATGTGTGTGCTTGGTGATGGGCCGATCGCCTGGAACGCTTTCGTGATGGTCTTGTAAGCGCACGCACTCGACGCGGTGCCACCCGCTGTGCCGCTTCCCGTGCCGATCGTATCGCTACCGTTTACAGGGTCGACGTAGACCGTGGTGCTCGACGTGTCGCACGTCGCGCAACTGTTCGCGATGCAGACATCGTGGGGCCCAACGTTCGCGCAATCCGTGGTGTCGCAGCAGTTTCCTGCAACGCACTGGTTGGTGCTCGGGCCACCCATTCCCACGGCGCAACAGTAGTCTGCAGCGTTGTCAGCGCACTTGTGCCCAACGTTCGAGCACACGTTCGATTGGCAAGAACCGGTGCCCACGTTGCACATCTGTCCAGAGCCGAACGCGGTGACGCATTCGGTATCTGAGCTACACGAGCCGCAGAAGTTCTCTGCAAGCACACCACAGATTTGGCCAACGCTACAGTCGCTCGAGAGGCGACAATCACCGGGTGCACATGAGCCAGCGAGACAGATGTACGAGCTCGCTGTGCTGCCGTACGCGTTGGTGCACGCGGTGTCGTCGGACGGGCCCACGCAAGGCAGGCAATTGGGGCCAGAGCACAGCCCGTTGAGACCGTTTGCGGTGCAAGGATCGCCGTCGTTCATACATGGCCCGGTGCCAGCAGTTCCTCCCGTACCCGCCGTGCCTCCGGTGCCTGCCGAGCCTGCGGTGCCGCCGGTCCCGGCGCTCCCCGCTGAGCCTCCAGTGGCGCCTGTTCCGCCAGTTCCAGCAGTGCCCGACGTTCCGCCGTTACCCGCGGTGCCAGCGGTGCCGCCTGTACCTGATGCTCCCGAAGTCCCCGACGTGCCCGAGCTTCCCGCCGTGCCCGATGCGCCAGCGGTACCAGCCGTGCCCGAAGTACCGCCGGTGTTGTCAGAGGCGAGGGAGAAATTATCCGAGCCACATCCACCCAGCGAGGCGCTCGCGACTCCGGTCACTACCAGACACAACCACGCGTTTCTCTGAATCGAGCGTTTCATTGAGCACCTCGTGCGGGAAGAAGAAGCCGTGTTGAAACTTCTCTTTTTACACAAGGTGCGTGCCAAATCGATTCATTCGCGCATCCCACGATGGCAACCGCTGCTTGCCTTGATAGATGTGAAACACAAGGCAAATTCAGCTTGTTTGCATACCTCGGTTGTGTGCAGGGCACGACGTTGTTTGCGAGGGCCAGAACTTCTTGCACAGCTCGCTCGAGCGGCTTTCGTCGTTGCTTCACTTGGGCGATCTCGTGGCGATGCGTAGGGCATTGAGCGACAACCGGGCGAAATGGTTCGTCGCTCTCACTTCGCGCACTTCAGAACTTCGTCGCAAGTGAGCTTCGAAGCGCAGCTTGTTTTCGCTTTGCTTGGAGCAGTGATGCACTCGTTCGCGGGGTCTCCCGATGGCGGAGTTGACGACGAAAGCATGCACGCCGCTAGCCTTGCGCATTGAGCGCGCGTGTCATTTGCCTTGGGAAGATCGCCCGCTGCACCTGAGCTTGCGAAGGTGACTGCTGTACCTCCGGAGGTGTTGGGGGGCTCTCCGCATGAAGCGATCGGTGACGACGACGGAACGAGCTTCTTCACCGCCGCTGCGAGCTTGTTGCAGGTTGCGGCATCTGCGCACTCGGCGATGAGCGCTCGGTTCTTCTTGTCCGCGCCGAGGTCTGCGTTTTTGAACGCGACCTCACCTGATTTCGACGGCTTGCCCACTACTTTGAAATCCGGTGTGACAAGCATCGCTTGTCGAACGAGCACCCAGTCATCGGCCGAGTTTGCCTTCGTGTCGATGGGCTGAGTTGCAACGAGCACACGGGGGGTTTTGCAGTCGTCGGCGAGAGGTTTCGCGATCGATGCCGCCGAGCTGCTCGCCGATGCGGAGGCAGCGGGCGGAGCCTTGCTCGTTGCAGTGCTCGATGCACTTGTCGCTGCGGTGGATGCGCCTGACGCTGTCGATGCGGGTTGAGACGACGATGCGGTCGATGCCGAGGTTGGCTTCGATGGATCGGCGTCACCTCCGCATGCCGCAAAGGCAATCACTGCACCGAAAACGAACCCACCGAGATGAACTGATGAACTCATGTCGCGCCTCCGTGCTCGAATCTCGTGAGCGATGCGGGTGACGATCCGGGCGCCGCGGCGAGACGTGTGACGACCTCGTTGCGGGGCGGTGTCGCACCACCTTTTGCTCACAACCAGAAGCTGCGACTTCTTCGATATAATGCTGCAAATCGGCTGGTAATCGTTGTAACGAGTTGTATCGCAGAACGTTCCTTCGTCGCGGTTGTACCCGAGTCCGTAGTAGCCTCGCGGGCCATGAGCGGAACGACAGACACGAACACGACGGTGTTGATCGAGGACGACCGAACAGGAACGAACCTCAAGACGATGCGACGTGCGCTGCTGGATCACCTGACGTTCTCGTTGGGTTCGAGCCTGCCGCATTCGTCAACGCACGACCGCTACTTGTCGACAGCGCTCGTTACGCGCGATCGCATCATGCGACGATGGCTTTACACCATCGATACGTACCGAGATCAGGACGTCAAACACGCCTACTATCTCTCCGCCGAGTTCTTGCTCGGTCGAACGCTTCATTCGAACCTGCTGAACTTGGGCCTGCTCGACAGCATGCGAGAGGTGGCTGGGCAGCTCGGGATCTCGCTCGAGGATGTGCTCGAGGCCGAGCAAGACGCTGGGTTGGGCAATGGTGGTCTCGGTCGTCTTGCGGCGTGCTTCCTCGACTCGATGGCAACCCTCGGCATCGCCGGCATGGGGTACGGAATCCGCTACGAATACGGCATCTTCGAGCAGGCGATTCGCAACGGAAATCAGGTCGAAAAACCAGACGAGTGGTTGCGCTTCGGAAACCCCTGGGAGCTCGAGCGACCGAACCTCACGGTCTCGGTAAAGTTCGGTGGCCGCACACAAAAGTTCACCGATCGCGAAGGTCGTCTTCGCGTGCAGTGGGTCGACACGCAAGAGGTGCTCGGCGTGCCGTATGACACCCCTGTTGTGGGCTACGGTCGTTCGAATGTGAACACGCTTCGACTATGGTCGGCGCGCGCGAGCGAAGACTTCGATCTCGAAGTGTTCAACGCAGGCGACTACGAGAAGGCCGTCTACGACAAGACGCGCTCTGAGACGATCTCGAAGGTGCTTTACCCGAACGACTCGGTGCAGGTGGGTCGCGAGCTACGGTTGAAGCAGCAGTACTTCTTCGTCGCGTGTGCGATTGCCGACATCATTCGACGTCATCTTCGCAAGCACCCCGATCTGACGACGCTTGCTGACAAGGCTGCGATTCAGCTCAACGACACCCATCCTTCGGTCGCCATCCCCGAGCTTATGCGCGTGCTGATCGACGATCATCAGATGGGCTGGGATATGGCCTGGGCGATCACGCAGCGGGTCTTCGCGTACACGAACCACACGCTGATGGCTGAGGCTCTCGAACGATGGAGCGTTCAGCTCTTCGAGCGATTGCTGCCACGACATCTCGAGATCGTCTACGAGATCAATCACCGCTTCTTGAGGCAGGTGCAGATCCTTCATCCGAACGATGGTGAGCGATTGCGGAGGATGTCACTCATCGAAGAGGGTGAGTCGAAGAACATCCGCATGGCGCACCTTGCGGTGGTTGGCTCGCACAGCGTGAACGGTGTGGCTGCGTTGCATACGCAGCTCTTGAAGAGCGATGTGCTTCGCGACTTCGCGCAGATGTATCCAGAGAAGTTCAACAACAAGACCAACGGGGTGACGCCGCGACGTTGGTTGCAACAATGCAACCCGCGCTTGAGCTCATTGATCACCGACAAGATCGGCGAGGGGTGGGTGACCGATCTCGATCAGCTCAAGGGCCTCGAGTCGTACGCAAACGACGCCGCGTTCCGAGCGGCGGTCCGTGATGCAAAGCAAGCAAATAAGGCCGACTTTGCGCGCTGGTTGTTGCACACCGAGAAGATCGGAATTGACCCGACCTCGATCTTCGATGTGCAGGTCAAACGTATGCACGAGTACAAGCGACAGTTGTTGAACGTGCTCGCGTGCATCGCGTTGTATCTTCGAGCGCGGCAAGATCCTTCGACGTTGAAGTTCCCCCGGACGTATCTGTTCGGCGGAAAAGCAGCGCCGGGTTACGTGGTGGCGAAGCAGATCATTCGGCTGATTCACGGTGTGTCCGAAGTGATCAATCAAGACCCACGCGTCGATGGGCTGACCGTACATTTCATCCCGAACTATCGCGTCTCGCTTGCCGAAAAGCTCATGCCTGCGGCCGATGTTTCGGAGCAGATTTCTACGGCTGGCAAAGAGGCCTCAGGCACGGGCAACATGAAGTTCTCGATGAATGGAGCCTTGACGATCGGAACGCTCGACGGAGCGAACATCGAGATCCGAGATGCGGTCGGGCACGACGCGTTCTTCTTGTTCGGGTTGACCGCCGAAGAGGTCGCCAAAACAAAGAACGAAGGCTATCGCCCGTGGGAGCACGTCGCTGCGGATCCTGAGCTTCGTGAGGTGCTCGAGCTCGTACGAAGTGGGTTCTTCTCGCCCGAGAACCGAGAGCTGTTCCACCCACTCGTCGATAACCTCTACAAGATCGACCAGTACATGCTGCTCGCCGATTTCAGGTCGTATATGGAGACGCGCGAGAAGGTGGTGGAGACGTATCTCGACCAAGAGCAATGGTCGACGCTCGCTGTGCGAAACATCGCCGCGATGGGCCCGTTCTCATCAGATCGGACGATTCGCGAGTACGCGCGAGACATCTGGCAAACCCCGTCGGTGGACGTGATTGTCCCCGATTACCAGAGCGACGCGGGGCCCGAGTCGCTTCGTCGTAACGTCTGAAAACGCGCGGGCGACGCGCTTGCTTGAGTGAGCGGCGAAGCGTCGGGGCTTCGCCGCTGGGGTCAGCCGAGCTCGGCCTTGACGCTGTCGAGCACCTTGGCGACAGCGGCGGCGTCGAGCCCCGCAGCCGCTCCAATCGCTTCGAGCGAGGCTTTCTCTTGGTCGTCGATTCCGTCGCTTGCGTGAGCAATGACAGCGGCAAAGAAGAGACCCACGTCGGGGTGACCCAAGCCCGCGAGTGCTTTGCCCGCTGCAGTGCGACGCGCTTCGATGCCTTCGGCTTTGGCGCGGGCGGCGCATGAATCGAGAAGCGCCTCGGTCTCCCACTCGATCACCGCACCAACGGACAGTGTCTCGACAGCCTTCACAATCGCTGCGCGCTCGTCTGCATCGACGTTGCCGTCCGCGAGCGCCGCGAGGTAACCGGCCTCGACCGCGACCTCAAAGAGGGCGTTTTGCTTGGGAACGTGCAGCTTGTTGCGAATTTGTTCAGCGTGTTTTTCGAGCTCGGCGAGGTGATTGGGCTTAGCCATGCGCGGGACTCTAACCCAGGTCGACCCCGAGAAGGGAGAGGGCCTTCCAGTCATCCTCAATCGATGCGCTTGCCGATCGGCCAACGGGGAAGGTCAACTGCGGACCCCGCCGAGAATCGACGTGGATCGAGTGAACGCTGATCGCGCCGTGAACCCCTCCCACGCGCGCGAGCGAGGTAATGGCATCGCGAAGTGCGCCAAGCTCGGCGGTGGTAAGTGGACGTTCGATCGCGCGAAGGGGCAAACCTGCAGGAGGCTCGACCCAGATCCCGCCGTTCGTGGGATCAACGCGGTAGATTCGACAGAGGGCAGGGGAGGCTGCAAGCGCGAAGGCTCGGGCAATCTGAAGGTGAAGCTCATTCGCTTCGACAAGCTGCACCTCACGTTCGATCAACGCGTCGAAACCCATGGTCGAATCGACCCGTCGAATCAGTCGAAGCTCGAGCCGTGCTTCGGGACGTTCACTCTGAGCGAGCTTCGTGTTGGCGCGTTGATCATCCCACCCCAGTGCGCGTAGTCGTCGGGCCGCCTCGTTCGCGCTTGGGGGGCGCTTGGCCGGGTCGCGTTCGAGAAGGGCAAGGAGCGCTTCATCGTGCGCTGGGCCGAGTGACGGATGAGCGCGACTTGGTGTCAACGCGAGCACATCACGCGGCGCGGAGGGAACACCCACGATCGCCTCGTAGGCCAAGGCACCGACCGAATAGAGGTCTGCCGTCACGTCGACGGCACGGCCTAGATGGGCTTCGGGAGACATGTAACCGAGGGTGCCGATCAGGCCTGCGGTGACGGTGTTGGAAGCGTCCGTGATGTGAGCCGCCCCGAAGTCAGCGAGCATCGCGGCGTTGTTTGCGTCGAACAGTACGTTCGACGGTTTGACGTCGCGATGCAGGATCCCGAGGCGGTGCGCTTCGGACAGTGCATCGAGCAACGCGAGAGCGATCTCGATGGTCTGCGCGGGCGACATCGTGCCGGCACGAAGGCGATCGGCGAGCGTGCCTCCGGGCATCCATGCAGTGACAATTGCAGGCAAGTCGGAGTCGAACGCGAGTGCCGGGACAATCCGCGGGTGACGCAGGCGCACCAAGGCGTCGAACTCGCGCTGAAAGCGCGAGAGCGCGTCGCGACCCGAGACACCAAAGACGACCCCTCGAAACACTTTGATCGCGACGTCGCGCTGCGTGAGCAGATCGACGCCGTGGTGAACTCGTCCGGTCGGTGTTGTCGCGACCAGCTTGTCGAGTCGATAGCGCCCGAGCAACACGGCCTCGGTGGGCTTGCTCGGCGTCGCGGCTGGCGGGTCGGGAACGATCGAGTCGCTGGTGATTGGCGGATCGGGGGTCTCGAGACCCGCGGTACGAAGAGCGCTCATGTGCGCACGACGAGCACGCGCGTAGTGAGGCGAAGCAGGCTGGATCGACTGCAGTGCTTGTGCGGCTGCTTCGGCTCGCCCTTGACGAAGAAGGAGCTCACCGAGCGCGAGCGCTGCTTCGTCGTCGTCGGCGCGACGGAGTCGTTCGGTGAGCAATCGCGCGGCGGAGAGCACGTCACCGGTGCGTTCATGAAGCCGAGCTGCGCGAACGAATTCGCCTGCGATTTCCCAGGCGCGAGCGGCGTCTTTGGTTGCCCCTGCGCGTTCGTGAACGATGGCTGCCACCCTCGAAAAGCCGCGAGCATCGAGCCACGCAGCGATGCTTGAAGCGCGACCTTTGTCGAGCGACGCTGCCGCGCGTGAGGCGAGCGTTTCGTCGCCAAGGGTTGCGGCAAGCCGAAGCGCTCGCTCTGCGTCACCCGTGGCAAGAGCAGCTTCTGCAGCCTCGGCGAGCTTCCCCTCGCGTTCGAGCGCGTCGGGGTCGAGTGGAGCGGACGTCATTCGTCCGACGTGTCTCCGGTGTCGTCGCCGCTCTCGTGAGCGTCATCGCCGTGCGCTTCGCTTGATGACCCCTCGCTCCAGATCTTCGTAACGGAGGACGAGGGGAGAACGAAGGGCGGAACCCCACGGCGCCCTGCTTTGCGCGCGTCGTGATCACCTTGCCGCGATTCATCTCGATGAACTGGATACTCGCGGCTGTACTGGCCAGGGCCGCTGGTGTCGATCCACGAGTACCCATCGGGTCGCGTATCGAGGTGGCAGTAGCCGCTGCGTGGGTACACGCCGACGCCGGCGAAGCCTTGTGCACGCGCCCATGTCGCCACGTCTTTGTCGTCGGTGCCGGGCACGACCAGATCGATGGCACGACCTTTCGCATGGATGTTTCGGAAGCGACTTCGAGGCGCGCGGTAGCCAGAGATCACACGTATCTCTTGCGCGTCGAATTTGCGCTGTGCGCGGTAGACGAGATCGAGCGTTGCGGGCTCGATGGGATGCTCGAGTGAGGCACGATCGTCTCGAAGCAAATGGGCGGCAACGTCGAGCGCATGCGCGTCAAAGCCACCCTCGTCCGAGCTTGCCGCTAGCTCGACACGCTCACCGGTGTTGATCGAAACGAGTACGAGCTTCGGACGGTGGTTCTCGTCGGTAGGCGCCACTCGCCCTGGCGTGACCTCGTGCCACTTTTTCACGACAGCACGCATGTCTGCGGGGCGCAGCGAGCGGCCTCGTGCAGGCTTGAGCTTAGGCGGTGCGGCTAGTGCGAACGAGGCGGAGGTGGCGAGAAGAACGAGCACCCCACTCAGGATGCGCGTGTGCCGCATCATCCACCGTTTGCAGAGGCAGCCGAGTCGACAACTCCTCGATGCAGCACACCGGAAGAGATCACGTCGACGCTCGCGCGAGCCGAGCGAACGGGATGCCCCGCGAGCGACGTTTCAACGAGTCGGTGCACCTCGATGCGCACCGAGCTGCCCGGTGCAATTGCATCAGACGGAAGCCTTACATCGTGGCCGTTGGACGAAGAGCAACGCCGCCGTGGCGCTGCTGAGCCTTGGACCATCGACGGCATCTCACTGATGTCGACGACGACTTGATCCGCGTCTGTGGCGCCCTGCCACGTGACCTCGATATCGCCGCTTTCGAGCGGAAGGGTGCCGCCCAACGCAACGCCGGACACCTCGATGCCCGTCAATGCGGGAGGGAGCTCGAACGAGGTTGAAAACGCGGGGACTGAGCGACCTCCTGCGACACGTGAAGTACGACCGAGCCTGAAGGCGGCGAAGAGCCTGTCGAAGCTTCGAGCGACGTGTACACGACGCCGAGAGCAAGTGCGCGACGTCAGGGAGTAGGCACGCGTCGCGAGCTTGAGCTGCGCGCCTGCCGCCGTGGTGAGCGACACCTCGCCTGCATCAACGAGCTCGACCGTCGGAAGCGAGTAGAGCGGCACGGCATCAGCGGGATCGCCTTCGCCAGCGAACGCAGGCGCCTCGCGGTGGAGATCTCGAGCGTAATACCGAGCAAGCGGGCGAACGTTTTCAGGCTCGATCCCTCGCGCTCGTCTTGAGAAAACGCACCTCAGCAAGCGTTCGCGTTGCCTCTTCGGTTGCGCTCGCGTTCACGTCGGTCGAAGTCTCGACGCTGATCATCGCGTACACCGAACCGGTGCTTGCGTCAGCAGTGGTGACCTCGGGAGACGCGCAGGCAACGAGGGTGAAACCTATGGCTGCGACCGCGCCGAGCTCAAGAGAACGACAAATAAATCGACCGCTCAAAGTCGCGCTTGAAGGCGCCAAATCGCGTGATGTCCAAAGCCCGCGCAGCATCGAGCCAACGGTACTGGTTTGGGTCTTTCGCCGCAAGTGATCGAGGCGTGTTTCTGAAGCACCGCTTGCCTTGGCTCACGGCGTCAGCCAGCGTCGCCGAATGAGCGCTCCCGAAGCCGTACGCTCCGCCTCATCGCCGTCGCTACATATCGCGGTGGTCGCTGCGTTCGAGCCTGAAATCATCGCGTTGCGTGACGGGGCGATGTTGGCCCATGAACAGGTGCGCCTGACGATTTGCCCCGTCGGGGTTGGGTTGGTCGAGTCAGCGCTGGGCACGGCCGCCTTGCTCGCCAGCCATCGGCCCGATTTGGTTGTGTTTTGTGGCACCTGCGGCGCGCTTCCGGGCAGCTCGCTCGAGGTTGGCGATGTGGTCGTGTCTAGTCAGGCCAAGCTGGTCGATTCGGGTTCACCTCTCGGTGTGAGCGCGTTGCCCGAAATCGTGCCCGCTGTGTGGTCAGCCCCGACGCTTCAGCAAGCTCCTGCGTACGCGCTTCGTGATGCATTGCTCGCGTCAGGGGCAAAGCCCGCGGTGGTTGCGACGACGCTCGGCATCACGATCGATGATCACCTCGCGCGCTCGCTGCGCGAGACGTCGTCAGCGGACGCGGAGCACCTCGAAGCGTTTGCAGTGATGCGGGCATGCGACCGCGCCTCGGTGGCGAGTCTACTCGTGTTGGGTGTGGCGAACCCAGTTGGATCTTCAGGGCGAGCGACGTGGCTAGCCTCACACCGCCGAGTTTCTGCACACACCAACGCGCTGCTGGCACGTGCGCTGGGCACGCTGCGCGCGGGGTGAAGTTGAAGGGCCGAGCACGAACGCACCAGCGGCCTAAAAACGACCGAGCAACGCACCTGCTGGAGCTTGGCGTAAAGCCCTGAATCTCTGCTGAATACGACCCCCATTGCGCCATGCGCGCTGTTGTAGTTCGCGTCGAGCTCGAGCGACACCGAAGATGCCGAAGTCACCGTGAAACCAGCACGCCATCACCTCACCATGAGCAATGGAGAAGTCGACGGTAGAGTCGCCAGGTTGGGTCGCCGCGCTTTGAAGCGACGCCCGACGCACCGAGGCTGATCTTGCCGCGAAGCTGAGGCCCAATCGCGGACCACCCCACAACGAAAACAGACCACCCGCTGAGCTTCGCCAGCCGACCAATAGCGGAATGTCGCCCCTGTACCCGTTCACGCCCGACAAATCGAGCCCTGCGCAGGTCGCTGTCGTCCTTGCTGCGACGAGCGATGACTCCATTGATGCCTGCGCCGATCGACAAAGCGAACGAGCGCGGTTTTGGAACGCATGACGCGCATCGATGCGCAGTGCGCGCGACGTGTACGTAATGCCCGCTTCGCTGTCGTACGCGAGCCCCACTCGACCGGCTGCCCATGGCGCAACTCCTGGCGCCACTGTCGCGAGTGCGAGCGCACCTTTGTTGTACGCGGCTCCCGAGAGCTCGCGGGTGAACCGGACGGGCGCTGCGGTTGACTCGCGGGCAGCTTGGATGTCCGAGGACACGCTACCCACGGCGACTTGCCCCGATACACCGGCGCCCATGACGACTACACCCTCGGGCTCAACATGAGCGGGATGGAGCAATGGAGCGCTGCCAGCACAGCCCGTAAGCCAGAGGCTCGCTGCGCATACCACGCGAACAGGCCCGGCCGTGCTGATGCGTCGAATCGGGTCGGCCCCGAGCACCGATAACTTCCGGAAGCGCGACGGGAAATCGCCCGACTGGATGCGCTTCTTGAGGTCGTTGTCATCCGGGTGAAGGGTGAGGGCGCGAGCGACGAGCTTGTCCTCGCCCTCCCACTTCGGGTCAGACTTCGCCTTTGGCGACAAGCAGCACTCGACGGGGCAAACCGCCTGGCAGGCTTCGTGGTCGTAGAAACCGACGCACTCGGTGCACAGCTCGGGGTCGATGACGTAAATGTCGTCGCCCTGAGAAATTGCTTCGTTGGGGCACTCGGGCTCGCAGGCGCCGCAGTTGATGCAATCGGTCGTGATGTGGGTGGCCATCGGGGAAACCTTCAAGTTGCGTCGCCTGCTGTGCGGAGCACATGCGACGTCAGCGGTGCGCACCCTTAAGCGCAAGGATGACCGAAAGTCAATGAATGCTCTCCCTTGCATCGGCGCTGGCGTCTTGTACCGTCGCGCCCGTACATGAACCGAGCTTCGATCTTGACCTTCGTTGTCGCCCTCGCCTGCGCGAGCCTTTCGATCGGGTGCAAGACGAAGATTGGCGACAAGTGCACGACCTCGACGGATTGCTCCACCCAGGGCGACAGGCTCTGCGACACCACCGAGCCCGGGGGTTATTGCACGATCTTCAACTGCGATCCGAACTCGTGCCCAGAAGAAGCGTCGTGTGTGGCGTTCGATCTTCAGTCCGATCCGCTGTGCTACGTGCCTGCAGATTCGCAACGCATGCTCCGCACGTTCTGTCTGCGCGGATGTGAATCCGAGGATGACTGTCGCGGTGGATACACGTGCGCGACGCCCGAGGTGCTGCACTCGCAGTACGCAGCGCTGATCGTTGACGGCGCCACCAACGGCATCGGCGTATGTATCGCGAAGCACGTCTCACCTGTTCAATCGGTCGATGCTGGGGTCGACGATGCTTCGTGCGGGCCGGCTGACGTGGTGGATCCGCCTTACACTCAAAGCGCAGGTGGCTCATCGGGTTCGGGAGGATCCTCCGGCACAGGCGGCACCGCAGGTGCTGGCGGAACCTCGGGTACTGGCGGAACGTCGGCGGGCGGCGCTGCGGGCGCTGCTGGCAGTGGGTGAGCACGACGAGCACAACGAGCACGACCTCAACTCGTGCTCGGCGAGTGGCTCGCGTTCGCTCTGTCGCAGCGGCGGTGCTGGCTCGGTTGGCAGACGCGTCGACCACCGTGCTGCTTCTCGCGACGAGCGTATTTTTGGCTGTGAGATTGCTTCCGGGTGACCCTGCTGCGCTCGTGCTCGGAGATCTTTCTGACGCGGCGTCGCGAGAAGCCCTGCGAGCAAAACTTCATCTCGATGAGTCTCTCGGGAGTTCAGTACGCGCGCTTTCTCGTCGCGTTGCCACTACTCGATGTGGGGATGTCCCTTCGCTCGCCTGGCGTTCAAGCGCGAACAGCGGTGTTTCATGTGCTGCCCTATACGGCTTCCTCGCAAGTCTTGCGGTTGCGATCGGAGCGCTGGCAGGCATCGGTGCCGCGTTGCTTGCCGTGGGCCCTTGGCTCGGCTCAGCGCAGCGTTGGGTGCATCGCGCGGTGTTGTTGTTGATTTCAGCCACGCCCGCGATCGGCCTTGCTCCTCTCGCCACGTATGCGCCGTTCGGGCGCGTGTCGTGCCGCTGCCGGGGGATCCATCCTCTGGCTTTGCCGGTCTGCTCTTCGCCTCGACGCTGCTCGCGTTGCCGTTGGGCGCACAAGTGGCGCGCGTCGGTCG
Source organism: Polyangiaceae bacterium (assembly GCA_046351315.1). Taxonomy (GTDB): domain Bacteria; phylum Myxococcota_A; class Polyangia; order Polyangiales; family Polyangiaceae; genus JAXLYQ01. The sequence continues at coordinate 64,196 of JAXLYQ010000022.1, forward strand.
CGCGTCGTTGCTCGCGCTCGGACGGGCTCAGTTTCTCAGCGTGGCTCGGGCGAAGGGCTCAGGAGCTCTTCGCATCTGGTTGCTTCATGCGCTGCCACCGTCGAGCGCACCACTCGTTGCGATCGTATCGACACAGTTGGGTGCACTGCTGGGTGGAGCGGTCGTGCTTGAGCGACTGTTCGAGCGACCAGGTCTGGGCACGCTGATGCTCGAGGCGTATGCGTCTCGTGACCTGCCGGTGCTCGAGGCTGCGGTGGTGGCTTCAGGAGGGCTCTTCGTCGTGGTTCAAACGCTCGCTACGTTGTTGCATGCGCTCATCGATCCACGCGTTGAGGGGAGCATCGTAGCGGTGATGAGCGGGGCCCACGTCAGGCAGTGCTGCGGCTGCATCGACCCGATCTTCTCGCGTGTGGTTGGGCGTGCTTCCGATCGTGTACCTCGCGATGGTTGCCGCTGCAGTGTCGGTGTTTTCATCGCGATCGCCCGATCGAATGAACCTCGAGCGTGCGTGGGAGAGCCCGTCGCTCGCATTGCCGTTCAGTGCGGGCGAGGGCGGGATCGACCTATTTGCGGCGCTTTACCACGCGACCGCACGGTTGAATCTTGCGCTATTCGTGGCGGTGTTTGGCTTTTGTGTCGGCACGCCGATCGGTGCGCTTGCGGGGCTGCGTGGTGGAGTTGGCGGCCAGTGGTGGCGAGTGTGCGACTTCGTGCAGTCGTTCCCTACGTTTTGCTCGCGCTCGCCGTGTTGTCAGTCGTGCGTTCACCCGCGAGCACATATCGGTGCGGTGTTTTGTTTGTCGGCGTGGGCGCCCTTTGCTCGCGTGGCTCTGCTGCAAGCCAGTGCTGTCCGGCAGCCAATTCATCGAGGCTGCACGGTCTCTCGGGGCTACGCCATCGCGTGTGTTGTTTCGCCACGTGCTGCCCAACTTGCTTGGCCCCGTTGCTGTGCACGCTGGCTCGAGTGCGGCCGCGGTCGTGCTGGGTGAAGCTGCGCTTGGGTTCATTGGTTTGGGCCCGCGCGATGGCGTGAACCTGAGCGTGCTGCTCGAGCAGGGCACGCTCGGGATGCTTCGTGCTCCTCACGCGCTCGCTGCGTCGGCGCCATGCGTGGCGTTGGTGAGCGGGTCACTTCAGCTCGCAAGCGAGAGTCTTCGTTCGCTGAGCTGAGCCATGACGACAGGTGAGGCTGTGATGAGGAGCGGCGTATGTGGCCGGCCCTGCCTCCTCTGCCGCGAACCTTCGACGCCTGTTTGAGAGATCTGTCCGAGACCAAACCGGCGATTCGATGACGCTGTCTACGATCAAGACCTGGTGCAGTACGCAGACGGAGCACTCTCCAGACGTGATTGCGGCGTTGTCGAAAGCGGCGCGTGATGAATCCGCCGAGGTGCGTGCGAGCGCCATGGCGGCACTCGGCGATGTCGGTAGCGCTGAAGCTCTCTCGACGTTGCTCGCGGCGGTCGAGGATGTCGATCCGATGGTGCGCCAGATGGCAGTGCAGGCCCTCGGCCAGATCGGCGTGGCCGAGCTCTCGCGTTGCTTCGTGCGCTCGATGATTCGCGCCCTGAGGTGCGATTTCAGGCCGTGATCGCCGTACCGAAGCTCGCGTGATGAGACGCCTGCAGTGCTCGAACGCGCAGTCGGCGACAGAGATCCAGCGATTCGCTACATCGCACTTCGCGTGGCAGAAGAAGCGCTTGCGGAAGCCACGAGCGGCTGCACGTGGGAGAGCTCTGCCCTCGACCTCGCTCGGCGCGCGCTTCAGGACCCTCACGCCAACGTGAAGATCGCTGCTGCGTTGCTGCTCTCGCATCGCGGTGTACACGATGGGGCGAGCGTGATCTCGAGTGTCATCGATGGGACGATGAAGGCAGAAGATCCGCAGGACGAAGCGGCGTGCGTCGAGATGGCTGGAGCGCTCGGTTGCGGTCGTGTACACCCGCACTCGAACGACGAGCGTTCGGGGCAACGCGCCTGTTCCGCGAGTGCTTTCCGCTCCTCGCACGAATCCAGCTTGGCCAAGCTCGGCCACCCAAGGGCCCGTGCGGGCATTCTCGATGATCTGGGTGCTTGGTCACTCGAGAGGCGCACGCTTGCAGTGATCGCCGCGGGCAGAGTGCCCATCGAAGAGTGAACCCAGGGTCGACTACATGAAATGCGGGGGCGTGCAGATCTCGCGGAGCCAAGCGCCGTGGAGCAAGCATTGTCGTTGATCGCACAAACTTTTCGTGACGAGATACGCAAATCACTGCTTGCGGAAAAATCGGGTGAAGACAATCTCATCGAACACGCCTCATACGAGGCATCTGTTCCGCAGCCGAGACTTGGGCGAGCGGTGATTGCGCTCGAACCCTTCGGAGGTTTTCTGTGATGAAACAACGCTTCTTCGGTCTTTTTGGTGCGCTTTCTTTCGCGGCTCTCACTGTCCTCGCTGGCTGTGGCGGCGACGACGATGACAACGGTACGGCAGGCACGGGCGGCACAGGCGGCACCGCTGGCTCGGCAGGGTCAGCAGGGTCGGCGGGCTCGGCTGGTTCTGCCGGTAGCGCGGGCTCGGCGGGCACGGGCGGAACTGCGGGCTCGGCTGGTTCGTCAGGCACCGCCGGCTCAGCGGGCTCGTCCGGTCTTGATGTCGGGTACACCTGTACCTCCGACGCAGAGTGCGGCAGCGGTATCTGCATTCTCTCGACGTCGACCGACATCTTCTTCGGCGGCGGCCCCGCGGGTGGCTACTGCTCGAAGGCTTGTTCGGCTGATACCGACTGCGGTGCGGACGCTGCCTGCTTGGGCGGTCTTGGCCCAGACACGGCGAATGCCAGCGAGAGCCGTTGCGTTCGCAAGTGCACGTGGGGCACGCCCTCGCTCGCAGATCAATCGGGCGGCATCATCGGCTTGCTCGAAAACGGCCAAGGCGACCCCGACAAGTGCTTCGGTCGTCCAGATCTCACCTGCTTCGTTCTTTCGAACACCGACACGGATAACGACGGTCAGCCTGACACGGCCGTCGGTACGCAGGGCCTTTGCTTGCCGTTCTGCGCGAACGACGATCAGTGCACCGCGGGCTCGCACTGCGGCCCTGCAGGCGGCATCGCCGTGTTCAACGTGTGTATCCCGGGCGCTGCTCCGGCGAAGAAGTCGTTCGGCGAGACCTGCTCGGTCGCGCTCCAGGGCGATGACTGCGCGAGCGCTCTGTGCCTCGCGCTGTTCCCGCAAGGTGACCCCAACGCTGACGTGGGCGTGTGCTTCCAGCCGTGTGTGGTTGGTACCGAGTCGTCGTGCGGTGGTTTCTCCAACGGCAATGGCCTCTGCTACCCGTTCTACTCGGGCATTCTCGCTCCGCAGACCTCGGCTACCGACACGAACACGATCGACCCGGGTATCTCCGACCTGAACGTCTGCACGAAGCTCGTTCCGGCCGCTGACGACGACGCGGGTTGCAACCCGGCTGCTGGCATCTTCGCCACCTCGATCGGCAGCGATGCAAACCCATTGTTCGCATGCCTGCTCGGCCGCGAGTGCCAGACCACGGTCGACTGCGGATACACCTGCAACACGGCCGCCGATTGCGGATCCACCTCGGGCTTGCAGTGCCTCTCGAGCTGCACCACCGACGCCGACTGCTTGGGCAACCTGCTCGACGGCGTCACCTGCGACAACGGCACCTGCAAAGATAACGGCGCTGAGCTGAAGCTCTGCCGTAACGCAGACGGTTCGCAATACACCGGCGGCAACACCTGCCGTCAGGTCACGGGCGCGCCGAAGTCGGCCTACTGCCTCGACCACGACGTGGTCAACACGGGTGGCACGGGCGGCACGGGCGGAACGGGTGGCTCTTCAGGCACGGGCGGAACGGCCGGTAGCGCCGGTACCGGCGGAACTGCAGGCACGGGCGGCACGGCGGGCACGGGTGGAACCGCGGGTTCTGCAGGCACAGGCGGCACGGCTGGCACGGGCGGAACCGCTGGCACTGCTGGCACCGGTGGCACCGCGGGCTCGGCAGGTACGGCCGGAACGTCGGGCACTGCGGGTACGGGCGGCACCGGCGGCACGCCGTGATCAGTCGGACCTGATCGCCCTTTCGTAGTCGCGTTCGGCGACGCCAACACCATCCCCCTCCGTTCCTTGCTTCTTTCGCTTGGAGCCGAGGGGGATGTGCTTTACTGCGCGCCCGATCATGACCGACTCTCTTCCCATCGATCTCGGGTTGTTTCGTGTGCTCACTGACGACGGCTCGATCGATTCTGCGCACCAGTCGTTTTTTACGGACGCGCTGTTGCTGCGCCTTCACCGCGAGATGAAGCGCGTGCGCACGATCGACAATCGAATGCTCACACTCCAACGCCAAGGACGCGTCGGATTTTACGGTACTTGCACGGGGCAAGAAGCCGTACCTGTGGCGACGGCGCTCGCGCTCGATGGTGGCGATTGGGTGTTCCCTGCGCTTCGCGAGAGCTCGATCATGCTTGTTCGTGGCTTTCCGCTTACCAGCTATGTCGCCCAAGTGTTCGGCAACGCTCGCGACGTGTTGAAGGGTCGACAGATGCCTTCACACATGAGCGGTCGTTCGGTGAATCAGGTCTCATGGTCAAGCTGCATCGGCCCGCAAGTTCCACATGCCGTCGGCGCAGCGTGGGCGGCGAAGTTGCGTGGCGACACCAAGGTGATGGTCGGCTTCCTCGGCGATGGCGCTACCAGCCAACCCGACTTCCACAACGCGATGAACTTCGCGTCGGTCTTCAAAGTCCCCGCGGTCATTATTTGTCAGAACAACCAGTGGTCGATCAGCGTGCCCGTGAGTCGGCAAACCGCGAGCGAAACCATCGCGGTGAAAGGGCGCGCGTACGGCGTTCACTCGGTTCGTGTCGACGGCAACGACCCACTCGCCGTGTTGATCGCGGTCCGCGACGCGGCCGAGCACGCCCGCGCAGGCAAAGGCCCCGTGTTCCTAGAGTGCTTGACCTATCGAATGGGCGCCCACTCCTCGAGCGATGATCCCACCCGCTATCGTTCGAACGAAGAGGTCGAGATGTGGGGAAGGCGAGACCCGATCCTGCGTCTCGAACGGCTGCTGCTCGCACGCGGTCTTCTCGACGACGCTCGTATCTCAGCCATCGAGGAAGAGGTCGCAAACGAGCTCGCTGCCGCCATTACCGAGGTCGAACCGGCTGCTGCTCCGCCACGCGAGACGTTGTTTGAGGATGTGTACGCCGAGCTGCCGTGGCACCTCCGAGAGCAGCGCGATCAGCTCCTTCGCACGCCACCCGCGCCGAGTGGCCACGGCTCTCACTGAACCAGTGAATCAGGGCACGGGCGTGTAGACCTGATCGCGCCCGCCGACACTCGGCGTGTGCGCTGCGTCGCTTCCCGCGGCGTTGTGGCACGATACGCAAATCGTTTGCGCTGGCCCCGAGTCGCCCATCCCATCGGCGACCACGCCTTGGGCATCGTGAGGCGCTGGGCTCGAGAGCGGTACTCGCTCGTACCAGTACCAGTTCGCTCCTGCCGCACTTGTCGCCGCCATTTTCAAGTACACCGCGTACCCCACCGGGGTCGTGTCGGTTTCAGCGGCGTACAGCTCCTTCACGGCCGCCGCTCCTTCGGGCCATTCCCCAGACCCGCTCACGTTCGAGGCGATTGCGTCGTTCGAGCAAATGCGATTGAAGCCGTGAGGCGAGGGTGACCTGGCGGTGTGCACCGTGTCTTCGCAATGCCAGCCTTTGTACACGCCTTGTGAGAGCCACGCTTCAAGCTGCGCAGCGCCCTGTGGCGGCGTTTGATTGCTGCTCGAGGTTCCGCCCGTTCCCGCGCTGCCCGCGCTTCCTCCCGTGCCTGCGCTGCCCGAATGGCCCGCCATTCCCGCCGTTCCGGCCATACCAGCCGTGCCTGCACTTCCGCTTGAGCCTGATGTTCCACCGGTTCCAGCGGTTCCTCCGCTGCCTGACGAGCCCGCTGTGCCGCTTGCTCCAGCCGTCGCACTGTCGTCGTCATCACCCCCACACGCAACCGAGGCCACCGCGATCACAGTGAGCACAAGGCCGGCAGTCCACATCGACGTTCTCATGAAAAGCTTCTCCTCTTGGTTCGATCGGCCGACGTATGTGCGGTGAAACAGGTCGCATTGGTTTTCTCGCTATTCGATGACAGCGCGATGCGTGCCCTGGTATGCCGCGATCGGCATGGCGCCTACTCGCAACCCAGCCCCAGGTTTCGCGCGCCAAAAAAGAAATTTGGATTGGTGCCGAAAAACCTCAAAATCAGCGAGGTTTCCCGCGATTCGCTCACGAGATGGGAAGCGTTTTTCGGCCGATCACGAAACCGAATAGCATGGCCCCAAGCGCCGGAAGCCCGTGCCCAAGCAGCACGTGTGGCGCCCACTCGATATCGCAGTGCAGCTTGATCGACACCACCGCCAGCAACCCAGCGCACAAGCCGAACGCCGCGCCACGAAGGCCCGACCCAGACGCAATACTACGCCGGAACGCAACCAAGAGTGCCGACGCTCCGATCAACGCCATCGCTAGCGTAAATAGGCCACACATCCATGTCCAACGCACCATCCGTGGCCCGCTTACGAAAGCATCGGGCGGCAACGGAGACGCGACGGTGATCACCAAGAACGCAGCAGGGAAAACCCACAACAATCTGCTGATCGTTCCTGATTTTCCCCATATTTCGCGCACCCCTGCTCGGGGCGCAGCACGCCACAGAATCAAGGCGAGCATCAGCCACGGCAACGTATGCAAACCCAAGAACCACAGGGGCACTTTCCCTATATCCTCGCGAAATCCAAAAAGCGCGATCACGGATGAGTACCCCGCAAGTGCCACCATCGCGGCGCTTGCCTTGTGAAAACGTTTTGTACTGCGTGTAGGTGACGGGTCTGCCGAGAGCTTCGACTCGAGCGCCGCGAGCATGGCAGCATCAGCCGCCCCTGCCGTCGGCGCGGGTGTTCCAGTGGCGTCTGAGCTGCCCGCCAACGAGGGGCCTAGGTCGTCCAGTGGGTCCGGAATATCGGCAAACAGCAGGTCTTCGTGCTTCTCGCTCATGACTGTGCTCCAAGCGCTGCACGAAGTGCTTCATACGCGCGGAATGCCCTTAGCTTAATCGCGCTTTCGGTGGTGCCCACCACTGCCGCGGCTTCAGCGACGCTCATCCCTTCGTAGCGAATCAAGATAAATGCTTCTCGCTGGGCGAGGGGAAGCGCATCCAGGGCTTGTTGG
>JAXLYQ010000023.1:0-70479 GCA_046351315.1 Polyangiaceae bacterium
AGGGAAGGAGGGCAACATCAGCGGGTTTGCGAGCACCTGATCGAGATAGCCGCGAATGTCTTTGATCTCGCGCAACCCAAGCAACCACTCGGCAGCCCAAAGAAGACCGATCTTGGTCGGATCTTCTGTGCGCGCCGATGCTTGACCCACCGCAATGACGAGCTGACTTCGCGAGCACCCGAGAGACAGCGCGAGCCCTTCGAGCGTGAACAAGAACGCAAGCATCGCCGAGATCTGCTCAGGCCGGGTGCCTCGGTCTGCAAACGCCTCCGGCAACAACGACGTGTAGTGCGTGTAACCCGTCACCACGAAGCGCTTGAGCCAGGGCGGCAAACCCGATCGCGTCGATCGGTAGTACGCCACCAATCGCCTCACGCGATCGAACACTTCGGGGGCGTCCTTGGCGCTGGTCTCTTGCTCGAGAAGAATCAGCGCGCGATCGCCAAGCTCTTCGGTGAGTCGAGCGCTCTTCAAGTAGAGCAAGCTGTCTTCGCATGCTGCCAACGCCACGACCGTCGTCGCTTCGGGCGCGTTGACTTTGAGCTTCAGGCGCTTTTCGAGAACATGCTCGATGACCACGCCCTCGTACGCAAGCTCGACCAGCGCACGTTGGTGGCGACCGATCGAGAGATCCCAGCTCTCTTGAATTGGCACCTCACCGAGCTTGCGCTCTCCCATGATCGGTCGCGCGATGTCGCCGAGTAGGTAGTGAAGCATCCAGAGCAAATCCGAGCAGGGCAGCAACTCGGGTCGGCGCTTGAAGTCCATCAAGGCGCGCTCGATGCTGCTCGCCATCTTCAGCGAGAGCGGCGCAAGACGGTCGTACACATCTTGAGCGAGGCGCGGCAGCGACGAGTAGCCGACCATGCCGAGTCGATCGCCGCCCAACAAGATCTCACAGAGCCGACGGACATCGCGTTTGCCCGGAACACGATCCTTTTCGATGCAGGTGATAGCCGCATCTTGAAAATCGTACGGGGTCGGGTGCCGACGGTTACGCAGCGCCGCGAGCAGCTTCGTCGTCTGGTACACCGCGATCGCGTCGGCCGTTGACGAGAGGTATCCGTTCTTTCGTGCAAGAGCGACGACCTCGACACACCAACGCAAGAGCTGCTCTTCGTCTTGCTGAATGAGCGCTGGCGGACGCGACAAGAACGCAGTCAGGTTTTCGGTCGACGCATGCTCGATGGTCACGCCTTGGTTGCTCTCGTCGACCTCGTGCTCGCTCGTTTGGGCGAGGCTTGCGGCGACCTGTGCGCTGCTCACCAAATCAATGGCGGTGCTGCCAGCGTCGGTGCTTTCAGGGGCGCTGCTCGATGCCGCAGAACCCTTCGGACGAGGGATGCGAAAGGGCTTGAGCTTCAGCGCTTGCATCGCCTTGGCCCACGTGGCTTCGGCGAGCGACACCGTGCCGGGTGGGTGACCAAACTGTCGCTCGATCGATGCGTGACTCGACGGGATCAACCCATACAACCAACGCGTCTCGGTTCGCGGTGCAATCTCGGCGCGAAGATCGTTGTCGGTGCCGAACTCTTCGATGTCACTCACGCCGTGAATCGCACCGCAGACGTAAAGAGCATCGGCCGGACGAAGCTTTTTTTCGGCCAATTTCTCTTTGATACGCGTCCACATGTACTTCTCGCGACGGCGGTCCGATTCAACATCGACCTTTCGACGACCCAGCCTTCGAAGCAGGCTGCCTACCAAGAACATCACCTCGCGATAGGTGGCGAAGTCGGCGCCGAGAACAGCCTGCTCGACGTATTGCTCCCACCATTCTTGGAAGTGATGCACCCGCGCATTTCGAAGCAAAAATGCCTCGAATTGACCGAAGGTAGGCTCAACGCTGCCCGCTTGAACCGCGATGGCCGAGCCTGGCGACATCGAGGGTTTCGAGGTTGTCTCTTCTTCCTCCGATGAGGGGTCTCCGGCGTCAGTCGCTCGCTCAGAGAACGCGTCTTCTTCTTGCGGAAGCCACTGAAACACGTGGTCGGTCAGGCGGTCGACAAAGTAAAGCTCGACCTCTGGGTTTGCATCGCGTAGGCGATCGCTTGGTACTCGGCCGAAAACTCGGTGATCGGTGCGATGCAGTTCAGAGGCAGCCGCTTCGAGGAAAGCTTCGCTCGACAGCGCAAGGCTTGCAACGCGACCGGTAGCTTACAGTCAGCGAGGCTCGCGAGCAGCGGCCGCATATCCTCGCAACCCTCCATGAAGATGATCTTCGGCGGGGCTTCACGAAGCCTTCTCACCATGTGCACGGCGGACGCTGGTGAGTGGTGAACGCACCGGGAAGATCACGACTTCTCTCGCGTGGCTCAGCTCGAGGTCGTCGACCATCGCGCCGAGCATGCCCGAAGGCGCTTGAGCGTCGGTAGAGAACGCTTCGGCGGCTTGCCGAAGTTGCTGACGAATGGCGTCGAGAGGCGAAGACATGAGCGCCCCTCACTTCAACGAGCCGAGCGCTCGCTTTCCGCCTTCGGCAAAGTCGCCATGCTCGTCTTTGCCCCCGCGTTTCTCGACCACCGAGTGCCAGAACTTGTTGAGCACGGTGACGTCTTCAGGGATGCGTCGAACGAGCCCGCCGATCAGCGAAGCGGCCAGCGTTTCGGGTTTGAGCGAAGCATCACCAAAGAACTTGCTGTGCAGCACGGCGTCTTCGAGCACACCGATTTGCTCAGCAGTCGAGAGCGAGGATTCGAGCTTTTGATCCTCGGATGTCGCCGCCGATGAGGCATCGCGAAGATCGGCGAACGTTTGAAGCAAAATGTCGAGCAACGCAGGGGGCAGATCGATCTCGATCTTGCTTCGAGAAAGCAGCTCACGCGTTCGGAAGAGCACGATCTCTTTCTCGGACTTCTTGTTCGTCACCGTCGGAATCGTCACGAAGTTGAAACGACGCTTGAGCGCGGTCGACAGGTCGTTGACGCCACGATCGCGACTGTTGGCCGTGGCGATGATGTTGAAGCCAGGCTTGGCAAAGACCGCGCTGTCGCCCTTGAGCTCGGGGATCGAAATGTACTTCTCGGAGAGAATCGAAATCAGCGCGTCTTGAACATCGGACGTGCATCGTGTGAGCTCTTCGATTCGACCGAGATCGCCTCGCTGCATGGCAATCATGATCGGCGAGGGGATCATCGACTCGGGGCTCTGCCCACTCGCGATGACCATCGAGACGTTCCAGGAGTATTTGAGCTGATCTTCCGTCGTGCCCGCGGTGCCTTGCACGACGAGTGTCGAGTTGTTGCAAATGGCCGCAGCGAGAAGCTCGGCGAGCCAGCTCTTGCCGGTGCCAGGGTCACCGATCAGAAGAAGACCGCGATCGGATGCGAGCGTGACGATCGCTCTCTCGACCAACGATGGGTCACCGAAGAACTTTTGCGCGATCGGGCGTTCGAGCTTGTCGGCTGGTGTCGAACCAAGAACGAACGTTCGAACCAAACGCGGAGACAATCGCCAGTTGAACGGCTTTGAGCCACCATCGACCGTCGCAAGGTACGCGAGCTCTTCTGCGTACTTCGCTTCCGCGGGCAAACGAAGCGCACTCTCGATGCTTGGCGCTGTGCTCGTCGCGGTCGACGCGTCGGTACTGCCCTCGGTGGATTTGCTCGCGCGTGATTTCGTGCTCGCCATGGATCGTCCCTCTGGGTCTGGGGGCGAGATGGTCCATCAGGCATGGCTCGAAGAGCAACGAGAGAATGCGTAGCTGCTGTATAAAACAAGAATGAGCGACATCGAGATCGGGTTGCCGCGTGACCTTGAAGAAGCAACGCGTTTCTTCGAGATCGTTGCCGAATCGTTGCTGGTTCCGCGAAGCCTGGTCGAGCCTTGGCGCGATCGAGAAGGCATCGAGAATGCCCGCGTTGCGAGAATCAATGGCGAGCTGGTCGGAGGGCTCACCTTCCAGCGATTGGGGCAGTGGTTTGGTGGTCGCTCGGTGCCGTGCGGTGTCGTCCGATGCGTCGGTGTTGCAGCAGAAGCACGGGCTTCGAAAGTGGCCGATCGTTTCTTGCGTCATGCGCTGCAAGAGATGAAAGACCTGGGTTTTCCGCTGTCGATGTTGTTCCCCGCGACCCAGATTATCTATCGCCGCGTGGGCTACGAGCAGGCGGGCTCGTGGGTCGAGTACGAGTTTCCGATCAGCGAGCTCGATTCACATGAACGAGCGTTGCCGGTAAAGCGTGTGCCCCTCGATGACCCATCGATCCGCAAGCTCTACGACATTGCTGCTCAGCGTTCGAACGGTCTCATCGATCGCAACGACTGGATGTGGACTCGCACGATGTTTCCGCCGACCCCGCTCGAGTTGCGTGCCTACGTGTTCGGCGAGCCAGACGCGCCCGAGGGATACGTGGTGCTTCACACCGAGCGAGTGGGCAGCACGCTCGAGGGGATCCTTCATCTCCGAGATCGAGCCTTCACGACCCCGAGGGCTTACCAACGAGCGCGTTCGTTTTTGGCAGAGCACCGCTCGGTGATTCGTGCCGTGCGGTTTGCGGGCGGATTGATCGACCCGTTGCTCACGCCCTTGCCCAATCAGAAACAATCGATTCGTCAGCGGATTGACTGGATGCTTCGGATACTCGATGTCCCTGCGGCGCTCGAGGCGCGAGGTTACCCGCCCGGGGTTGATGTTGAGCTTCACTTGCTGGTTCGCGACGACATTCTCGAGCCACACGAGCAAAAGATCGTGCTCCGTGTTCGCGACGGCCGACCTGAGGCCGAGCTCGGTGGGTTGGGTCGTATCGAGATTGACATCCGTGGTCTGGCGGCCTTGTACACTGGCTTCATGGCGCCCGCTGAGGTCGCGTCGCTTGGCTATTTGTCGGGCAATGAGCGTGAGGCGTCAGCGTTGGCAGCGGTGTTTGGCGGGGCGACAAGCTGGATGAGCGAGATTCTCTGAATAGGTCTGAACGCGAAAATGACCTTCGCGAAACTTGCAGAGAACGCCGCAAGAAATTCTTTCGCTTGACGCAAGGAAATCACCTTGAGCAATCTCGTATCGTGGCTTCCTTGTTTCTAAAGAGGCTCGCCCGGTTGGGGACGAGCGCGGTGATTGCGTGTGCGGCATGGGCAGGAGACTCAAGGAGCGCGAAAGCGGATGGGTTGTTTCCGCCCTATGGTGAGCCTCTGCAGAGTGACAAAGTCTCGGTGTACACCAACCCCGTACGCTGGGAGGTCATGCGCCAAGCCGGTTTTACGAGTGCGCGCGTATTTGGCGCGGTTGGAGCCTTCGAAAAATACATCCGCCCTGCATTGGGTCGAGAGGTGGGCGACGGCGGAATTCTCGCGGGAGGGCTCGACTACACCGTCGTGATGAATGCAGCGCACGCGATCGGTAAATGCTCGATGCCCGAGTGTGAGACCTTGCATGACAAAGAAGGGGTGTTTGCGCTCGATCTCTATAACTCGAGCTTCGCCTTCCTATATGGAAACAAATACGTCGGTGCGTTCGCCTCTGGCTCATATACGCTGCCTTCCGTACCTGGCCCGGGCTTGAATCGTGGTCTGTTGGGCTATCAAGCCATCATGGGCCCAGTCTTGGTCTATGGCTTGTGGTGGCTTCGTCTCTTCGGGAAAAAAGCCTTCTCGTACTTCATGCCAGGCTCGATGGAAGGTGTGGCCGGTGGCTATCTTCGCGCGGGGCCCGTGAATGCCTATGCGGGTTATATCCTGTCTCAAGGTGTGTTCGCCGATATTGGGTTGCCAGCGTTCTCACCATTTGCGACAGCCGCGATCACTGACCAGCTCGAACAAGCGTCACTGTTGAAAGCTGGGTTGCGCCAGTTCGATTATTTTGGTGCACGCAGCTTGGTCGACACGATCGGACAAACGTCGATTTTTGCTCGGCGCTTGTTGCTGAACCCACCAAAAACGTTGGCGAACGGCACCAGTGTTGTTGACGACTTGTCTGACGCTGGGGCAATACGAAAAATCCCTCTGACCACTGGGGCATGTCGAGCAAACCGACATCATGGGATATGTAGATGTCCGCGTTGCCTATGCCGTGAAGCCTGACGCTATGCTGCACGAGGCGAAATTCCAGACACACTGCCGGTTTAATCAGCTTTAAAACTCGCTCGGTTATCTCGGATCTTCGCAGGGATTGGCGAGTTCGGGGGTGGAATCACCCTCGGTATGATCCAATACCCCGACCTCTTTTATTATGGTGTTCAAGGCGGAAAAATTCGCCTGACGATCGAAGGGGCATGGTCAACGAAAGCGATAATGATCAAGGGGTATATTCGATACAACGACCCGAGCTTCTTACGCCCTTCCCCTATGCGTACAACGCGGTGAACTTCGATTTGTCCTTCAGTGGAGCAGGAGGGATCAAGTGATGGCGCCCCGCACGAACCAGGGCCGAAGTCGCATCGGTGACGTTTTCTCTCGCTGGTCTTGGCGCTATTTTGGCTTGCAGCGGTTACGAGGATGTCGACCCACAAAGAGGTCTGTAAAGGAGCCGGCTATTCGATTGCCAATCGAACTCTCGCCGATAATGGCAGCCCAAATTATAACATAATCGCTACCGAGTTTTGTTCGAGCAATACAATTGTGTGGCGGCTGCGGCGACTCCACCGGTCGACCCAGGACAGGAATCGCCCACCGCAGTGGTCACATACGGCGACCAGCTTGCCTGCGCTCAGGCTCTCTTTCAGCTTAGCTGTGATGATGTTAATGCCGCAGGAGGGCAATATTTCGGCGTGGCTTGCTCATTCGACGGTCTGTTCGATGATGTGGCAACCCTGGCGGGAAATAACCCAGATGCCTCGGTTCAATGCCATCAGGCACGGAGATTGTTCAACAACGTGGCTGTATTGAGCTCGCAACCCCGAGTTTTTGTGGCTCGTGTGGCCATGACTGCGCGAAGGATGGCCTGCCTTTCGGCTTCCCCCAATATGGCGTGCCGGATGCTCGAATTCCGCACTTGTCGACGAGCTGTGCTGACGGGGTTTTTCGGCTATGCCCGGCAATGCTACCGACGGCTACGAAACCAATAGTTACGTCGATGACGCCAACTGCGGCGGCTGTAATCAACCTGTCAGGGTGGGCAAATCGCAGGCAACCGTGTAACGCCTTAGAGTTACCAGTGCTTACTTTCTGATTGACCTGAGTGGGGGAGGGTAGGCTCGCTCGGTCTCGAACTTGAGGAGAGGACCATGCGCGCTTACGCACGATTGACCTGCTTTCTTGCCGTTTCAGCCACACTGCTCGTCGCTTGTGGCTCGGACGATGATGACTCGGGGCTGCTGGCTCGGCCGGAACGGCTGGCTCGGCTTCGGGATCCGCCGGGCTTCCGGTTCTGGAGCTGCGGGAAGCTCGACTGAGGGCACCTCTACCGGTGGTAGCGCAGGTGACGCAGGTAGCTCGGGTAGCGCGGAAACGCCGGGTTCTGCTGGGTCGTCGGGTAGTGCTGGCTCTGCTGCAGGTAGTGCGGGCAGTGCAGGTAGTGCAGGGGCGGGCGGCACTGCGGGCGCCAGCAGGCAGGACAATCGTCGCCGGGCGACCCTGGTGCCTCTGACATTGATGCCATCGACGTCAGCGCTCAAAATCACCCGATTTCGCGATACATTTACGGGACCGATCAGGGCGATTTGAACGGGGAGACCAAAGGGGCTGACCACTATCTCGTATTCAGGGGGCAATCGTCTGCTGCGTATAACTGAAACCAACGCTTCCAACGCAGGCAGCGATTATCTGTACAAAGAACGACAACTATTTGAGCACGGTTGCTGGCGCGCCGATGAAAAAGCTGCACAGGCGGCCTCTGATGCGGGGGCGAGCCTGATCATGACCGTACCGATCCGCGGGCTGGGTGTCGAAAGACTTCAACATGACGCCTTCGAGCCCCGCCAATGATGCAGATCGCTCAGCGATTTTGAAGCTCTTGCCGGCGAAGGGCAGCGCGTTCGCCTATACCCACCAATACGGCCGATGACAGCGTGTACGCAGATGAGTTCGTGCACTATCTCGAGAGGTCTGCCAGTTCCCCCGAGCACCAGACCGACCCTGCCTCTTCCGTATTTTACATGTCCGCCGACAATGAGCCAGATCTCTGGTCGTCGACGCATAGTGAAATCCATCCGTCGCGCCTGTCACGTACGACGAGCTTGTTCAGAAAAATACCAATTTTTGCCAAGGCGATTAAAGCCGCTGCACCTGCGAGTCCGATATCTTTGCAGGGGCCGTCAATTACGGCTGGGCTGGTGGATTATAAATCTGCAGGCCTTCCCGATGCCGTAACCGAGATTTTATTGAGTTCTACTTCAATGAAAGCAGCCGAGCAAACTGTCGGCGCTCGTTTGGTCGACGATCTCGACGTGCATTGGTACCCAGAGGCTCAAGGCGATGGCCATCGCATCGTGGATGAGGGCGTATCCGAAGGAGAAATCCAGGCACGTCTTCAGGCTCCCCGCTCGCTCTGGGATAACACGTACACGGGAACAAGCTGGATCACCCAATACTCCACCAATAGGCCAATCTGTTGATTCCAAGAGCTCAGGAGAAAATCTTAATCATTACTGCACGGGTACAAGCTCTCGATCAGCGAGTACAGCTACAGCGCTGGCGATGTCTTCCGGCGGTTTGGCTCAGGCCGATGCGCTGGGCGTATTTGGTCGTAGGGGCGCACATTCGAGGCTTCGCTGTGAAACCACAGGACAACTCGTACACCTTCGCGGGCTTTGCTCTCTACCGGAAATACGACGGAGCAGGCTCGACTTTCCGGCGATATCTCGGTGCAGGCAAACAACTCAGATATTGCAAAGCCTCGGTCTACGCGAGCAGTGATTCAGGCAATTCAATCAATTGGTCGTCGGTAGCCGATCACTCGGAAAAATACCAGCAGACCGCGGGCATCCTGCTGCCTATAAATGGGTGACGCTTGCCGAGGTGTACACTGACCAGCGCAGGGCCGTCGATTCAGCAAGGCGCGAACCTCACGCCCGGCGGCGGCCGATGGCCGGCTATGCTGATGCCTCCGCGAGCGCGACCACCCTCGTCTTCAAGTGACCAAGTGACCGCTCGCTGCGTTGGCGCAGGCTCGCCGGTTCAGTCTGGGATGAAGGCGCGGCGGGTCGAGAGTGCTCGGAAAGGCGCTCCGGCTCGCTCAAGCTTCGGTTCCGCCCTCTTCGCGATCGACGAGTGCAGAACGCCCACCACTTTCACGCCTTCTCGAAGCACCTCGAGTGCGCGAAGGAGTTGAGCCCTGGTGATGATCATCTTCCGAGCAACACCGGAAGGCCCGGGCAAGCGGCTTGTCGCCTTCGATCATCCTTCGCGTTCGTGGTCTTTCTGCGCTTTTCGTACGTACGGTGCGGGGCGTGACTGCCGCCTGAAGCTCTGGCGACACCGCGCTTGCCCAGGTAGGCAACCATACAATCGACGCCAGCAACTGCCTCACACGCCTCGAAGTTGGAGAGCGCGTCGAACAGGATTTCTCCGATGAGCGCGTGCCCTTCGGCGGTCAACATCGTCTGCTTACAATCGAGAAAGAAGTCGCTCCACCTCTCGACCCGATGCAGTGTGACCGCGCGACCGCTCGAGCTGCGTTCGCGCAGCAACTCGATCAAGCGGTTGCGCTTGGCACCGTCTGGCTGGTGTTCTCCTCACCGCGACTTGCGCAACGGCCTTCATCGGCACGAAGGCTTGGCGACCAGGCGGCGGACGTTGTGCGCTTTGCCCTTCCAGACCGAGCAGCTTCGGCGAGCCACTTGCCGAGAGACCTCGCCCTGCGCGGCTCGCGTGGTTTGCGGAACAGGCGTTCTTTCCGGGGTGGTAAGGGCTGCTGGCGCCGCAGGTCGCGCCACAGGCGCTGGGGCCGGGGTTGCTGCTCGTACGACCGCGACCGCTCCGATGGGCGTCGCTGCCGTGGGCGGCTTGGGGACAGACACCGGTGTTGGCTTGATGATTGCGGGTCGGCGCTCGGCAACCGGAGCCGGCGAGATCGAGCCCAGATCTTGCCGGCTGAGCTGTGGCAATGCGTCTCGCGACGGAACAGCCTCGGTCTCGAGTCGACCGCGCAGCAGGGCCCCTTCGGCCATCGAGATCGAGGGTGAGCGAATGTCGCCGACCACACGAGAGCCCGGCTCGAGATGAACCGACTGCTCGCCGATAGAGATCGCCAGAGACGCTGCCGTGCACAACGATTTTGCTCGCGCGAGCCGAGGCTTGCAGCGTGCCGCTGGCAAGCAAAACAAGCTCGCCATTGATGTCGACGACGCCTTCGTCGACCTGCACGACCTCGAGATCGCCATCGCCGCATTGCCGACGACCGAGCCTGGTCCAGTGATGGTTCGTTCAGCCATGGTGTTCTTTCGATGGATCTTGCTGGGTCGATTTCAGACGTCATGTCGACGTTGCCGCCCAGACGGCGAGGCTCGACATCGGCGTCGTACGGAGACGGCTCGAACATCACCAATCAACCGAGCGCCTGGCTCGAAATCGATTCGTTCGACTGCCGTGACGTTGCCCGTCACGCCCCTTGCCCCTGCCACCTGTACGGCGTTGCCTCCCACTTCGGCTTCGACCACCGCACCCGAGCGGATCGCCACCGCGCCCTTGCTTTGCACTCGCCCCTTGAGCGTTCCCGCGATCTCGATGGCATCGTCGGCGCTCAGCTCGCCTTCAATCGTGATGCCCGCTGCGACATAAGTGCTCGCCATGCTCGGTGTCTCCTTGGGCCAAGGCGATAGCAATGCTGTTCGGTTGGCGACAAGATCTTTTCCGAGGTGAGCGTGTAGTCACCTTGATCTACGCAGGATCTTTCTGCGCCGGCTCAGCGAAGCCCTTCGGGAAGCTCGAACGCCATCTCGATCATCGCGGTGACGTGCGCGCCTGGGTGAATCACCAACGTGGTGCTCTGTACACGACCGCGAAGGGTTCCCTCGTCGAGAACCTCGACTCGCGCCGCGAGGGTGTCTGCTTCGACGACCCCTTCGACACGAAGCTCGGCCACCGAGAGCGATTCACTCTGGACGGTACCCTGCGTCGCTACCACGAGCTCTCCGCCAAGCTCGACATTGCCGATCACGTGACCGTTGACCTTGACGTTCCCTTGGCCTGTTAGACGGCCTCGCAACAGCGTGCCTGCGCCCAGCTCGGTGAGGTGATCGTTTGAGGCCATGCGCGGCACGCTACGGGGCGCCCCGCGTCGGATCAAGTTGTTCGCGCGCAGCTCACCAAAGAGTGTCCTGGTCCTCGGTCACACCAAGCACGCCATCGAGCGTAAGCGCAGGTCGCCCTGGCAGCGTGATGGTGCCTGAATAACGCCCCGCAGCCTGGATAAAGCTCGACGCTACCACCATGAGCTGGGTCTTCTCTCGATGCGCATCGCCTGGGGTGAAACGAAGATCGACTGCGCCGCACGTGGTCGTGACACGCCATGGGGCAAGCGGGTTTTGCGGGTCGTGCTCGAAGCGGCCCTCGCCCACGGCGTGCAGCTCGTCGTTGACCCAGACGCCGCACTCCGCCTCGCCGACGAAGCCCTCGACGAGATTGACGCCGACGCGTTCTCCGGTGGTGGCTGCGCCGAGAACCGAGGCCCACTTCCAGGCCGTTCGACGAGGCATGTAGCCTTGAGTGTAGTCGTAACCGGCGAGCGCTCCGTCGAGTGAAATCTTGCGGCCCTTGCTGATCGCCTCGCCGACGACCGGCATCAGCAATCGCTTCTCGGTGGCATTGATCAAACCGGGGCCACCCAGCGGAGCAATCGCACTGATCGATCGGGCCGCCGATGCATCGAGCCTGGCTTTCACCGTCAGATCGGTGCTCTCGACGCTGACCAGCACATCACGTTCGCCCAGAGGTTTCGTGATCGAAACGTGAAGCTTCGGCAGCGGGAGCGAGAACACGGCGGACATCCCGTGATGACCATCGTCACCCACGTTGCAGGCGAGGGTAGGGCCGAGCACCGATGCTGCGCTGTCGATCTTTCCGCGCTGGGCGTCGTACGCGAACGTGAACGCTTTCGAGACGTAGCCCAACCGCACGACCGCAATGCCAAGAAGCAGCTCGGGCGTATGGATCGACACATAAACCCATCGCTTTCGCTTCGCGAGTGAGTGCGCTGCACCGAGCCCGAGATCGGCGAGATTCACTCGTGGTAGCGAGCCGTCGTACGACCCGGTCGATGCAGAGTGCGTCACTGGATCAATCACATGAACGGGAGGCGATGAAAGCGTACGCATGGCGGCCCTCTTGTAGCAGGTCGAGGTCGTTCTCAATGCGACTTCGACACATAGACAATCCCGCGTTCGAGGTGCGCGTCTGCCCCGTTGGCACGTGCGATCACCAGCAGCGCATCGTACGGGTCGACCTGTTTGAGCGAGGCATTTACCTCGCCCTTGAGCCCACTTTCGACGATGAGATTGAAGTGCCCCGCATCGGCCAATACCTGCAGCGCGTGGGTCAGCTCTGCCCGTTGAAACGACACATCGACTCGCTTGGTGCGCTGTGGTCGTGGCGGGTCACTGGGTGGAGCTGAAATCGAAATCACCGCTGTTTTGGCTGTCACAATCGAACGTGAACGCGTGACTTGTGTTTCATCGTGATCGTCACCTCGCGGCGGCGCTTCTGGCGAGCTGATCAGGCTCGGTTGGCTCGCCGCACTTGGCGTGACAGGCTCGGGTGACCCTGCGCACGACAGCAACATCAACACGAGCGCCCCACACGAGATTCGTACTGCGGACATCGTGCCCAGACTAACCGAAAACGCTCCGTTCAGCTCTCGTTTGCGAGCGCGTGAGCGAGCGCTCGATACCAGTCGTGATCCGAGATTGCAGGCGGGATACCGCTGACCCCCGCATCACCCGTTTCGATGATCGCCCACCCCTCATCGATCGTTCGAGCGACGTCGATGGTGACAAAGGGGCTCGAAAAACGCTGCGCGATCTTGCTGAGCTTCTCGAGACACTCGTCATCGATCGCGCTTCTCGTATCGAGATCGAGCGCATGCCCACGCCAGAAAAACAATCGGATTTCCTCGTGAACGGGCGCTCCGAGCATCGAGGTCGATCGCGTTTTGAGCGGCAGGATTTCGCGAAACACGAAGCCTCGTTCGATCAGTGAGCCGCGTGCCTCGATGAACGTTCTCAACATCTCATCGAAGCGCTCACGCGTGATATCTGCAGGCAAAAAACACGCATCTCGCCAGCGATGTTTGGCCGACTTTACGTGATCTTTGAGCATGCGATCAATCGCACCCAGCTCGCTTCGCAGCTCGCCAAGCCTCGTCGAAATCAAAGCCCGTCGTGAAGGTGGTCTTGGCTGTCATCGAGGCGATATAAGGCAGCGCAAGGGGCAGATAATGCGCTTCTGCATAGGCCGAAGGCTCGATGAGCGGAGCGTAGCCTCGTGATCGCATGGCTTCATACGAGGCCGTCCACGAGAGCTCGGACATCATCCAGCCGCGATACAACACCGCTTGCCCCGCCCCCTGACGCATCGATTGCTCGATGCGCTTTCGGTCGTGTGCCACCGCGGCTTGGTGCGAGAGAAGCCCCGTCGAAAAACCAGCCTTTCGCGCTGCGGATTCTTCGTCGGCAAAGTCAGGGTCGATACGCGATGGCAGCACCGGATGCGCGGGAAACATCAGGTGGATCGCTGGCGATAGAGCCGTCATCGCTCGGCCACGAGATGCTCGTCGAGCCCCACGATGTGAGCGCTGATGCGGCGTGCCTTGCGACGGTCAACCACTGTCGGGAACACATCGGCAATACGACGAGAGAGCGCGATGAGCTCGCCTTGGGTTTGTTCGAAGGCTTGACGCAAATCAGCCGGATTCAGCTCGATCGTGACGACCTCGGCGTTGTGGTTATAACCGTCGCCGACACGCCGAAGACTCAGTCGTTTCGAGCTCGAATCGAAGCGACCTCGTGGTGACCACAGGTCGTGCCCCGCCCACACCGAAAGCTCTTCGCTACGGGTGTGCTGCGCGAGCGCCCCCAACCCGAAATGTCATCGAGAGATGCGCAGCACCGGCTCGACAAACGGCTCGCCATCGATGACGAGCGCGATGCCACCGGTGAGCGAAGACATGTCGTCCAAGAGCGCTCCGCTCGGCCCTTTGGCCCCATGATCGACCCACTCGACCAGGTCAGCGTACAACACGTGCAAGAGCTGTTTGAGCGTCGACGGTCGGGTCAACGAACGCGCATCGACACATGAAAAGCCGAGTGACGAGAGCTCGAGCTCGTCGATACCCGACTCGGTAAGACTGGCCTTCCAGTAGGCGGCCCAATCTTCGGGGTCGATGCGGGTGTCATCGTTCTCGCGATTCTGGAAATCATGAGGCTGCAACGACACCAACGGAACGAGCTCAATCGACATCGTGATTCATTCTGCAGGCACGGCTTCGACCGCAGCTTCAGCCGATGCTGCTCGAGGCTCACGTGTCTTGCCGGGCGCCTTTCCGATGTACTCGATGGGCGACATTCCGCTGTCGGTCAAGAGAGCCATTCGAACCGCACGATGAGGCACCTCTGCGCCCACCAACACCTCGGCCACCTCGGATGCCTTGATCGAGCCTGAGCCTGTGATGGCGATGCGCGCTTCGACCGTGATCAAGTCGCCGAGGAAGCCTGCATCGAAGGCTGCTTGCTTCGAGGCCTGTGTTTCGAGCGCGACCGAACGCAGGTAGGTCTTCACATCGAGCTTCTTCTTCAAACCCTCGATCACACGAACGATGGGCAGCTCGCTTGCATTGTTCACGCGGGCAATGTCTTGCTCGAGTGAAGCCCCCGCGTCGGGTAGTGCCGAGCGAGCAAAAATCAGCGCGTATCGACCCTCACCAATCACCTTGTTCAAGCCAGGATCGGTAGGCCCAAGTGCCGCTGCTGCCGTGAAGCGCAGACCTTCTGGGCACGCTTCGTTCATTCGATCCAACAACGTCGTCGGGTCGACCTTGGCCTGCAGCTTCACGTCGACATACTCGTGAAGCGACGGAACCCCAAGTGACAAGGCTGGCGCAAACACCATGTCGGGCTTCGGGTGAAAGCCCTCGGTGTAGGCCATCGCGACCTCGATTCGACGGAAGATTCGAGGCAGCACGCGAATCAAATCGAGGTGACCGAGCAGTGCAATCGGGCCGATCTTTTCGAACCCGAATCGATACCGGAACGACGGCAGATTTGCGTTGTGCCCAGGCGGTTGACGTCGCGCTCGTGGGTTCTTCGGCTTTGCCGCCTTCTCGGTCGTGGCCTGCGTGTCGACGTGGGTTGTGAACGCCACCTCTCCCAGATCGAGCTCACCCGTCTCGCTAGATTCGCCTGCGTTTGAGACCGCTGCCACTGCGCCTTCTTCGATCGTCGTCGGCGCTGCTTCAGCCGCTGGCGCCTCGAGCAACGGCAAGCGAACCGGCGCTTTGTTTGCGCCCATTCGCTTCAAGTAATCGACGCGCTGCTCGCGCATGTTCGACATGTCGCAAGACACACCGCAGTCGTAACAAACGAGCTTTCGTTTGTCGGCTTGGGCGTCTTCGACGTTGGTGTGATGGATAAACTGCCCCACGGCCTTTCCGCATGGGGGCGAGAGCTTTCCACGAAGCGCTTGGCGATATTCTCGCGCGAGAAAGCCATCCTCGAGACCCGCGTCGATGTGATCCCACGGCAAGCGAGCCGTGACCGGAATCGTGCCGAGGTAACGAGAGGTATCGATGCCGAATTTCTCGAAGGCGGCCTTCCAGACGTCGAGCTTGACGTGCTCCTCCCACGAGTCGAAACGAGCGCCGTTTCGCCAGGCTTCTTCAATCGCGTCGCCGAGCCTGCGGTCGCCGCGAGCGAACACTCCTTCGAGCACACTCTCGGTGGCGTCGTGGGTCTTCAAATCAATTCGCGACCCACGGGCTGCTTGTCGGAGAAGGGCCTGCTTGTGCTCGACGACCGGCAGTGGATCCATCGCGCACCACTGAAACGGCGTGTGTGGTTTGGGCACGTGGGTCGAGACGCTTACAGTGACACTCGCCTTTCGGGCCTTGGCTTCTTTGGCTTGAGCGAGCGCCCGTTTGCCTGTCTCGACGATGCCGATAACATCTTCGTCGGTCTCGGTGGGCTGACCGATCATGAAGTAGAGCTTCATGCGATCCCAGCCCTTCGAGAACACTCGCCGCGCGGTGTCGAGAAGCTGGTCTTCGGTGACGTTCTTGTTGATGACGTCACGCATGCGCTGAGTGCCTGCTTCGGGCGCAAAGGTGAGCCCCGTGGCGCGGACTTTTTTCATCTCGTCGAGAAGATCGTCCTCGAGCCCGTACGCACGGAGAGACGACACGCCGAGTGAAACGCGATCGGCTGCGAGTCGGTCGGCGACTTTTTTGATCAGCGGCGAAATACACGAGGCATCGGCCGTCGAAAGCGAGGTGAGCGATACGTCGTCGTGACCCGTCTTTTTCACGGCTTCGATCACCGTCGAGACAATCGTCTCGGGATCGCGCTCTCGCACGGGGCGATAGATCATCCCGGCCTGGCAGAATCGACACCCTTCGGTACACCCACGGGCAATCTCGATCGACATGCGATCGAAGATCGCTTCAGGCCCACCGACTGGGCTCTCGTTGGGGAAGGGGAACTTGTTGAGATCTTCGACAAACGCCCTGCGAACACGCTTGGGTACCTCAGGGTGAGTGGTGCCCACCACGCACTCGAGCCCAGTGTCTGATTGCTCGGCCACCACATACAGCGAGGGCACGTACACCCCAGGCAGCTTGGACAACGCGACCAGTCGCTCCTGGCGAGAAACCCCCTCTTTTTTCAAACGCGCCCAGGTAAGAGCCACGTTCGTACAAGCCTCTTCGCCATCGCCGATCACGAAGGCGTCGAAGAAGACGGCAAGTGGCTCTGGGTGCGTTGCGGTGGGCCCTCCCCCGATCACGAGCGGGTCGTTGTCACCTCGATCTGCTGCGCGAATGGGTACGCCGCCCAGGTCGAGAATGGTGAGGCAGTTGGTGTAGGTCAGCTCGAATTGCAGCGAAAGACCAATGACGTCGAAGTCTCGAAGCGGGCGCGCCGACTCATGTGAGACAAGAGGCAGCTTTCGCTGTCGAAGCTGCGCCTCCATATCGGGCCACGGGGCGTACGAACGCTCGGCCAACGTGCGAGGGTCGTCGTTGAGAATCTTGTACAAAATCTTGTAGCCAAGATGGCTCATCCCAATGTCGTACACATCGGGGAATGCCAGGCAGATCGTGGCTTCGACGGAGGCCCAATCCTTCCGTCGCACGCCGATCTCGCCGCCCGTATAACGAGCAGGTTTCGAGACCTCGTGAAGGAAGCTGGCGTAGGGGTGATGAGCGAACGACGGAGGAGAAGCAGACATCGGGTCGGCGGGCTTAGCACGTTCCGCTGGGGAAGTTTGACGGCTACTCCAAGATCCACTGGAGCGGGCGCAGCATACGGCTGGGTGTGGTCTCGTCGAAGAAGTGGCCGACCTTTCCGAGGCTAAAATATTTTGCATTCAGACCGGCCTTGCGAAGTTTTGGAGCAGCGAGTGAAAGCGCTCCTGCGGTCATGTCGTGATCGCCCGCCACGAGTGCAATTCTAGACACGCCGGCTTTCTGGAGCTCCTCTGCAGAGGGGATGGCGGACGAGTTCACGATCACGAGCCCGGACCACTGCCCAGGTTGCTCGGCAAGCACGGTTGCAGCGGCATTGGCGCCCAGAGAATATCCAATCAACACGCCGCCTGTTCGCGTGCTGCGGGGTACATTGCGCGCAGGGTTGCGATGGATTCATCGATCGTGGAGAGCTGTTTTTTCGAGCTTGCGCCCCACATGAAGCCACCGCCGTCGCAGGCCACATTGGCATCGGGGCACAAGAGCCAGGCTTTGGAGGTCGAGCCTTCGACATAAAAAAGGGCACTCCATTTCGGCGCTGGCGCACATTCCGTGGAGTGAAAGCACGATCGGCGTTGGCCCATCGACCTGGAGTGGAGGATAAAAGATCATGGATCCACGAACCTTGGGCATCGAAACACGTACTTGCGCCCATGCAGGTGGAATCATGGGGTCGGGCTCTTCCGAGAGGGTTGAATGCATCTCGGCGCCCGCTTCATCACTTTCGTGCGCTAGGGGCACAATAACCGCAGGGCCAGCGCTGGGCTCGATGGGTGGGAGAGTGCTTGGTACGTGCTGGTGTGGCTGAGCGCAGGTGGATAGAAATAGCAACGCCATGGGCACGAGAACCCTCGTGACCGCTGGGGACAACGCGTGTGTAGGCCCGAAACACACGGCGAAAGCATAGCATAGAGCACCGCGCCCCCGGCACTGCGTGCCACCCTCACCCCTTGATCCCCTCTCCCACCGCAGGCGGTCGGAGAGGAGGGGCGAAACGTTGGGACACAAGAGAACGCTCGGCCCCCCTTCTCTAAACGCAGTTGCGTTTGGAGAAGGGGCTGGGGGATGAGGTGGCGCTGTCACTGTTCGACAGCTACACGGGGGCGCCATGAACGTGTCTGCTCGGGCCATGAGCGTGCTCGAAACCGTGACGGTTGGGCTGCCTTTCTCGGCGTTCAAAGCCCTCTTTGGTCTGTGGTGCGCCAGTGTCGCCGGGTTGAACGTACTTGGTGTAACCCTCGGACTGATCGCCTTGGTCGACCTGGGGTTCAATCTCGTAAACCTGGTGAGTCTCGCTATCTCGGGCAAACGAGCCGTGGCGATTTGCTTTGTTTCATGGGTCTTGGGGCGCCTTCGACCCACACAAAAAAGCGACAATCTTGGCGCTGCAATCGATACGGTTTTTGCCTTTTCGCTGGTGGCAATTGCCGTGGGCGCCGGTTTTTTGAGGACATTCGCACCACTCGCGCTCTCCGCTTGGAATTTCGCGGTGGTGGTCAACGTGCTCGGAGCCGGGCTTTCTCGTCTTGCGAGCGAGCTTTCCCCGGCTTCGTGAGCGTCGCGAACGCTCGATGGGCTTGCGATTGGAGCGCGCCCAACGCGCCCCTGAATTTCGCTTAAACCGAGCGTACGACCGGGCGCTTGATGCGCTCAGAAGCAGTTCTGATCGGTATCGGACTTCGGATAATAATACACGAACGCGTTGCAATGCTCCTGGGTTTCGACCTTGCCGCCGAAGGTGAAACAACACTTATTCGTAGGGTCGCCACACTCGCTTGCCGGCACGGCATAGGTACAAGTGAATTTCATTCCACCGCCTTGTGGAATATTCACATCCAAGTCGCGATCAAAGAGCGGGTGAGACCAATCTCGATTGTCGTAGAACTGTGACCCTCCACCCGTGTTCGGGTCGAATGTCGACATGGTGAAATCGAGCCCACGACTGTGAAAATGCCCGTTGGCTCCAATCACGGTCACAGGGCCGTCCTTGGCGAATTTGCACGTCGATTCGAACTTCTTGTTGATCTCGCCCGGGCAAATTTCGATGTTTTGGTTGGTGGCAAATACTGTTCCGAGCTCGGCCGTCACTTTCTCTTTGGGGGTCTTGTAGAAATTGACGGTGACCTTGCCGACGCCCGGGGTTTTCTGCGTGGTCGCGTTCACATAGTGGCTTTGCACCATCAACATTTCGTGAGCTTCGAACTTGTGCGCGACCCCCTCGGGTAGTGTCCAGTCGGTGGCTTCTGATTCGGTCTGGTTATTGATTACCAGAGGCCAATCCGACCAGTTTGCACTCTTCCAGCACTCACCATCTTCGACGATATCGCCGTTCTTTCCGCCGAGGTTTTTTACTGTCTTCACTCGGAAGATATTCATGTGGTGCGACCCGGCCGCATGGGTCGCCTGAATTCGATTGAAGAAACTCTCGGTGTTGTACGGGACTTCGACAAAATAACAGATCTGTCGCTCGGTGCCCGGCTCGACGTCGAATGGTTCATTGGTGAACTGCCAACCCTGCTCGAGCGTGGCTGGCGGTGCCAAAGTTCCGTTCGGCTCGGTGTTCGCAGCACCAGGGGTTTCGGTGTCGGAGCAACCCGGAAGCGCTCCACTGCTGAGCGCTCCGGCTGTCAACAACGTAAGGAAGATTGCTGCACGATATCTCATGATTTCCCCTCAATTCGCTCGCTTGGCACTGCGTCGTCGAAGCGCGGCTAGCATCATAGCAAGCCCAAGTGGGATAAACTTTGATTCGTTCGTGCTCGAGCGTCCGCTCGTCGAGCAACCACTCGAATCGGGTTCTGACGAAGTCGCGGCGTTGGCGCCTGCCGTTCCACCCGTGCCCGAGGTTCCCCCCGAGCCCGCGCTGCCTCCGAGTGAGCTTCCAGAGCTTCCACCGGCTCCGCTTGCGCCGCCTGCTCCACTCGCTCCACTCGCTCCAGCGCCTCCACTCGAACCGGCTGTGCCGCTCGAGCCTGCTCCGCCGCCCCATGGATAACCTTGTGAGGCATTCCACTCGTCGATGAGCTGGTCGATCTGCGCGTTCTTGTCGACCAGGGTGATTTTACCGCCCGCGGCAGGGTACTCAGAGATGCTCTGGACAAACGGCATGCTGCCTGTCCACTGAGGCCAGATCCCGCTCGTCGGAATCACGATCTCACGACCATCAGGCAAGTTCATCACTTGCCGGTTGTTGCAGGTATTTCGCAGTGTACCCGCACCGTAATTCGCTACATCTGAAAGCCCCGTACGAAGCTCGAACTCTGGGTCGACGGTCATTTCGGCCGGAGAAATCGTCGTGTAGAGTCGAGTCAAATAGGGGTTGGTTTGAAGAAGCTGAAGGGCTCGCTTCCCAGGGGCCACGATACGATTCTCGAGCGCCTGGGCGAAGAGCAGGCCGTTCCAGGCCGAGGTATCGATATCGGCGGCATAACACTGCGTGCAATTCGAGTTGGTGCTCGTGCAATTGGTGTCGAGACATCCGTAGAAGTCGTCCTCGCCTACGCCCGCTGGTGCTGGCAGATAGTCGCGCAGCAGTGGAAGCAACAATGGGTGCATGAAGGCGCAACCCGTCGGAGTATTGTTTGCGTAGGCATAACAATACGCCAACCCTTGTGTACTGAGCAGTTGGATCGCTTGGCTTGGGTCTACGTTGACGAAATCCGATGATTTCCAGGTGTCGCTGTAGAGCCCACTTTGCGACACGATATTGGTCGTGCCCGCATACTCGGTGACAAAGGCTTGTCCATTCGCGACCGGTGAATCGACGGCCTTGCTCACCACGTCGTTGTAATTCGTGGCGTAGCTGGTCCAGTTGATCTGAGCCGGGTTTAGCTCGATGTTTTTGTAGTTGGTCGATACCGCACGCGAATCACCCAAGAAAAACGTGCGCACGCCCATGTCTTCTTTGGCGGCGATGGCCGTGAGCTTCAACGGAACACACGGAACATTGCCCGTATATCGAAGAACGAGCGGGTGAATTTCGTCGACTCCAGCACCGCCCGTCAGCTTGATCGCAGCGAACAAATAGGGGGTAGGCGCCTGCAAATATTCGTTGAGAATTGGCTCTGCTGCTGGGTTCTGCGCATAGCCGTGGGTGTCGAGCCAGTCGATCACCTCTGCAGCAGTGCCGCCTTGAAGCACTTCAACCTCGAATGCGCCGACTGTGGCCTTGTACACCACGGTGGGGCCTCCGCCTCCCGAGCCGCCGGCTCCCGCGTCGCCCGCCGTGCCAGCGCTGCCCGATGCACCTGCGCTGCCACCGAATCCGCCGTTGTCTCCGCAGTTGTCGAAGCTCTGCGAAAAGCCAAAGGTGGGTACGGTGCCCTGAAGCAGATTCGTGAACAGCGCTTGTGAGCCAACCTCGAATTCAGGGAGCGATTGCAGTGGAATCACCCATGCGAATTTTGCCGCGTCGCCCGTATATTGGATCTGAATATGGGCTTCGACGGAGCCGGAATTCATGACGAAGAGAATGTTCTCTCCTTTTTGATCCACCGGCATTGCCGTGGGGCCGCTGTCGCAGAACGTTCCACCACATGCGGCTGCATCCTTCGGTTGAGCCAGTGTGACGGCGCCGGCCAATGCCACGAGTGCCACGAGGGCAGTATTCAATCGCTTCATGTTCCTGGTTTCTCCTCGAATTGCCTCAACAATGCCATTTCATGGCTAACGGCCCGTCTGTCAGCGGCCCACCCGGACACTTTCCGAGTGTGTAGTTCCCGCTGCACTCACAGGTGCACCACGCGATCATCGTCGCGTCGCCGGTCAAACATCGCGGTGTGACCGTCCTGGATGCAACGCCGACTCTCGGTGGATCCGTGTACAGCTCGGTGATGGTCACCTCGAGCACACTCTGGGTGTTCACCACATCTCGTTCGTCGTAATCAGGGCAGACCGGCACGTGCGAGAGCTGCGAGATCGTCTCGAGATCGGTCTGCATCATCATGGGGTCACCCGGTACGGGTCGCATCACCACGGTACGCGCTTCTTCCGCGACAATCAGGCCGCCCTCGCTGATCCGGAGTCGCCCGCGAATCTCGACTGTGTCGCCCGTGAGACCCCGCACCTGCGCGCCCACGTGAATCACGAAACCGCCTTGGGGCGCGGCATCCAGCGGGATGTCATCGCCCTCGTTCACCATGTCGAGCGGCTGATTTATCTCGGTGAAAATGCCCGGAAACACCTCGAGTGCGCCCCCGCCTGTGCCGCCCGTGCCTGAGCTACCACCCGTGCCGCTCGAGCCGCTTGCTCCAGCGCTACCCGCGTTGCCTGCCGTGCCCGCTGTGCCCGACGAACCCTCGCTTTTGCCAGAGTCTCCGCTGCACCCCCACGCCATCACGCTCATCGCCGCCAGCAACACGAATGCCGCTCTGCGCGCCTTCGTCGATAGCCCCGATGGCCCCGATGCACTCGGATGTCGCAACGAGGGATCGCTTCATGGGCAGCAGCCGTGGGGCAGAGGCGTCAGAAATTGGCACAGGGTGACACTCGTTGGATTGTGTGGTTTCGGCTGATTTTGCGGGAGAACTGTCATCTCGAAGGTCGTGCGCTTCGACAGTATTGCGAGCGGCGCGCCAACTCGATTTGGCCCATGTTACGCTCACGAGATGCACGAGGAAGGGGAATCGCCGGGCGTCTCTGCTGAAGAGCTCGAGCACGATGACGCAGACGCTCGCGCCATTCTTGCGCGCCGACGTCGATTCGTCGCGACTGCGCTCGCAGGGGCTGCGGCCGCCATGGTGGCTTGCGAAGAGATACGGCAGCCGATTCGCTATTGCCTGGTCGCCTGTTCCGACGACGGAGCCTCGGGCCCTGTGCTCGAAAAAGCGACCTCGGCGCCGCCCTCGAGCACGCCAAGCGCATCGAACGTGACGAGCCCGGCGAGCGTCGGTCCCTGCGAGCGCTTCGATCGCTTCCGTGAGCTCGGGTGGTGCCCCTGCGGCGTCAGACGCGCCGACGAATGTGGCCCCGATCGCTTCGTCTCGTGCGACGTCGTCGGGCTCGAAACCCTCGGGTAAGCCCACGGCAACAACCACGAGCGCGACAACGCCCTATCCAGGCAAAAAATGCTTGTCGCCGATCAAAGACGAGCCTTGTCTGTACATCCGATGAACCGCCCTCGTGTGTTGTTGTTGTGGCCTGGTGCAGACGCAGGTGCGGGCGGAAATTTCGGCGTACCCCAGCTCGTGTTGATGGCCTCGTACGCCCAGGCGCGAACGAATGCGAGGGTCGACATTCGCGACCTCGAATGTGAGCGTGCGTTTGGGCAAGTCTCGTTGCCCAAGATATTCGAGGGCGACGACGGTCGTGGGTACGACGTGATCGCCTTCGGTTGCTACTCGTCGTTCGATTATTTGAAGTGTCTGACGATGGCCGAGCTGGCTCGAACGCTCTGGCCCAACGCCGTGATCGCAGCGGGCGGTTATCACGTCTCGGCTCGACCCGATGACATCGTGTTCGATGGCTCTCCGTTCGATGTGGCGGTCATCGGTGAAGGCGAGCATGCGCTCGTTCAGATCATCGAATCGGTGTCGGGAGGCGAGCCACTACGAGGCAAAATCCTCGATTCGAGCCCAGTGCTTTCGCTCGATGAATTGCCTCCGTCTGATTGGTCATTGCTCTCGCGATACCGAGGTGTTGCGCGACAAGTCGCCACACAAGCGCAGGTGTATTTGTCGCGCGGATGCCCCTTTGATTGCGCGTTCTGTATGGAGCGCGCCAAGCGCGAAGTCTCGTGGCGAGGGTTGTCGGTCGAGCGCGCGATCGACGAGATCAAACGGCTTCACGCGTTTCTCGATCTACGAGGCTGGACGGTCTACCTCGCAGACGCGCTCTTCGGCATGAAGACCTCGTGGCGCAGGGCGTTTCTCGAACGACTCGCGCAAGAGAATTTGCCTGTAGAAAAGTTCTGGCTGCTCATTCGTGTCGACCTCGTTCAGGACGAAGACCTCGAGCTATTTCAACGTGCAAACTGCGGTCTTGGGTTCGGTCTCGAATCGGGGATCCGACCTTGTTGGCCGTCATTCGTAAAGCTGGGCGGCTCGACGATTATCTCGAGAGAATGCTCCAGGTCGCAGCGCGATCTCGTGAGGATCGATCTGCCTTGGGGCGCCAACGTAATCTGTGGTCACCCAGGCGAGACAGAGGCGACGCTACGAACCAGCGCAGCATATCTTCGCAAGCTTTTTCTCGATCCAAAAGGCACCACGGGCTTTCTCTCGGTCGACCCGTTTCGACTGTACCCAGGCTCGCCGATCGATGCCGAGCGTTCGGCGTGGTCAGCGCGATTCGGAACACGATTTCATCGCCCGCGCTGGTGGCACGATGGCGACCAAGAGTTCTTGGCCGAGTGGGTTGACCCATCGAGCGAGCTTACCTATCGACGACGAGCACAGCTTCAACACGAGCTGCTCGCACCCGTGGTGCATGAGCTCGCGCCCAACTTCGTGTATCGCGGCCGGGCCCGCGAGTATTTCATGCGTGCTGTCGACGAGCAGATTGCCCTCACGCAAGATCGCACTCGCTTTCACTACGTCGAGCGTTACTACGCCTGGAATCGCTATCTCGGTCGATCGACCTATGCGAATGACGAGCGCGCGAACGATCAGGCGCTCAAGGCCATTGCTGCTCGGATGAGGGCGCCGGCCATCGAGAAAGCATTGACGTGGGCATCAGGCACGGCGACGCGTAACGAGTGGTGGTCGGCGATACAGCGCGCGTTGATGAGTGTTCCGCGCGAGCTGTTTGTCCCGCTCGACGAGATTGCCGCGAGCGTTCGTGATGAACCGGTTGCGCTCGATGAAACGAACATGGCGACAGTGAGCGCGATGCACGCGTACGCCATGTCGTTCTTTGCTCTCGAGATACAGCCCGGCGATCACGTGCTCGATCTCGGTGCGGGCACGGGGTACGGCACGGCGTTGCTCGATGAGCTCGTGGGGCCAACGGGTTCTGTTGCTGGGGTTGAAGTCGATCCGGCGTTGGTCGATCGAGCAAGCGCGATCTTGGCGCATCGACCTTCTGCCCGCATCGTCACTGGTAACGCGCTCGACCCACGTGAGTGGCCAACGTCACCCGAAGGCGGCTTTACGAAAGTGACGGTTGGGTTTGCGATCGATGGCATCCCAGACTCGTGGCGTGATGCGCTTCCGATGGGTGCGCGTGTGGTGGCCCCGGTGCGCCATGGGTCTGATCAATTTCTCGTGCACGCCACGCTCACATCGCAAGGCTGGGCGCTGACTCGACGAGCGCAGGTGGTGTACGTACCTGCTCGAACCCCCGAGCAAGTGGCTGCGTCGAAACCTTCTCGAGGCACTTCGACATCATCGAAGGTGAATGCAGATTCGGCCGAGAAGGTTCGGTTGCCGCTCGCTCCTCGCTGAGATCGAGTCGCTCTTCGTAGTGCGTAAAGGCAGGCTGCTCAGGGTGTCTACTCTGCCGGTTTGCGTGGGCGAGGTAGGCCGTACTCCTCAATGCGAGTCACCAGGGTGCGACGTGAAATCCCGAGTAGCTTTGCCGCTTGCGTTTGGTTGCCTGCGCATTGTTCGAGGGCGCGTTGTACTCGCTCGCGAGTCACATCGCGGGGGTCGCCCGGACGGGGAACGGTGAAGTCTCCAGGTCGTGGAACGGTCGTTCCAGAACGAGGAGGCTCGCTGTCTTGCCCTGCGGCGGGTCGCGGCGGCGCAAGCGGTGGAGCGACGGTACGCTCGATGGCGCTGGGTCGAACGGTGGCGGGTGGAGGGGCCAGATCGGCGTCAATCTCGACGCGAGAGATGCGCTGCGTTTTCTCTTCGGGTGGAGGCTCGAGCATCTCGTCGCGCAGCTCGGCTTCGAGATCAGGCACGGGCGGGATCGACACACGAACCCGAGCGGCTGCGGGCAAGGGCGGAGGCAGTGGCGTACGAGGAGGGCGCTGACTCGCGACGGTGGTGGCGCAGAGCTTCTCGACGGGCAGATGCTCGGGCAAGATCACTCCATGCTCGCACAGCACCATGGCTCGCTCGATCACGTTGCGAAGCTCACGGATATTGCCTGGCCACGCGTAGCTTCGAAGCAAGCCAAGCGTTGCGGGAGCGATCTCGGGCACCGCTCGGCCCGATCGACGACACAGGTCGGCGAGAAATGCTCGGGTCAATGGCTCGATCTCGCAGACTCGCTCACGCAGCGGCGGGATCATCAACGAGATGCCGTTGATCCTGAAATAGAGGTCTTCTCGAAATTGCCGACACGCGACTTCAACCTCGAGATCGCGATTGGTTGCAAACACAAATCGAACGTCGAGCGACTTGGGCTTGAGGCCACCGACGCGTGTGACGACGCGCTCTTCGAGAACACGAAGCAACTTCACTTGAATCGAAGGAGAGATCTCTCCGATCTCGTCCAGAAACACCGTGCCGCCTTGAGCGCTTTCGAGCAGACCTGGCTTCGATGCGGTGGCGCCGGTAAACGCGCCTTTTTCATGACCAAAGAGCTCGCTCTCGAGAAGGCTCTCTGAGAGAGCTGCGCAGTTCAAACGAAGGTACGGGTGCGAGGCTCGTGGCGATCGTCGGTGGATGGTTTCGGCGAGCACCTCTTTGCCAACGCCGGTTTCACCGAGGACCAACACGTTGATCTGGCTGTCGGCAATTCGTTCGGCGAGGCGATAGAGCCTCTGCATCGCAGGGTCTTCGACGATGACATGACGAGGGCCGTTCGAGCCGCTGCCGAGAGGGACAGCGCCACTCGGAGGAGGCGTTGAGCCACGCACCGAAGCGGCGGCACGACCGAGGAGTGCTTCGGGGGTGCGACCATCGCGAGGGTAGGTTGCGACGCCTGTGCGAGCTTTCGCTCCACGTGAAGCAACCTCACTCTCGACGCGACGACGGATCTCTTCGACACGCCCGATGTCAGCGTCGACCACGAGGATTTCGTATTCGCTCGGGCCGTACACCCCAAGCACATCCGTCGAGCGCGTGGCGTCGGCGAGAGCGGCTTCGATATCGTTGCGCGAGGAGCCTCCATCGATGCTCACGCGCATGAGTGCGAACGAGGTGTTCGAACGAGTGGCTCGTGCGCAGGCGTCTTCGACACATCCCTCGAAGTACCCGTGTGGCCACAACCGACGAGGCCGTGCTGCCACGCTCGTTCGTTGAATCACGGCGACCACCGAGCCGAGGTGAATGACGTGACCCGGCTCTACTTTCGCTTTGCCCCCCGGTGGTACTTCGACGTCGACGAATCGCGCGGTGTTCTCGCCTTCGAGTGGCCCTTGAGGGTCGCGGATGCGGGTGCCGTTTGCGCTCTGCAGATCGTGAATCACGAGGTCATCGCCGATGTCGAGCCGAGCATGGGCTCGCGAGACCGACGGGTCGTCGATGCGAATGTCGACGTCGGCTGCGCGCCCCATCACCACGCTGCCTCGTTGGGGCAGGGCGTGCGACTCACATGTCCCCTCGCCGAACACGAGCAGCGTGTACCGGATCGATGGAGAGGAAGGCTCCCGCGTCGGAGCGCCGGATTGCATCGCGCCGCTCTTACCAGAGGGCTCCGAATCTGTCCTTATTTGTGCTTCGACAACGCGTTTCGCCCATTCGTAAATTCACGTGGGCGAACCACATCGCGTCGACTTCACAACTCGACTTCACAACTTGTGCAACGCGACTCGATTTGCACAACTGGTGAAATGAAATTCCAGAGATCACGGATGCTTTCGCTCTCACTGTGACGATTTGCACAATGTGCGCTGGCACTGCGGTTGCGATGAGAGGCGAGCATGAACACCTCACGGATCGCCTCGCTGTTGTGTCTCGCTCTTCTCGTTGGCTGTGCAGAAGCTGGTGATGGATCAGGAGACGGCACGACGCGCGTCAACGGCCCAGGCTCGTTCGAAGAGTTCAAACAGAGCGTGTATCACGAGCCTTTTGAAGGCGGCGTTTGGATCGTGAACGGCGACGAAGCGATCGAGACCGAAGAGGCGCTTCGTGACTTCTACGCTCGATTGATGTCGCAGCAGGACTTGATCATCCAGACCAACAACGGCGTGGACGACAAGTGGAGCGACACCCAAAAGCGGAACCTGCGTTACTGCATCAGCAACACGTTCGGCACGAACAAGAGCAAGGTCGTGCAAGCGATGGCAGAGGCGACCGCTGCGTGGTCTGCCGTTGCGAACGTTGCTTATGTGTATGTCTCGTCCGAGGATGCGAACTGCACGGCGTCGAACACGAACGTGGTGTTCGACATTCGCCCCGTGAGCGGGCAGTCGTACCTGGCGCGGTCGTTCTTTCCGTCGACGAGCCGATCGGCGCGCAACGTGCTCATCGATTCCAGCTCGTTCGGATCGAACGTCGGCGTGACGTTGACGGGGATCTTGCGACACGAGCTCGGCCATACGCTGGGCTTCCGTCACGAGCACACTCGCCCTGAAGCGGGCACCTGTTTCGAGGACAACAGCTGGCGTCCTCTCACGCCGTACGATCGCTCGTCCGTGATGCACTACCCACAGTGCAATGGCTTGAACACGGGCCTGGTGATCACCTCGCAAGACGCAGCGGGGGCAGCGTCGGTGTACGGTGCGGGCACCAACGGCGGTGGCGGAACCGGCGGCTCGAGCGGGGCGGGTGGCTCGAGTGGAGCCGCTGGATCCAGCGGTTCGAGTGGTTCGTCTGGCACGGGTGGATCGAGCGGCACCGCAGGCACAGGGGGCAGTGCGGGTGGCTCGACCTCGTCGGGAACACACGTCGAGTCGTTCGCGGGTGATGTGGCCGCAGGATCCACCGGCTCGGTCGGGCCGTTCAGCGTCGTGGCAGGCAGCACGTTCAAGGTCGTGATGACGGGCACGGGCGACGGAGATCTCTACGTTCGTTTCGGCGCCGCGCCGACGACCACCAAGTACAACTGCCGGCCGTACCTCGATGGATCGAACGAGACGTGCACGCTCACGGTGCCGTCGGGTCAGAGCAAAGCGTACGTCTCGGTGATCGGCTATAGCGCCGCGTCGGTGAATCTCGACGTCACGTACACCTCGCCCTGAGGTCGTTGATCACGGCCACGGGAGCTTGTCGCCAAGCAGCGTGAGGTAGCGCTCCTTGTCGCTGTGAAGGATCTCGTCGAGGCGAGTGAGAATGGCCCCATCGAGGGCCTTTCGTGCTGGGCTCGTCGACGGGTCAGGCAAGCTCGCAGCGAGGGTTTGCAGCGCTTGTTGCGCCCTCGCCACGTTGTCGTGAACGATGGCGAGAATCTGCTGCACCTCGACCTCATCATGGGGTCGCCAGCAGTCGTAGTCGGTCGACAACGCGAGCGTGGCGTAGGGCAATCGAGCTTCGCGAGCCAAGAACGCTTCGGGCACGTTGGTCATGCCGATGATATCGGCGCCCATGGCTCGAAACGCGTGACTTTCGGCGCGTGTGCTGAAGCGAGGCCCTTCGATACACACATAGGTTTTGTCGGTGTGCACGGTCGCGCCAGTCGATCGCGCTGCCTCTGTCAACGCTCGTGCAAGGTCGGGGCAAACCGGGTCTGCCATCGAGACGTGGACGACGATTCCGGCGTCGAAAAATGTTCCGTCTCGTCGTTGCGTTCGGTCGATGAACTGCGAGGGGATCACCAGATGTCGCGGCTCGATCTCTTCACGCAACGAGCCGACTGCCGAGACTGAAACGACGTGTGTGGCGCCGAGCTGTTTGAGCGCATGGATGTTCGCTCGATAGTTGATGTTGCTCGGAGCGATGCGGTGACCGCGGCCATGACGAGGCAGGAACAACATCGTGGTGTTGCCGAGCTTGCCGCGAACGATCTTGTCGGACGGCACCCCAAACGGGGTAGTGATCTTGATTTCTTCGTGGGATTCGAGGCCCTCCATTCGGTACAGGCCGCTTCCACCGATGACGCCGAGCACGTAGGACATGGCGCGCATCCTAACCCGAACGGCGCACCACATCCCCCAGCCCCTTCTCCAAACGCAACTGCGTTTAGAGAAGAGGTGCCAAGCCATCTTTTGCATCCCAACGTTTCGCCTCCTCTCCGAACGCGAACGCGTTGGGAGAGGGGGATCAAGGGGGGGCGGTGTCCTCGATGCCCGTCCCCTCGAAGAGGTTACGCCGATGGTAGTAGGGCGAGAACACGCGTAGTACGGCTTTTAGAACGGTCATCCAGACGATGCGGACTCCGTTCTTCTTGTTGTTCAAGATCTGTTCCGCAAGCCATGGCGAGACAACGTCGACGGGGTCTCCGATGAACTTGAAGAGCCAGCGCATTCGCTTCCAGTGAGCGGGGTCGGCTCGTCGCCAGACGTCGATGAACAGATCGGTGATCACGACACCGGGGCTCAGCAAGCAAACCTGTACGCCGCTTGCTTTGGCCTCGTCGGCGAGTGAAAGCGTGAAGTACCGAAGCGCGTATTTGGTGCTGCCGTAGAGCGCCATGCCGAGCATCCTCGAGCCGTCGCTTCCGTAGCCCTCCATGTTGTACACAGCGCCGCGGCCACGTACGCGCATGCCTCGAAGCGCCACGTGTGAGCCGTTCACCGAGCCGAGCAGATTGCTTTCGACGACCGCGCTTAGCTCGTGTGTCGGGAGCTCATGGAACGCAATCTGGTCGTTGCTCGTTCCGGCGTTGTTGATCCAGATATCGACGCGACCGAAGCGCTGAACGGCGAGATCCCACAGCGACTGAACCTCTTCGTACTGGCTCACGTCGCAGGGTTGCCCAGCGAGATTCGCCTGCGGGAACCTCTCCTTCAACATCGCGAGCGTCTCGTCGATGTTGCGCTGCGATCGCCCACAGAACGTCACGCTACACCCGCGCGCCAAAAAGGCTTCGACCATACCCAGGCCGATGCCCTTGGTGCCCCCCGTGATCACCACCGATCGCGAGTCGTTCGTCACCATCGTTCCCGCCGCAGCGGTCGCCAACGATACGCGCACTCGGTCGGGATATGCAGCACCGAGTCGAGCCTCGATGCTCCATTGCCCAGTGGCCCCCGTTCGTGAAAGTCGCAGCGCAGCGATTCTGGCTTCACGAACTGCGCCTTCCATGGTTGGCGATCGATCGTGAGCACGTACACGAATCGATGTTTCGCATCGACGCCAAACGCGTCGTAGCACTCGACCAGCGGCTCTCGTAGCTCGTCGAGCGAGCCCCATACCGAGCCTCTGGGTGGCGCAATGGGCCTCGTATCGAAGGTCGCTTGTAGATCGCCGAACGGAAACTCGGGCGCTGGTTTTACGTCGATCGATAGGCGATGACCGTCTCGTTTCTGGAGCATTCGCGCGAGACCAAAGTCGTGGAACTTGAACTCGACCAGGGTGTTCCCCACCGCTCGCATTACGCCGTTGTCGGTCTCACTTCTCACGAAGTAGCGACCGCGTCGCCACCCTTGAGCGGTGCGATATCGAACGGCTGCGCGGTAGCTGACCTGGTGAAAGTTCACGCCGAACATCGGCAGTGTGCCTTGTGGGCGCATGTCGCGAAGCCGGGACATCAACACCTGTACCCACGCAGTCCCGTGAAAGATCTCGGGCTCGAGTGGCTCGGGTATCAGCGGTCGCAGCGCGTCGACATCCACCGCGTAGTTGATCGATACGGCATCGATCCATGCGGTTTGCACCGTGGTGAGCCAAGGGATCGACGGGCACTCCTCCATACCTGGCGTACTCGGGCTCGGGTCAAGCGCTCGCTCGATCTCGGCGTGAATGGCGAGTAGCGCATGTGCCCCGTTGCTCGACAGCTCGAACGTGCCTCCACGCGCGATCAACTCACCGTTCGTCAACATCGCCTCGCACGCTTCGAGTGCATCGTCGGGGGCGAGACCTGCGCGATCGAGAATGTCGATGAGCTCTTGCGGAGACAACCCAGCGGGCGCCCCTGCGAGTGCAGCGAGAGCCGCGATCTGAGCAGCAGGGCGAGAGTCGTCGTGCGTCATGGTGTTTCACCGCGTAGCTTGCGCAGTCGTGCTCGATGCAAGAACGCGCCGCTGGTGGCTTGGGTTACGAACCAGATGCCGCCGAACAGTGCGAACTGCAGCGAAGGCAATGCTGCGATGACCAGAGACATTGCGGCCCACACTCCGGCCGGCAAGTACCACCACGCACCCATGATCGCGCCCATCATCGAAAACGTCATTGCCACGATGATGCAGGCGACCGCAGGCATGAAGAGCGTGGTCAGACCGATCAGGTAGTTCACGATCGCAGCCAGCCCGAGCGCAACGATGCAGGTGTTCCAGATCGACCAGATCTGGCGCTCGATGAACGATCGATTGCCCTTCGGTTTTTCTTTGAAGATCGCGATGACGATCCCGTTGACCGTCAGCACTCCAAGCCACATGCCCACGTAGGGCCATGGGGTTTTGTGATCGGTGCTGAACAGGTATTGCGTGCCTTCGAAACCCGCGGTGTTCGAGAACGCGCTGAGCAGCCAGATGATGCCCCAGTTCTCGAGTGCGGTGTCGTCTCGGGCTTGTGCGACGACCTTGCGAAGGAGCTCGAGTGTCCCGGCCGCTTGCTCGCGATCCATGGCCCATGCTTTCGCGACGCGATGGCAGGGTCAAGGTATCGAAGTGCAATCAGGTGACGCTTGACTTGATCGCGAACTTGGCCCTGCGAAATCGACTCGTATACGGGTCGACGCATGAAGCTTCCGGGACGACTTCGCTCCACCACTCTCGGAGACCTCCTCGGCATCTTGCATCGCGCTCGGTTGTCAGGCGTTCTCGAGCTCCGAGAAATCCGCGGCATCCGAGCTGGTGTGCTTCACCGAGTTCACCTCATCGATGGCAACGTCTCGCTCGTCGAGTCGCCTGTCACCTCGCCGTCCGAAGCCTATGCGGGCCCAGGGCTTGGGTTGGGTGTGCCGGTGTCTCGAAGCTCGTCGCCTTCGAGCCCGCCGCCGGCGAGCCCCTCACACACGAGCCAGGCGCCGTCGTCAAGGCGACCTCAGCGCGACATTTGGGCGGTGCTCGATCGCCCTGGTGTTCAGCAGCGTCTCGATGAGCTGTTTCAGCTCGACGACGCAGAGATCGCGTTTCGAGTTGCGCGTGCCAAGCCAGCCGATTCGCTTCGCAAACCACTCGAGCCCGTCGAGTTCTTGCACGGCCGCCCACGTCAACGAGACCGCATCTCGACCCGCGTGGCTGCGGCTGCCGCATATGACCCGGCAACTTCGCCATCGTGTGATGGTGAGGTTCACAGCACCGATCGGCCGACCATTCCGCCTGATGGCTCATCGCCGATGAGCATCAGGGCGCGAGCGCTTGCGACCTTGGGGTTGCGAGCGAATGCAACTCTCGCAGAGATCCAGCGAGCGTTTCGAGTGTTGGCCTATCGCTTCCACCCCGATCGGTTTCCGAACGCGGGCCCTGAAGAGAAGCAGGCGATTTCTGAAAATTTTGCGGAATTGACGCGCGCCTATCACACGCTGCAGACCTGAGAAGCTGTTTTCTCCCTGTTCAAACTCACAGCGCCGTGCTGAAGATGCGGCCGTCGAATGAAGCGTCTTCAGCACGAGATTGGCTCTCTCTACCAGTTCATCCAGAAGGGGATGACCAACTTCGATCAGACCGCCGCGCTCTTGCCGAGCTCGCGATTTCTGGTCGACGCGATGCTTGATCCATTGCCGCTTGCGAGCGCGCGTTGTGTGGTCGAGCTCGGCTCAGGGACGGGCGCACTCACTCGTAAGATTCTCGAACGCATGGGCCCCAACGGTCACGTTCACACCGTCGAGATCGACGAGGTGCTCCTCAACAACATGGTCGAGAGCATTCGTGACGATCGATTGCGTCCAGCGTTCGGAAGCGCTGCCGATACGCGAGCTCTGATGAACCATGTGGGGTGTACGGGTCAGGCCGACGCGGTGGTCTCGTCGCTTGGTCTGTCGTTGATCCCGTCGGAGGTTCGAGATCAGATCATCGAGTCGGTAGGCGAAGTGCTCTCTGACGACGCGTGGTTCGTTCAATACGCGTACCTTCACGCGCGATGGTTCGCGTACAGTCAGACCAATCGAAAGTGGTTTCGCTGGTACGCACGACCCTATCTCGAGCAACACTTCGATCACGTTACGAGCCGCTTGATCTCCGCGAATATCCCGCCCGCGGTCGTGTACAAGTGTCGCGGTAAGCGGCGCCCGTTTCACTGAGGTTTCTCTTCTGGAGGGCGTGCCGTACGGGGTGTAGTCTCGCGAAGTGTTCAACACGCGCCGCGCTCGACTCGCTCTGTTTCTGGTGTCTTCTGTCGCTGCGTTGAGCTGCGCTGCCGGCGAAGCCTCGCGAGATTCGCCGTCGTCCGCGCCGGCCACGGCTGCTCCTCCTGCAGCATCGGCATCGGCCGCGGCGCCATCGGACGATCTTCATTCTGACGACGAGAAAACAGCGAAAGACGACGGCAAAGAACAACAGAAGGTTCTCGAAGAAGGGGCCATGCCCAGCTCGGGTGAACGCAAGCCCGTAAGCACTGCTTCAGCAGGTGCTCCACCTGCCGGGCCGAAAGGTGTGATCGCACCTCAAG
Source organism: Polyangiaceae bacterium (assembly GCA_046351315.1). Lineage (GTDB taxonomy): Bacteria > Myxococcota_A > Polyangia > Polyangiales > Polyangiaceae > JAXLYQ01. Next base: position 34,798 of record JAXLYQ010000023.1, read on the forward strand.
CAGACTCGCCCAAACGGCCCGAAGCGAAGGGCAAACCGGCCGAGCCTCCACGCCCGATGTCAGCGCCAACCACGGTGCCATCGGGTGTGATCGCCCCACAGTGACGCTGACTTTGCTGGTCGTTTGCCCATGAAAAACAAGAGCACTCTTCTGGTTCTCGCGAGCGCGCTCGTGATGGTGTCGTGTGTGTCGCGTTCGTCACATGACGACGGACAGACCGACTCACTTCAGCAACCGATTTATCACGGTACGGTCGACACGAGCCCCGAGCGATACCCGGGTGTCGTCGCCCTGAGCGTCGTCGACAACACAGGCTCGTTTTATAGCTGCTCGGGCACGATCGTGAAGGTGTCGGGGGCAACCGCGTGGGTTCTCACGGCGGCGCATTGCCTCGAAGATGGAGGCATCCCGGCGCAGGTCTTCGTGGGCGCCGATTCATACGCCTCGGATGTGAAGGTGTTCGCGGTGGATCGCTTTGCGTCTGACCCCAACTACGCATCGGATGCAGAAGGCAACCTCACGCACGACTTCGCGTTGTTGCGTTTTCAAGGCGCGACGTCGACGTTGCAGGTGATCCCGCCGATGACGCCCGAGCAAGACTCGCTCGTCGCGGGTTCTCATGTGACCTTCGTTGGGTATGGCGCGACGGATACCGATCCGAACAACGGCATGCGTTACTGGGTCGATGGCACGCTCGATTCGGTGAGCACGTACACCGTGCAGTACACGCAGACCCCAGCTTCAGGTGGGCCCTGTTACGGTGATAGTGGCGGCCCTGCTGTCGCGCTGATCAATGGCAGCCCCGTGGTCGCTGCGGTCACCTCGTATGGGTACGCGACAGGGCAGAGCTCGGATGACTGCGAGAACGGTATCGGAATCAGCGCTCGCACCTCGGGTGACTACGATTCATTCATCGCGCCCTTTCTTGCTGATTCGATCGGCGAGGCCACGGGTGATGCTGCGTGTGAAAGCTGCGCGAGCGACCATGGCTGTGATGCGCAACGCGATGCGTGTGATGCAAACGCCGATTGCGCGGCGCTCCGGGCCTGTTTGGGCCTGGCCGAGTACACCGAAGATTTCGCTGCTTGTTATGGCGATCATGCTGCAGGCAAGACGCTGCTGAACGAGCTCGCCTCGTGTGCGTGTGTCGCCAATGTCTGTGATCTTGCCTGCGGCATGGTGTGCATCGGCGCGAGCGTCGCCGGTGGCGGTACGGCTGGTGCCTCGGGAAGCGCGGGAAGCGCTGGCTCTTCGACAACGGGTGGGGCCGCAGGGTCAAACAATGCGGGTAGCTCAGGCTCGAGCGCTACGTCGGGCAATGCCGGCGCCGCGGGGTCAACCTCGGCTGCGGCCTCAAGCGGTGATGACGGTGGCTGCTCGATCGGGCCTCGAGAATCACGAGGCTCGCGAGCTGCGTCTGCGTCGATCTGGCTCGGGCTTCTTGGTCTGTGTGTGCTGCGTCGAGCGAGCGAACGAGGTAACTTTAGGCAGCAACGCAAGCGAGCCCAGCAAGGCCGTGCAACGGGCTGACGCATCACCATTCCTTCACGATGTTGAGCACTGGCTGCGCAGGCTTCGTCGTGTCGGTTGGCGTCGCGGGCTTGGCTTTGGCTGCGTCGGTCGTTTCGCCTTTTTTTCCAGGGTCTTTTGCCGATGGACGCGCTGCGGTCGCTGATGTTGTCGTGCTTGTCGCAGCACTCGCAGACGAGCTCGCGCTCGCCATGGCGGCGGTGGTCATTGGCGCGGTCGGGCTCGCTCCGGCGGCTTCTGCACTCGGGGTTGAAGCGACAGCGACAGGCGCGACCGTTTGAGTGGAGCCGGTCGTGGTGGGCTCCCAGACGTTTGCTGGCAGTGGCGATGGTCGGTGGAGCACGTTGAGACCCGCGCCTGCTGTGATCGCGATCGCAACCCCCGCCGTCGCGATGCCCCACCATGGTGTCTTCTTTGGCTCAACTTTCGCTCGCCCCGGTGCCGTCGTGGCGTCAACCGAGCGCACCAACAACCGAGCTCGCTCGGCGGCACTTTGAGTCTCTGCCAACGGAGGCGGCGTCGAACGTCGACGAGCAAACGGAACCCCCGCGTGAAGTAGATCGCTGAGCGATAGCTCGAGCGTTTCGCCCGCGAATGGCTCGAGTGCACTTGCCATCTCGGCCATCGACGCGAATCGATGCTCGGGCGCTCGGCGCAGACCCTTGTGAACTGTCTGGGTGAGCTCGGTCGTGAGCCACGATGCTTCTTGTTTGAGGTCGAGAACATCGCGCGTGAATACAGCCAACATCAGCTCGCTAAATCCGCCTGCTGCGCTCCATGGCAAGCGCCCCGCGAGCGCTTGCCAAAGAGCGATCGAGAGGCTCCAGATGTCCGACTGCACGGTGGCTCGTTTCGAGTCCTGCATTTGCTCGGGCGACATATAGGCGGGCGAGCCAACGACTCCGCCTGTATCGGTAATGTCAGCCGATGCTCCGCGTAGTGCATCGCCGAGCTTGGCCACTCCGAAGTCGCATACCTTCACGACAACCCGACCGTCTGGCTCTTCGTGCAAGAAGATATTCGCAGGCTTGATGTCGCGGTGAATGATCCCTTGCTCGTGTGCTGCGGCGAGACCTCTTGCTGCTTGCACGAAGATGCGTGCTGCAACCTCGGGTTTGATAGGGCCAAGCTCGGCGAGGTGTTGCCCGAGGTCTTTGCCGTGAAGCAGATCCATCACGATGATCGGCGTTTGAAGCTCAGGATCCATCACGACGCCTTCGACGCGAATCACGTGGGGGCTCTGGATCGCCGTTGCCGCGCGAGCCTCGCGAACGATGCGTCGCATGGCATCGACGTCGACCATCCCAGGGCGGATCACCTTGATCGCAACGAGCGTGTGATCTTCGGTTTCTCCGAGATACACCGCCCCCATTCCGCCTGTTCCGAGTCGCTTCTTCAGTCGGTAGCGACCCCCGGCGACGAGTCGATTGACGAGCGGATCGTACCCAGCCTCCCACATCGCATCGACATGCGCGTCGAGACTTTCGCTGCGTGACACGGGCACCGTCGAATCGTGCGAGTCGATGCTCGCGCGCTTATCAGGGGCAGCCACCGTCGCACCGAGAACGGTCGATTCAGAGGCGCTTGAGCTACCCGCGCTTTCTTCAGACTCAGCCGATCCCATGTGAAACGATCGGACAATATCAAATTTACGGCTGGTAGAGCGAGCGAAGAGAAGCTCACTGCCGGGCCTCTCGTCGTGTCACTCCTACGTGTTGTGATGCAGTCTCGGCCGATTCGCTGACCGATCAGCGCCGTCGAACAACCTTCTCGGCGAGCAGCGGTGCCAGCGGTTTTACGTGCACAAAATCAGATTGATGCTGCAGCGCGCGTGGATGCGAATCACTCACGACGATCTGATCGACGAGCCCGCTTTGTTGCATTCGAGCCACCGCGCCCTCGGGGAACACGCCGTGCGTGGCTACGACAGATACACGCGTGGCGCCTGCTTCTCGATAGGCTTCTGCGGCCCGAAGCAGTGAGCTCCCGGTGCGAATCATGTCGTCGTAGATCACCACCGCGTGCCCTTTGACGTCGGCACTCAGCGCCACGACTTCGGTGTGCTCACCGTCGATTCGTCGTTTGAGAATAAAGCCTGCAGGCACGCCGAGATCGTTCGCGAGAGACTCGACCCACTTCGCGCGCCCGGCGTCGGTGCTGCCAAGCACGAATTCTCCGCCGCCGATCTCGCGAATCGCATTCAGCACGAGGTGCTTTGCGTACACGTGAAATGGCGTGAGATCGCCTTCGAAATAGTGCGCCACACCCTCGGCGTGAAGGTCGACCAACAACAGGCGGCTGCCGTCGGCTGCATTGGGGATCGCCGACAGCAACCTGGCTCGGGTTTTTGCGGTCACCACCTCGCCCGGTTTCACCGCGCGCTCCATGGTCGAGTAGCCAAAAAACGGGATCACCAACGTGAGCGTTCGAGCGCCGTATTTGACAGCGGCACAGGCCAGGTCGAACAGCTCGAGCGTGTCGGCGTCCGAGATGGTCCCGCCGAGTAGAACCACGTCGCGATTCCACAGGTCATCGACGATGCGTTGGTATCGCTCGCCATCCGGAAAGATCTTCCGCTCTACCTGCCCACGATCGAACCCGCCCGCCTCGCAAAGGGGGCCGTGCATGTACGCGTACGAATCGATGCTCAAGACAATCGGAGGGCTCATGCGGACCATATACACCCCGGATGACTTGACTCCCGACGAGATCAATCGCAGGCGTGAATCAGATGACCGCGATTGCGTACATCACCGACGTCGAGGGGCGCTGGAGCAAGCTCGCCACATTCGCGGATCAGAACCCGTACGTCACGCTCGAGGGTGAGCGCTTCGAAGTCGCTCCCGGTGCCGTGTCGGTCTTCGGCGGCGATGCGATCGATCGAGGCCCAGAAGGCCGAAAGGTCTTGCGCGCCTTGCTCGATGTCAAACGCCGCCAGCCCGATCAGGTCGTGCTGCTTGCTGGCAATCGCGACATCAACAAGATGCGAATGCCGCGCGAGATGAACGGCTTTCCGCCATCAAGGACACCGCCCGAAGAACGCGCTGCGGGTGGCTCGGTGTTGCTCAAATGGATCCTGTTCAACACGATGGGGGCGCGCGAAGCGTTTGCTCATCGCAAGACCGAGCTCACGGCTGAATCAGGGCCGTGCGATGACGAGGATGTGGTCCGGAGCTTTCTCGATGACGTTGCGCCGGGTGGCCTGCTTCGGTCGTACCTTGCTCACTGTCAGCTTGCGTATCGGGCCGAGCAAACGCTGTTCGTGCACGGCGGAGTGACCTCCGAGAATTTCGGAAGAGTCCCCAACGGCGTGGTCGTGCCAAGTGTTGGCCCGGCGATGGAGGCGTGGGTCTCGACGTCGGTGGATGAATGGGTGGCTCGCTTGAACGAGTTCTTCCGGTCGCAAATTCAGGCGTTCGACGACAACCGATACACCGAGGCTGGCACGCCGGCGTGGGCTTCGATCGTTGCGTACCAAGCGCCGCTATTTGGCTCGCGTCTGAACCAGCAAAGCGTGGTGTACGCGCGGCCCACGGATGCTGTGGGAAACCCTTCTTTGCCCGATCGTGCGTTGGTCGAAGCTCTGCGTCTCAACGGCATTGATCGTGTTGTCGTGGGGCATACTCCAGCAGGCGATTGCCCTTCGGTTCTGCGTTCCGATGGCTTCGAGTTGATCCTGGCTGACAACTCGTACGGTCGTGTCGAGCCGGGCTCTCGCGTCGTGTTGCGCGGAGAAGAAACCTGCGTCGAAGGGCAATCGCGCCTCGACGACGGGGCTGACGAGCAGGTTCGCTTCAAGCTACCGCTTCGAGAAAACGGCCCGATCGGTTTGCGCGATGTCGCAACCGGGCAACTCGTCAAAGGGCGATTGTCGTGTGGTGATTACTTGATGTTCCGGTGGTCTGAGCCACTCAAGGTCGAGCAGCTTCGGGCCACCCCGAGTGAGGTCTCGCGACGTACACTGGCTGCTCCGTGGTTGGCGAGCGACGGAGGTACGCCCGATGAGTAGTGAAACGACCTTCTCGTCGTCGGCCCAAACGGGGGCGGCACCGGCGAGCAGTGGGTGCGGGGCTACGTGCGGGATTCACAAGCACCGCACCAAAGAGCAGAGCACCGCTCTCGACGCTGCCCTGCGATGGGCTCGCGGCGAGCTCGATTTGAGGCCGTTCGATCTCGATCGTGTTCGAGCTCTGGGGCGACGCTGTGAAGAGGTGCTACCGGTTCGTGCGATCGTCAGGCCGTCGGATCTCGATGTGCAACGTTCGTCGTGGCTCTATCTGTTGGTGGGGCTTCATGAGCCGTGCTGGATCGAGCGACTCGATTCGCAGAACGGTTGGCTCGAGGGTGATGCAGATGAGCCGCTCGCCCCGGCCGCGGCCGACTCTCACGCGCGGTCTACGCTGGCTTGGAACGAGACCTACGTACGTGTTGGGTTCTCGGGTTTGGGCCCGTTCGTCGTGCTTCAAGAGTCGCGTGTTGAGGTCGAGCGCTGTGACGACGGCTACTGGGTCACCGAGCGCCCATTGGCGGGTCTCGAAGACCGACGTCTGGCGGTGATAGTGAAAGGTCTGCAGGGCATTCTACGAGCCGAGCGTTTGACGATGCTCGACATGGCCTTCTTGCTCGATGAGTCGCGCATAGAGGCATCTGACCGATCGGGTCACGAGCTCGAGCCCCCGTGGTTCTCGCTGTTCGAGTCGACGCCATGCCATGCGATCTCGCAGGTTTTTCTGAGCGATTTGCGCTGATTCTCGGGCGGGCTTGGGTCAGGTCTCGCCTGCAATCCGAATGCGAATCTCGGAACGATCTTGGCGTTGGGGCTGGCCGATGACGTGAGCGTCCGTCATGGCTTCGCCGTCAATGGCAGCCCATCTCGTTCTCAAGCCGGGTCACGTTCAACCGATCTGGAGTGGTCACCCTTGGGTGTACGCACAAGCCGTTGCACGCGTCGAAGGTGGAGCGATGCCTGGCGACGAGGTCGAGGTTCACGACCCTCGCGGGGCCTTTTTGGGTCGCGGTTTTTACAGCCCCCGTTCGGCGCTGGTGACTCGGATCATCACGCGAGACAAAGGCGTTCCGATCGACGGTGCCTTCTTTCGTGATCGCATCGCGCGCGCTGTAGGCCTGCGAAAAGACCTTCATTTGCCGGGACAAGACACCAACGCGTTTCGCCTAGTTCATGCAGAAGGTGATGGCCTTCCGGGATTGATCATCGATCGTTTCGACGACGTGTGTGTCGTGCAGCTCACGACCCTCGGTATGAAGCTGCGTGAGGGGATGATCTTCGAGGCCCTCAACGAGGTCGTAAAACCCCGAGCCATCGTCGACCGCACGCCAAGTGAAGCGGCGAAGATGGAGGGGTTCGAGCAGGCGTCGGGCATCGTTCGAGGTGATGTCTCTATCTCGGAGCTGAGCTTCAAAGAGCGAGGTCTTCAGTTCAAGCTGCCGATGGAGCTCAGCCAAAAAACAGGCTTTTACTTCGATCAGCGACCGCTGCGTGCGCGTGTCGAAGCGCTCGCACACGGTCGAGAGGTGGTCGATGCGTTTTCGTTCGTAGGCACCTTCTCGCTCGCGGCCGCACGAGGCGGAGCAACCCGAGTCACCGCAATCGACGAGAGCCCGGTTGCGATTGAGGTCGGCAGCTCGCTTGCGCGCCTCAACGGTCTCGAGCAGCGGATCAACTTCGTCAAAGGGGATGCTCGTACGTTGCTCAAGAAAATCGGGTCGGAAGGGGGCGGAGATCTGGTGATCTGCGACCCTCCGAAGCTGGCGCCGACTCGTGCTTCGCGAGAAGAAGCGCTGGGTGCGTATCAACGTCTGGCGGCGTTGGCGTGCAAGGCGACACGACCCGGTGGGTTGCTGGTGTTGTGCTCATGCTCAGCGGCCGTGAGCATCGACCTTCTCACGCGTGCCTTGGGCTTGGGCGCGCGAGATGCGAACCGAAGTGCCGTCGTGCTCGAACGACACTTTCAGGGGGTGGATCATCCTGTACCAGCAGCCTTCCCCGAGGGCGTTTACTTGAAGAGCCTGCTGGTGCGTATCGACTCTCGTTGAGCCCCATCTCGCCCCGTTGCAGGGGCGCTGAACAAGCCCAAGGCGCTATTCTTCGGTCACGGATCGATGGGTCACGGATCGATGGTGAAATGGATAGGGCCACTCGGAACCCGGCCTCTCGACAACGGTGCAACAGGCGAGGGAGCTGAGAGCTTCGAGGCTTTTACAGTGCATTCGCCGTACGTGTCACCGCAGCCGCATACGTTGTTTCCGTCGTTTTTGAACGCTTGAGCCTCGTTCGAGGCGAGCGGGAGAGCGTTGCACTCGAGCAATGTCCCCGAGACGTGAAACGTACCGGACAACGCCAATACGCCTGCATCATCGCAGTTTGAGATGACAACATTGCGGAGAGCTCCCTGCGATGTTTCGCGGGCGACAACTCCCACGCCAAAGCCGTTATCGGACGCTCGCTTCACAATATTTCGAATGGTTGTATTTTCGACGGTTGCGTTGGTGTGGGTCAGCACCAGGCCGCCTTCGTTGCCGGTATCGAGCACGGATGTCTTCATCTGCAACGTAACGACGCCACCGCTGTCGCTTCCTGCAGAAAAAATCCGCCCTAGATCGCCATCGGTGCTTGGGTGAATATTTCGGATGGTTGAGGCCGAGATGGTGGCGCTCCCCGCCATGACAGACACGCCGAGCGAGTAGCTCTCTTCTACCAGTACACCTTCGAGCGTGACCGACGAGGGGTTTGCTTCATCCGCGTCAATTTCGAGACCGCGCCCCATGGTTCTATCAGTAGAATCGAATGGCTCTCCGTGGATCGTGGTACCCATCACGTTGAGAATATTTCCCGTCGAATAAATACCCAGCCCAGGGTTTCGATCGATGAATGAGTCTTGGATGGTAACAGTCGAGGCACCGATGAGGCCATGCGTTTCGATGCCTCGACCGAACAATTGGCTTGAAGGCTCGACCTTGGTTCTCGCTATCCATACGCGATCAATGGTGGCGTTGATATTGTCGAGAGCGAGCCCGTTGCTGGTATTGTCCGAGAGCTCGCTGTCTGAAATGGCGAAGCTGAGCCCTCCGATCGGGTTGGTTTGGAAGCTTGCGACGCCGAGCCCAAGATATCCATCGCTGAGTTGTTCTTGTGTATCGCGGACGGCTGTGCTCGAAATGGTGGCGGGGATATCTCGAGCCAAGATACCGAAATACCGGTTGTGCTCGATGAGCGAGCTTTCGACAGAAAGATCTCCGACCACACCGAGCGGCGAATCGAGCGCCAAAATCCCTGCCCCATATTCTTGCGAGCTCTCTTCCTCGTGGGTATTTCGTACGATCGAGCTCGCTACCGAGACATGGGCACCTTGAATCAATATGCCCGCTGTCCGATTCTCATCGACGAGGCAGTGTGAAATCGAAAGAACCCCTTCCGAAGCCGGAGTTGTCGACTCGGCCAGAATTCCGAAACCCAATAGGGCGGGCTCCGCGCGGGTGGATTGCGTACGACGTACCACGGTGTCCACCAGCGAAAGCTTCGCGTCGAACATTCGCACGCCGATCTCGCGATTTCCCTCGAACAGCGAGCCCTTTACATCCACTTGGGTGGGTGCCCCGAACGCGCCTGGGTCAACATAGAGCCCATTGCCGAAGCGTCCGTCTGCAGGGCTTCCCAGAGAGTTTTTTACCACGGTAGATTCGATTGTCGCCTGTCCTCCGGCAAGTCGAAGCCCCACTTCGGTATTCGAGTCGAACACGCTGCTCTTGACCGAAAGCGTCGAAGTTTGTCCTGTCGTGCTTTGATCCATCGACGCTCCCCAGCCCGTGGTTCCGTCGGTTCGGGGCAGCGTGCCGCGCAGAACACTCGATTCCACAGAGGCACTCGACCCAGAAAGCCGCACGCCCGATTCATGATTGTCCTCGATGACGCTCGATCGAAGGGTGAGGCTTCCCGGGGTTTGATTCGAGCTTGTGTACACGTCAATTCCGCGACCCATGATCCCGTCCGATTGGGGCGCTGTTGTACGAACCAACGTGTGTTCGATCGTCGCGTCTCCTCCTCGTACGCCAATTCCCGCGATGGCGTTTTGCTCGACGAGCGACTGTGTAATCGTGGCAGATGTCGTCTTGTGTTCATATTGGAGCAATATCCCACGCGCTTTATTGTTTCGAGATATCACCCGATCAATCATTGCTCCCGTTGCATCGGCGACTGAAATGCCGGCATTTGACGCAGTTCCCGAGGTGGTTACACCATGGACCTCGACATTGTTTTGCAGGTAGATATCGATCGTTGCGAGACCGCTCGGTGTACCTGTAATCAATACCTTGTCGGGGCACCTCCCCCAGAGTTTGACGGGGCGCGAATCGATCGAGATATTTTCGTTGTAATTCCCTTCTCCGATGGCAATGGCGGCTTGGCTACTCGCTGCTGAAAGTGCCTGGTTGATCGTTGTCCAAGGTCGATCTTGGGTTCCGTCGCTGGGGCCAGCGTTGCCGCCGTAGCCTTGCCAGACGAACTGGGTGGTCGAAGCATTGAGCACATCGCTCGGGATATTCCCCCATGTGCCCGTGCCGCAATCCATGACGGGGTGGCAGGCGGTCTCGCCAGGTGTGGCCATCTGTCCAAGAGGGCAGCTTTGCTCGGGCAAAATGGCTGTACAGCCGTACTCAGCGTCGTGCTCGAAGCCTTCGCCGCAGCCATCAAGAGGCACCCCAACCAGGCCAAAGCTCACATCAGGGCTTGTCCAGCTTTCGGGAAGCCCCGCTGCCGTACATTCGTGACTTCCTATTTTTGCATAGGTGCCCGCTGGACAGTCCGCATTGGGCAAGATGGGTTTACACCCGTGGAGCCCGTCTGGCTCATATCGCGAGTCACAAGAGGCCTCTGCTACGCCCGCGGATGCACAGTCTCCGTCCGCAAGCTTGATATCGTTATCATCACAACTCGTGCTTGCGTTCGTGCTGTTGCCTTGCTCACTGGAACACCCAGCCCCGATGAGAAGGGTGGAGAACAACCCAGCAAACCACAATGCACGAACACACGAACCCCTGATTCGGCCTTCGATAGATATTGGGAGCATTCATCCAAACATACTCCCAAGACCCATGTTTCAGAAGAACTAACATCGCAACGGCTTGTGGCTCAAAAGACGACACCGATCGCAAGCTCACCGATCAAATCCCACCCTTTGCCAAGGCCTGATGCGACGTCGCATTTGCTGCCAGTGTTGTCATCGGGGCATTGGATCTGATGCTCTTCTTTCTTCCAAGAGACATCTTTGACGATGCCAATTCCCGAGGAAATCGTGAACCAGCCACCGTGGATCGACGAAGAGCCAAGGATGGCTCCGATTCGGTTCAATGCGAGAGATTGGCTCGACTTGTTGCCGGCGATATCGGTCGAGGTGTACTTGAGCTGCTGGTGCTCGAGGTGGGCTTTGAGTGAAAGCCCTCGAAAGGGTTTGCCATCGATCCAGATTCCGATTTGGCCAGCGAACGCGTACCCCGTGACGTCGTAGCTGCCGCTCTCGTAGACCGGTTTACCGAAAACGTACGAGGGTGCGATCCCCAACGCGAGAGGGCCGGCAACCGCATACTCGACAGCGCCGCTACCTCGTCCAAACAGCAAATCGATCGGATTGAAGCGGACGTTCCATTGCTGTTCGTTTGACGCTTTGCGCGGCGGAGGCGGTGGATCTCGGTATTGCTGCTGTTGTTGGTATTGCGGCTGAGAATACCCACCCTGCTGTGGATAGCCGCCCTGCTGTGGGTACCCACCTTGTTGGGGGTAGCCACCCTGCTGGTAACCGCCCTGCGGCGGATAACCTTGTTGCGGTGGCGGGTACCCCTGCGTCGGCGGGTAATTGGGCTGCTGTTGGTAAGGTTGCGCAGAAGCACTCGCCGAAACGAGCGCGAGCGATACGGCAAGAAGCGAGCTGTGTGCGATCGATCGGACCATGATTGTAGATACCCGGAGTCTTGCGGTGCGTCGAACCCCAGATGGGTTCAGTGTTTTTTGAGCGCTCGAAGCACCGTGTTTCGGCCAACGCCGAGCATACGCGCAGCTTCTGTCTTGTTTCCTCCACAAGCCTCAACTGCGGCGACGATATAGCGTCGGCCCGCTTCATCGAGCGACAAGCCGGGGGGCAACGTCACTGTGCCCGCTGGCAATATCCGCGTGGACGATCGAGGGGCAGAGGGTGGTGGCTCGGTGGAATTGCTCACGTGCGCTGGTGGAAACGACGAAATCGCGCGAACCGCGGTCGCCAGTGCCACCGTCGATGCAGGGTCGCTTTTGCTCGCCATGGGCACAACCAGCGCCCGCTTCGACGACGGCAAATGAGACGCTGTGATCTTGCCATCCGGGGCCAGCACCACGGCGCTTTCAATCCAGTGCTCGAGCTCGCGCACATTGCCTGGCCACGAGTGGGATCGCAGCGCCGCAAGCGCGTCGGGCAACAGCTCTGGAACAGGCCGGTGATATCGCTCGGCGTACAGCTCTGCGAAGTGTTGAGCGAGCGTGATCAACTCTTCTGCGCCACGCGCACGAAGCGGCGGAAGCTCGATTTCGACGACGCGAATTCGGTAATAAAGATCCTCTCGAAAGCTACCGGCTCGGACCGCACCCTCGAGGTCTCGGTGCGTGGCGCATACCACGCGAACATTGGCCTGTATCGTTGCCCGGCCACCCACTCGTTCGAACGAGCGCTCTTGCAGAAATCGAAGCAATTTCCCCTGGATATCGTGAGGAAGGTCGCCGATCTCGTCCAGAAACAGCGTGCCTCCTTCGGCCAGCTCGACCTTCCCGGGGACTCTCTTGTCTGCGCCCGTGAACGCTCCTCGCTCGTGGCCAAAGAGCTCACTCTCGACGAGCTCTCGCGGCAGGGTCGTGCAGTCAACCACGACGAACGGCTTGGCCTGTCGTGTTGAGTTCACATGAATCGCTCGGGCGAAGAGACCTTTGCCTGTCCCTGTTTCGCCGCGTAGCAGCACGGTTGCGTCGGTTTGTGCAGCAAGGGCGACTCGCTCGTACACCGCGCTGAGCTCGGGGCTGCGGCCGATAATTCGATTGAACGGCCCTCGATGAGTCACGCCAGGCACGGCTTGATTGGCCGCCCTCAGCGTGGTCATCCCGAGTGCTCGCGAGAGCTGCGCAGCGAGCGCCACCAGATAACGCTCGTCGTCGCTATCGAAGGCGCCGCCCTTCTTGTTGAGGAGCTGAATGACCCCGCGGATCGGCGAGCGGGCGTCATCGCGAATCGGCACCACCAGCATCGACCGCGTTCGATAGCCCGTGGCGCGATCTGCCGATGGATCGAAGCGCTCGTCGTTGCTCACATCGGCGGTGCGAACGATCTGGCCCGTGCGTGCAACGAACCCGGCAATTCCGCGTTCGATCGGCTGACGAAGGCTCGATAGCTCAGGCAGAATTGCCGTGCGTGCGAAGAGGTCGCCGCGGTTTGCATCTACGAGCCAAATCGTCGCGCGATCCGCTCGCAGCGCGGCTGACACGCGCTCACACGCTGTCGACAACAGCGCGTCGAAGTCGACCTCTCGTGTGAGCAGCGACGCTAGGTCGACCAAGAGCGAAAGACGATTCGACATGGATGCGGCGGGCTTTTGCTCGCCGTGAGACGATACCAGCAAGACTACCCCCGTTGCGAGCCTCGCTGATTCACGCTGCCCAAGCCACGGGCAAAAGCTCGATCCCCTGACCTTCGCGCGCTGCAACCACATCAGGGAACACCTCTCGCGCTCGTCGTTCAATCTCGTTCACCGCAGCATCGTCGTGCGCTGGATCGTGATGGAACAACACCAGCTTCGACACCCCCGCTGCGAGGGCCAACGCAGCACCTGCGGCGAACGTCGAATGCCCCCAGCCCACGCGTGAACGACCTCGCTCTCCTGCGTATTCTTCGGGCGTGTACATCGAGTCGTAGATCAACACGTCGGCCCCGCGGGCAAGGTTGACGAGGTTTTGATCGACGCACGAATAGTGCTCGACATCCGTGGCGTAGACGACGCTTCGACCCCCGCTTTCGAGTCGGTACACCATCACGCCTCCGGGGTGATTTCCCTTGGTCGAGAGCACACGAACCGGGCCGACGTGAAAGGCCTCACCGGGTTTCATCTCGTGTACATCGAGACGACAGCCCAGCTCATCGAGCCTCACCGGAAACACCGGCGCCGTCATCTGATGCACCAACGTTTCTCGCAGCGACATCACCCCATTGGGGCCACCTGCAATCGTGAGGTGCGTCGACGGAATGTAAGCCGGCGTGAAAAACGGCAGACCTTGAATGTGATCCCAGTGCACGTGCGAAAGCAGAAGCGTCGTTTCGATAGGCAACCCCTCGGACATCATCTGATTGCCCAGCTTTCGAATGCCTGAGCCCGCGTCGAGAATGATTCTCGTCGAGCCGCAACGAACCTCTACACAGCTCGTGTTTCCCCCTACGGCAGCGGTCTCTGGGCCCGGTGTCGGAATGCTCCCTCGGACGCCCCAGAAGTTGATGTTCATCGTCATTGCGCTCTCTCCTCGAGCGATGTTTCGCTCTCTCGAAGGCGCCTCTTTGCGAAGCTGATGCCGACGTATGGCCCAACCTGAAACGTCGAAAAATCGCTCGAAAAATGACCCCTGTGCCCTCTGAAAGGTGCGTGCTGCTCTCGGTTGGCATGCCAGGATGGAGCAGCGCTCTTTCGAGGAGCAACTCACGATGCAGCCGCGCCCTCCGGTGAATACTGAGTCTCCTACGACGGTGAGAGTGATCGCGCTCCCGGTGAGCCCTCCAGAAGGTTCCGTCGACAAACGAGCTCAGGTGGTGGTGGCGAAGTATCTCGGTGTGCCGCTGGCCGACGCCGCGGTGCTGCTTCGCGCATTGCCCGTGGTGTTGCCCAAGGCGTTCGAAGAGAGCGTAGCGACCTCTCTGTCAAACGAGCTCGAGGGCATGGGCGTTACGCTCGAGGTTCAACACGCGTTGACCGGCCCTCATTGCGACACACACACGGCGTTCTTCTCTCGTGAGGAGTGCGCACGGTGCAAGAGCGCCATTTGCTCACTTTGTGCGGCTCGAGCCACACCACCGCTTTGCTCGACTTGTCTTCGAAAGAGCCAGCGATCTCGATCGTTTTACCTCGCACGCGTTGCGCTCTGGTTGCTCGTGCTTGCTGGGGTGGTGCTCTATGCATGGCGCGATGTTCGGCGGCGACAAGCCCGCAACGAATGGACTCGAACCCTCGATGTTTCGCTGGTGCTCGTTCGTTATCCCGGTGTGTCGGATGAGCTCGTCGATCGTTTCAAAGCGCGTATTCCGAAGCTCACTGAGCGTCTTGAGCAAGAGCTTCGTCGGTATCGCTCCGATGTGCCTGCTCCATTCACGATCAAGGCTGTCGGCCCCGTAGCGTTGACCTCAACGCCCCCGATGATCGGTGCGTCGGACGGCGCTCTGTCAGCCCTTCTTGAAGCCACCAAATATGCTTATTCCAAGCGAGAATTTCTAAAACCTATCGATGCTCGTCTTGGATTGACCGATGGCGATTCTGACCTTCGTGTGTATGTGCTGATGCACCCCTCGGCGCGAGATCTCAATCGGATTGAAGGCTTGAGCGAGCAAGGCGGTCGCATCGGGATTGTCGAGCTCGATATCGACGGCGGCATGATCGACTTTGCGCTTTTCGTGACGGCCCACGAGATGCTTCACACGGTGGGAGCGACCGAACGGTATCTGCCGAACGGCGCGATCATGATTCCAGAAGGTCTTGGCGACCCGTCTGCCAACCTCATGCCGTACCCTCAGCGTTTCGCCGAGGTGATGGCGTTCTCTCGCGCTGTCACCCACGCAAACGACCGTGCCTGAGTCGCTGGACCAACTTCGTATTGGCGAGGTCACTGCCCGAGAAATCGGCTGGCTTCGCTAAGCCGCGAGCTAGCGCCTGAGATGGTGTGGGAGGCGGCGGCGGTGGAGACCACGTGAAGTGATCGACGAGAACGGGGCGCTCTTGATGAGACAAGGGGTCGACCAAACCGAGCGTCCAGAGGTCAACTCCAGTGCCGTCTGCTCGGATACGCATTCTTACAAAGTGCTTGTATCCAGGGTGCATGAGCGTGGTGAACGCTTGGGTGTGCTCGTAGCCCAAGCGCGTGAGCAACGTAAGGTAGAACCCAAGTGCCAGCGGCCCCAAGAGCATGCCGATCAACGTCGTGATCACCGGGATGCTGAGCGGGATGTTGAGCCCTGAGATCTGAAGAGCAAGCGAGGTCGCTGCCGTTGCTAGACCTGTGCTCAAGCCCGCGAGCATTCCGCCGAGCCATACCGGAACCATGCGTGCGTAGCGTGTTCCGGCGGTGATCGAGAAGACCACGCCCACCAGAAGACCTGCGGCACAACAAGCGAGCAGCATCGAGCTTGCGGCGCCTCCGAGCCAGGTCGCCAACGCCGATGCAGGCCCAAAGGTCGCGAGCATCACGAGGTGAGGGATAATCCCGGCTTTCCCCAGCAAGATTCGCCCGGGCACCTCTCGCAGCAGGGCTTTGCTTGCGATGGGCCCCGGCCACTCGACTTGGGCGGGACGCAGACCTTCTCGAGCAAGTGGAGCGGGATGCAAGAACGCGCCGCCTCCGCCCGCCACGACATGGGTCGACGCGCCGTCTGTCCAGCGTTCGTAGTGGTGCATATCGCCCGACAACACGAGATGTGGTGATTCTTCGAGCTCGAGCTGAAGCGAACGGATGGTGCTCTCACCGATCTCGTTGGGAACCAAGAAGGCACGAACGGGGTCGTGCATCACGATCATCGGCGTGACCTCGGGGTTTTTCTCGCGCCAGGTCGAGAAATAACGTCGCTGCCGAAAATCTACCGAGCGAAGCTGTCGGTCGACACCAAAGAGATGGATCGTCCGTGTCAGCGGCAAGATGAAATAACTCGCGTGCTGCACCTGCGTGTAGCCATCGAGCACGAGCGCCTTGCGCTTCGAGATGGTGCCTCGGACAACGAACTTTTCGGCCCACTCAACCACGTGCTCTAGCCGTGTTTCGCCGGTCGCATCGATCGTCGGCTCGAGTTGTTCGAGCTGCTCGGATTCGACCACACCGAGCTTGCGTCGAAACATACGCGCGAACCCGTCGAGACCGTCGTACCAGTCGTGATTGCCGGGGATCCCCAACAGCACGCGGCGCTTGCCATCGCGACGACGCATCAACACACGATTGAACGGTACCACGAGCCGATCTTGCACCTGACTCGCGGTGGCGACGGGGTAGGCGGTGTCGCCACCGAAGACGAGTAGGTCTCCGCGAGGTGCGCGAAGAAATGAGCCTGGCGAAAGTGGATCAGGCAACTCGTATTCGGCTGCAATCAGCTTGGCAATCGCGCCGCTGACGGACGAGTCGTCACCCGTGTCGGCAATGAAGTCGAGCCAAACATCGCGATGAAGCGAATCCGTCAATGTCGAATCACAAGGTTGTCCGCCTAGCTCGGAGACGATGCGATCCACGAGTCGTTGCGGCTCATCGGCGTGCATCCAGTCGCGAGAGTCGACGTCTTCGGTCGCGATGCCACTGGCCACGAAATGGCGCAGATGCCCCCAGAACGAGCCGATGCCGTACCAAGGCACGGCACGTGGGTGATTTCGGCCGCGAACGAATGCGGTGCGCGGGTGATCGGCCGGAGCGGGCTCAGGTCGAACGACCACCGGGAGCCCCGGTGACGAGCGCTCTTGCTCACGCTTTGCGGGCACAATCACCGGGGGCTGCGACAGCGCAGGTTGGGCCATGGGGCCGTCTCCAGAAGTGGTCAGACGTAAAGGTTACGTTGTTACGGTGCTTGCGGCACCTACGATATTTCACTCGCGCGATGCGTCGTGAGCGCAACGCAGCCATGAACTTTGAGTGAGTACCCAACACATCGATAAGTCTCCAATAGGGCGCTTGAGGCGCTCGCTCGGAGCCTTTTTCGAACATCAGGAGCGAGATAAGAGAACAACAAATATTGGAAAACATATAGGGTGAAAATGCGAGGTGAGCGGAGCCTCGGACACGAGCTGCGCACGAGTGGGGCGTTGGGACACTTCGTGTGTGGGCCAACGATCGTCAGCGAGAGCCCGGTGAAGTGCCTGTGAAATCGGCAGCACTTCGAGGTTGGAGGGGTGTATTCTTCGGCCATGAGCGATGGGCCCGCGTACTCTCCTCGTGTCGACGCTGCGCTTGTTCTTGCCGCTGAGGCGTTTCGTCATGTGCGCAGGTCGCGCTCGGACGTGCCCTACCTGATGCACTTGCTTCAGGTGATGGTGACGGTGGGTGAGAACGGCGGGGACGAAGATCAGCTCATTGCTGCCGTGCTGCACGACTATCTCGAAGATGTTCCGGGCACCTCGGAGGCTGAGCTACGCGAGAAATTCGGAGACCGCGTGGCGCGATTGGTGGTGGCGTTGACCGACTCTGTCGAACGCCCCAAACCACCCTGGAAAGAGCGCAAAATGCGTTATCTCGCCCATCTGGCCAACGAGCCCGCCGAGGTGAAGCTGATCAGCGTGGCAGACAAGATCCACAACGCGCGAAGCATCCGTCGAGACCGAGCGCATATCGGTCAACGCGTGTGGGAGAAGTTCTCCGCGTCGCAGGAAGAAGTGATCTGGTACTACCGCGAGCTGGTGCGGTCGTTGGGTCGGGGCTGGTCGCATCCATTGGTCGACGAGCTCGCCGTCGAGGTCGAAGATCTCGGCTAGCTAGGGGCTTGCGGCGGGCGAAGCGTCGTGTTCTTGTCGCGTCAGATCACGCAGGGCCGTGGGGGCTCGGCGCAGCCGGTACGTGAAGGAGACAGAGCGATGCTGAAGAAGAAGCCTAAGTCGGGGAAGTCCGGAAAAAGCCTTCGTGAGAAGCGCGAAGGTGGGCTCGAGCTCGTTGGGCAAGTGCTTGCGGGTGTTGTCGAGTCGGGCTTCTTGATGGCCGCTGCTGACGGAGAGATCGCCGACGAAGAAGTGGCCCTCCTCGTTGGCCTCATCGCAGGCTTCACCCGAAGGCCACGCGACCGAAGAAGAGATCGGCGGGCTCATTCAGGCATGCGACGAGTCGCTTCAGCGTGATGGCTTCCAGGCACGCATGGTCGCGGCTGCTAGCAACCTGACCACGCCCGAGCTGCGTCACCAGGGCTTGCTCTGCGCTGCGCTCGTGCTCGCTGCTGACGATCGTTTCGACGAAGAGAACGAAGGGTCGTTCTACGTCGACTACGCCAACGCGCTCAACATCGGTCGTGAGGAGGCGCTTGCCGTCCTCGCCGAGGCTCGCGCGATTTACGAACAGTGATGGTCTCGTCTGCGAGCTCGAGCTTTCGTGACCGGATCGAATCCGCTCTCGCTCGGCTCGCAGACCCAAGTGACCCAGCTCGTCGATCGTTCGTATCGTTCGATCCCGAGCTTGCGCGTCGTTCATTGACGCGAGTGGAACAAGGCGCACGAGCGATGTTGCCCGAGCACGAAGGGCTGACTCTCTCTGTCAAAGATCTCTTCGATGTCGAAGGGCAAGTCTCGACGGCTGGATCGAGGGCGCGTGCCGAGCTTCCTGCTGCGGTGCGCACTGCCTCTGCGGTCTCGCGATTGATTGACTCGGGGTGTGTGCTTCTTGGGCGCACGGTCATGACCGAGCTTGCTTATTCGGGGGTCGGTTGGAACCCTCATTTCGGGACGCCGCTCAACCCGTGGGATCGTACTGTGGGGCGGATTCCGGGTGGCTCGAGCTCGGGCGCCGCGGTGTCGGTCGCCGATGGGTTGTGTGATATCGGGCTGGGCACCGATACAGGTGGTTCGGTGAGGATCCCGGCCGCGTTGTGCGGCTTGCTTGGGTTCAAGCCCACGGCGTCGAGAACGCCGCGTGACGGGGCGGTACCGCTCTCGAGCTCGCTTGATTCGGTGGGGCCCATCACCCGATTGATCTCGGTGCTGTCATGGGCCGATGCCGTGTTGGCGGGTGAGCCAGACCCTTGTCTCGCCGTGGAAGGCGATCGACGTGCCTCACTCAGCGGGCTGACCTTTGGGCTACCCGATCGATGGTTTCTCGACGATCTCGAGCCCGTCGTTTCACACGCGTTTTTCAGGTCAATTCGACAGATCGAGAAGGCGGGGGCAAGGCTCGTGTCGTTGCCGCTTCCCGTGATGACCAGGGTGCCTGAGTTGCAGCGCAACGGCGGGATCGCTGCGTACGAAGCATCGAGGGCACATGCATCACTGATCGAATCGAAACGCGCGCTGATCGACCCTCGGGTGGTCACTCGCCTCGACGCTGGCGCGCACATCACGGACCACGAGTACGGCGATCTCGTCGTGGCGCGCTCGGCCTTCATTCGTGAGTTTTGGCGCTCGCTCGAAGGTGTCGACGCGCTGTTGATGCCCACCGTGCCCATCGTGGCAAGTCGCTTCGACGAGATTGCGTTCGACGAGGGGTTCTTTCGAATCAACCGTCTCTTGTTGCGTAATACCTCGGTGATCAACCTCGCTGATGGCTGCGCGATCACTATCCCGTGTCAGCTCGAGGGCGAGCCTCCGGTCGGGCTTTCGATGGCGGCCGCCCCGCTACGAGACCGTTCGTTGATTGCGTCTGCGTGGCCGGTGGTTGCGAGCCTCTGCCCGTCGATGGCGAGCTTAACGCGCGACGAGAAGGCCCCACTGTCGCAGGTGTTGTGTCACCCAATCTCGCTCACCTCCAGGCAACGCCGAGGCGGCTTGCATGTGCTCGGCACCAGTGATTTCGACGTAATCGGGGACGTTCTTTGCGATGTCACGCACGCCTTCAATGGGCGTCACCGTGTCGGCGTCACCACTCACCAGTGCAAGCGGTGTTCGACGCCCTTGCGAAGCCACCAGGGGCGATACGCTTTCAGGATCAAAGTGGGCCCGACGACCTGCCCACCAAAGACCTATCTCGATCGCGGGGTACGATACGAATGTCGCCGGGCCAAGCACTCCGCGCACGAACGAGCGAGCCGCTGTTCGAAGATCTCGATAAGGTGATTCGAGAAGCGCCCCTCCGAGTGGAACTCCCTCGTTTTCGAGTTGCTCGAGAGCGAGAAGTGCGACGCCTGCTCCCTGGCTTGCTCCCTTCAACACGATGCGTGAACGGGGGACACCTCGTGATTCGAGAAAGTGCACCACGGCGACCACGTCGAGTTTTTCCCATGCGCCGAGTGTGCATGGAGTCGCCGGCTGATGGTCTCGACCCCGGAACGTGAAGCCCACGAGGTTCACGTTGGGCAGGCCATAGAGCCCCGAAAGAGGCCCAAGTGCGTCGTCTCCGAACCCATGAAGCACCACCATCGTGACCTTGGCTTCAGGGTCGGGCTTCCAGAGCACATCGAGCTCGACACCGTCGGCACTCTTCACCTTCGTGGCGGGTTTTCCGCTCGTGAACAGCGCGCTGACTCGCTCTCGATACCCAGGGTCGCGTCTCGGCAGTGGCGGGTAAAACAACAGCGAGGGCAACAGCGCGACTCCAGCGAGCGCCGACAGCACGCCGTAAACGAGAAGCGCGATCAGCAGACCTCGCGCGAATCTCTTGCCCCGGTTCGCCACCACTCGTCACGACCTCGCGCTCAAAGGAACTCGCAAAGGTACGCCGCAGGGGCCAACGCCCGAACATCGAAACCGCTCTTGCCCGCAACTTCGAACGAGGTGCCCGCGGGGTACACGACGAAGCTCGAGCCTCCGTCGACTTTCACGTGAAGCTCGCCGCTGATCACCGTCATTCGTTCGGGGGCATCGGTACCGAAATGGAACTCACCCACGTCGATCACTCCCGCGGTTTGGCGACGTCCGTTGCGCTCGAAACCCACACTCTGAACGGCACCCTCGAAGTAGCTGTTGTGCTTGAGCATGCCGCTCTTTAGCCGTTTTTTCGTGCGCTTCGCGATGGTTTAATCGTCTCGCCTCGAACGAGTGCATCTCGCGTGGTTTCGAAGACTTGTCGGTCGGCTTGTCGTTGCGCCTCTGGGCGTCGTCGCATGGCGTTGAGTGGCAGCTTCATTCGCTCGTTCGTCGACAGCGCTTCTTCGTGTCGCTCGAGATAGGCCCAGTACATCGGTGTAATCGGGCAGTCTTTTTTCGGGTGGAACGCACACCCCGAGCAATAGTCGCTCATCTTCGCAATGTACGCTGAGCCCGAAATATAGGGCTTGGTCGTCATCAGATCGCCCGTGCCGAAGGTGCCCATCGCAAGCACGTTCGGCTCAACGACCCAGTCGAACGCATCCACATATGCACACCAGAACCAGTCGGTCAGCGAACGCGGAGATAGGTCCAGAAGGCTTCCCAGATTCGAAAGCACCATCAACCTCGTGATGTGGTGCGACCAGGCCTCCGTCCACACATCCTGAACGACGCGATCCAGGCAATGTAGCCCCGATGGAGCGCCCCAAAACGCGGAGGGCACCTCGGTGTTCGCTCCTAGTGCAGAGGGGCACGCTCCGCGATGGACCGAGGGATCTTGGGCTGCGACGGGCTGTGGGGTTGATGAGGGCCAAGCTCGCTTTTGCCAGTTGCTCCAGCCGCCATCGGTCGCGTGTGTTTCTGGCTCGTTTTCGACGCGAGTGTTGTCTCGAAATCCGTCCGTGGCGACGTGAACATGGCGCACGAATTCTCTCCAGCCGAGGATCTGCCGAATGAACCCTTCGCGGCTCGCGATGGGAGCATTCGACGCAGCGACCTCGTTCACCACGCGAGTGGGCAAGAGTCGGTGAAGGTTGAGCAGGGGTGAGATTCGCGTGTGAAATAGCCCTGTCGAGCGAGTCGACATGGCATCCTCGAACGGCCCAAAGTGCGTGAGGCAGTGAGTTTTCGCCCACTGCCAAAGCGCTTCGACATCGGCGCTCGTGGCAGGGATCGATCCGAGATCAAGCGTGCCTGGGTGATCAGCGAAACGAGTGAGAATGAGCTCGCCCACCTCACGAGTGATCTCGTCGACTTCGAAGCGTGGTGGGGTAGGGGCAGCGGGGGAGCCCGACCATGGCTTTCGGTTTTCGCCGTCGAAGCTAAAGCGCCCTCCGATGGGCTTTCCGTGGTCCATCAGCAATCCGGTACGCCGTCGTGCTTCTCGATAGAACGCGTCCATGCGCCACGGTGGGCCTCCGATCGCTTCGAACCACGTTCGAGCCGTGAGCCAACCCTCGTGAGGAATCACCTCCAGCGTGCCTTTTGCAACGAGCGGCGAGAGCTCGTGCCGAAGCTCGCGCTCGGCAGCTTCCATCATGCGAAGAGGGCCTGTCTGCTTCTGCACGCGCGAGAGAACATCCGCGTAACTCTCGTTCTCGCGCGCGAGCTCGTAACGAACCGCGAACCCTCGCTGTGCGAGCTCGAGAGCAAAGTGTCGCTGCGACGCGAGCACCATCGCGAGCTTCTGTTTGTGATACGGGCGACGAGCTGCTTTGGCGGGGCATTCGATCAGTACGACGCCTAGAGAATTCGGTGCTTCGCGACGAAGAGGGCCGATGTCGCAGCTCAACTGGTCGTAGGGCACGTAGAGCCATCGACGCGACGGATTGGGGGCGGATCGGTGTGCGTCGAGCAGCTCACGGAGCTTCTTCATCGAGCAGGTTCGATGGACAAACCTCGCTCGCGTTGCGACCTACATCTCGAGCTCGAGGGTCGAGAAAAATTGCCGTGGCGGTAGCGGGTAGCCCACCACATCGAATCGTTCTGCAGACGTGAGGTTCGAGATGCGTCCTCGAGCTGTGATCGTCGTGCATCGAGAGGCTTCGAGCACCAGCGACAGATCGAGATCGAGTGTGGTTTGAGCTGGGAGAATGACCAACCCTGCGCGATCGGCGTAGCGCGACGATTGATGAGTGAGCACGGCACCAATGTCGCCGCCTTTGGCGCCGATCAGATCGCCCCACGTAAACGACAATGTCGTTGCTGACGCCAATCGCGCCCGGATGGGCAGCACATCATTGGCGAGCGGGTTGCGCCCGTCACTCACATCACGAGCATCGAGCAGTGTGAGTGACTCGATCAGCTTGGCTCGGTTGACCTTAGAAATGGCAGCGCTGAGCTCTAGCCCTCGCAAGATCGCATCGCTTACGTTGAAGGGTCGTACGCTGCCGGCAGAAGCTCGTTCGAACGTGATGAGACCCTCGACTTTGCGTACGTAGGCAAGGTATCGACCTCGATCAACCAACGACCTGCAGGGCCACGAAAAGCGTGTGAGCCTCGTGCGCCAAGGTCTGCGCTGAGGGCCGTCTCGGGCTCGAGCTTGGCGTTGCCTCGAACCACGGCCGACTGCCCATAAAGCTCTCCAAGTGTAGGCGGCCGCACGGCTCGACTGACGTTGGCGACCACCGAGAACGCAGTCGTTCCGAGGACAACCGAGCCACGTGCACTGAGTGGTGTGAGCGAGGCCGAACGGTTCTTGTCGTTGAGCGGAAGCGTCGTCGCAGGGTCGACACCCTGTGCCTCGGTATCGAAGTGCTCGAGCGTAGAGAGCGCCGCGAGGCGAAGGTATCTCCACGGCGTATAGCTCGTGTGAACCGCAGCTCGAAGGGCGTTGCGATGCGCTGACAGCAACGGGGCGCTCTCTCCGCTGGATGTGATCCGCGCGCCTTCACGGGCGATGTCAGACGCGACCGAGAGCGAGAATGCGTCGCGAGGGGTCCATACGACGCGAGCTCCAGGCTCGACTCGATTGGCATCGACCGCGAGATCGGTGGCACCGAGGTCGAGCTCGCGACCAGGGTCTCTCAAGACGGTGCTGGCACTCAGAGAAGACGTTCGTATTTCGAAACGACAGTCTTTGCCGCACGTCGAAGTAGCTCTCGCGCCAACGAGCCAACGACGCGTGCGAAGGCGTGTCGCGGCGGGGTTGAGAAGCGCGCCCGGTGCGCCTTGCTCACGCGAAAAACCTTGGGCAAGCAACGTGAGCGTGGTGTCGCCTTGGTGTAGGCGAGAGAGTGTCCAGATGTCGTAACTGGTCGCGTCGGCATTGGGTCGACGCAGTGTGCGATCGTCGGTCGGGTTGAACGCTGTGCCTCGATCGTCGCGGTACTCGTAGTCGTTGGTGGCTTGCTCACGACGTGCGGCGACGAGCACGCTTGCAGACGAATTGCCGTACGAAGCGAGCGCGTGGGTTTCGTTCCAGCCGTATGAACCTAGCCCTGCACCAGCGACGAGGCGTGGGCCGCGCGGTAGCCGTGGGTCGAGAAAGAGCGCACCTGCGATGGCAGGTCGATCGGCGTCGATGGGCGCGTTGCCTCGATAGATCTCCACGCGATCGAGCATCCACAACGGCACGGTCGATAGGTCTGCCGTGCCTCCGAGATCGTCGTTGATCCGAATGCCCGCGACGTACACCGGAAGCTGCGAAGCGCTTGCGCCGCGCACCATGGCCGTCGCGAGATCGGACGACGCTCCCGAGGCGTTGATTTGCACCCCAGGCTGTGAGCGCATCACATCAGAGAGCACTGAGCCTGCCTGGCGTAGAGGCTCTCCTCGGATGACCGTCGAAGCCAGATCGGCGTCGCGAGCCCCCCGATAAAGCTGAGGTCGATCCCCTTCGACAACGACATCTGTGCTTGCGGCGGAGGACGCAGACGACGCGGGTGTTGCAGGGGGCGCAGGCTGAGCGAACGAGACACGAGCGAGGGTCGTGAGCGCGCAGAAAACAACGCTACTCGAGACCCTCGCTGAAACGCTCACACCCTGCCTTCGATCGGGTCGGCGACGAGCGTACCGAGGTCTTCACCCAAACACACTCGGTTCACATTCCCGCGCACGTTGAGCTTGAAGACTCGAATCGGCATCTTGTTCTCGCGGCAGAGCGTCACGGCGGTCGCGTCCATCACGGCGATGCGCTCTTCGATGAACTGTCGATAGGTCATCGACTTGTACATCTTTGCGTCGGCAAATCGCACCGGGTCACGGTCGTAAATGCCTTCGACCTTGGTGGCCTTGAAGAGTGCGCTCGCGCCGATCTCCATCGCGCGAAGTGCCGCCGCAGTGTCGGTCGAGAAGTAGGGGTTACCTGTGCCTGCTGCGAAGATGAGCAGACGGCCCTTTTCGAGGTGATGAATGGCGCGACGACGGATGTAAGGCTCGGCCACCTGACGCATCTCGAGAGGCTGACATGACGCGTGTGGGGACACCGACTCGCTCGAGCGCATCCTGAAGCGCCAGCGAGTTGATGACCGTGGCGAGCATGCCCATGTGGTCGCTCTGGGAGCGATCCATGCCCGCGCTGGCGCCCTTGAGACCACGGAAGATATTTCCGCCGCCGACGACCACGCCGATTTGCGCGCCGAGCGCATAGACCTCCGAGAGCTCGAGCGCGGTGAGGCGCATCGTCTCGGGATCGATTCCGAAGCCCACAGAGGGGCTGCAGAGAGCTTCGCCGCTGAGCTTCAAGACGAAGCGACGGAACTTGAGTTGGGCATGGGGCGGAGGAGGGCGCAGCGACTCGTCGTTCACGAGGGCGTGGTTATCTGGTTGGTTCACTCTAGGCAAGGCCAACGGTGCGATAGAGGCGCGACAGCCGCGTTCACGTGAGGGTAGACTCGCCCCGATGCAGGTCGATCCGATGGCCCGGCACTTGGCGATGCTGCTCTCGACCGTCGACTTGGCGTCGAGACTTCGCCCCGTGCTGCAACGCGTGGTGCCACCCCCGAAGTGCTCTCGTTGATTCGGCGCGCGGTGGACGCCGATCGAGTGAGCTTGTTTCGCACCGAAAATATCTCGGGGGATGAAGACGGCGATTTGACAGTCACTCGGCTCGGCCGGTCGCCGTCGTTGGGTGAAGGTGGCTTGGATGAGGCCATCTTCGACCGTCGATCGGTCGCGATGCTGCTCCTACCTGCGCAAAGCGGCGCCATTGAAGCGTTGGGCCCGATCGACGACGAAGAAGCCGTTTTACCGCGCTCACCGAGAGCTCGAGCCAATGCCCGCGCGCTTGGTTGCCTTGGCGCCGGTGCTTCTCGACGAGGTGGTGGTGGGTGTGCTCGAGGTCGCGCGAGTCGACGAGCGTCCGTTTCGAGCCAGCGAGCTTGAATCGATCGAAGAGGGCGCTCGAGCCGTCTCGTCTGCGGTGTTTGCTCTCGAGCGCGAAAAGACGGTCATGGCCGTTCTTCGAGAGGCGCTGCCCGAGTTGCTGGATCCAACGACCGCAACGACCTCATTGGCCTCACGTGTCGAGGCTTGGTTGCATTCGCGAAGAGCCGACGTCTCAGAGCAACAAGCGCTGGTGCTCGCAGCGACCATCGCGGAGCTTTCTCACGGCTCGTCGAGCTCGATCGAGCTTGCCCAAACATTGATCAGTGCGATCCGACAGGCCTTCGTACGCGAGCGTCGTGGGGTGGCGCGATGAGGGGTTGGGCTCCGCTTCGACTGCTTGCGGTACCCGATCTCGATGCCCTTGAACGAGCGCTGGGTGAACGACCCAGGGAAGAGGTCGAGACGCTGATTGGGGCCATCGAAACCCGCGCGACGAGTGAGGTCGAGCGGGCGGCCTTGTCGGCTGCACGTTTGGCTGTCGTGCTTCGATCCGGAGACAGCGGCGACGCGATTGAAGAGATCGCCAAGACAACTCGCGAGAAGCTCGAGCAAGCTCAACAACTGCGCGAAGCGACCTTCGTTGAGGTCGAGCGAATCGCGTTGATCGGTGCGCGAAGAGAGAGGCTCGCCGAAGCCGGAGAGCTTGCGGAAAGGCTCCCGGCTACATCGGAGGACCCAGAGCTCGCGGCTGCGGTTCTACGACTACGCGGATCGCTGGCTCGCGCTCGTGCAGACCTCCGAGGCTCGCTGCTCACGCTCGAGCAGGCGCGCGTGTTTGCAGAGAGCAGTGGATCCATCCGTGAGCTCATTCGAACGTACAACACGCTGGGCACGAGCTACGCCGCGCTGGGGATCGGCGAGCTCGCTCGACAGTGGCTCGAAAAGGCTCGTGAGCTTGCCCTGTTGGTAGGGCAGCGACAGTCGGCTGCCATCGCGTCAGGGCAGCTCGCGGTGCTTGCGATGGATGAGCACCAACCGGCTCGGGCAGCTCGTCATCTCGAGGCACAACGAGCTGCGTGTCAGGCTCTCGATGACACTGCTGGGTTTGCTCGTGCGCTGTCGCTGTTGGTCGAGGCGTATGCGGCTGCGCATGACCCTGAACGCTCGGCCGCGTGCGCAGAACAAAGCAGAGCGTTGTATACGTCGGCGCCGTCTGCATGGACTCACCTGCAGGCCGTGCTCGCCACGATGTACGAGGCTGAGCAATCGTTGCTCGCGCACGATGAAGGGCGTGCATCTGTGTTGCTCGCGTCGTGCGAAACCGAGCGAACGAGCGCTCACCCAGGTCACCGTGTGGTGCGTGCTCGCGAGGCGTTCGTGGTGCTAGCGAAAGCAGCCCTTCACCCGGGCCCCGAGTCGCTCGCCGAGATCGATCGCGCCCTGGTTCATCTTCGTCGCTCACCTCGGCCCGCCTGGGTCGAACGAGCGTTGACCCGGGCGTCTCGCTTGGCGATCGATGCGGGCGAGCGCGAGGTGGGTGTGATGCTCGCGTTGCGTGCTGCGATGGTTCGCGAGGCTCGTGGAGCAGCGGGCGCAGGGGCGCTCGGCCTTCTTGCCAATGTCTCGGCAGAGGTGGTGGTCCCTCGTGCGATGGCGCTTGCGAGAGACCTCGTTCAGCGAGCTCGTCTGGCCTTGGCGCCGCTTTCTGTCTTCGATGCACACGTCATCGAGATTGAAACCGATGGCACGCCAGGGGCGCTCGATGCTGCGATTGCGAGCTTTACGCGACCTGACTTTCCGGGCGAGCCTCCAGACGATCTCGCCGTTGCGATCGAAGGGCTTTCGCGTGCGACGGTGGCGACGACCTTCGACGAGGTCGCCGCTTCTGCGCACGAACGATTGCGACAGATCGCAGGCGTTCGTCGTGCCGAGCGGAGCCAGCGCAAGATCAAGGTGATCGTCGACCTACGATCGGCATCGGGATTCACTCGGTTGGTGATACCTTCGCCTGACCGTGGCTCTCGATCAAACCCGCGCTCGCTCACTTCATTGGTTCGTTCGTGCGGGCTCGCTCACTCTCGCTGGTAAACCCCCGATCTCGGTCGAGCCGCTCACGTTGGGTCGTGATCCCTCGGCGTCTCTGGTGATCGATGATCGAGGTAAGCGTTGCACTGCGAGCTTCGCGCAGGCTCGACGGGTGTCATCGTTCGCGATCTGGGCAGCAAGAACGGTACGTTCGTCGGCAACGTTCGTATCGAGGAAGCCAGCCTCGTTGGCCCCTGCTCGTTGAAGGTCGGCTCGACCGAGCTTACCTTCGAGCCCGCTTCGTCGAAGTCGCGCGTGTAGACGTTGGCTTCGACGAAAGCTTCGGCCCGCTCGTCGGCTCGAGCCCTCGTATGCTCAACATCGAAGCGCTCAAGGCCGTGGCGTCGACCGATCTCTCGGTGCTGGTGCTGGGCGAAACAGGCACAGGCAAAGAGCTCGTTGCGCAAGCCATCCATGGGGGCAAGCCCTCGCTGGGAGCCGTTCATCGTCATCGATTGTGGGTCCGTGCCTGCCGGCCTCGCAGAGAGTCTGCTTTTTGGTCTGCGGAAAGGTAGCTTCACAGGCGCGCTGTCTCGCAGACCGGCGCGTTCTCGATGCCCCACGGAGGTACGATCTTTCTCGACGAGCTCGGTGAGCTTCCTGAAGAATTCAGCCCAAGTTGCTTCAGGCGATCGCCGGGCGCAGCGTCGAGCAGAGTGGGCAGCTCGGTCTACGAGCCCTTCGATGTTCGCGTCATTGCGGCTACTCGTCGCGACCTTCGTCGCGAAGGCGAACGCCGGGCGGTTTCGCTCCGATCTGTTCTTCCGTCTCATGAGTTCGCATCAGGTGCCCACCACTTCGCGAACGTCTCGATGACTTGCCCTCGATCGTCGAGCGCATCTGTGATCGCATCGGCAAGACCTCAGAATCGGCGCGTGTGGCCGACGAAATCTCGAAGCGTCTCTCGGGCTACGACTGGCCTGGTAACGTTCGCCAGGTTAACGTTACGGCGTGGCCGGTGTGTTGGCTTCACTTGGTGCGACGCCTGGGTTGGATCTCGAGCTGCTTTTGCCGCTCGGTCGCGCTGCAACGGCCGATCTCTCGGTACTTTAGCCACGGCGTTTGCCGAGGCGAAACGCTACGGTCACCGCGTTCGAGCGCGCTTATTTCGCTGAGCTAATGCGTGCCACAGGGGGCAACGTCTCTGAATGGCACGACGCAGCGGCATGGAACGCCACCACGTTCGCGGTTTTCTCAAGAAGCTCGGCTTGTCATGAGCCCCTCTTCACCAAGCGTTCGCCAAGCGTGACGGACACGCTCGGCGACCCTCGTTGCGTGCTCAGACCAGCTCTTTGCAGGCGCGGTACAAGTCGGTCCAGTCACCGCCGCGCTTCTTCATCACGTTCTCGAGATACTCGACGAAGACTGCCTCGTCCTTCGAGTCTTCATGATGATCGCGCCCAACAGACCTGCAGCGATGTCGCGGTCCGTGACGCCGTTCCCGAAGTGCCCCGCGAGCGCCATGCCGTTACCGAGCAACGAGATTGCTTCGGCCGTCGACAGCACACCCGTTGAGCTCTTCAGCTTCTGCTTGCCGTCGAGCGTCTGGCCCTTACGAAGCTCTTGGAAGATCTGTACGACCTTGCGCACGGCCTCGGTCGCCGGTGCGACCGCTGGCAAACGAAGATTGGTTCCGATCTCTTTGACGCGCTTGGTGACGATCTCGACCTCGGTATCGAGGTCACTTGGCACCGGCAACACGACGATGTTGAAGCGTCGCTTGAGTGCGGCCGACATGTCGTTGACGCCGCGGTCTCGCGTGTTCGCCGTACCGATCATGTTGAACCCGCGCTTGGCCTGAACTTGCAAACCTAGCTCGGGCACCGTCATCACCTTTTCTGAAAGCAAGGTGATGAGCGAGTCTTGAACCTCAGACGGGGTACGCGTGATTTCTTCGAAGCGAACCAGCGCGCCTTCTTGCAAACCTCGGTACACCGGAGAGGGCACCAATGCCTTGGGCGAAGGGCCTTCGGCGAGAAGAAGGGCGTAGTTCCAAGAGTAGCGAATTTGCTCCTCGGTGGTGCCTGCCGTGCCTTGAACCAAGAGCTGCGAGTTGCCCGCGATCGCTGCTGCAAGGTGCTCGCTCAACCAGCTCTTTGCTGTGCCTGGCTCGCCAATCAAGAGAAGCGCGCGATCGGTCAAGAGCGTTGAGATCGCGATCTCGACCAGGCGAGGCGCCCCCACGTATTTCGGCGTGATGGTCGTGTCGCCGACCGTGCCCCCGAGGATGTACGTCTGCACCGCGCGGGGCGACAATCGCCAGCCCACGGGTTTGTCGTATTTGTCCGCCGCTTCGAGAGCCTTCAATTCGGCTGTAAAGAGCCGCTCGGCAGGCTCTCGCAGAGCATCCGATTTGCTGGCTTCCGACGCGGTTGCGTTCTTGGTTTCTTCCTTCGGCGCTTCTTTCTTCGCGGCTGCCATCGTGGGGCGCATCCGAGCACGATCACGCGACATTGGGAAGCACGGTTTAAGTCGGCTTAAGCGGTAGCGCTCTTCGATACGGGCATCCTCAATGTTGCCCCGATGCGTACCGCCCTCCTTCGTGCCTTCTGTGTGCTTGCTCTCTGCCCGCTCGGCTGCGGAGGGCAGGTTGAATCGATCTCCCACGCAAGTGCGACGCCCGACGATTCGTCCAAGCCGGATCCATCGCCGGGCACGAGCGGATCTCCAAGCGTTCACAAGCCCCCAGATGACCCTCCCGAATGCTCCTGCCCTGATGCTCTGCCGTGCTTCACCACGGGTTGTGACGATACCGGCGCGTGTGTCGTGATCGCCGCTTCGGCGGGCACGAGTTGCTCGGATGCAAATCCGTGCAGCGTGGGCGATTCGTGCGACGGCAGCGGCGTCTGTGTTGCTGGCGGCGCGCGCACGTTCGATGAGGTCTACGGGGACGCGGCGGCAGGAGCGTGGCGAGCTGTGCTGCCTCTCGAGGGCGGTCGTATCGCGGTCGCCGGACACACCGGGTGGCATCAAGGAACGACCGGCTACGATGCTTGGTTTGCGCTCACCGATTCAGGGGGCAACTTGCTCTCAGAGCATACGTGGGCTGGCGACGGAGACGAGTACGCGATGCGCATCGTACGCACCGATGATCGCGGTTTCTTGTTGGTCGGCAGCTCGTCGTCAGCAGGCTCATCGGCTCAACCCTGGTTGACTCGACTCGATGCGAACGGAGAGCCCCTGTGGACCACCACGCTTTCACTCTCGACGAGTGTTGAAATCGAGGCAGCTACCGCGCTTGACGATGGCTCGTTTGCGATCGGCGGAGGGCTCATCGAGAACGGACGAATCACCGATGCTTGGATTGGCGTCCTCGATCCTGCGGGTCAGCTCGTGACGCAGATGACCTACGAGACTTCTCGCAGTGATTGCGTGACAAACATGGTCGCGATCGAGGGCGACATCGTCGTGTCGGGCTACTCGCGTAACTTTGCAACCGAGCGATACGACGCGTGGGTAAGCCGTTTTCACAAGGACGGTTCGGCAGTGTTTCAGCATACGCTCGAGCAAGATCTGCTCTTGGCCGTCTCGGATCTCGCTGCGCTGTCGGATGGATCCGTGGCTGTTCTGCTCGATGTATCAAAGGCATCTGAGTCTACGGTAGAGCTGCACAAGGTCACGGGTGATGGAGAGTTGATCTGGAGCGCAAGCCGCGCGCTGCCCGGGTCGATCGACGCACCCTCTCAGCTCACGATCGGTGCGGACGGAAATCTCGTGGTGGTGGGCGGCACATTCACTCCATCGTTCACGGGGTTCGAGCTTTCGTTCCTTCGTGTTGACAGCGTGAATGGTGAATCACTCGCTGACGCAACGCTGGCCTTCGACACTGAGCACTACCCACGCCCATACGATGTGGTGGCAAGCGACGAGGGCACTTTCTTGATCGCCGGAACGCAGTGGGTCGCAAGCGGATCGAGTGGCTGGTCTGCGGGTTACGCTGAGCTATCGCGTGTGGATCCTTGGCCACCGGCGAGCTGTGGAATATCAGCTCAGTTATGGAGCCGCTGACCCTCGCGTTCATCACTGACCTTCACTTCGGACCTCGCGCCTTTTTCGAAGGTAAGTTGCGCAAGCTCACGCACGAAGCTGGCTCGCTTGCAGAGGCTGTGATCAAGACGCTGAACGACGAGGTAAAGCCCGATCTGTTGATCAACCTCGGCGATGACATCGAGGACGAATCTCACGAGGCAGATCTTCGTCGGTATCGCGAATGCCAGGAGATCTTGCGCAAGGCGAACGCGAAGCTGATCAACGTCGCCGGCAACCACGACACGATCTTCTTGGGTATCGACGATCTGAGCGAGATCTGGGGCAGGCGAGGGCCGCTTCACTATTCATTCGAAGAGCGAGGTTGGCGCTTCATCGTGCTTCACACGGTCGAGCGCAAAGACGTTGATGTTCG
The DNA here is from genome assembly GCA_046351315.1 of Polyangiaceae bacterium. Classification (GTDB taxonomy): domain Bacteria; phylum Myxococcota_A; class Polyangia; order Polyangiales; family Polyangiaceae; genus JAXLYQ01. The sequence goes on from JAXLYQ010000023.1 coordinate 67,775, forward strand.
AATCGTGCCCGAGCAGCTCGAATGGCTTCGTGAAGAGCTCGCGTCATCGACGCTGCCCGTGATCGTTTTCATGCATCACCCCGCCTCGGAGCAAGACCTCGACGATGCTCGGTGGTTTGCGAAAGCACCGCACTTGGCGCTGGTGCAAAACCGCGCCGAGCTAAGGAGCATCCTCGAGCAGAGCGGCAAGGTGCGGGCGGTGTTCAACGGCCATGTTCACCGCAATCACTTCGATGTGATCCAGGGCATCCCGTATGTGACCGTGCAGAGCTTGATCGAGAATCTCGATGACGATGCTCCGGGTCGACCCGCATCGACCTACGCGATCGCAAAGCTCTCTCGCGAACGTTTGGTGGTTCGCGTGCGCGGCAACGACCCCGCTCGCTACCAGCTCGACTTTCCGAGGTGATGAACGCTAGAACGACTGGACCCAGCCAACGCTCGGCGGAGTCACGAGCAACGCGCTGGTGGGCGCAGACGGCGGGATCGACGGCGGATAATTCGGAATCGATTCGCGGTAGATTTGAGCCGTGAAATAGAGGCTCAGACCGCCGGTGAGCATGGTGGCCGCGCCGAGTGCACCAGTGACAATCCCGAAGGTCTGCGCTCGCTCGTGTTGCTTGTCGATGTCGCTCTGCGATGCGCCGTGCGTGTTGCGGAGCGTGTCGCGTTCTTCTCGAGCGTGAAGCGAGATCGCTCCGGTGGTGATCGTTCCTGCGGCGAGCAGGCCAGTGGCGACCCACAACGTGACGACCCCACCCGAGAGCTGCGGTGCGGGGCGAGGCTCCCACGGTGGTGCGGTAGGCCCTTTGGCTGCGCTGCTTTCGACGGGTTTGGGGCGAGCGGCAACCGAGGCGACTGGCGTCGGCGTGACAGAAGGAGCTGTGGTCGCGACAGGCTTTGCAGAGGCGCTCGCAGCAGGTGCGACCGGCTTGGCGGGCAGGGTTGCGCCGACCGATGCGCTCTTGCCTGCGATGACCTCGATCGTTTTGACAACGGGCGGGTTGCCATCGCGTGTGAAGGAGATCTCGTGCTTTCCGGCGAGAACGTTGGTGCTGGTTGGCGTCGGGTTTTCGAGCTCAGCGCCGTCGACTTTCACGCGAGCACCGGGTGGATCGCTGGTGATGTCGAGTGTGGTGAGCGAGGCCCTGAGCTTCGAGATCTCGCGATCGACCAAGTTGCGGCGAGGGCCAGGGATCTGCGCTCCGCCTTCTTTGACGTAAAGCTCGTAGGTCGCGAGCGCGTTCGTCGGATCGTTGAGCTTTTGATAGATGCGCCCGAGGTTATAGAGCACCTCGAACGACGCACCCGAAGCGCGAGCCTGCTTGTACTCGGCGAGAGCCTCGGCGTACTTGCTGTCGCCAAACAACGTGTCGCCCTTGCGAACATGCGCACGGGCCTCTTCACTGGGCTGTGCGTGCGCTGGCCCTGCAAGCTGGAGCGTCGCCAGCGTCAGCAGGGTTGCGAGCGTGGACATCGCCAGCCGGAGCCGCATGGATGCTCTCTAACAAGAGCCTCGCGGTGGTTCAATCACTCTATCGACTATCGAAGGGTAGGTACGGGCCAAAACGTAGAAAGGCACCTCGTGGAATTCGGGCGCCTTTCTCGGTCTCGTGAGCTGGGGGCTACATCGGCCCGGTTGCTCACCGGGCCTTCGTCGCACTCGACGTCGATGTAGGACGCGCTCAGCTCTCGTTCGTCGTCAGCCATCAATGCGGCTTCGGTCAACCATTCGCGTTGGTCGTTTCGTGTTCCGCCTCGAGCAACGCGCCGATCGCGAAACACAGAGGCGCGACGAAGACGAGCTACGAATGCGAAGGTGTTGCGTGGGACATTCATGACGAGGGCTCCTGCAAGGGTCGCCGCTCAACGAAACGACCTCGTCGCTCTGACACCCATGCTCACGAGCCCCTGTCGAATCAACGACAGCCCGAGAAGTGCCCCTCTCGTGGTCGGTATCGTTCGAAAAGAAGTGCGCGCCGGAGCCCTAAAAGTGCCGTCATTTTTTGTCGGGCGGCACTAGGCTCGCGGACATGTTGAGCTTCGACACCGCGCTCGAGCGGATCTTGGCCCTTGCTCCCTCGGTTTTTTCTCACGAGGTGGTCTCTCTCGATGCGGCTCGCGGTCGTGTGCTCGCTGTGGATCTCGTGTCGGGTGTAGACCTTCCCGAGAACGATCACAGTGCGATGGACGGCTACGCGATCTGTGTCGATGACCTTCGTGGCGAAGGCCCTTGGGCTCTCGACGTTCGAGGCGAAAGCAAAACCGGCGTAGCGTCGATCACGCTCGAGCCAGGCACGACTTGCCGGATTTTCACGGGTGCGCCCATCCCGCTCGGGGCCAACGCCGTGGTGATGCAAGAGGTCGTTTCTCGCGATGGCGATCGAGCAACCTTCACGTCGAGGCCGGCGGTGGGCGCGCACGTGCGACGGCGTGGCGAGGATATGCCCAAAGGCTCAATCGCGATCGCAAAGGGCACGCGAATTACATCTCGCCATTTGTCGATGGCAGCATCGCTCGATCGCGTGTGGCTCGATGTGACAGCGCGACCTCGCGTGACGGTGATCTCGACGGGCGACGAAATTCGTAAGCCGGGTACGAGCGCCGTGCCGGGTACGATCCCCGAGTCAGTTGGCCCGGCGATCGCTCAGATCGCTCGTGATTCAGGTGCGATCGTCACACAGGCGCCCATCGTGCCCGACGAC
>JAXLYQ010000024.1:0-69739 GCA_046351315.1 Polyangiaceae bacterium
TCCCATGAGCAGTCGTGCCTCAGCACACTCGGGTACACACAAAATGAATCGCTCTTTCTCGCTTCGAATCAGCTCGAAATGCTCACCAATCTCGGGCGCATCGATCAGAAAGGCACTGCGTGCGCCAGACCCGATCACGAGATGTGCGCCCGCATGAACCATGCGCTCATCGAGAATGCGGCCGTGTCGACAGAGTGCGACACGAACCACGCGAGCGGCGATCGCAGAGTGGGTTTCTCCTCGGCTCTGCACCGCAGACATCGTGGCGGTCATTCGACCTGGATGCGTGATTTCAGAAGAGAATTTCCCTGAGTTTCTCATGGCGAGGTCTCCATCGAACGACGCAGCACGACACGTCGACGAAGACCGATCGCCCCTCGACAGAGCGCAGCCCAACGACCTACCGATGCCGCCTTTCGTGAGCTCGAGACGAACCCATCGAGCTTGTCTGCACCGACAGCGAACGCGTCCGTTGGTTCCGGAAGAATCGCGCCCAACGAGAAAAAAATTCCCTCGAACCTCGTTTCGCACTACCTCGTGGACGCGAAACATTTCGTGATTTGCGAAATGCGAACCTTATCGTCGTGCGTCGACCCGTCGACGCCCTCAGCGGAGGCCCCGATGTTCGATCCACGCGCAGCACAAGAACGCGTTGAGAAGCTCTGGTCGTTGCCCGCATCGTTCGGCAAAGAACGCAGCGCCAACTTCATCTACCTCAACGAGATCGTGAGCGATCGATACTCGCTCGTTCACGGCATGCAGTTCCTGCGAGACGAGCTGCAGTTCGCAGGCAAGGTCGTCGACTCGGACATCTACGCGTGCGGCGCTGACCTGAGCTTGCCCAGCGTGGTGACGACACTCGCTCAAACGAGCTGTGGCGACCGCATCACACACTGCGAAGCCTCAGAGCAATACCACGACGTCATGATTCAGCGCTTCGCCACGATGGCTGAATTCGGCGGCTACAAAGCCGAGACGTTCTACCCCATGGGCGGTGGTATCGACGATGGCGCAACACTCGCAGGTGTCACCTGGGATCACCAGCTCGACAGTGTTCTGCGCGAGCGCATCTACGCGGGGAACGACAAGTCGTTTGTACTCGTGAACGCAGACTTGATGACGCACGTCGGGCGCATTCAACAAGCAGACGGCACCGAGGTCGTCGGCATGGCTCAAGAAGCGCCCTGGCGACAACCACGCACCGCGTGTGGCGCGATGATGGGCACGCTCTACAAGTTCGATCAGAACAACTCGGTTCATCGTCGTCTGCGAAATGATCTTGGTGAAGACAACTACGCGTTCTTGACCAAGGTCGGCGTACGAACCCCCAAAGGGGTCGATGTTACGCCCGCCGTGGCAGCCGCCATCGTCGCTCTCAAGGGCATGTCCAACACCGCAAAGGCGCTCTCGACTCGCATGGACGAACGCGGCGTCGCCCATCTCACGGCGACCATCACCGTAAATCGCGTGTCACGCGACGACACCGTGATCTACCTTGCTCGAGCGACCGTGTTTCAGGGAGAAGTTCGAATGCAAGGTCTTGGGCTCGATGCACGCGGCTACAGCGGAGATCTCGTCGAATACAAAGGCGAGCGACGCCTTCAACTTTCGTACGAGCACATTGACGAGGCCGACCACCCCGTCATGAGTCGACGAGGCGGATGAGCAACCCGGAAGCAGCGGTCGAATCAAGCCCAGCGTCGAACGAAGGCTCGGCAAACACGCGAGACGACATCAGCGAAGGCCAGGAGCTTTCGCGCCATCACCGGGCGCTGGACGGTTCTGCCGTATCGGGCGTGTCGTTGCGCTGCTTCGCCAGGATCGAGACGCCTTGGCGCACTATCTCGATCGAAAGTTCCAAAGGCACCCCACTCGTCTGACCCGGAGGGCATGCTCGATCTCAAAGGGCATCCCGTTCGATCCGGAGTCGGCTATCGCGTTGACCTGGGTCAGGTGAAGCTCGACCGCCTCAACCTTTGGTCAGCGCGCATCGTGAACGTGAACCTCAAGGGGCGCGTTTCGAAGGCTGTTTTGGTCACGCTCTCGGTGTTCGAAAATAGCTATTTGCGCTCGGTGTCATTCACCGATTGTGACCTGCATGCTTGTATGTTCCGGCAGTGCCACATGGGCGAGGTGAAGCTGCTTCGTACACGTTGCGCTTCAGTGATTTCAGCGATTGCGAACTCGAGGTAGAGCACCTTCGGTATGGGTTCGACGAGATCGATCGCGGCCGATGGGCACTCGCTCGAGATGTGTATAAGGCCTTCGATTGAACCTCACCGCGATGGGTGACGACCCAGGTGAGCTGGGCTGCGTACCAGCAGAGTGTGATGGACGCGTCGTCGCAGATGCCGGCTACCGTCTATACTTTCAGGTTCTTCTCACTGCTCGTCGATCTCATCCAGGTTACGGACACAAGCCCGCACGACTCTTCGTATCGTCGATCGTTTGTCTTGAGTTCCCGCCGTCCTCTACAGCGTGCTGGGGCTCAAAGTTGGGCCCACCTGCGGGCACCTCGCGACCACTCAGATGCGGGGCGACTCTTCGGAAGGCACCTACTACGGCTTCGTGACCTTCACGACGCTCGACCCGGGTGAAACGGGCCATGCGATGGCATGGGCGAACCGCTCACTGTGCTCGAAAGCGTTTGGCAGCATCTTCGCGCCGGCTTGTTCGTCACCGCCAACGTCAGGAAGCTCGAGGCCTGAACGGCGAGAAGGCTTTGGCCAGACCGTTCGTCGGGATGTCTCCAGTCACCGCGAGGCGTGTCGTCGACTCTCGACATGAGGTCATGCTCTCGATGAGCCCAAGCGTGATTGCATCAACGATGAGCGAATCGTTCGGAGCATGCGTCACGAGCGCCACCGAACGCGCTACTGCAGGCCCAAGCAGACCATGGTCGACCTTGGCTGAAAAACCGATCTGCCCTTCGATCACCCACGAGGCGCACATCGCAATGGCGATCGACCAAGGCGGCTCGTCGAGCAGTGCGCGCTCGACTCGTTGAGACGCGATTCGTTTCGCACACGCGATCGACGCTTCGAACGCACGCGACACATGCTCCTTGCCCGAAAAGCAGGCAACGACCCGCTCTGCGCTCAGTTGAGCAATGACGCCGTGCTCGGCAAGAACCGCCTCACCAGCCGCGGAGATCAAACGATTGAGGTGCTCGATCAACGCAGTGGGCTCGAGTGTATCCCAGCTCAACGCAACCCCGCGTACATCGAAAACCCACACGGTGGCTTCGATTCTCTTGGGGCCACGCGCGTGAGAAGAAGCAGCGGGCTCTGATGAAAACCACCCCTCCGACAGCCCGCCAAGCATGCGACGAAAGCGAGTCTGTAGAACCGAGACGACGCCCTCTGAGCCCACGAGCTTGAGCATTGCATCGATGCGACCAAGAGGTTGCTCTTGCTTGAAGAGATGTTTCTCGGCGAGTGCGTGGGCTTCGTTGAGCACGGCAACCGCGCGGGAGGGCTCTCCCACTTTGACCAGGGCTTGCGCGTGTACCAACGCGACCTCGCAAGCCTCTTGAGGCATCGAGCGCGAGACGAACGACAACCACGCTCGTTCGAGCAACGAGATGGCGTGATCGTGTGACGAGTGTGCCGATTCGAGCAGCAAGACGCGAGCTTCGAGCAGCTCGATCCATGGCTCGAGCTCAGGGTAGCGCTGCTGTTCGACCAGTGTTTTCAGCTCGTCTAGATAACGTTTGGCGTCAGCCGTCTTCGCTTCGTCGAGAGCCAGCGTGACGAGGTTTTTCAACACATAGGCCGCTGTCACAGAGCCTGCAGGCGCAAGCTCACGTGCCAGCTTCAACTCGGCTTTGACATCGACATGTCTCATCGAGCCCTGGCCCTGAATCGCAAGCGCAAGCTGATTGCGAACGTGAGCCTCGGTCGAGGGCGAGTGGGCCGATGAAAGAATCAACGCGAGGTCTTTTCGAAGCCAGGTCTCGGCGTCTCGAAAGCGCTCACGCAACAGCTCGAGGCGACCGAGGTTGCCATAGGTCAGCGCAAGCGCAGACGGGTCACCACGGGCTGGGTCTTCGAGCTTGAGTTTCACACTCAGCGAGAAATAACCGTGTGCGCCTTCGAAGTCGCCGCGACGGGTTAGCAGCATCCCCAGCGTATCGAGCACACGCGCTCGAAGAAGTGATCCGCTCTCGCCCCGTGATGCGTACAGTGACGCCGCGAAGTTCAACGATTCGAGCGCCAGTCGATCGTCGTTCGCTCGAAAGGCCACATAGCCACGAGCATGAGCCACCCGCGCAGCAGACCAGACCATCGCCCCATCGAGCGAAGACCAAGCTGCCACATCGAGCCCAGGTGACTCACCTCGCAGCACCTCTCGAGACAGCGTTTCTTGTGCGCGAGCCAGCAGTTGGTTGGCTTGCGACAGCGAGCTCTCGGTTCGGCCCGATGCCGTGAGAATGGCAAGCAGCGACAACGCTTGAGCTCGAACCCCGGCGTCATCGTGATCGCGTAGAGGCTCGAGCGACCAACGAGCATCCTCGGGAGCGCTCAATTGCGCCTGCTCAGCCTGCCGAACGATCGCGAGAGCTTGCTCGATGGACACGCTCATGGGTCAGTCTCCGAGTCGTTCGATCATCGTTTCAGCGAATACGCTGGGTCGCCCTGGCAAGCTGGTTTTCTGCAGCGCGATCGGCAATACATCGCGCTCGATCGTTTCGCAGATCCTCGAGAGCGGTAGGTCATTGACGTCGTGCCCAAAGGGCTCGTCGAGCTCGCTGCCCAGAGACTCGATCACCAAGATCGGGTAGGCGACGAGTATCGTCACCAAGGGCGAGTACAAGCCGATCTTCGTCACGAGCGCGATGGGCAAGAGCGCCAAATACAGCGTGATCATTCGACGCAGAAGCAACACGTAACCTGGTGGAGTCGGCGTCTTCATGATGCGTTCAACGCCACCCAATCGATCGACCAGACCCACCACGTGAAGCTCGGCTTGCGTGGCCAGATGCGGATCGATCACCTTTCGTTCGAGCAGGTGAGCAATGCGTGCCGACAGCTCGCCTGCGGCATGGAGCGCGGGGTGATGGGCCGCCGCAAGCTCGTCAGCCTGCGTGCGCGAAAGCAAGCGATTCACCTCGGGCCATTGCGGCTCTCCCCGAAGCCGTCGCCGGGTGACGTGCGCAAAGACCACGATCCAGACCGCAAAGTCTCGAAGCTCGGCCTCTTCTTGCGGGGCGTAATACCGCACCAATCGTGCGAGACTTCGACACGTGTTGACGATGCCACCCCAGAGAGTGCGACCCTCCCAAAACCTGTTGTAAGCAGTGTTCGTTCGGAAGGCGAGCATCATCCCGAGCACTGCGCCCACAACCTCGAACGGGCTCACCGGCAACGAAACGGCGTAGCCAACACGACCGAGGTACCAGGCCAAGACGCCGATCGCGCCGAAGACCAACACACGAACCGTGGCGTGGTTGCTCGACAGACCTCGCAGCGTAAACAACTGCAAAACCAACTGCGAGCCGACGAAGGGCGCATCGTCGGCTCTGTATACAGACAACGTCTTTATCGAGAAAGGCGAAATCAACGAAACGGAATGTTCTCGCTCACTTCTCGCTGAGCGACGCCTCGACGCCTTCGATCACGCTGCGAACAGCGGCATCGTCGAGCGCGAACGCCTTACCCATCGCAAACAGCATCCCTCGCTCGTCATCGACAAGGTTGTGATCGCAAAGCGCCAGCAACGAGGCAAACGCCAAGACTTCGCGGCGCGCAGGAGCATCCGGAAGCTGCTCTGCCAAGACCTCGAGCCTCCTTGCCACGCCGTCCTCAGAAAGCGCCTCGGCGTAGGCATCGATCATCGCAACGAACTCATCCGGAGCGAGCACCTCACCCGTCACGTGAGAGATCGTTTCGGCCAGCGTGACTTCTTCATCCTCGGACAGCTCGCCATCTGCAGCGGCAACCAGAAACGCTCCTTCGACCAGCGCGCTGAAGAAAGCATCGGCGCTTGATTCACGGCGAGATTCAGCCCCTTTTCGAACACGCCCAGCGTCGGGCAGCTCGGCAGCAGCTTTCTTTTCAAGGAGAGCGCGAGCGCGCTCGGCGACAGAGCTCGGTGAGCTAGGCATCCGCGGAACATCAACGGAACCCGTCCGAGGGTCAAGCGGCAGACGAAATACGACCTTTTGAAAAAAGTGATGGGCCCTGTCGATCTGCCAGCTCGCCATTCGACGTGGGGGTGTTCAGCGAGCGATTCGCGGATCATCCACGTTCAACCCGCACACACGAGAGATCGCCATGCAATACATGCTCCTCATCTACGAAAACGAGTCTCAACGCACGTCCGTCGCCCCTGAAGAGCGCGCGAAGTTGTTCGAGGAGTACATGCACTTCACGAAGTCGATTCGCGAAAGCGGTCACTTTAGGGCGGGCGATGCGCTCAAACCCACGACCACCGCCACGTCGGTGCGGGTCGTCGACGGTAAAACCCTCACGACCGATGGCCCGTTCGCCGAGACGCGCGAGCAACTCGGAGGCTACTACTTGATCGAAGCCAAAGATCTCGATGAAGCCACGGCGATTGCGGCGCGGATCCCTGGAGCACGCCTTGGAACGATCGAGGTTCGCCCCGTGATGCAGATGTTAGGCACACCCGACACGAGTATGCTGCTCGCAAGGTGCCCATTCACGAGCTCATCGAGCGGCTCTTTCGCGCTGAATCAGGCAAGATCCGCGCGACGTTGATCCGCACCTTGCGAGACTTCGATGCGGCCGAAGAAGTCGTACAAGAAGCGTTCGAAGCGGCCCTCGTTCAGTGGCCAAGCGAAGGCATCCCCGACCACCCGGCAGCCTGGCTCACCCGCATCGCCAAGAACCGTGCGATCGATCGCGTGCGCCGGTCGGTCGACTTCGAACAGAAACGCTCAGCCGAAGCGTTGATGATCGTGGGCCATGTCGAGCCAGAAGAAGAGCGCGCAATCGAAGATGATGTGCTGCGGTTGATCTTCACGTGCTGCCACCCAGCGCTCGCCCCCGAGGCGCAGGTAGCACTCACCCTGCAAACCGTATGCGGCCTTCGAACCGAGGCGATCGCTCGCGCCTTTTTGGTACCGCACGTCACCATGTCGCAGCGGCTCGTTCGAGCCAAAAAGAAGATACGCGAAGCAGGGATCCCCTATGATGTGCCGCCAGCGTCGCTGATGCGCGAACGACTCGAATCAGTGAGCCGAGTGGTCTACTTGGTCTTCACCGAAGGGTATGCGTCGACCGATGGTGATCAGCTTGTGCAGGCCGATCTTTGCGACGAGGCACTTCGTCTATCGAGCCTTCTACGTGCCCATGTGAAGAACGAGCCCGAGCTCGATGGGCTTCACGCGTTGATGCTCTTGCACGATGCCCGACGAGCCACGCGCATTGACGCTGACGGCGCACTGGTTCTTCTTGAGGACCAAGACAGAACACTCTGGGATTGGCGAAAGATCGTCGAAGGCTGTCGTCTCGTTCACGCAGCCATCCATGACTCACGCGCCGGGGTGTATGTGCTTCAAGCGACCATCGCCGCCCTTCATGCCGCAGCGCCCGTCGCTGCCATGACCGATTGGCAGCAAATCGAGCGGCTCTACGCAACGCTCATCGAGATGGCTCCCTCACCGATCGTTGCACTCAATCACGCCGTCGCGGTTGCGATGTCACAGGGGCCCGAGAAGGGTCTCGAGCAAATCGATCGCATTTCGCAAACAGGGGCTCTCGAGCAATACCACCTGATGCACGCCGCTCGGGCCGATCTTCTTCGACGACTTCAACGTAACCACGAGGCGCGAACTGCCTACGAACGAGCCCTTTCGCTCGCCGCTCACCCGACCGAGCGACTGTTCTTGGAGCGCCGCTTGAACGAGCTGAAACCATGATCGTGTAAGGCATCGAGCCCATCTCCGTTCGACCTGCCGAGGCGCGAGATGACACACCAACGCATCACCCAACGCTGGGTCACGAGGGCAGCGGCCATCACCACCACCGCACTGTTGACCATGGCGCCAGCTTGTCTGCGCGAGGGCAACAACGACTCGCTCAGCGCGATCAGAAAACACCCAGCGCGAAAAACGCTCACCGCGTTTTCGTCGGATGCCGATCTCAAGGCGTTCCTCGACAAGCACAAGAAGGCTGCCCCCAAAGGTTATCCCGCCGGGGGGATGCCCGGGATGGCCAGCCCATCATCCGGCGCCGAGGGAGCGCCCGCGCAAGCAGCGCCCGCTTCACCCGCAGCATCGGCAGACGCCAAAGAATCACAAGAATCGATCACCAACACCCAGCACGCCAACGTCGACGAAGGCGGCATCGTCAAGATGCACAAAGACCTCCTCGTCGTGCTGCGTCGAGGGCGATTGTTCACCGTGAAGATTGGCGACGGCTCGATGACGCCCGTGTCGAGCAGCGATGCATTTGGCTCCGACATCGACCCGAGCGGCACGTGGTACGACGAGATGCTTCTGTCGGATCACACCATCGCCGTGATTGGCTACAGCTACGCTCGCGGCGGCACCGAGGTGGGTCTGTTCAATCTGTCGGACGAAGGCAAAATCAGCTACCGCGCGACCTATCACCTTCGCTCGAACGACTATTACTCGTCGCGAAATTACGCGAGCCGGCTCATTGGCGACAAGCTCATCTTCTACACCCCGCTGTACATCTCGCCGTATGTCGATGATCCGCTGAAGGCCTTTCCCGCGATTCGCAAATGGCACTCGGGGGCGAAGGATGACGAGTTCAAACGGATCGCTAGCTCGACGCATATCTATCGCAGCGACAGCACCAATGCTCCGTCTGCTCTTCACACGGTCACGATCTGCGACGTGTCGAAGCCGGAGCTGAGCTGCGAAGCGACCGGCATTCTCGGGCCAGCCGGCCGGGTGTTCTACGTATCGCCCAGCTCGGTATTCGTGTGGACCAACGACTGGTTTTACGACGACCCATCACGACGCCCTCGTAGCGAATCACAAGTGTTTCGCCTGCCGCTCGATGGCTCGGCGCCTTCGACACTCAAAGCAGCCGGAAGCCCCGTTGATCAGTTCTCGTTCTTGGAGAGCAACGATGGCTTTCTCAACGTCGTGGTTCGCGCCGAGGGAAACGGCGAGGCCATGTGGGGCTCTGAGATCACCGCGGGTGATGTTGCGTTGATGCGCGTGTCGCTCGAGAGCTTCTCCGATGGCGAGACAATCCCTAGCTCGGCCTATCGAAAACTACCCAAACCCGAGGGCTACACCTTCCAGAATCGCTTCGTCGGAAGCCACTTGCTGTACGGCACGGGCAGTAGCTGGGGGCGTCCGCAAAACGGAGCCGAAGGCAAGGCGTGGGCAGTGCCGTTCGCAGGAGGCGACGTCACGACGCTACCGCTCAGGCACGGCGTCGATCGTATCGAGGCCATGGGCAATGCCGCGGTACTCATTGGTACCAACGGGCAAGACCTGAGCTTCACGCCGGTGTCGCTACAAGGGCGACCCACGACCCGTACGCCTTATGTGCGCAAAGATGCGTCCCAAGGCGAGCTTCGAAGTCACGGGTTCTTCTACAAACCCGAGAGCCAAGAAACGGGAATGTTGGGCTTGCCGATTCGAGGCGGTGGGTTGCCCGGAGCCGATCATCTAGTGCGAGATTCCGCGTCGATCTTGTTCCTGAAAAACGACGCCCTGTCGTTCTCTGAGATGGGCAATCTTGGCTCGGAAAGCGACGGTTCGACGAACGACGCGTGCCGAGCGTCGTGCGTGGATTGGTACGGCAACGCTCGCCCCATCTTCGCCAAGAATCGGGTGTTCGCGTTGCTCGGCTACGAGCTCGTCGAAGGCGAAGTTTCAGGCGGGAAAATCCGAGAGAAGCGGCGAGTGAGCTTTGCTCCTGGTGCCAAGGAGATCGCACGCTGAAAGCCTCGACGACCTCGCCAGTTTCCACCTCGGGCGAGGTCGATTCACTTGTGAAGACCATCGTTATCGAGCGCCGAAAACGAGTCTGTGGGCACCAACCCAAGCCAAGGGTCAGAGGCCGGAGTTTTGAAAAGCTCGGCGTACACGCGTTGATTGAGCCCACGTAGCTCTCGGGTGCTCGATGCGTCGACGAACCAACGATGCAACGTTGCGTGAAACAGAAATTCGTTTCGCGCAGACTCGATCGCCATGAGGTTTTCAAAGCCTTCGACAACCTTCGCGAAGGTCTCGTCAGACATCGGTTTGGGCTCACCATTCACAGACCAATCGAAGGGGTTCTTCGAACGCATCAACGAGCGACTTCGAGCATCGAGTCGCGCCTCCTCACGATGGTATTTGGCAAGCTCTGCCCACGGCAACGAGTCGACTGCAACCGAGCCTGGCGAGGGCAACACAGCACGGAGCAAAGGAGTCTCGACGAACGACTTGGTCACCGCCCCAGACATCGCATCGTAGGCACCAGGCGTGGCAGTCGAGCTCGGAGCATTCACCCCCGTGCGAATGAGCTGAGGGTTACCGCCAACCGCACCGTATTCAGAAGCCCACTGAGCTTCGAGGTTGCTGATCAACCGCTCGTGCGCAGCGCGACTGTTGTTCGCAACGCGCTCGGCATCTGGGCCAAGCGAGAGCACGCCTGCGAATTCGATTTCTTGCAGGTGCCGTTGAAACGCCCATGGGCCGTACAATCCAGGCAGCGCGTCAATCGGATGGGCATCGGGCGAGAGCACGTAGTGAATGCTGTTGCCCGTGATCGTGCGAATGAGTGTGCGGCCATCGCCGTAGTCGATGGTGATTTTCGGAGCAGGTCGCTCGCTGCTCCAGTGCAGCACGAAGTGATTCTGAAGGTAGTGCGAGAGACGCTCGTTGGCGTAGAGAGCCACTCGAAAGAAGCGGCTGTTTGCGCACGAAAGCTCTTCGTCGAGACGGCCCAACAGACGCAGCGAAAGGATCGGTCGACCGCGCCCCTTCGCCGCCTCTTGGGCCTTGTCGAGATCGGTGTACCAGTACAGTCGCGATACCGACGCATGACGCTGAGCCGCAATGCGATCGATCGATCGCTCGAGGCGCTCAATCACCTCTGCCGTTGCTTTTTCGGCACGCGCGCTGCATCGAGCTCATCCAGCGCTGCCCTCAACCCAGGGCCGGCCGCGTAAGCTTTTCGACGCCCGGCTCTACCCCGCCACATCGCGAAGCCTGGCCGCCCAGGGCGAAGTGGATCGATCTCGCGCACCCAAAACGTCGGCTCGTTTTCGATGGGTGAGACTGGCCCTGGGATCACCATCGCCGTGCGCGGCACCGCAGGCTCGGCCGCTCTCGAACCCGTCGCCGCACAACCTGAAACCGCCAGTACCCAGAGGCTTCAACGCCCCGACAAGCCCTTGAAAACATCGGCCGTACTACGCCCCCGTCGCCGGAGCGCCCTGCGAGGCGCCAATTGTAGCGCCCTCTTGTCGGATATCATGACGTTTCATTCGTGTTTATCTCGTCATCAGACATGCATTGTCGTAACCTTTGGTCACGAGACAATCATGACGAAATCTCTGATTTTTCGCGCACTAACTTCAACTCTTTTCGCATTCTCGCTGGTTGGATGCAGCGGCGACGATGACAGTGGTAGCGCTACGGGCGGCGCCTCGGGAACGTCGGGCTCTGCTGGATCATCGGGCTCATCGGGCGCAGCCGGAAGCTCTGGCTCATCGGGTAGCTCAGGTAGCGCTGGAACAACCCTAGCGACCCGAGCACGGGCCCCGCCGCCGGGAACCCCGATGGCAACTGCGATGTACCCGCCGACGCAACGGCCGAAGACGTATCGAGCTCCACGACGGTCGTGGCATACCGGAACCGCCGAAAGCTGCACGAGTGAAGCTTTCGTCGCCGCCGTGGCAAACGGGGGAGTGATCACCTTCGATTGCGGCCCTGATCCGGTCACGATCAGGCTCACCGAGACCGCAAAGATCTTCAACGACAAGGGGCCCAAGATCGTCATCGATGGTGGCGGCAAGGTCACCCTCAGCGGCGATAACGCCCATCGAATTCTCTATCAAAACACATGTGATCAAGCCCAGGTATGGACAACCGATCACTGCAACAACCAAGACACCCCCGCGCTTACGGTTCAGAACCTCACCTTCATCGACGGCAACGCCAAGAGCGAAGAAGAAGGAGGTGGCGCGATCTTCGTACGCGGCGGGCGCTTCAAGATCATCAACTCACGCTTTTTCAACAACGTCTGCGCTGACACGGGCCCCGACATCGGCGGCGGCGCAGTGCGCGTATTTGATCAGTACAACGGTGAGCCCGTGTACGTCGTTCACAGCACGTTTGGCGGAACAGAAGCACTCGGCAACGTTTGCTCGAATGGGGGCGGCCTCAGCAGCATCGGCGTCTCATACACGGTCATCAACACGCTGATGAGCCACAACCGAGCCATCGGAAACGGCGCCAACCCCGCGCAATCAGGCACACCTGGCGGTGGCAGCGGCGGGGCGATCTACAACGACGGCAACACGTTCACGCTCACCCTCTGCGGAACCAAGATCACAGACAACACAGCCAACGAAGGAGGGGGCGCAATCTTCTTCGTCAGCAACAACAGCACGGGCACGCTGATCATCAAGGACAGCACGCTCTCGAACAACGAAAGCAAAGGCTTCGAAACGCAGGGCTTCCCAGGGATTTTCGTTCAGGGCGCCGGAGACCCCCAAGTCTCGGGCTCGACGATCGAGTGAGCGAGCATCGTTCACCCGATCGGACGAAATTCATCCGGCCCATAGGCGGCGAGATAGTCTGCACGCGGGCCAGAGCACGAGGGGCGCTCGCGGCAATCAGCGCACCCCTCGAGAAATGCTCCGCCTTCGATCGGCGACTCTTCGAGCTTGAACGCTCGTATCGGCATGCCTTCGGGGGCTGGGTTTGCGACGAGTAGCTTGAGGCTCGCTGCAGGTGTGATCAGCGATCGAAGTG
The DNA here is from genome assembly GCA_046351315.1 of Polyangiaceae bacterium. Classification (GTDB taxonomy): domain Bacteria; phylum Myxococcota_A; class Polyangia; order Polyangiales; family Polyangiaceae; genus JAXLYQ01. The sequence goes on from JAXLYQ010000024.1 coordinate 12,917, forward strand.
TCGAAGGGAGCGTACACGCTGGGGTGTGCAGGCTCTGGATTTCAAAGCCCAAACGCCCCGCGACGCGACCTGCTCGTTCGAGAGATTCGGCGACGAGAGAGAGCTTGGGGACACGTGAAAGAACCTCGGGCTCATCGCTTTCGTGAGCGGAAAGTAGCCACAACATCGCAGAGCGAGCGCCCTTGGATGCTGCGGTTTCAATCGTCTCAGCTAGCCCATCGATGGTCTCGGTGGTGAGCAGCACATCAATGGCGATCGAAACTCCGAGCGCGCGCAAATGATCCATCGCTTGCCACACGAGCGACAACGTACCGGGGCGACCACTCAACGTATCGTGCAGCACTGGGTCAGCACTTTTCACGTTGAGACGTACATGGGTCAGACCCGCTTTCACCAAGGCCGCTGCGTACGCTTGGTAGCTGAGGCGGAGGCCATTCGATTGCACCAGCACAGTGTCGTACTCGGCGCGTCGCGCAGATTGAATCAGGGCCGGCAGCTCATCGCGAAGTGTGGGCTCTCCACCGCCGATCCAGAGACTAGAAATGCCCTGACGACGACCCCAGGCGAGCCACTTGGCCATCTGGTTTCGGGTCATCGAATCGCCTTCGCCAAGGCACGCGCGACAGCCCACACATCGAAGGTTGCACCGATAATCGAGCGTGAGCTCGAGCCAAGAAAAGCCTGAGCTCGTCAGCGTCGGGGCGTGAGCCATCGGAAGTGTCGGACGGGTCATCGTGGGCTCGGTGAAGAGACGGCTGCTGAGGGTACAGCAGGCGGCGACGGCACCGAGAGCGCGTGATCGGCAAGCCATCCGCGCCACTTGACCCACGACACAGCGAGGCCCGGTGCAAGCGGCGCGAGTGAGGTTGCGAGAGCTGCTGCATCGGCAAACGCATCGGCAGGACGCGCCCCCCCGCGCATCGCGTGAAACGACTTTTCGATCGCTGCTTTCAGCTTCTTTTCAGGCGGCGCATCACTCGGCGTGTTGATCGCCATCACCTTCGCACGATGCCACGCGACCGTGGCAGGGTGCCTCGCGGTAAAGCCGGCCCCTGTACACACAGCGACCTCGAGCAGCTCCGGGGCGATGGGGTCGCCCGCGGGAACTGGCGCCACTCCCCCGAGATCAGGCACACCATCTTCGTTGAGATCCACGACGCGATCGGCGGGTACGTCCATCACCACGGGGTACCTGAGTGTGCCGAGGCGATCGATCCGAAATACCGCAAGCGAACCGTCATCAGCGGCAATGATCAAGTCGGGCATTCCGTCGCCCGTCAGGTCTTTGCCCGAGGGGTACGCGCCATGGATGTCGAGCAGCAATTTCGACGGCGCAGAGGCATCTCGAGGCAGGTTGCGATCGGGGCCGAGGGCGAGAACGATCCCCGAGGGTGTCACCACACGAACGGCATAGAGAGCTCGCCCAAGAGCGTCTTGTCCCGTGAAGCCGAGGGCAACGAAAGGCTTACCGTCTCGAAGCACACCATCGACACGCGAGCTCTCGCTCAATCGATCACTCTTGGCTTGCGCACGTGCGCGTTCGAGTGCGCCGTCGAGATCGTCGTCAGGTTTCAAGAGTGCAGCCGGATCAATTTCAGGAAACGGCGACACACGATGATTCGATGCGCAGGCCGCGGTCATCCCCAACCAGAGCGAGAACACGAGCAAGGTTTGCTTCTGCACGATCGTTTTCTCTGAGTGCTCTCGTCAGCGGATCATTCCTGAGCATCACGACGCCGAGCCACGAGCCCCACCAGACCCAGGGTCAACAGCGCAATCGCTCCTGGCTCAAGCGGCCCAGAATCACCCGGGAGCTCACAGCCACACGCATGTGGTTTCTGCGTTTTCGGCAGTGAAATGGGCACCGCCGAGCTCGTCGCAACCGGGCCATCCTCACCCACGAGCGTGAGAGACGCCCAATGATGAGGGTGTGCGGTTGCTGGCGATTGGAGCAGCTTGAGCTGCGTGGATCGAAGCGCTTCACTGCGAGCTTTGCCCGACGAGATCGAACGATACACATCGGTGAGCATCGCGTTGATCGACGTCTCGGGCGCGACCCACAGCGAGTGCAGCAATGACCGCGCACCCGAGATCGCCACCGCTTCACGCAGCGAGCTCACAGCCAACCCAGCGGTACGTTGCGGGTCGCCGCTCGCCGCAGAAAACCTCGGGATCACCACCAGCTCGCTCGAGCTCCATGGCAACCCCGCCATCTCGATCGCTCCAAGAATCCCGCTGTCGTCACCTTGCTGTACGAGGTTCGCACCCGACAACCCGAGCCCGGTTACAAACGCTGGGTTTTGGCGTTTGGTCGATCGCGGCAAGATCGAGGTTGAGCCATACGTGCCAGGCAACCCCTCGAACATCCTCAAGCGAGCTGCATCCTTCGTTTCGTCGGACAGTGCAAAGCTAGGCGCATCGAGGTGAACGACTTTTGCCGCCGGGGCGCGCTTGAGATCCGCCTCACTCGCATCCGGGCCAAGCAACACTTTCGCGCTCTTGAATACCTCGTACGCCGGAGCATCGGGGGTCGTGCGGAGCGGAGCAAACTTCGTGGCCACCACCACAGGGGGCGCACTCAGCTCGGCTGTTTTGAAGCCTCCCGAGCTTGCTCCGAGATCGAGCTTCGGTTGAGCGACCGCGAGCACATCGAGTAGCGAGCCAGAGTCACTCGACGCCGGACGAGCTCGAAGCAAGGCGCGAAGTGAGCTCGCATAGCGAAACGAGATCGATTCGATGCGCCATTTCTGTTGGGCGTCAACCAGCGCTGAAAACGCAACCTGAGAGAGTGCTCCATCAGGGCACACGATGATGCTCGAAGCGCCACGTACGGCTTCTTCGATCGGTGCCCAGATACGCTCATCAAGATCGCGACCCGTCTTCTGAGCATCGTTCGATGAGGCTGAGCCCAACGATGCCCGATGCTTGAGCACCAGCGCATCGATCGTTTTGGCCTCGCCAAGATCGAAGACCGAAACCTTCTTGTTACGAACCACGAGCGCCGCATAACGAGCCGCACCGATCTGCTCGGCACGGGTCTTTTTGCTTGGATCGATGGGATCGAACCGAACGTAGTCGACCAACGTTCCGTCGCCGATCTTGGCAAACAATCGCTCAACGGAGTCGTCGTCCATCGACGCCAAGACGGCTCGTCGCTCGCTCGGCAACGCGCTCTCGATCGCGTCGATGTCACTCTGTCGTTTCGACAGCCGCTCTCGGTACGAAGCCGGAAGCGCTCGCGCTGGCCCATCGATCAAGTCTCGGCCTAGCTTTGCCCTCAGCTTGCTACGCTCGACCCACTTGCCCATCTCGCTCGACCCCGCCGTGCGTCGCCAGGGTGCTGCGGCATCAACGAGTGAGTCGAAATATCGCTGCTTCACGCGTAGCGACGAGAGCAGCGCAAATCGAGACGAGTCGTCCGATTTAGAAGAGAAATGCAGCGACAAGGCGAGCGACAGGCGCATTTCGAGGGACGTCCACACCCGTCCACGCCGAGCTTCGGTCGCCACCGAGAGCATCGGTGCCACCATCGGCTCGGTGCCCCGAGACGCATCGGCGAGGTCTTTGAGAGCGCCTTGGGTATCACCCGAAGACCAACGAGCCACCGACAGGAACGTACTCGCCATGAACGAGAACGGAGACTGCTCAGCCAGCGCTTTTCGTCGGATCTCTCGCGCGCGTTCGTACGCAGCAATCGCCTTGGAAAAGTCTCCCTTGACCCAATGACAGTTGGCCAAGAAGAAGAGCTCATCGGCCACATCGAGATGCTCTGGCCCGTCGGTTTTTTCTTCGAGCGAGAGAGCTTGAGCGAGCTGCTGCTCTGCCTCGTCGAGTGAGCCTTTCGCGATCAGAACGCGACCCAGCGAAGAGTGCAGCCCGATCGAGCTCATGCTCGTCGCTCCGGTGGTTTTGTCGCGAATCTCGAGCGCACGACGCAGGTCTTTCTCGGCCTTGTCGAGAGTGCCCATATCCCAGTAGTAGTCGCCGCGATCCTCGAGCACGCGAGCGACATCCACGTGGTTGTCGCCCCCTTTTTTCGTGGCTCGTTCGATCGCGAGCGTGAACATCTCTTCGGCACGTGCGTTTTGACCTAGCTCGGCAAACGTGTTTGCCAGCCCAAGCGCAGCGAGCGTCGCCTCTTGGGGCTTGGTTTGCTCACGGATTTCTAGTGATCTCGAGAAACGCTGCTCGGCTCGTGCGTAGTCTTCGTTTCGCCTCGCCACGGTGCCGAGGTTCATCAGCGAGATCGCCACGTTTTCGCTTACTTCGCCGAGTTGGCGCTCCCACATCGAGAGAGCCTTCTCGTACATCTCTTGCGCTCGCTCTAGCTCTCCGCGGTTTTGAGCAACAATCGCGAGGTTGTTGAAAGCAACGGCGAGGTTATCCGGAGCAATCTTCGCCCAGATCTCTTGTGCTCTCTCGAAGACCGGCTCGGCTCGGTCGTAGTCACGAATGTCGATGTACAAGCAGCCGAGCGCGTTCGAGGCGAACGCCGCATCGGCGTCCTTGATGTTGTCCTGTGTGTACATCGAGGTCGCTCGTTCGAGCAGCGCTCGCGCACCAACGAAGTCGCCTTTCTTCAGGCGGTATCGCTCACCGATTCGCGTGATGACCGACGCCAGCGATTTGCGATTCGGCATCGTGAGCTCAGCAAGCGCGAGGTCTTTTTCGTAGAGCGTATCGGCAGCCGCAAAGGCATGCTCTTCGTCGAACAATCGCTGCACATCTTGAAGCGCCAGTCGCAAAGTCTCTGCTTTCGACACTGCAGAGGTTCTCGCCGGCCCCGCAGCCGGAAGGCTCTTCACGTCGAACTCTCGATCGAACCGTGCTCGCGTCTGGTCTGCTTTGTCCTTCGCTCCCGCTTGTCGGTACGCGTACTCGAGCACCAACAACAGTGGCGCGGTTCGTGGTTCCGAGCGATGCGCCTGCTCTCGCAACGAGATCGATTTCTCAAGCGATTTGATGGCCTCAGACCAGCTCGACGCAGCAATTCGAGACGCTGCGTCTCGTTCGCTAGCAGCGACGTCAGCGTCGAGGCGTGCACGAGACCCCGACGGCTGAGCCCACGCCGTACGCGCTCCGAGCGAAAGGTCAGCGGGCGAAACGAGCCCCGCTCCGACGAGCAAGGCTGAGCCCAACGATGAGACCCAGCGAGCAGCGCGATTCATGGGTGAAGTCTCCTCAACGACGACCACGGGAAGGTCGGCCAGAACGGTGTCGTCAATCCATCAGTGTCAGGCTCGATCTCGAACCAGGGCGATTCGCGGTTGGGCCGCAAGACCTGAAAGCTCTGGGCCGGCATATAGCCCTGCCCCAGCAAAACGCGACGATGCCCCTTGTCGTCTTGCGCCATGTCGAGCACCAGCACCGCGTGACCGGGCGAGCCTGCGACGACCACGAAATCACCCGGGGTGAGATCACGAACGTCGACGGGCTTGGCTTGAACCGAGAGCGAGCCTGTATTTGCCCACGCAAACACGTCGTCGAGGTAGTGTCGAAACGAGCTGTGCGAGGGCTCCGTGGGGCGTCCGGTGGGCTCCCATCGCAGCTTCGCCCCGTCTGCAACGGGTCGAGCGCCACGCCACCAACTTTCGAGAGACATCATCGTACCGGCAGCCGCGCGATACGACATCGAACGATCTCCGCGCGACCAGCGCCACTCGGCATGAAGGCGGATCACCGAATCAGCGCACTGTTGTAGGTCGGCATGACCGATGTCGATGGCGACAACGGCGGCAATGTTCTCGTGGGTCGCGGGGTGAAGCACCTTGCCCTTGAAGGTGAGCACGGGTGCCTCCGAAGACGCGAGAGGCAACGTACGCAACCAGGCGCCAAACGACCCGTCGGTGAGCGCAACACGGCGAAACCCCCTTGGTGTCGCAAATCGATCGCTCAACGAACCAACGACTGCTGGGCCGTCACACGCAGTGTCAGAGAGCCACGGGTATTTGCTCGCGAGATCACGGGCCGACGCAGAGTCGGTCGACGCGACAGGGCGCGCTGACGAAGACGAACCAGACGCCGCCGCCGAAGGGCTCGCAGGCAGAGCAACGACAGACGACGATGGGTGAAGCCCAGCCGAGTTGCCGTCGCTTGCGCGCGAGGTGGTTTGCCCAACGGTTGGTGTAGCAACAGAGTCGCAGGCCGAGGCCAGACACAACCACAAACCGATCGGCCGATGAAGACCCCGCATCGAGCCGAACCGTAGAGCAAGCGAAACAGAGTCGCTACTTCACACGCTTGATGGCTTCGGGCACAGCGCGCACCGCCCCTTCGACGGCGGCATCGATCGCACCAAGCTCGGCACGTTCGGCAGCATCGGCAGCGTCTCGCGCCTGAGCACGCCCTTCGATCATCGCTTTGATCGAACCCGAGCGATCCCGCAGCGTGACTGAAACGGTAGCGCTCACCTTGCTGGCGCCATCCTGTTTTTCAGTGTCGAGCTGTACGAGTGAGGTCGACAACACGAACTTGCCCTGAGGGTTTTTACCCCAGTCAACAGCGGCGATCTGCTTCTCGACTGACTTACGAAGCGTCGGTTTGAGATCGCGATCTCGCGACACCAGCGACTGAACTTCGATGCTCTCGATCGGCGCAGCGGCGAACGCGATCGACGAGAGCGTGGCGCCTGCGAACGCGAGCGGCAGCGTTCTCTGCTTGAGCTTACGGCCCCAACCAAAAAAGAACGCACCACCACGGATCCACGCCAAACGAAGCCGTCGCAACATCGTCCGCTCCTTGGGGAGCCTCGCTCCCACGGATGAGTCCGATCCGAGAGGGGATCGGCGCTGACGAACTCGTCGCTACAGCACTCGAGATCGTTGGGCCAAATAGTTCGATTTCACAGTCGACGCACCCTGCCTACGTGTGCGACAAGTCGGGTGATGCGATCGCGCGCGCGATCAACACCAGACTACGAAAGCTCGACGAACGACTCGTTCGGATCGAGCGCGTTTGCGCTGGATTCAGCATCATCCTTTCTTTCGCGATCGACGGTCGATCTCGCACACGCCAAGCCCTTCTTGAAGTGGGTGGGTGGCAAGCGGCAGTTGCTCGATTCGCTTCGCACGTACAAGCCGTCGACGTTTCGGCGTTACCACGAGCCATTCGTCGGGGGCGGCGCGTTGTTCTTCGCACTCGCTCCATCACAGGCCTACTTGTCTGATCGAAACGAGCGATTGATTCGCTCGTACATCGGCATTCGTGATCACGTCGATCAGGTGATCTCGCTGCTTCGAAGCTATCCGCACGAGAAGACATTCTTCGAAACGATGCGTGCCTCGAATGTCGATGCAGGCTCTGATGCCGAGGTGGCTGCGTGGATGATCTACCTGAACCACACGGCCTACAACGGGCTGTATCGGGTGAACAAAAGCAATCGATTCAACGTACCGTTCGGCAACTACAAGAACCCGACGATTTGCGATGAGCAACGTCTGCGAGCATGCTCGGTTTCACTTCGAGGGGCCGAGCTTGATTGCAACGATTTCACTCGCGTGGTCGATCGCGCCAAGCGCGGAGACTTCGTGTATTTCGACCCTCCGTACGTACCGCTTTCGACCTCATCGTCATTCACCAACTACACCGCTGGCGGCTTTGATATGAGCCGACAGATCGAGCTTCGCGATGTGGCTCGCGCTCTGAAAAAGAAGGGTGTTCACGTGCTCTTGTCGAACTCGTCTGCTGACGAGGTTCGACGATTGTACGCACGCGGTTTTGACGTCGTCGAGGTGGGCGCCACTCGCGCCGTCAATAGCCGAGCAGATCGTCGCGGAAAGGTCGTCGAGCTGCTGATACGGTAGCGCCTCTGATGAGCGACCCCGTGAACGAATGGGAGGCGAAATACCTCGCCGGAACAACACAATGGGATCACGGCTGCGCAGCGCCGCCCCTGGTCGAGCTACTGAACACTCTGCCGGCCAATGAGCTACCCGAAGGCCCCGCGCTCGTACCCGGATGCGGCGCGGGTTACGACGTCGTCGCGATCGCACACACGGGTCGTAGAGCACTCGGGCTCGACATTGCCCCATCTGCACTCGCTCGTTTCGAAGCCTACCGAGCAAGCATCTCGCTCAGCACGAACCTCGCCTCGATCGAGCTCGGTGACTTCTTCACCCATGCACCAGCGCAGCCGTACGCACTGATCTGGGACTACACATTTCTCTGCGCGATCACCCCCGCTCAACGCGCGCAGTGGGCAGCGAAAATGAGTGAGCTGGTGGCTCCGCGAGGGCAGCTCGTTACGCTGATTTACCCAGCAGTGAGCGCAGAAGAACGACCCGACGGAATGGGCCCTCCCTTTCGATTGAACGTCGAGGATGTGCGCTCTCTTCTCGAGCCTCGCTGGGAGGCACTCGAGATCAAACCCGTGGTGGGGCACGAGAACCGGAAGGGCAAAGAATGGCTCGCACGATGGCGCCTTCGCTAGCTCGATCGACGGCCACACTCGTTCGATGGCTCGGCCCGTGGGGTGCCTCAAAAACTCCATCAAGAGTCGTGCGGCACAAGTACACGCTGCACGGGAAGCAGACCTTCAGAACGTACGAATTTCGCCCGACGGATCAGCCTCCGTGGGGCGTGTACGTGATCACTCCCGGGATGCACTTTCTCGGTGCAGACGACCCTCGACTCGATCGCTTTTGTCGCGTGCTTGCCACCTGCGGTTTGATCGTCGTTGCGCCGCTGTTGCCCGATTTGCTCGACATTCGACTTCGAGCCGATACCGACGCCGATCTTCGCGCTGCGTGGGTTCACGCCCTCCGCATTGCGCGCTCGTATCACCTGCCCAACCCAGCGCTGTTCAGCATCTCGTTTGGCTCACTGCCTGCGATCCGACTCGCAGCCGATCCAGAACATCGTGACGAGGTAAGCTCACTCGTTCTGTTCGGTGGGTATGGTGACTTCGATCGCGCCGTGACCCATCTGCTCAGCGGTGCTCATGAAGGGCCAGACGGGCTGATTCAAGGCGTCAACGATCCACTCAACGCAGCAGCGATCTTTCGCAACGTGTTGCACCTGCTGCCCATCCCTCAAAAACATCACGCGGAGCTCGATCGAGCGTGGATGTCGATCATTCATCGCACGTGGGGTCACGTGAGCTCGTTCAAGGGCAAAGAGTCTTATCCTCTTGTTGCGCACGAGATTGCCGCCACGCTCTCTGAGCCGATTCGCGAGTGGTTTTTGCTCGGTTGCAATCTGAGACCCAACGCGCTCGACGCGGTTCGACAAGCGCTCTCGGGCGGAGCGTTTGCATTTGCGAACCCACAACCTTCGCTCGCTCATGTTCGAGCCTCGGTGACCATCGTGCATGGCCGTGACGACGATGTGATTCCGTGGACCGAAGCAGCTCGCATTCGAGATGCCTTGCCGGCGTCGACACCAAGCGAGGTGTTGCTCACCGGGATGTACGGCCACACCGGCTCGGTCTTGCCATCGCCACGTGCACTTGCGAACGAAGTGGCCACGATGTTGAGCATCGCTCGCGCATTGATGAAGGCTCCCCGAGCACCGAACGCGGAGTGAGTAAGAAGCTGCCCCCCGCGTTGAATTGGACACGACATCGCCCGCCCATGTTGATCGCGACGTCGAACGCTCAGGCATCAGCACGTCGGCGCCGCCACATCAGCAAACCGATCATCGCAAACAGTGCAGGGGCCGCAGAAGTCGAGTCACTCGAGTCATGTTGAATCGAGCAACTGCCCGACTGATTTGGCGAGGGTTGAGATGCGTTCGACGATGAGCTCGCAGCACCCGCAGCACCTGAGTCACCACTGCCCGCAGCACCGGCGGAGCTAGCGGCTCCAGCGACACCACCCGAGCCTGCGCCGCCTCCGACCGACTGCGACGAGCCCGCGCTTCCGGCTTCTCCCGCTGACCCCGAGGAACCTGCCCCACTCGAAGAGCCTGATGCGCCGCCTGCTCCTGTCGTAGAAGTCGACGAGCCGGCGCTTCCGGCGCTACCCGAGCTTCCCGAGCCTCCCGAGGCTCCCGCAGTGCCCGCCGAGCCAGCGCTCCCAGACGAACCAGACGAACCAGACGAACCAGACGAGCCGGCCGATCCTGAGGAGCCCGCACCACCCGACGCACCTCCAGCACCCGAGCTCCCGCCCGCTCCCGAGGGGATATCCCACGAGCACTGACCTGCTGCTGACGTCGTCGAAGAGCACGACTGGCCAATGGGACAACCGCTACCCACCACACCTCGGCATCCACCCACACAGGTCGAATGGGCGAGATCGCAGATACGTCCACTGTCTGAGTCTCCACACTGCGAATCGCTCGTGCAGAACCCATCATCGCTCGTTGCGTTTGGATCGGTCTCGCCCTCGTCGAAAAACCCGTTGTGATTGCGGTCCTCGTATCCATCGAGCAAACCGCCCCCATCAGAATCGTTGTTCAATGGGTCGGTCGTCGTCGAAGGATCACTATCGACGATACACGTCTCGCTGAATTCGTTGATGCCTGGGCCACTGCAGTCGAAGCCCATTTCGAGACCATCCGGCAGGCCATCGTTGTCACTGTCGGCATCGAGCGCGTTGATCAAACCATCACCATCGGTGTCCTCACCCGGAAGCAGCTCCAGCCCATCCATCACTCCGTCGTCGTCGCTGTCGGCATCGTTCGGATCGGTGCCCAACGCGATCTCTTCAACATCGGTGAGTCCATCACCATCCGAGTCGATCGAAATGGTCCAAGAGTAGACAGCAGGCGTTAGGTCGACGTTTCCGGCGGGGTCTTTTGCGCGCACTTTCAACGTGTGGGCACCCACCGCAAGTGGCTCGAAGGTAGGCGTCGCAGAGCACGGCGAGTAGGTCGTACCGTCGAGCGCGCACAAGAACACTGCGTCGGGGCATTCAGGTGCGCGAAGCGCGAAGTCAGCAGTGGCCGACAGAGAGATATCGGGAGGGCCGACGTCGATCACCGTATCGGGGGCCACGGTATCGACGACCCAAGCATACGTAGCGGGCGACTCATCGACGTTGCCCACCGGGTCGATGGCTCGAACCGAGATCGAGTGAGGTCCGTCGCTCAACACGGGCGTCGAATAGCTCGCTGCACAGGCCGAGAACGCAGCGCCATCGAGAGAGCACTCGAAGGTCGAACCGGCTTGATCCGACGAGAAAGAGAAGTCTCCGGTGGTGTCTTTGGTTGGGTTCGGCTCGGCGGACGTGATGCTGGTTGAAGGAGCGATCACATCGATGCACGACGAGAGCGTAAGCGCGTTCATCGCGACGGCCCCCGCACCACCGCCCGTGGCGCCGTTTGCAGAGAATTCGACGATTCCGAGAGAGTTACTCGAGCCGTTGTCACCGCCGGCCACGTTGCTCATCGGAGCGCCGGCCGATGTCGATATGAATCCACCGCCACCACCGCCACCGGGGCCCTCGGCCTCGACGGTCGTGATCATCTGGTTGCCGCCATGACCACCGCGAGCAAGCAACGAAACGCCTTGAATCGAGCTCGACACCACCACGATGGAGCCACCTGCGCCGCCACCGCCCGGAGCATCGTTCCCCGTGTTGTTGGTGTTGTTTCCCGAAGCGCCATCCGCGACGATATTGGCAGTGCCGGTGATGTCTCCCGCGATGAGAATCACGAGGCCTGCGCCGTTGCCGCCAGCGCCGCCCGAAAGGTTGTTTGCGTCACCAGCACCACCGCCGCCTCCGAAAAACAACCGTGTCGAGGGGTCATTGTTGAGCGGTCGACCCCCTAGCCCACCGGCTTCTCGTCGCGAATCGCCGCCCCACCCAGCATCGCCAGGAGCAACCTGAAGCGCGTTGAGTTTTTTCGCAGAATACGAGTACCCACCGCGACCACCGCCGGACGACACCGTGAGTGCATTCCCGTTCGCGATGAAGGCCGGGTCCATCGCCCACGCGCTCGCGAACGCAGGGTTCGCGCTCATGTTGCCCTGCCCAGTGTACGCAAGGCCGCTGAAGCCATTTGCACCACCTCCGCCCCCTGCGTTGTGCCCGTTTCCGCCACCGCCACCGTTGGCAGGGGCGCCTCGCCCATATCGCCCACCGAGCGCATCGAGCGCTGTCGTCGAGCCAGCAATTCCCTCGCCTTTCTCTGCGCCATAGGTGTTTGCCGAGCCTCGAAAACCGGTCACGCCAAACTGCGTGTAGTTGTCGAGCGCACCACCGCGAAACCCCTGCCCCGAGACATCGATGGGCCCATCGAGCGTGACGGTGCTCGTCGCATGAACGGCGACGATGCCACCGCGTTTTCCATCCCATGGCGCAGCAACGATCGACGCACCGGGAAGCACGTTCAACGTGGTGTGTTGGGGCACGCGCACCACTTGAGTACGCGAACCGACATAGGCGTTGCGAAGCCCTCCGCACGAGCTGTCGATCCCCAGCATGTTCCCGCTCACCGACGTCACCGAGACGATCTCGTACAAGCCTGCGCCACCGAGCGATGTGACCTCACCATACGAGCTCGAATCAGCACTCGAGATGCTCGCTCCTTGCGCCTGATAGAGCATCACGAGATCGCCCTGTGCAATCGGCCCGTACACCGCGCTGTTGAGGTCAGCGATCGCTGTTACCGAGATTGTCGAATCGCCAGCCACAGCGTTGGTAGCGAGAAGCGCGTATTGATTGACGATGGTTTGCGCTGCCGTGATCGTGCGGCTTCCGTCGCTTCCGACCAGGGCCTGGGTCTTGGTGGATGTCGCTTGAATTCGTGACTCGCTCGACCCCTCACGAGCACATCCACTCGCCGCCACCATCAAAGCGATGCCGCTCACGAGAGAGAGCGAGGACACACAAACCGAACGAGCAAGGCGGCGCGAGGTGGGCATGCAACCCCTCTTCGCAAGGCAAGTGCCGTGCTGTAAGAATCGCTAAATTCATCGATAAAAACCTTCGATTCTGGATGCCTTGAGCTCTTGGGCGGCCGTGTAAGCGGCGGGTGGGTAGGGCGTACGAAGGGCGTTTGTCTCATCAGTAGATGCTCGCGTCCCAAAGCGAGACCGACGCGATGCGGCGTAGCGAAAGACGAACAGGATTTTGCACCAAGGTGTGCGTTGGGGTTGCAAGCAAGTCGCGACTGTTGGAAAGGGTCGCGCATGGCTTCGAACCGTGAAGGAATCCTCGACTCGATCATTGATGCCGTCGGTCAAACGCCGATGGTGCGTCTCTCGCGCATTGGTCGAGATCTTCCGTGCGAGCTGCTCGCCAAGTGCGAGTACATGAACCCAGGAGGGTCAGTCAAAGACCGAATCGGCGTGAGAATGCTTCTCGACGCTGAGCGAGCAGGAAAGATCAAGCCGGGCGATACGCTGATCGAGCCGACCTCAGGCAACACGGGCATCGGCATTGCGCTGGCTGCGGCGGTGCGAGGCTATCGCGTGATCATCACGCTGCCCGAGAAGATGAGCCAAGAGAAGCAAGTGATTCTCGAGGCCTTGGGCGCTGAGATCATCCGTACCCCCACCGAGGCAGCTTGGGATTCACCCGAGAGCCACATTGGGGTGGCCAAGCGATTGCGCGAGGTGATTCCGGGCTCGTTTATTCTCGACCAGTACTCGAACCCATCGAACCCACTCGCGCACGAAGAGGGTACGGGGCGAGAGATCATCGATCAGTGCGGTGGCAAGCTCGACGCGGTGGTGATCAGCGCAGGCACGGGCGGGACCATCACGGGAGTGGCTCGCGCGATCAAAAAAGAGCTGCCTCACGTTCAGGTGATCGGCGTTGACCCAGAGGGCTCGATCCTCGCTGGTCCGGGCGAGATCAAGTCGTATAAGGTCGAAGGGATCGGCTACGATTTTATCCCCGATGTGCTCGACGTGAAGCTCGTCGATCGCTGGATCAAGAGCAACGATCGCGACTCATTCATCGTCGCGCGTCAGTTGCTTCGCCAGGAGGGCATGCTCGTTGGCGGCTCATGCGGATCAGCCGTCTGGGCAGCGATGCAAGTCTGCCGCGAGATGAAGCCGGGCCAGCGTGTCGTCGTGATCCTGCCCGACTCGAGCCGCAACTACATGACGAAGTTCATCAGCGATGCGTGGATGCGTCAGCACGACTTCGCACGCGCGGATTGGGCGCTCGGCACGATTGGCGACGTTCTTCGAACGCTGCCCCCGCGCAAGATGATCACGCTGCCTGTGGATGCGCCGGTGAGCAAGGCAGCCGAGCTGTTCAAAGAGCACGGGATCTCGCAAATCCCGGTGCTCGACGCAGGTAAGCTCGTGGGCATTCTCACCGAGTTCGACGTGATGGGTCAGCTCGTCGTGGGTCGTGTTTCTGGCTCGACGACCGTGGCAGAGGCGATGGTTCGCCGCGTGACCTCGGTGACTGTCCACCAGAGCGCAGCGGACCTCCCGGGTCTGTTTGAACGTGGCGAGGTCGCCCTGGTCGTCGATGACGAGAAGCAATTGCTCGGCATCGTCACCAAGATGGACCTCATCGATCTGCTCACCGCTCGCGTAAAACCAACGCCCAAAGCCTGAGCAGCACTCGCCGCAACACCCTCGAAAACGCTGTGCTCTCCGAAGCCGAGAGCGCGGCGTTTTTGCTTTCACAATCACGCGGTCACGGACAGTTTTGTGACGCTGCCGAGACTCCGCACGCCATCGGGTTTGCCTCGACAAACTCGACTGGCAGTGAGTTGCAGAACCAGATGCCGCAATCTTGTTGCACCTGGAAGTGCAAGTGGGCACCAAACGAGCAGCCGCTGATGCCTGACCAACCCAGCACATCACCAGCCTGCACCGTTGCGCCAACCGTCGCAGTGGCTTGATCGAGATGAAGGTAGAGCGCCGTGGTGCCGTCACTGTGGCGAATCACCACGCGATTGACCGTGTTCAGGCACGCGCTGCAACAGGCCGATGTGGTGCAACCGTCGTAACAGTTGTCGCCAGGGCCCACGAGGTTGTCCGAGAACACCACGGTGCCCGCGCGAGCTGCGACGACCTGAGTATGTCGAGGCAATCCGAAGTCGAACGCATACTGCTGCTTGTCGGTGTGACTTCCTGTGTCGCCACCACAAGTGTCGCCAAAGTTGCCCTGCGTACACGAGTAGGTTTGTCCGCATGCCCAAGGCAAACGATATTGCCCGTCAGACACCGGCGTATTGCACGAGTCGGGTTGACCCGGAGGCGCAACGAAACAGCTCTGGGCGCAATCTTGACTGACTGTCCAAGAACCATTCGTACACTGCAAAATGTCGTCGGGGTGTTGGTTCGCAAGGTCAACGGAGCAGCTCCGATTCGACGCCTCAGCTTGAACCCCTGCGCCGCAATACGTGCCGTTGCCGTAGTAGCAATCACACGTGGGCAAAGCCGCGTTGCAACCATCTGGTTGCCCAGGCGGAGCAACGAAACACCCTTGTGAGCAGGTTTGATCGACGGTCCATGCGCCGTCCGTGCACCGCAACACATCATCGGGGTGTTGTTGCGCGAGCTCGACCTGGCAGCCTTGTTGAGCCGCGTCGGTGTTGACGCCTGAGCCACAGTACGTGCCGTTTCCGTAGAGACAGCCACAGGTCGGCAGCGGCGAGCCAGCGGCGCCGGCAGCACCACTTGTCGATCCACCCGCGCCAGAGGAACCCGCAAGGCCGCCTGTGCCCGCGCTCCCTCCACTTCCGCCAGCTCCAGAGCTGCCCGCAGAAGAGCCGCTCGCGCCTGATGAGCCCGATGCTCCAGAGTTGCCTGATGAGCCCGCAGAACCACTCGCCCCACTCGAGCCCGATGCGCCCGATGTGCCAGATGCGCCCGACGATCCAGAGGCTCCTGAGGTGCCCGAAGTCCCCCCGGCAGAGGCACCACTCGCCGCAGCAGCGCCCACGATCGAGCCGCTGCTTTCGTCATTGCCGCACGCCACGCTCCACAAGGCGCACCATGCGAGAAGGAGCACGCGCCCCGACGAGAAGGGCAACGACGCAGACCCCAATTGCGGTGAATATCGCAACGACATGGTCGCGAGGGTAACACCAGAGTAGCAATCAGGGCGATGAGCTCATCGAGCCCAAACCCAGACTCGCCGACAGCTTCTTCCGATGGCATCGAGAGTGAGAGCGGCCGCAGTCGATTGCTCCATTCACTCGATCCCGAGCAGTTTCGTCGCGATGGGCACGAGCTGATCGATCGCATTGCGAATCATCTGACGTCGATGCGAGATCGAGAAGGGCCCGTGCTCCCGACGAGCGATCCGAGCTCGATGGTGAGCGAGTGGTATCAACGACTCGAAGGGGTCGACGAGGCAACGAGGGCAGATCACGTCGGCTATCTCGATGAGGTCATCGCGAGATCGAACCATCTGCTTCACCCACGTTGTGTGGGTCACCAAGTGAGCGCCGTACTGCCCTCGACCGGGCTCACCGAGATGGTCGCGGCGTTGTTGAACAACGGCATGGCGGTCTACGAAACAGGGCCTGTTTCAACCGCGCTCGAGATCGCCTCGTTGCGATGGTTGGCAGCGAGAATTGGCTGGAACCAGCAAGCGTCAGGAGTGCTCACTTCCGGCGGCTCGCTCGGAAACCTCACGGCCTTGCTTGCAGCGCGACAGGCCAAGGCGGGTTTTGATGTGTGGTCCGAGGGCAGCAACGATCACAAGCTCGCGGTTGTGGTGAGCGAGCAAGCCCACTACTGCGTTGCACGGGCAGCGAAGGTGATGGGATGGGGCTCGGGCGGAGTCGTCACCGCCAAAGTCGACGAACGATTTCGAATGACCCGCGCTTCTGCCGAGGCAGCCCTCGCACGAGCGGAGCGCGACCATCGACAGGTCATCGCGTTGGTTGCGAGCGCGTGCTCGACCGCCACGGGGTCGTTTGATCCGATCCCTGAGCTTGCCGATCTGTGCGAGCAACGCGGGCTCTGGCTGCACGTCGATGGGGCCCACGGAGCGTCGTCGTTGCTCTCGCCGCAACATCGCCATCTTGTCGAAGGGATCGATCGCGCGGATTCGGTGGTGTGGGATGCGCACAAGATGATGCTCGTACCTGCGCTCATCACTGCGGTTCTGTTTCGCGACGGAGTGCGCTCGTACGAGTCATTCGCACAACAAGCGTCGTATCTGTTCGGTGGCAACAACGCGCAAGAAGAGTGGTTCAACCTCGGCATGCGCACGATGGAGTGCACGAAGCGAATGATGTCGCTTCAGCTCTACGGAGTGATTCGACAGCTCGGTGAAGAGGGCCTGGGTGCGTTCGTCTCGAGTCGATACGAGCTGGCCAAACAGTTCGCAGCGACGATCCGCGCAAGCGACGATTTCGAGCTCGCGATCGAGCCGCAGTGCAACATCGTTTGCTTTCGACACCGAGCGCCGGGGCTCGAGGGCGTTGCGCTCGATCAGCACCAACTCGACTTGCGACGACGACTGATCGAGAGCGGCGAGTTTTATGTGGTGCAGACCAGGCTCCCCAAAGGTCTGTTCTTGCGCACCACGATCATCAACCCTCGCACGACGCTCGACGATCTGGATCACCTGCTCGACTGCTTGCGTGCCGAATCTGCGTAAGAGGAAGTGTCGAGACACAAAATGAAAACAGCCTCTCGAGTGATCGAGAGGCTGTGTCGGGAGCAGACGTAAAGCCCTGCTCAACGAGCGGATAAGGACTTCTTTCCGCCCTTCTTCTTCACTGCACCACGAACCACGACGTAGCTGTTGCGAGCGCCGGGAACGCCACCCTCGATGAGAAGGAGGTTCTTCTCGGGGACGATCTTCGCCACCTTGAGGTTGAGGACGCTGACGGTCTCGTCGCCGTAGTGACCCGGCATCTTGAGGTTCGGAAGGGTACGACCTGGGGTCATGTTCGTACCGATCGAACCGCCGTGACGACGGTACTCGTGGGTACCGTGCGTCTGCACGAAGCCGGCGAAGCTCCAACGACGAACGACACCGGTGAAGCCGCGACCGCGGGTCATGCCCTGCACGTCGACGAACTGACCAGCCTCGAACACCTTGTCGAGCGGCATCGTGGCACCGACTTCGAAGCCGGCGGCGAACTCAGGCGAGCAGCGAAGCTCGCGAACGACCTTCTTCGGGGTGACGTTCGCCTTCTTGAAGGTGGCGAGCTGCGCCTTGTTCACGCGGCTCTCTTTCGCCTCACCGAGGCCAAGAATGAGCGCCGAGTAGCCGTCCTTATCGACGGTGCGCTTGCCGATCACGGTCGGCGTGACCTCGATCACCGTGCAACGAACAACGTTGCCATCGGCAGCGAAATACTGGGTCATTCCGAGCTTCTTGCCGATCGTTCCAGGAAACAGGTTCATCGTATCAATTCCGATTGCCCCAACGTGGACAGTGACTTCGTTCGAAGGTGCGCAGAGTGCGCTTCCCCACCTCGCCACTCTCTAAATGAGAGGCCGGTCGGGGGCAGATCGACCGGGGAGCACGAAGCTCCGGGGCTGGTAGGGGTGGCGAGGGGTAGCGAATCAAGGGATATTCGTCAACCGGTGTCGCAACAGATACCGGGGAAGGCGGGACCATGGCGGGTATCGACATCAAAATTCTCCCTGAATTTTCGGCAATTGGGGCCGCAGAGAGAAAAGCAACGGTGGTCGTCGAGCTCACTCCTCCACCCGCTCCGCGGGCAAGGCCGGCAGCTCGAATCGTGATGGCTCTCGACGTGTCCGGCAGCATGACCGGCGAAAAAATGCGAACGGCAGTTGCCTCGGCACAGGCACTCGTCCGTTCACTGGGCCCAGCAGATTCGTTTGCGTGTGTGTCGTTCGCGGACCGCGTTCAGACGTTGGTTCCGCCACTGTCGACGAACGCGAGTGGCAAAGCGATCGCCTGCGAAAAGCTCGCGTCCGCTCACCCCGATGGCAGCACCGATCTCGCCGCTGCAGCACTTGCTGCACTGAAGATCGCCAACGAAGCCCCCGAGGGAGGCCGCGCTCTGCTCCTCACCGATGGATGTCCAACCGTGGGCGTCATCGATGGCGATCAAATCGTCGCTCTTGCGAAAGGTGCCACCGGTCGCTCGACACTGAGCACGTTCGGCTTTGGTCGCGACGTCGATGCGCCGATCCTCTCGGGCCTCGCTGACGTAGGCAAGGGCAACTACACGTTCATCGAGACAGGCGAGCCACCGATGCAAGCCATCGGCGCAGAGCTTGGCGGGATGCTCCTCACGGTTGCAGCCGACGTCTCGCTCACGTTGCATCCATCGCCAGGCGTAAAAATCGATCGAGTGTTTCGCCCTGATGGAGTGAGCACCGATGAAAAGACTGGCGCCGTCACCATCGCGCTTCCTCCGTTGATCGCCGAAGAGCCCGTGTATGTCGCAGTCGAGCTCTCGTGGGTCGAGACAGCTTCGATCAAGTCGTTGGCGCTCGTGACGACGCGAGGCCGTTTGACCCGTGACGGCTCGCTCCATATTCAAGAGGCACACGTCGTGCTCGAGACATTGACGTCACGTGGAGCACCCAACCCCGACGCGATTCGCGAGATCATCATCGCTCGAGCAGCCGTGCTTCTCGATCAGATGAGCCGAGGCCAAACACCGCCTTACAAAGAGGCGATCCAAGAGCTCACCGAAAAGCTCGGAGAGCTCGGAGGCGTGGCTCAAGCCGCTGGTCTCGAGAACGACGCCCAGGTCAGCGCAGCCTTGGCGATGATTCGCTCAGCCCGCGAGGCTTTCGAAAAGAACGCGGCAGGCGCCCAACAAGACATGGTCGCTTCTGCCGCGGCACTGAAGCGCAAACGATCGACGTATACCGGGGTGGGCACCAACCTCCCCTACGGCACCTTCGTCACGCGCTCACAGGTGCTCGGGGCCAAGCTCATCGTCGACAATCAAGGGGCGCCCGATCCGAAGGCTTCGCCCAATCAACCCGGTCAGGGCCCATCGGGGAATCAGAATCGCCTCAACGACGATGATGATCCGGGGCCGAACTCAAGGCGTTGAGCGACAGTCGGCCTTGTCTCCCACGACTCGACAGAATCGTTGCGACGTCGAGCAATCGACCATCGCAAGCGACCCCTCATAACACCAGGTGAGCACGTTGCGCTGACACTCACCGCCGCTCGTGACCGTCCCACAAGGGCGCCGTGCGATGGGCGAAGGGCAGTCAGCGCACTGACCCGAGCTCGCAGCAGTTTGCGGGTGAGCACGAAAATACGTTTCGAGGCTCATTCCACCACTGCTCAGCTCTCGAGCGAGCTTCTGGCCGACGAACCTCACATGCCAGGGCTCCTCGCGAAAACCCGTGAGGCGTTGCTCGCCGTCGCGATAGCTGAGCGTGAAACCGAATTCTGCAGCGTGTTGAGCAAGCCACCGCTCGCCCTGCAGATCGATCGTGTCGATGTCGATCGTGGTACCGAGCTGATGCTCGCTGTGCCCGGGCAGAGCCGCTCGCCCCGGCTCGTCGATCATCTGGTTCCACATCTCGATTTGATCGCCGAAGGTGCGAAAGGCAGAAACGATCGTCATCGCGAAACCAGCTCGTTTTGCCTCACTCAAGAGAGCTTCGATTGCAGGGCGGGCCACAGCTCGCACGCGACGACCTGAGCCACGTTGAGGCCGACCCACGAGATCAACCTCGACGAGGTCCGCCGGCAGATTCGTGCAGCTTGCCAGGCAACGCGCCGGGTTTACCCAGATCAACGGCTCATCCGCGGGCAACTCGAAGCGAGAGGCCCCTGATGGCCCTTTCGCCGACGAGCATTGAACCGGAGCGATCAGCGCGAACGCCAAGGTCACTCGTATCGACCAACGCCTGAGCTGACGAGGCAAAGTAGGCTTCATCGTGTGCTCGAACCGAGCTCGGCCGTTCTTCCCCCGCTGGGTCATTTCGGCAAGCGAAGGTGTAATGAGAAATGACTTTCCTTGTCGCAGGGCCTCTGGGTGTACGCTTTCTAGCTTGTGGGCCAAGTAGACGAAGAGAACGCTCGGCTTCGACACGAGGTTGAGCTGCTTCAACGAGAGAACGAGCTGTTGCGAGCGCATATGGCGCCGCGACGGGAGGGGCTTTCGTCAGGAGAAATCGAGTTGCTCGAAGCGATCTCATCCGGGGTGTCGCTCCCTGCGATCCTCGAGAGATTGGTCCTCATCGCAGAGCAGAAATTCCCAGGCATGCTGGGCTCGGTATTGCTGCTCGATGACGAGCGAAAACGGCTTCGTCACGGCGCTGCGCCGAGCTTGCCCGTGGCCTATACGAAGGCGATCGACGGGGTGCCCATCGGCCCGCACGTCGCCTCGTGCGGGTCGGCAGCTCATCGCGGAACACGCGTGATCGTCGAGGACATCGAGCACAACCCACTCTGGAAAGACTATCGAGCGCTTGCGTTGACTCACGGTCTCAAGGCGTGTTGGTCAACACCGATTCTCAGTGACGAGCAGCAAGTCGTCGGCACCTTCGCTCTCTACTATCGCGAGCCTCGCCAACCCACCGACGCAGAGCTCGACGCCATGGCCAGAAGCGCGCATCTGGCCAGCATCGCGATTCGGCATCAACACATGCTCGATGCGCTCCGTCGCTCGGAGTATTTCGCTCGCGAATCACTCGACGCGCTCAGTGCACACATCGCCATCATCGACGGCAGCGGAAAGATCATCGCCGTCAATCGAGCATGGCGTCAATTCGCGCAAAACAACGAGGGCTCGCTCGCAAACGTTTGCGAAGGGGTGAACTACCTCAACGTGTGTGCTCAAGCGACCGACACTGCGCAGGCCGATGCACAAAAGATTGCCGACGGTATTCGTGAGATCGTGATGGGCTCGCGAAACGAGCTCGTGATGGAGTACCCGTGTCACTCGCCCACCGAGCAGCGCTGGTACATGGCGCGAATCACCAAGTTCTCGACGCCGACGCACGACACCGAGCCACGTATTGCGATCGTTCACGATGACATTTCATCTCGTTATCGGGCCGAAGAAGCTCTTCGAACCAGCGAGGCGTTGTACCGCTCTGTGGTTGAATCCGTTCGCGAAGGCATCGTCGTTCAAGAACGTTCGGGGCGAATCTCTGCGGTGAATCGAAGCGCCGAGCGATTGCTTCGGTTGAGTGCTGACGAGCTTCTGCGCGCAACGTCGAGTGACCCCCGATGGCAAGCGATTCGTGAGGATGGATCAGCACTTCAAGGCGACGAGCACCCAGCCATGGTGGCGTTGCGAACGGGTGAGCCAGTACACGACTTCATCATGGGTTTGCGCCACGTCGAAGGCGAAACCGTGTGGCTCAGCGTCAACTCAAGGCCGATTTACGAAGAGAGTGAACACCAGCCCATTCGCGTGGTCTCGACGTTTCTCGACATCACAGAGAAGCGAGCAGCCGAGCTCGAACGCCAGCGAGTCGCTCAGCACTTGCGCACGATGATCGAGACCGAGCCTGAATGTGTGAAGGTGGTTGCACGCAACGGCGAGCTACTCGAGATGAACCCCGCAGGTCTTGCGATGCTCGAGGTGTCATCACTCGAAGAAGCCAAGCAGCAGCCACTTCTCGACTTCATCAAACCTGCGTATCAGCAGCGTTACACCGAGCTTCACCACCGAGCTCTTCACGGAGAAATCGGGCAGCTCGTTTTCGAGATCACCACGCGCAAGGGCACATCTCGGTGGGTCGAGACACACGTGGCTCCGATGCGTGAGCCCGACGGAAGCATCACCCACGTCCTCGCCGTCACGCGTGATATTTCGACACGTCGTCAGGCCGAAGAAGCACTGCGAGAAAGTGAAGAGCAACTCAGCGCGATCATCGATTCAGCGATGGACGCGATTCTCTCGCTCGACGCCGAAGATCGAATCGTCGTCTTCAATCCAGCCGCACAGCAGATGTTCGGAATTTCGCGCGAAGAAGCGCTCGGACAACCGCTCAATAAGTTTCTGCCCACAGGTCTCGCTCCCGTGCGCGAAGGCGAGAAAGAACATACGAGCAGCCCATCGCAAGCGCTCGACAAGCTCACCCAGCTGCAGGCACGTCGTACCAACGGCGAGACCTTCTCGGTCGAAGCATCCGTCTCACACAGTCAGGTCCGAGGACGTTCACTTCGAACGGCGATCTTGCGCGATGTAACCGCTCGAGAACGTTTGCAATCCCAAGTACTCCAGGCCCGAAAGATGGAGTCTCTCGGCCGCTTGGCCGGAGGGATCGCTCACGATTTCAACAACCTGCTGACGGTCATCAATTGTTTCATCGAGCTCGCTGTCGAACGCGTCGACACAGAGGACCAATCACCTCGGCACGTACTCGAGCCGCTCGATGAGATCCGTGCTGCGAGCAATCGCGCCGCCACTCTCACCCGGCAGCTTCTTGCGTTCAGTCGCCGACAGATCGTTCAGGTCAGCTCACTCGATCTCGACAAGTTGATCGCCGACATGAGCAAGATGCTCGAACGCTTGATCGGTGAGGATATCTCGCTCGATCTTCATACGAACACAGGGCTTCATCGCATCAAGGGTGACCCAGGTCAGCTCGAGCAAGTGCTGATGAACCTCGTGATCAACGCTCGCGACGCGATGCCTCGAGGCGGACGCCTCGAGCTCGAGGTGTCGAGCTGCACCATCGATGGCTCTGACCTGTCGCTCCCCCTCTCGGCCCCTCCCGGTAAATATGTCCAGCTCACGGTGACCGACAACGGCGTTGGGATGGACTCGACCGTCTTGCAGCACATGTTCGACCCGTTCTTCACGACCAAGTCTGTCGGTACGGGTCTGGGTCTCTCGACCGTACATGGCATCGTCACACAACACCGCGGGTTCATTCACGTCGAGAGCGAGGTGGGCCGCGGAAGTACCTTCAAGTTGTTCTTCCCCGAAGCCGTCGAAGAGTCGCCCGACTCAAGCCACAATCGAGTCGTGCTGAGCCACACTGGCACCGAAACGATCTTGTTGGTCGAAGATGAGCAACAGCTTCGAGAGGTCGTGAGTCGAGTGCTCAAACGAGCTGGCTACAACGTCATCGTCGCCTCGAAGGGCGAAGACGCTCTCGCGCTTCTCGACTCTCTCAACACGAAGCTCGATTTGCTCTTCACCGATGTGGTCATGCCCGGGATGTCCGGGCGTGAGCTCGCCGAAGAAGTCGAGAAACGACTGCCCCACACGAAGGTGTTGTACGCGTCGGGTTACACCGAAGACACCGTGCTTCGTCACGGCATTCAAACCGAGACGATGCAGTTCATCGCCAAGCCCTACGGCGTCTCGGATCTCTTCAAAAAAATCCGAGAGGTACTCGGTGCTTCATGAGCGCTGGGGCTCAGAGACGCATCAACACAGCGCCCCAGTGCAGACCTGCTCCGAGCGCGAGAAAGCAAAGCAAATCACCCTTCTTTACGCGACCTTCTCGCAAGAGCTCGTCGAGCAAAATAGGGATAGTGCCACCCGAGGTATTGCCGTAACGCGCGATGTTCGACGGCACCTTTTCGACCGGAACGCCCAACGCAGCCCGCACCGCCTCGTTGATCCGATCGTTCGCTTGATGAGCGATGAACCAGTCGATCTCGGCGAGTGAAACTCCGTGCTTCTCGCACAAGCTGCGGACCACACGGGGTAGCTTGGTCACCGCATTCTTGAATAGCTCTTTGCCTTGCATCGACGGGATGTGCTCTTCGCGCGCAAACATATCGGGTGACCAGTAGGGCCGCCGTCGAAAGCCTCCGCCTTCGATGTAGATCTGCTTGGCATCACGCCCGTCCGAGTGGATCTCGACGCCGATCAAACCATGCCCGGGCACATCGGATCGTCGCATGATGAATGCACCCGCTCCGTCGCCGAAGAGGATCGCAAGCGCGCGATGACGAGTCGCTCGATCTCGATCTTCAGCAGAGACCATTCGATCGCTCTTGCCCTCGAGAACGTCCCAGTCCTTCCAGGGCATGAAGCCTGCGTGAGCCTCTCCGCCAATGACGAGAATGTTCTGCGCAGCACCCGATGCAATCAACCCATCGGCCACCTGAAACGCGAAGGGCATCGCAGCGCACTGCTGACGAATATCGAGCGCGGGAACACCTGGAACCCCTAGCTTTGCGCCCAGCAAACCACCCGACCCGGGAAAGACATGGTCTGGGGTCATCGTGGCGAAGATGATGTAATCGATCTCGCTCGCGCTCATGTTGGCCGACTCGAGCGCTCGCTTGGCCGCCTCGAGAGCGAGGTCGCTCACACCCACCCCTTCTGGCGTGAAGTGACGCTGATGGATCCCTGTGCGCTGACGGATCCACCCATCTTCGGTGTCCATCACTCGCGAGAGATCGTCATTCGTAAATGGCTCTCCTGGGGCGTAGCTCCCCGAGCCAACAATCGTAATTCCAGGCATCAGGCGAGCGGCTCTAGCAGCGCGTTTCACCTACGAAAACCGCTGTTTTGATGCTGCCTCGCGTCATCTCTCGCAAGTCGTTCAGAGCAGCGAGATTGCGATACACGCGATCGATCAACAACGCAGTGCGTTCGGCTTTTGTCGGTCACACGAGAGGCTTGAACACCACAAGCGCTGTCAGAACCTCGCACGATGGTATCTTGGGCGGCCGATGAAAGCCCTGCGGAGGGAGCGATCGAAGGTGAGCCTCACCGAGCAACAGTCGCCATGTGCAAGCTCGGATGAGTGCGTCATCGACGTGATGATTGCAGGTATCTGCCGAACGGATCTTTTGGTCGCAAGAGGCGCGCTCAACGCTCGTGAGCCCATCACCTTGGGGCACGAGTTTTCTGGGCTCGTGAGCTCGTGTCCGTCGGATCGCACACTCATCGGATCGCGCGTCGCTGTTCGCCCACAGATCGAGTGCCAACAGTGCACAGGTTGTCGTGAGACCGGTCTTTGTCTCTCGCCGCACATGCTCGGAATCGTTCGCGATGGTTGTTTCGCCGAGAAGGTAGTCGTGCCCACGCGGCATGTGTTGCGCATCCCTGATTCAATGACCTTTCGCACCGCCGCATACGTTGAGCCCGTTGCCGCGGCGCTCGCTGTCATCGACGTCACTGGAGCACTGCTCGATCGTCACCAACCCGGTCTGATTTACGGAAAGAACCGCATCGCCGAGCTCACGCGACGCGTGCTCGAAGCACACGGATACGAGCACGTATGTGTGCATGATCCGTCACGCGAAACACTGCCTGCTCACCACTTTGCTTGGGCCATCGAAACCGTCGCGTCGACGCGCGCATTGAGCGACATTGTCGAAGCGCTTCGTCCACGAGGAGTGCTGGTGTTGAAGAGCCGTACGGCTGAGCCGATGGCGCTCGACTTGCCAAGGATCATTCGAAAAGAGATCTCGTTTCACGCGGTGAGCTACGGCTCGTTTGAACGAGCGATCGACTTGCTCGCAGCCCGGCAGATCGAGATCGATGACTTGATCGGAGACGACTTCTCGCTCGATGAATACGAGCTGGCCTTTGCCAAGGCATACGCGTCAGAGAGCTCGAAAGTGATGCTGCGCATCGGCAAGGTCGACTGAGCGAATGTGTGGTCTCTTCGCCATCACATCTCGGCGACCCATCGAACGAGAGCGAGTTTCGCGTGGTCTGGATGCACTTCAACATCGTGGGCCCGATGGTCAGGGCATCTATGTTTCGCGCGATCAACAGGTTGCGCTCGGTCATCGCCGACTCGCGATTCTTGATCGAGAAGGCGGAGCGCAGCCTCTCTTCAACGAAGATCAAAGCGTCGTCGCGATGGTCAACGGAGAGCTCTATGAGCACCTCGATCTACGCCGCGATCTCGAAGAACGAGGTCATCGCTTTACGACAGGCACCGACAGCGAGCTCATCGTGCACCTATACGAAGAGTACGGCGCTGACCTCGTGCACCGACTACGCGGCGAATTTGCCTTTGTGCTCTACGACACACGAGACCGCACGTTGCTCGCAGCCCGTGATCGCTTTGGCATCAAGCCGCTCGTGCTCTATCGCGATCAGCACGAGCTGTTGATCGCGTCGGAAGCAAAGGCATTGTTTGCCGCTGGTGTTCGACCCTCGTGGGATCTCGGCTCGGTATTTCAGAGTGTTTGCCTGCAGTATCCACTCGAGAACCGCACACTATTTGCTGGGGTCGAGCAGATACCCGCGGGGTATCTTCTTCGTGTCGTCGACGGCAGCGTTTCGATGACTCGCTACTGGGATATGAACCACCCGCCAGCACTCGATTCGAACGAGCCGAGCGAGCGCGAGGTGCACGAGCGAGTGATCGAGATCAGGCAATCGCTCGAGCAGGCGGTGGTGACGCGACTTCGGGCTGATGTGCCGGTCGCCTTCCAGCTCAGCGGAGGCATCGATTCGAGCGCCGTGCTCGCGCTCGCCGCACCTCATGTCGGCAAGGCTCATGCGTTCACGGTGAGCTTCGACGCACAGTCGCACGACGAGATGCACATCGCACGAGAGACTGCACTTCACTGCGGCGCAGAGCTTCACATCGTCGAAGGCACAACAGCGAGCCTTGTCGATGTGCTCGAAGCTGCGATCGGGCACGGCGAGGGCATCGCGATCAACGCTCATATCGCGGCCAAATGGATGCTGAGCCGAGCGATACGAGCCGCCGGTTTTGCCGTGGTTCTCACCGGCGAAGGCTCAGACGAGGTGCTCGCTGGCTACCCTCACCTGCGTCGCGATCTGGCGCTCGCCGAGCCCGTTCACTCGTCTGCGGCGAGCACATCGCTCACTCGACTTCAGTCGTCGAATCAAGCGTCGGCAGGGGTGATGATGCCTCACGGTCACACACTCTCGACCGACGCGATTCGACACCGACTGGGGTTCGTTCCGAGCTGGATCGAAGCCAAAGCGAGCTTGGGTTGGCGAGTGGCGCCACTGCTCGCGAGCGACTTCATGGCCGAGCGCGCATCACGAGATGCCTATCGCGTGTTTCTCGACAGCATGCCTGTTCACGAACAGTTGCAAGGCCGTACGCTCGTCGATCAATCGCTGTATCTCTGGAACAAGACTGCGCTTGCTGGATACATCTTGAAAACGCTGGGTGACGGCATGGAGATGGCCCACTCGATTGAAGGCCGATTGCCGTTTCTCGATCACATGTTTTTCGAACGTGCCCGTGCACTACCGCTCTCGTTGAAGATCCGCGATGGCGTAGAGAAGTGGCGTTGCGAGAGGCGCTGAAAAATCTCGTTCCAGAGACCGTCAGACAACGGCAGAAGCATCCGTTCATGGCGCCACCGCTGACGATGTCACCCTGACTTCGAGAGCGACTCTGCGATGGGGTGCTTCCTGATTTCATTCGTCGCTCCGAGGTGATCCGTCTGCTCGATCAGTTGACGGTTCAACCTCTCTCTGAGCAACAAGCAGCAGACCCTGCGCTGATGCTCGTCCTGTCACTGTCGGTCTTGCACTCGAGGTATCAGCTATGAGCATCGGTCCTTCCATGAAGGCCACCAGCACTCCTGCGTGGTTGTTCGATTTCTTCGATCAGCACTTTGCCGATCTCGTGCTTGACCGTGAAGCGGCTGAAGCTCGCAGCGAGGTCGACAGCATCGTTTCACTGTTGGGCCTCGAGAGCGGTGCGCGCGTGCTCGATCAGTGCTGCGGAATCGGAACGCTTGCGATCCCGCTTGCCCGGCGCGGCTTTGACGTCGTCGGCGTTGACCTGATTCGAGGCTACGTCGAGCGTGCGCGAGAACGAGCGACACAAGCCCGCGTGAGGGTCGACTTTCACGAGGCCAACGCGCTTACCTTTCGCATGCGTGCCCCTTGTGACGCTGCGTTTTGCTGGCGAACGAGCTTTGGTTTTCATCGCGATGATCGTGAGAACCAAAAGCAGATCCAAGCAGCGTTCGAGTCGCTTCGTTCGGGTGGGCGCTATGCGCTCGAGCTCGGAAATCTCGCGCAGGTCGTTCGCAATTTTCAGCCCTGCATGATGAAGCGATTCGATACCGAGCAAGGCGAAGTATTGATGCTTCGCGAATCAGATCTCGATCTCGTCGAAGGGGTGCTTCACCAGGTCTGGACATACGTCCTGCCCAATGGCCCACGCCATGTTCGAGAGGGCGTAACCAAGCTGTATTTGCCTCATCAGATCGCCGAGATGATGCGTGCTGTTGGCTTCGTCGATGTCGAGCTCATGGGCGACGCAAACCACCCCGAGCGAGGCATGTGGCTCGATGCTCCGCGATGCATCGTCATCGGAGCGAAACCGTGAGGTACACGACCCTGTCGAGCAGCGATGAGTTGCGCTCGCGCATCTACGATGGCGAGCTGCTGTTGCTTCACGCCAACGAGGCTTCGATGGGGTTTGCCTCTGCACTGTTCGGTCGCGTGGTCGAACGACTCGGCGACAACCCTCGCAAGGCGCACGACCACCACACGGGCGAAGAAATCTTCTCGCAGGTGTGTGCGATTCGAGAAGAGCTTCACCACGACCCGATTTGGCTCGATCGATTCGCAACACTGGTCGCTTCGCTCGAGCTCGATCCAAGCGGGCTTCGTGTAGACCCTCCTCGTCTGCGAGGCATTCAGCACAACGGACATCTGATTGAAGCCGCTGCGCCCGCCTACTACGCGCATCGCGATACGTGGTACGGCAACCCCTCCGCGCAGATCAACGTGTGGATCCCGCTGCATGATGTCGAAGAAGAGTCGACGTTCGTGTTCTATCCATCGTGCTTCGCAACCCCGGTCAACAATGATTCGGCGGAGCTCGATCGAGAGGAGTTCGTCCGTCGCGCGGGCTTCAAAGATGGCACCTCGCGGGGTGTTGTGTATCCACGCGCGACCGCGGATGTGAGCCACCTCGAGCGCGTGGGTTTCTCTGCGAAGGCAGGCGACATTCTTCTCTTTTCAGCGGCACATCTTCATGAGCCTCGACGCAACACCACCCGGCTGATTCGGTTCAGCGTCGACATGCGAATGGTTCACGTGGCGGATCATCTCTCGGGGCGAGGAGCACCCAACGTCGACAACGGTTCGATTGAAACATCATTCGACAACTACCGACCTCTGCCTTCGACCAAACTGGCATCCGCGCAGCCGTGACCAGCACAGCGCAAGCGCTTCTCGCTCGACTCGATCTCGTCATCGATCGTTCGCCCGACTCTCCGAGTGTCGTGATCGATGGGCTGGTCGCGCACACCTACCGTTCTCTCGATCGTCGGGCGCGAGCGCTCGCCGATGAATGGACGCACCGGGGTCTACAGAGCGGCGATCTCGTTGCGCTGGTGCTCGGGCATCATGCTGACCACATCGCCGGGATGCTCGCCGCTTGGCGATGCAACGCAGCCTTTTTGCCTCTAGACCCAGCGCTTCCGAAAGCGCGAACCGAGAGCATTCTCACCCATTCGCAAGCAGCGTGGGCACTCGATACGAGTGGCACACGACGACTCAACGACGCGCCACGGCGATACCTCAATGCTCATGGCAAAGCAGCGGCGTATGTCGTGTACACGTCGGGGAGCACCGGCACCCCCAAGGGAGTGATCGTCGGACACGACGGTCTGCTCGACATGCTGGCATCACAAATCGACGCATTCGCCCTCGACGCTGATTCGCGTGCGGTGTGGTTGTTGTCAGCGTCGTTCGACGCCTCGATCTCGGACATCGGCACAGCACTTCTTTCGGGAGCTCAACTTCACACCAGCCAACACGATCTACTTCGCAACCCAAGCGAGCTTGTTTCGTTCGTCGATGCGCAGCAGATCACCCATGCAGATTTGCCGCCTGCGCTGTTGCGCGTGCTGTCGCCTACCTCGTTCGCAGATTCACTTCGAACGTTGATTGTCGGTGGAGAGCCAAGCCCTCCCGAGGTCATCCGTCAGTGGGCCTCGCGTCGTCGGATCATCAATGTGTACGGGCCGACCGAAGCAACGGTGTGCACGAGCCTATGCGAGTGTGATGCGACGACGTGGCAGCGTCCGATCTTGGGGCACCCCACTCGCGGAGTAACCTATGAGGTCGTCGATCCCGACGGGAAAGACATCGCAGAACAACCCGGTGAGCTGATCATCTCTGGGCCTTGCGTGGCCTGGGGCTATGTCGACGAGAGCACTCGTTCGTCGAGCCATTTTTTCGAGCGAAACGGCACTCGGAGCTACCGCACAGGCGATCGAGTGATCGCTCATGCGAACGGAGAGCTCGAGTTCGTGGGCCGAGTCGATCGTCAACTCAAGCTCCATGGTCTTCGTATCGAGCCGGCAGAGATCGAGAACGCGATGAGTGCGCTCGATGGGGTCACGTCGGCGATTGCTCTGCTGGTGCGAGCTCGTGATGACGACAGCGAGCTCGTGGTGGCCTACGAGGGAGCGCAGCGTGATTCTCGACAGCTAAGACAAGAGCTATCGAAGGTTCTTCCTCGATGGATACAACCCTCTCGGTTGATCTGGATGGAAGCGTTGCCACGCTCGGTGAGCGGAAAGATCGACATTCGTCGCGTCGAAACACTCGTGGGTCGTCGGCAGAGCGTTTCATGCGACTCGTTTTTCGAGATGTTGCGGTCATTGGTTTCGCATGCCGACCTCACACGCGAGCATGCTCTCAACGAGCTGGCGATCGATTCGTTTTCTGCGCTGCGACTGCTGGCGTGGGCACATTCGAACAACCTGCCTCTTCGTATCGATGACCTCTCGAGCCATCGATCGATTCGCGACATCGAGAAGATGCTGAGCGAACGAACAGGGCAAGATCGCATCGCATCGACTCGTCGAACATGTGAAGAGCTGCGCGCTCGGGTCATGAGCGACGCTGGGTTTTGTCGACTAGAGACGACCCGACCCCAGGCTGCGCTTGATTCGAAACGCGAGGTCGTCTTCCTCACTGGTGCCGCAGGTTTTCTCGGAGCGCACACCCTGGCAGAGCTACTCGAAGATCCGGCGTTGCACATCCGAGCACTGGTTCGCGCCCACGATCGCTCACACGCCCGTGCGAAGATCGCAGCTCGTTTGCGTCGACACGGACGAGTGCTCAGCGAAGAGCAATGGTCACGAGTGGATCTGTGGTGTGGCGACCTGGCTGAGCCGCGATTTGGCCTCGGAGAGCGGTGGTTCGATTGTGCAACGAACGTGCGGATGTATCGCCTACTTGGCAGCAAGGGTGAGCTTGACGGCATCGCTCGATGAGCTGTGGGAGAGACAACGTGATTGCCACGCGAGGTGCTCTCATTCGCCATCGAGAACCAGCCTGAGCTGGCAGTATGCCTCGACGCTTTCGGTGTTGGTATCGAGCGATCCCGCTCGCGGAGTGATGTCTGGAACAAAACGCGCTTGAAGGGATGACCTGTGTCGATGCGCCTATGCGCAATCGAAGTGGCCGCTGAGTGGATGCTTCGACGTGTAGAAGCGTCATTGCCCTCACTCACTCATGTTCGTCTGGGGCTGCTTACGGGCGATCTTCGAACAGGACTCGCAGCCGATCACGATCAGCTCTCGATGTTCTTGCGAGGGTTAGCGTCGCTAGGAGCGATTCCGAAACAAGCTCGAACGGATCGCGCTGTGGATCTCACTCCAGTGGATCAAGCTGCACGAATGTTGGCGGCGTTGATACGCCAAGCGCGAACGAACCAAACGTTTCACATCGCGAATGCTCGACATGCAACGTTGGGCGACATCATCGAGACGATGAAATTGAAAGGGGTGCGGCTACGCAGGAGGTTGATTCGATCGAGTGGCAAGAGATCGTGTCGTCTCACGCCGAGCTCAGCGCATCAGCGACCCTGATCGTGCGGTCGCAGTGCTTTCGCTTCCGGAAGAAGATGAAAGAGAGTGACGAGAGCGATCGAGGGCTTGATCTCTTCCTGTCATCGGGGGCTGAATTCGATACGAGTGCCACCATGGCTGCGGTTGGATTTCACGCATCGCGGATCTCACCCCCCAACGAGCTTCCTGAGCGATATCTCGACGTGGTGCTCGAAGGTCTCCGATGAGCTTGGGGCGTGGTGGGTCACGAACGAGCGGAATGGTGCTCGGCAAGTTCATGCCGCCACACATGGGGCACGTGTACCTCGTCGAGTTTGCGCGGCGCTACGTCGACGATCTCAATGGTGGTGGTCGGCACACTGAAACGAGAGCCCATTGAAGGCGTGCTTCGGTATCAATGGATGCGTGAGCTCTTCTCCCGACGTGAACGTGGTTCACCCCACCGACGAGAACCTACAAGAGCCTCATGAGCACCCTGTTTTGGGACATCTGGCGAACGAGTCTTCAGCGGGTGTTGCCTGGCCCTGGTCGATCGCGTAGTTTTGCGTCGGAGTTTCCTTACGGAGAGCGACTCGCGCAAAGAGCTTCAGGCGTAGTTTGTTCCGGTCGATCTCGATCGCTCGACACTGCCTGTAAGCGGGAC
The DNA here is from genome assembly GCA_046351315.1 of Polyangiaceae bacterium. Taxonomy (GTDB): domain Bacteria; phylum Myxococcota_A; class Polyangia; order Polyangiales; family Polyangiaceae; genus JAXLYQ01. The sequence continues at coordinate 46,073 of JAXLYQ010000024.1, forward strand.
CGCCGTACGGCGCGATCCGTGGGCGAATTGGCGGTTTATCCCTCGCTGCGTTCGCCCCTATTTTTGCTTCAGGGTGAGTGTGTTTGGCCCTGAGTCGACGGGCAAAACGACGCTTGCGAAACGACTGGCCGAACACTTCGACACGGTGATGGTGCCCGAGTACGCACGCATTCATCTCGAACGTCAGCAAGGCGCGATCTCGGCGGATGACCTTCCTCGAATTGCTCGCGGACAGATTGCCTCGGAAGACGCACTGGCTCGGGACGCAAATCGCGTGTTGATTTGCGATACGGATCCGCTGGCGACGACGATCTGGAGTCGCGAGCTGTTTGGCGAATGCGAATCGTGGATCGACGAAGAGGCAACGCGTCGAGCCTACGACCTGACGTTGCTCACCGATGTCGACGTGCCGTGGGTGGCAGATCAGGTGCGCTACTTGCCCGAGAATCGACGTACTTTTTTCGAACGATGTGAGCTCGCGTTGCAGACGCACCAACGCACGTACGTCACGCTGAGCGGCTCGTGGGAGACACGTTTCACGCGGGCGTGTGAGGCCATCGAGCAGGCATTGCAAACGCGGTTCTATCAGAGCGACAAGACACGCAGGCAGGAGCCAGGAATCGGGTCATGAAAGTGCTGGTGCTCGGAGCGAGTGGTTTCGTGGGTCGACACGTGCTTCCGGCGTTGCTCGCACAACGTCACCATGTGGTGGCACTTTCACGAACGCCGAGTGTGAAGCACGAGAGAGTGACCTGGCTCGAACGAGACGCGCTCGAATCGGACAGCGTCGAGAAGGCGCTCGAGGGCTGTCAGGCAGCGGTCAATCTTATCGGCATCAATCACGAGCGAGGTGGGCAAACCTACGCTCGGATGCATGTCGAGGTGACGAGGCGCTTGGTAGAAGAAGCACAGCGACGCTCGATCGAGCGCATCATTCAGGTGAGCGTGTTGTGCGCGCGACCTGACCCGACGAGCCCGTACCACGACACGAAGCACCAGGCGGACGAGCTCGTGCGTAGAGCGAAAGTGCCGTGGGTGATCTTGAGGCCCGCGATCATCTTTGGGCCCGATGACGCGTTCACGACGACCCTTTCGCGCCAGGTCGACGGTCGAGTCACACCACTGCCCGCAGGGGGCAAAGCGATCCATGCGCCGGTCCACGTCGACGACGTGGCCGAGGCGGTGACGCATGCGTTGGTGCTGCCATCGGCGATCGGAAAGATCTTGCCGTTGTGTGGCGCGCGCACGCTGTCGTACCGCGAGTTGGTGCGTGAGATTGCGAAGGCCCGAGGCAAGCGAACGGTGTCTCCGCCGATGCCGGGTTGGCTGTTGAAAATGGCGGCCTGGACAACCTCACCGATGCAGCACCCGCCGCTGACGTCATCGCAGCTCACGATGCTGCTCGACGGGATGGCCGAGGATACGAAAGAGAGCTGGGATCTCTTGGGTATCGAACCGCGTGCATTCGAGGCGATGAGCCCGATCGAATCAACGTAGCGATCATGCTAGCGCCGATGGGTGGATGACTTTCATCACGAGTACATCGACCTGGGCGAAGTCACGTTGCATTGCGTGATCGAGGGAGAGGGGCCGTTGGTGCTGATGCTCCATGGGTTCCCTGAGTTTTGGTACTCGTGGCGACACCAGATCCGCGAGATTGCACGGGCGGGTTTTCGCGTAGTCGCGCCCGATCTTCGTGGGTACAACCTGTCGAGCAAACCCAAAGGCGTCGAGAGCTACAGTCTCGGGAAGCTGGTCGATGACGTCTCTCGATTGATCAAGGCGCTCGGCGCCGAGAAGGCGACGGTGATCGCACACGATTGGGGAGGGATCATCGCGTGGTCGTTTGCGATGACGCACCCCGAGCAGCTCGAGAGATTGGCCGTGTTGAACTGCCCTCACCCCGTCACGTTCTCGAAAGGTCTACGTACGCTGAAACAGCTCAAAAAGAGCTGGTACATGATGTTCTTTCAGTTGCCTCGGCTGCCAGAGCGCGTGGCAAGAGCGGGTCGGTTTGCGCTGTTTCGGCGAACCATGATGCGCGAGCCGATTCGACCGGGCGCGGTGTCAGCAGAAGAAGCCGACCGTTATGCAGAAGCGATGTCGCAACCAGGCGCGATCGAGTCAGCGATCAACTACTACCGAGCGCTCTATCGAAAAGATCTGCGACCGGATCCAACGAACCTTCGGCCGATCGAGTGCCCGGTGTTGATCATCTTCGGCGAACGCGATCGACACATCGGCAAAGAGCTGGCTGACCCAGAGCCGGCGTGGGTGCCAAATGCGCGAGTCGAGAGAATCCCGGATGCAAGTCACTGGGTACAAATCGATCGCCCCGAACGGGTGACGACGCTGCTTCGTGAGTTTATTCGAGGCTAATTTTTCGATGGGTTGTTGATGAAGTGAGCCGAGTCAGGTTTCTCTGTCAGAGCGACCAACGACACGAAGTAGGGGCTGCGCTGGCGGGTGGTTGCAACGCACGCATCCTCGTTATTGCTCGCTAGAAATCGAAGTGGATATCAAGCAAACAATTCCGTCGTTGGTTTGTGTCGAGCCTGGGCTGACCGAAGAAACTGGGTCTTCGGTCGAAGTGAAACCTCAAGGGGGCAACGTGGCAGAAACCATCGATTTTGGTTCGATTCTTTCGCTTTCAATCTCGGCAATTACCTACGAAACCGGTCGTAGACTGCGCGAGGCGTTTCCGAACAAAGGCATGGTCGAGACCGGGACAAGCTTCGGCTCGATCACGCGTTACATCGCTGCCGGTCATGCGATCAACAAGGGGCTCAAAGCCCCGTACGCGCAGATCATCGCGACCTGGAACGCGACGCACGAATGTCTCGAAAAGAGCCCGCGAATCGGGGTGTTCGAGCTCGAATGGCAAGGTCACTCGGTGACTCACGTGATGACGACCTTCCTTACGTCGTGCGGCCAAGACACGCAGGATTGGTTGATCGCCGACACGCAAGAAATCGCCGAAGCGATGCTTCACGCGGCCGAGGCGTGGGATGCGAAGGTCGGAAACGAGGTGATGGTGTTCGAAGATGGCTGGTGGCAGAAGAGCACCGAGCTGTTTTCAGCCATTCAAGGCGCGACGCTCGACAACCTGATTTTGCCGCCAGGGTTCAAAGAAGAGCTGGTGGGCGATCTCGATCGATTCTTGGCGAGCCGCGAGAGCTACCAGCGACTTGGTATTCCGTGGAAGCGCGGCCTGTTGCTGCTTGGGCCACCGGGCAACGGTAAAACGCACACGATCAAGGCGTTGATCAATCACACCAAGCAGCCTTGCTTGTACGTGAAGAGCTTTAGGGACTCCGACGGAACCGAGGCACCTCGCCACATTCGCGAAGTCTTTGATCGAGCTCGAAGCACAGCGCCCTGCATCTTGGTGCTCGAAGATCTCGATTCGTTGATCGGAGACGAGAATCGATCGTTCTTCTTGAACGAGGTCGATGGCTTCGCGAAGAACGAAGGCATTGTGTTGGTATCCACGACCAACCATGCCGAGCGGCTCGACCCTGCCATCGTGAATCGACCCAGTCGCTTCGATCGCAAGTACCATTTCAACCTGCCCGAGGCGGCGGAACGTCAAGCGTTTCTGCGAAGCTGGAGCGCTCGACTCGATCGCGCGATGCACGTGAGCGACGACGATCTGGCCGTTTTGGCCGAGTCGACCAGCGGCTTCTCGTTCGCCTATTTGCGCGAGGTGATGGTGAGCTCGATCCCGCGTTGGATTGACCCCGCGAACAAGCAATCGCTTGGAGCGATCGCGCGCGAGGTCGTGCCTCTGTTGCGCGCGCAGATGGTGACGTCGACCGCAGGCGCTGAAGAATAACGAGCGCTGGTACGAACGAATTTGCTCGGCGTTGATCGTGATGCCGCGCTGATTCAAGAACTCGGCAAGCTGCCCGGCGAGGTAGGTGAATGCGTTCGCATCTGCCTCGGTAAACGGGTTGCCGTCATTCGGGTTGGCAAGCTCGAGCAAGCCGAGGAAACGACCGCCCAAACGAATGGGAACCACGAGCACCGAAACAATGGGCTCGCCAACGAACGCCCAGCGCCCGGTCGAGAATCGCTCGTCGCCCGAAGCATTCGCAACGAGCATTGCGCGTCCGCTCGACATGGCTTCGTGAACGCCACGTGTACGCTCGGGCGTGCGGAAGAGCAGTGCTGCATCCTCAGCCGGAGACACCGCGCGTACGACCACGAACTCGCGCCGATTGATGTCGAAGAAGTGGCAGAGAGCGATGTGGCAGGGCAGCTTCGAGAGCGCGAGACGCAGGGCAAATTCTGCTCCGTCGATCGCTGACACGCAGAAGTTCACGTCGTGCATCGACTCGAAGAACGACGTGAGCAGATCTTCGCCTGAACGACGACTGGATTTCTTCTGCGCGGGGGGCGGCGGCGGTGGTTTTCGCGAGCCTGGTGCGGAAGACGGCGAAGACGTCGGACCCGACACAGCGAACGGGTCAGCCACGACATGAGCCGGTCGTGATGAAGCGGGAGCTTGAGCAATCGACGGAGCGGATCCATCGACCGTGGGAGGAGCCGCCGTGAGCGTGTCGCCCGTTGCGGGACGCGACGAGCCAAGTGCGTCGGATACAGGGCGAACCGGGTCAGAAAGAATCGACGGAACTTCGATCGGCGCCGTGGGGGGAGCCGTCGGAATGATGTCGAGAATGGCAGGCGCCGAAGGCTGAGGAGCAGGCGGCGGAGGGACGTCGAGCGCTCCCGTAAATTTGATGGGCGCAGGGATCGGAAGCGGCGTCTCTGTCGTGATGTCGATGTCGAGATCGGGGGACGAAACGTCTCGCTCAGCCATCGGAGGCGGAGCGGGAGGCTCGGCCGCTGCCACGGGGTCGGCCGTTACGACGGAGGCGACAGGCGTGCTCGCAACCACCGAGGGCGCAACTGGCGATGCGGCCGGAGCGACGGGCGACGCCGCAGGAATTGAAGCCGGCTCAGCGGGTGCCGAAGCCTGGGGTGCATCCATGCGGAACGAACCAGGAACTGGCGTCAGCTTGCGCGGAGGCAGCGGAGGAGCACGACCTGGCGCCGACGAAGCGGGAGGCTCTTGGGTCGAGCTCGCTGACGGGACAACGGCTGGCTCTGCGGTCACGCCGACAATCGGCGATGGCGCAAGCCGCGGGCCGGTCATCGAGGGCGGCGGAGCCTCATCGACCGCCTGAGGTGCCACAGGAGAAGCAACTTGAGGCGCCGAGGATGAAGCCGCGGGAGAGCTGTCGACGGCAGGGCGCACGGAGGCAGGCGGTTGGACGGCAGCCATCGAAGGATTCGAGGCCGTGCGGTTGCCGACGCGCGGCGGAGGCGGCGGCTTGCGAGTCGAAGGAGGTGGCGGAGCTGCAAGCGTCGCGGGCTTCGAGGTTGGCTCCTCGGCATCAGCGACCGCGTTGAGCACAGCTTGGGTTTGCCCGACGAAACCCGACGAAGCGAGCGAGCCCGGAGCAGCCGACCCCGCCGTAACCGCGGGTACGGGAGCGACCACGGGCGGGGGCGACGCGTGCTCTTCGTCGATTGGAATCTCGATCGAAGCGGCCGCTGGAGGAGGGGCCGCAACCACCTGCTCTTGCATCGCGACCGGGGCGCTCACCACAGGAGCGACAGGCACCACCGGAGCAACGGGTACGACAGGCGCCGCAACCACGGGCGCGGCAACCACGGGAGTCGCAACGGGAGCCGCAGGAACCACCACGGGCGCTGCTTGTGCAACGGGCGTGGCTCCGTGAACGAGCGGCAGCGCCGAAGGCGGGGCGGAGACCGGGGGAGCTTGCGGATGAAGCACGATCGGCTTGATCGGCGCTGGCTGAACCACCGTGGGCGGGAGCGGCGCAGCGGGAGCTCGCTCGGGTGGTCGCGACGCGGGACCGTCGAAGAACTTCAGCTCGGGCTTGGCCTGCGTCCAGTCTTTCCAGGCCAACGTCGCTAGCGGACGGCTAACAGGACGCCCCTCAACGAACGGGCGATCGAACACCGCGAGATTGATGACCTTGCCCGATGGCACAGCGAACAGTCGGCCCACGCACTCGTAAAAACGAGCCATCAAGAACTGCTCGACGCCGTCTTGCGAAACTCCCTGCGGAATCAGGTAGGCGTACTCGCGGTAGGTCAACGGCATCTGCGCCGTCGCGTCTTGCTCTCGCTGTTGGAGCACCTCGAAGCTAGGCGGCGGGCCGGCGGTTCCGGCACTTTTCATCGTCGTTTCGAGATGAGCCGGAGCGCGTGCAATACGATTCGTGGGCGCCTCGGAAGAAGGCGAAGCAGTGCTGGGTACGCCAGCCACCGACGTAAACACTTGCGCAGACGACGGAGGTGCCATCACCTGAGTGGGCGGCGCGGCATGCGAGGGAACCGGCGCAACAGCCGCGGCCTGAACCGCAGGAGCAAGCGGCGCTGCTGCCGTAGCGGGCGCGGCGGATACTTCAGGGGAAGCCGCCACCGGAGCAACCGGCGCAGCGTTTACCGCGGGCATCATGGCGCTCATTCCGCTCGGAGGCGCAGGCGTGTCAGCGACCCGAATGACCTCTTGGATGCTCGCTCCGGCCGACCCCATCATCACCGTCGTTGCACGGCGACCCGATGCCACCGCGCTCGAGGGGACAATCGTATCGGGAGGCGGAACGATCATCGGCTGCGACGGAGGCGCCGGCTCTTTGGCGACAGGCGGTGCGCTCGGCGACGGGGTCGCCGCGAGCGGACTCGGCGCGGGCGTGGGCGACGACTGCGCAGGAGATTCATTCGTGAGCACCGCGTCGTCCGGCGCCCTGCGGATCATGAATCGAGTACGTGTCGTTGCGTCGGTCGCGCGATACCCGTCTGCGAGGATATCGATGGAGAACTGCGAGATGGCTGACGATTCACCTCGCAGCTCTCGCGCGGCCATCAAAGCCTTTTGCCAAGAGCTCGCCTCGAGCACTTGCCGCAATGGCGTCGAAGGCGTCTGAGAATCGGCAGCACCTATGGCGGAGATATCGACGAACCATCGCATGGGAAGGGCAAGGGGCGAAGTGGTGAACTGGGTCGAAGGAATGTGCAGATGAGCACAACCGGCGATCGGTGATAACGAGCGGGTCACGGTGCGTCCTTCGATGCTACATCAACGCGGTAGTTCGCCGTACATCGCCTTTGCAGCGGTCGCAACGCTCGTTTCAGCGCGATTGTTTTATGGCGCCATGCTCGACCAGACCGGCAACGAATGGTCGGCTCCGCTCGACGACGTGTTCATCCATTTCGACTACGCCCGAGCCACGGCTCGGGGGTATCCGTTCGAATGGACCGAGGGCAACGGTTACTCGAGCGGCAACACCAGCCTGAGCTACCCGTTTGTGCTCGCGCTCGGATACTGGCTCGGCGCACGCGAGATGCGTTTGATGGTGTGGGCCGCCACCGTCGCCGCCATCTCGGTATTCGGCTTTCTATGGGTTGCGCGTAGGTTCTTTCGCGGCCTGGGCCCCGTCGCTCCGTTCACCGCACCGCTCGCCCTCTTCTCGGTCGGCGCGCTGGGTTGGTCGCTCTGGAGCGGCATGGAAGTCGCCTTCTTCCTCGGCGTTTGGGCCCTTGCCGCTGTCATTGCTCTCGCGATGGATGACGACGAGATCGACGTCAACCCCGGCGGCTGGGCACTCGGCGCCGCAGGTGTTCTCGTGGTGACGACACGCCCTGAGGGCGCGTCGTCCATCGCCGCTCTTGGCGTCTTCGCCGCAGCAGCAGCATTTCGGAAGCTCGGCGTGCTCTCTGCCTTGGCGACCCTGGCTCGCGCGGGTGTGCCTGCTGCGCTCGCACTTGCCTGCCAATCGATCGCGAATCGCGTTCTCACCGGCGAATCAACAGCCAACGGTGCGCTGGTCAAGCTGGCGTATTTTCACCCGTACATGGATCGGCAAGAGAAGCTCGCCGACTATCTGTTCAACCTCGAATACTCGCTCGATCGCCTTCATTTGCACCACTTCGGCGAGCCCGGTGATCACTATTACACACGGTGGGGTTACTACCCTCTCGTGCTGGCGTTGATCCCCCTGCTCGATCGCCGCACTCGAGCTCGCGCCGTGTTGCTCATCGTGAGTGCACTCTCGTGGGTCGCCCTCGTTGCGATGAACGGTCAGGTACGTTGGCAAAACGAGCGCTACTTGATGCCCGCTGTCGCCTGGGAGCTCTTGCTCGCAGCCATGGGTGTCTCGGTCATGTGCTCGGCCGCGGCCTCCCCGAAGTCACTCGTTTCGTGGCTCGAAGCACGATGGTTCGGGGCAAAACATGGGCTGTTCACGCTGCTTCGCATCGCTGCGTCGATTCTCGATCGCGTGGTGTTGGCCCTGGGCTCGTGGCCGGTTCGTCTGATCAAAATCGGCATCGTCGTTGCGATGCTCTCGCTGTGGTGGAAGGCCAATCGCGTTCAATATCGCGACCAGGTCTGGTTCTTCGCCCGCGCCTGCCGAAACATTCGTGATCAACACATCACCGCTGGCCGGATGCTCCGGAAGCTCAACCCTCCAGCCGATCGCGTTCTGGTCGGGGACGCAGGCGCCATTCTTTATGCCGCCGACGTACCCGGTTTCGACCTGATCGGGCTCGGGGGCTTCCACAACTTTCCGCTCGCTCGGGCCGGCGTACAGGGGTTGCCCGCTTCACTCGAGCTCATCGAACGGCTTCCCCACGAGGATCGCCCGGACGTGATGGCGATTTATCCAACGTGGTGGGGTCCGCTCCCCGCCTGGTTTGGCCGGCGGCTCTTTGGTGTTCCAGTAGCCGGTAACGTCATCTGCGGAGGTGCCGAAAAGGTCGTGTACGAAGCCGATTGGCATCTTCTCGACACCGGGGCGTTTCCGCGTTCGATCTCGAAGCACACGCCCATTCTCGATGAGGTCGACATCGGCGATCTGATCAGCGAACGAGAGCACGACTATCGCTTCCCCCAACCTCACGGCGGTTACGTCGATATGCGTGTCCTTTCAGACCCGCCTGGGTCGGGGCAAGACCTCTGGGATGCCGGTCGACACATCCCGTTCGATCGCCCCGAAACGATGGTGCTTCATCACCTGCCCGCAGGTCATGCAGTCAGGCTCATCGTTCGCACCACTGCCGATCAACCCGTCAAAGCCAAGCTCAGCGCCGGCTCGTTCACCGGAGAGTTTCGCTCACCTGCTGCCTTGGGTTGGCAAGAGCTCACGCTGGATCTCCCCGCCCACATCGTGACCCAAGACCTCGCCATTTCGATTCTGCCTACCGAGGGAGACTGGGTTCCGTACCACCTCTGGGTTGTGCCCATTGCGCCCAAGCCCTGAGCAATCGACGGGAGGGTTTCCTTTTCCGCTTGACAGGATCCCCTCCGTCGAACATCTTCCGCGAGCTTTTTCTCGGCGCCCATAGCTCAGCTGGATAGAGCACAGGCCTACGAAGCCTGGTGTCGGAAGTTCGAATCTTCCTGGGCGCGCAATGTTGGTCTCGTGGTCCGACGCCATGCAGCTGGCGCTTGCCGAGGCCGACCTAGCAGCAGAACACGGCGATGTTCCCGTTGGTGCAGTGTTGCTCGATGTTGAGGGCACCGTTGTCGCCACGGGGCATAACCGCCGCGAGCAAACGGGCGACCCCACTGCGCACGCGGAAATCGAAGCGATTCGTAAGGCAGCAGCCGACCGGAATCACTGGCGACTTTCGGGTCTCACGTTGGTGTGCACGCTCGAGCCCTGCCCGATGTGCGCTGGGGCCTTGGTAAACGCGCGCGTTGATCGACTGGTGTACGGCGCAACCGACCCCAAAGCCGGGGCCGTTCACACGCTGTACAAAATCGCGAATGATCCCAGGCTCAATCATCGCCTCGAGATCATCGGAGAGATCGAAGCCGAAGCCTGCGCCGGTCGTCTCAAGGCTTTTTTCGCCCGACTTCGAGCACAAGGGCACCGAGGCTAACTCTCTTCGCGTCGAGAAGAGCGAAGCCCTCTTGGGCAGATGTTCGCCTGATTGTGTACCAACGCAACGGAGCGCTCGGCGGTAGAGTCGACGCACCGAGCGAAAACCAGCTCTGCTTGCTCAAGCGCCCTCGCTCTCGCAGCGAATACCCAAGCGTCGGCAGTGCACCGTTACGTGTTGATTCGCGCGCTGTACGAGCCTGGCAAGGCGTGAGCCCTTCGAAATAGACGACCTGAAACGAGCGATCCACGCGCTCGATCACGTAGTCGCCGGGCGGCGCGTCAAGAACACTCGTAAAGCGAATCGGCTCGAGCTCGAAAGCCAAGCCGTAGAGCAGCAAAACGTCGATTCTTCGGCGGCCCCACGCGGTCGATGCGAACGAGCCGTGAAGTTTTCGCTCTTCGCGGCAGACCCGCCAGCGCCCTGCCAGCACATTCGATGACAGAAGCCCTGCGACTCGATGCAGCTCGCGATTCGAAAGACCCGTACCTTTCAGCTCGCTCGACCTACCGGCGCGACCGAGAGCGCGTGCAAGCACCCGCGAGCCACCTGACTCACGCTCGTCATCAACGTGAAAGAGCGATAGCTCGTGTCGACCCAGCCGAGACGCGTCGATAACCGACGACAAGACACACGCTACCGAGTCGTGGGTCAGCGAAAACAAGCGCCCATCACCCTTCCAGGTGAGGCCTACGCAGGAGCTCATGGTTCAGCGGCTCTTCGGGCCATCACGAAGCTCAAGCGAGGGCAGAGCTTCGTCGAGCTCCCTGCAGATCGCATCGATCACACCCGCCAAAACCGGGTCGCTCTCGTGTGGTTTGGCGTTGGCGTCGTCGATCGCAACTTGGATGGCCGTGCCCAGGTCGCTCACCAGCTCTTCGAGGGCTTGCACACGCCTGACCTCGAGGCCGAAATCGATTTCGACCCGCTGTTTCGAGCCGATCTTCACGATGTAGTGCTCTTCGTAAGTGCGAACGCGGGTGGACGTATCTTCTTCGTACGGCACATACCGCGTGCGCGTTTCGGTCTCATCAATCGCTCGCTCAGCGAAGGCAGGACGTCCATCGATTGTGGTGTTGTGGACCACCTTTGGGTTTCGCCTTGGCAGTCGCCCAACCAGCGTCGACAAGGTGACGTATGCCTCGTGTAGTGCACGAAGCTGGGGCACGGTCAGCGGAACCGAAATCGTTCGCCACACAAACAGCCCCGTGTTCTTTCCGTTCGCTCGTTGTCGTTCACCATGCTGACGAACGACCTCAGCCACGATGCCCAGAACCTTTCGAGCTATCTCTTCGGGAGGGTTATCCACGAAGGATTCTCGGGTTTCCGTGACTTTCTGCCCCTCTGCATCAAATCGAAGGTAGCGGATTTCTTGAGCACGAAGCTTTTCAAGCCAACTTGCGGCCTTGGCCAGCTCACGCTTTTGCCGCGTAAATGTGGATTGAACCATCACACCTCACTGAGGAAAGTTTTTTTTCGAGATATCAATCAAGATATCCATAAAAAGGTGGCTGCCGAGACCCATCGCTTTGGCGGACGAATAAGCAGGAAGAGCTTTGAGCGCGAAAAAGCGAGTACATCACAACGGCTTGGATGAGCCTGTACTCGGCCCATCTGGAGGGTTTGCACTGTCGCCATCGTTCATGACGACCTGAAGCGCGTTGTGTCTATCTTGCGCCCCAAACTGTGCTGCTCATGGTTACTAGACGCTCCCCAACGAGCCGATTTACCTCGAATCGTTGGCTAGACTCACCGTCGTCAAGCGACTTGCGCTTGCCGAGAAATGAGATGTCCTCCGCACATACGACCGAAAGCCAATATGCAATCTGTATTGAAGCAGACCACAGATTTGGGCCGTCGCTCACCCTATCCAGTGTGTGTAGTATTTCGCGAAAAATAGCCCCGCCAGGCCTGTGGAAAAGAAACAGAGGAGTTTGCGGTTTGCAAACATATGTCGAAGGGCGCTCGAAAGAGAATGATGCAGAATGCTGCGGACGCGAACCTTGCTGGGTATACGCCCGCAAGAGCCTTCGTCGCTCACCGGTATTTCAACCGTAGTTTCGGGTACCAAGACCCAGAAGAGCTTTACAACCCTCGCGCTCTAACAAGCTCACAACATGATGTGGTTACTCACCACAACCCATTCTCGGCATACGCGATTCAACGCTGAGTCCTTGATGTTTTCGACCCTGGTTTTGGGCCTACTTGCATGGCGGTGCATTCAGTGTTCTGGCCTCAAGAAAAGTGGATTCTTCAACAGGCCATGGCTAACGGATCATGGCTTGGAAAGCCTATTCCCTGCACACTGTACTCTTATTCGTTCTTTCTTGAACGAGCGTCTTGTTCGCCCTCTCGACCCATAGCCACTGGAATACCGAATCGGGAGAGCTCTTGTTGTCTGCGACAACCACCGCGCCCCTCACGCTAAACACGGGCCTGTCTGACAGACAAAAACATCACGGATACGCATCGAGCAGCTTCACAACATCACGACTCGATGACGACCTGCGCGCAAGAAACCCGAGGGGTTTTCAGAAGCTGCGATCCAGGTCGGGGTTGTCAGGGTTTTCTGAGTCGGCCCCCTGGGCGCGCTCTGGTTTGGGCTGACCGAAGACAACGTATTCAGCCGCACCCTCGCGGAGGTCGTCTTCCTCGATCAAATGCAGGCGGTACATGCTCTTCATCCACTTGTGGAGCAAGCTCATCCAACCCGGCGAAACTCGGCCTCCAGGGCCAAAATGCTGCACCTTGGGGTTGGGTAGGATGGATGAGATGTACAGCGCTTGGCCGAGTGAAAGGGCGCTCGGATATGTCCGGAAATAATGAGCGGCCGCGGGTCCAATGCCGTAGACGTTCGGCGCAAACTCGATGTTGTTCAGATAGAGCTCGAGGATTTGCTCTTTGGACAAGGTCTGCTCGAGATACGTCGTCAAAAGAGCCTCTTGAAGCTTGCGAGAAATCGTTTTCTCACGATCCAGGTCGAGGTTCTTGGCGGTCTGCATCGAGATGGTGCTTGCTCCGCGCTTGAATTTCCCTTCGTTCAAATTGTCGCGAATCGAGTTTCGAATGGCCTCGAAGTCCATCCCGCGATGGCGAAAAAAGGCGCCATCCTCGGTCATTTGAACAGCCGCGACCATATAGTGAGAAATCCCTGTATAGGGAACCCAGGTCGGAGTCCCAGGGCCGGTCACTAGCTCATATCGCGTACCATCAGGGTGGTACACCGAGCGAGTGATAGGGCCTCGAAAGCGCGAAACCTCGACGCCAGCAGGAACTGCCGCGAATTTGCACTCGTTCAAGAACGACAGGCCCACATCGGTCGCAGCCAGATTCTTGGAATCAAACCGCACACTCGCCTGCGCCGAAAATGTGCCGAGCATTTTCGACCCGACGAGAAGTGGAATCAGCTCTTTGGGCAGCCCGTCGATCACTGCCTGACATGAGGCCAGCGGAACGTTGATCTTGAGCTGGATCTTCGACTGCTCGTCGCTCCTTTCGATGTCTCCCGAAATATCGGCGCTCACTCCACTCGAAGAAATCGAAGCTTTTGGAATCTTGATCGAGTGCAAATCAAGTGAGGTGGAAAGCTCCCCTGACCATTTGATCCCAAGACCACGAACAACCGAGGTCGCGATTTTTTTGTGGTCAATGTTGAGCCCTTGAACGGACGCGGAGCCCTTCCAGGACAGCTCTTTTGCATCGGGAGAGAGCAGAAGCGTGCCATTGACCTCGACAAACGAACGCGCAGGCTCAACCAGGTGAAACGCAGCCGGATCGCGCATCAAAAGCGAAAGGGGGACAGGCCCTCCACGCAAATCGAGTGAAATAGGGTCGTCAGCTCGATCGGGGAGGCGCAGAACGAAGGAAAGCGGCGTCCCTTGTCCATCAGGAACCGCAGCAATTTCGAGGACAGTTGCATCTGCACGACGCTCGATGGTGGCTTCACTCGGGCCAAACACGAGCGGAGCGCCATCGTGAGGGATAGTCACACGGAGCGCTTTGGTGCCAAGCGGCGGAAGCGCGGCGAGCACAGGGGAAACCTCAAGCGACAGCGCTCGCGCACGCTGTGAAAGAGGAGCCAATCGCCCCAACCCGGAAGGAGCAACTGACTCTGGGGGCTCTGGAGCGGGAGGAGCTTCTTGAGCTGGAGCACTCGCCACTGCAGGAACGACCTTCTTGCGCCCGGGTTTTGGCAGCAAGGCAGTACTTGGCGCGGCAGAGGCAGAACCGCGTGGAGCTGGCGACGGAGCTGGTGGGAACGCACTTGCCACTGCTGAAGCAGACAGCTCGAGGTCAACGGCGTCAGCGTTCAACGCTCGCAAATTGCCGAGGCTTGGAGAGCCTTCGAAGACGACATGTCCACCCTGTACCGTGACTTTTGCGCGGTCAGTGGAGAGCTCCCCATGTCCAATATTGGCAGCAATATTTTTTCCGCTAAAACGGAGCTCAACGCCGGTTGCCTCAACCATTGGCATCCACGGAAAAGCGCCCTCCCAGCGAAACGAAGCGCCGGTAAATGCCACGCTGTCCCGCAACGAGGAGCCATTCGACGAGGAGTTGCCCTGTGCTGGTCCGTCACGGAGCGAATCGAGGGTTTGTCGAGCATCCTCGACGAGCTCGTCCCAGCTCCCTCTCGCGACAACGTGAAGCCCCGAGGCTTCAACGCGTTCGGGACGGAGAGTCCAACCGAGGTTGACTTCGATTTGGTCGACTGAGACCTGAAGGTGGGGAGCGTGCTTTGGGGCGAGCACGAGAGTGTGCACGGTAGCTTTTTTGAAGCCCACGGAGATCTCTGCCGACACGACGGTGGCGTCGGCTCGAGCCGCTGCGCTTTCGAGCTTCGAGCGGATGACCGAGGGAGCGACGATCCACGCCGTACCCGCGGCGAGCAGGCCAACACCCAACCCCACAAGAGCCCACGAGCGCCGAGTCATGCTCTGAGGACGCTTTCCGAAGAGAGACACAAGCACGAACCTACCCAGCCATCCCAGGCACACCGGACCGAGAGATTCATAGGCGAACTATGACACGCCAGCGCAGACGGATACAAAACCGCAACGGAGCCACGGCAAGGCAACGATTAAATCGAGCCATAAGGGCCCGACGTCCGTCCGCACGCCGAGCAAGCCGACACGGCACGAAGTGAGCGGTGAGGCGGACAAAGGCAAAGCCCCGTACTGGGTTTGAGACCAGTACGGGGCTTGAAAAGGATCCCGGCGGCGACCTACTCTCCCACACAGCTTCCTGTGCAGTACCATCGGCTCCGAGAAGCTTGACTTCCGAGTTCGGGATGGGATCGGGTAGTGCCTTCTCGATATCACCACCGGAAAATGGCGGGGATGTCTGACGTTCGAAGAACGGAACCAACCTTCGACGTCTTAGTTCCTCTTGTTGCTCTAGTGACCCAAAGTTTGCTTCTTCACTCTCTGTCCACCCATTCCTGGGTTTTCGTGAAGTACGTCACCCGGGGTCGTAACCCCCAACCCTGCGAGAAAAAGTCGATTCGACGAAGATTGTCTTCGTGATTGGCTAGCTCACACGACCGATTGAGCCCGATCATCCGTTGCCGTGCTTCTTCCAGCCCTATCAACCTCGTAGTCTACAAGGGGGTCTTCGGTCTGCAGCCTGGACCTGGTCTTGAGACCGGCTTCCGCTTAGATGCTCGGCGGTTATCCGTTCCAGACATGGCTACCCGGCTACTCTTGGCGAACAACCGGCACACCAGGGGTCTGTCCATCCAGGTCCTCTCGTACTATGGATAGCTCCTCTCAAGTGTCCTGCCCACAACGATAGGGACCAAACTGTCTCGACGTTTCATTCCGCTCGCGTACCGCTTCCAATCGGCGAACAGCCGAACCCTTGAGACCTGCTCCAGCCCCAGGATGCGATGGGCCGACATCAGTGCCAAACCGCGCCGCCGATGTTGAACTCGGGCGATCGGCCTGTTATCCCCAGAGTACCTGTCGATGAGCGATGGCCCTTCCATGCAGGACCACCGGATCCTCGCACCACTTTCGCATCTGTTCGACCTGTCGGTCTCACAGTTCAGCCCCGCCCGTGCGTTGCACTCCACCGCCTGGTTTCCAATCAGGCTGGGGAGACCTTCGCGCACGCCTCCGTGCTTTTTAGGAGGCGACCGCCCAGTCAAACTGCCTGCCAGACAGTGTCCTTCGCTGGGATGACCGGCTGCGCAAGTTAGAACCCAGATGATCCGGGGTGGTATTTCAACGGTGGCTTCCTCTGGAACCCGGAAGCCCGAAGTCAACGCCTCCCACCTATGCTACGCGAAATCACCCAAGCTCACTGTCAGAAGTTGCAGTGAAGGTTATGGGTCTTTCCGTCTTGCCGCGGGAAAAGGGCGTCGCCGCACGATACAAATTTCGCTGAGTCCTGGTCGGGAACGGCGGGATGTTATTATGCCATTCGTGCAGGTCGGAACTTACCCGACAAAGATACATACCGCCCAGGACCGTTGTAAATTTGACGCCGTTTACTGGGGCTTCAGGTTCCCGCAGCTTCGCTTGCGCTGACTTATCCCCTTAACCTTCCAGCACCGGGCGGCCATCACACCTATGCGTCGACTTTCGTCTTAGCAGAGTGCTAGGTTTTAGTAAACAATTCTGACATTCTCTGCGACCGCCTCACGCTCTTCTTGTACGGTCACGCTGGTGCGGCGCACATATCCCAGGTTACGTTGTCAGTTTGCCGAGTTCATAACCAGGGTTCTCTCACGCGCCTTGGAATATTCATCCCGCCCACCTGAGTCGGTTTGCGGTACGGTCACCACAGGAGCTCTGTGCGCGTACTGCAAGTGGAAGATCCGCCATTCCTCCGACCAGTCTGGACCTCATCACCTCTCGGACTAGAAACAGCCTGTTTGTCCTATTGGGTCCTGAGCCGTATCACACCACAGGCTTGAACGGGCATTACCTTGGTCCCGCTAAACTATCTTCCTCCGTCCTGCTCACTTCAACGCTGTCTATGGTGGTAGGAATATTAATACAAGCTTTGTCAGCTGCGCCTCTCGTAGCCTCCTTCTTGGTGCAAACTAACCTTGGGAGGATTATCCTACCCCAGAAACCTTGGGCTTACGGCGACCGGGTTTCTCACCCGGTTTATCGCCTATCATGCCTGCATAAGCTCTTCCTCGGAACTGATATCGGGTCCTCTCGGTCCGGCTGTGTCTCCCGCAATTCTCCTACCTTTCTTACGAAAGCCCGTGGCTTCGGTGCTGAGCTTGAGCCCCGTTATATTTTCAACAGACTCGCTTGACCAGTGAGCTATTATACGCTTTCTTTTAAAGGATGGCTGTACAGCCCAACCTCCTGGTTGTCAAAGCGTTTCCACATCCTTTGACGCTAGCTCAGACTTTGGGACCTTAGCCGACGATCTGGGCTCTTTTCCTCGGCAACGGAACTTATCTCCCGCTGCCTGACTCCCGGACAGCTGTCACAAGCATTCGGAGTTTGATGGGTTTGGTAATCTGGTAGGACCCTAGCCCATTCAGTGCTCTACCTCCGGCGCAGTACATCCGAGGCTATACCTCAATATATTTCGGGAAGAACCAATATCTCCCAGCTTGATTAGCCTTTCACTCCTATCCACAGCTCATCCCCTAAATTTTCAACTTTAGTGAGTTCCGGTCCTCCAAGCGGTGTTACCCACTCTTCGCTGGCCATGGATAGATCGCTAAGGTTTCGGGTCTACCGCGTGCGGCTGAACGCTCTGTTCGAACTCGCTTTCGCTTCGCTCCCACCTGACGGCTTAAACAACTTGCCACACACGGTAACTCACCTGGGCCCATTATGCAAAAGGTACGTGAGAATTCACCCCGACGAATCAGACGGGCTACTCGCCATGGGCGTACGGTTTCAGGTTTCTGTTATCCCCTTGACGGGGTTCTTTTACTTCTTTCCCTCGCGGTACTAGTTCACTATCGGTCAATGAGTAGTATGTAGCCTTGGAAGGAATGGTCCTCCCCAGTTCCCGCCGGGTCACGTGTCCTGCGGTACTCGAGAACAACTAGGGGCTCTTGAACGTATGCCTACCGGGCTGTCACCGTCTATGGCCGGCCATTCCATGCCGTTCGTCTGGTTCGTAGCTCCCATATCGCTGGCCCACGACCCCACGGCCAGTTCTCGACTGGCTTCGAGCTGTTCGTTTCACTCGCCTACTCCGGGGAATCTCGTTGATTCTTTCCCTCCAAGGTATAGATGCTGGTTCCTGGGGTTTCTGCTGCAAGTTAGCAGGATGTCCCTATAGAGTTTCCCCATTCGGAAATCTTCGGATCATGGCTTGTTAGCAGCTCCCTGGCTTATCGCAGCTGACCGCGTCCTTCATCGCCTCTCATTGCCTAGGCATCCACCGTACGCCCTTGTTGGCTTGTCCAAATCACGAAGACAGAGCTTCGTGGATTTTCCGTCGCAGGGTTGGAGCGACGAAAGTCGTTCAAACCCTGAAGACGAGGCTAAGACTTTGGGTTGAGCATTCGACTGCTGGAGAAACGTGCAGATATGATTTCGTTCTTCGATTGTCAGAGATCCAGGGGAAAGAATCCTACTCCACGAGAGTGTTGTAATGGTTCGGCAAGGTCAGGATTCTACAAGCGTTGAAGCGGGAATCCATAGGGTCCTGAAGAGGACCGGTGGAGCAAACCGGGATCGAACCGGTGGCCTCCGGCTTACCAAACATGGCGCTCTCCCAGCTGAGCTATTGCCTGCGTGCGTCAAACAGACATCCAGCGTACTGAGTACTGGACTGGACCGAATATGTCGTGGGCCAGGGCAGACGGGCGCTGACCTCCGCCTCGGGCGTGCGCTCCTTTTCGGCTACAGTATATTTGTGTCCCGCGAATCCGGCGAGCTGAACGCTGAGGACAGGACCACTTTGCCGTATTCCACGAGCCAGACGTTGTCATCGGGCCCGCAAATGAATCGAACGAGAATCGTGAAGAGGTTTGACCGGGCAATCTATCCGCGCCCAGCGGAAAGGCACTCCTTGAAAGGTGATCCAGCCGCAGGTTCCCCTACGGCTACCTTGTTACGACTTACCCCAGTTACCGTACATCACCCGGGGCCCTGCCTCCTTGCAGTTGGCGCAGGCACTTCTGGAGCAAACGACTCCCATGGTGTGACGGGCGGTGTGTACAAGGCCCGGGAACGTATTACCTGCCTGCTGATCAGGGATTACTAGCGATTCCGCTTCAAGGTCGAGTTGCAGGCTCTTATCTGTACTGAGATTGGTTTTTTACAGGTTGGCTCCCTCTCGCGAGTTCGCATCTGTCTGTGCCAATCATTGCGGCACGTGTGTAGCCCTGGACATAAGGGCCATGATGACTTGACGTCGTCCCCACCTTCCTCCTTTGCAGGCAGTCTCACTAGAGTGCCCGGCCGAACCGCTGGCAACTAGTAACAAGGGTTGCGCTCGTTGCGGGACTTAACCAACATCTCACGACACGAGCTGACGACAGCCATGCAGCACCTAACCGCAGATTCTCCGAAGAGCACCCCACTTTTCAGCAAGGTTTCTACGTTTTCTAGCCCAGGTAAGGTTCTTCGCGTTTGCGTCCAGGTCGACCATGCTCCACCGCTTGTGCGGGGCCCCCGTGATCCTTTGAGTTTTAGTCTTGCGACCGTACTTCCCCAGGCAGGGTCTTAACTCGTTAGCTACGTCACAGCAGGGGTCAAAGCCCGCTACAACTAGCACCCATCGTTTACGGCATGGACTACCAGGGTATCTAATCCTGTTTGCTCCCCCTTGCTTTCCGCATCTCAGCGTCAGTCACTCTCCAGAAGGCCGCTTTCGCCGCCGGTGTTCCTCCCGATGTCGCCGCGAATTTCACCTCTACACCGAGAATTCCACCTTCCTCTCGAGGACTCCAGCCTTGCGGTTTCGAATGCACTTCGCCCGGGATTTGAGGAGCCGGGGATTTCATCCGACCTGCAAGGCCGCCTACACATGCGCTTTACGCCAGTCATTCCATTCGCCGTTTGCACCTCTGTATTACCGCGGCTGCTGGCTGAAGTTGCTTGATCCTTTACTAAGGAGATACCGTCATCATGAATGCTATCGCGCCGCTATTCTTCTCTCCCCACGGGCTTCCACAACCCGAAGGCCTTCGTCACCCACGCGGCGTCGCTGCGTCAGGCTTTCGCCCATTGCGCAAGATTCCCGCTGCACCACTCCCGTAGGAGTCTGGACCGTGTCTCAGTTCCAGTGTGGCTGATCATCCTCTAAGACCAGCTACCCGTCTTTGCCTTGACGAACTGCCATTACCCTACCAACTAGCTGATGGGCCGCAGGCTCATCTCAAGCGCCAGCTTATGTATAGAGGCCGGCTTTGACCCCATCCACTCTCGTGGTCGTGGTCTTATGCTGTATTAGCCCTCCTTTCGGAAGGTTATCCACCACTCAGGGGCAGATTACCTGCGTGTTACTCACCGTTACGCCACTGTACCGGGGGTTACCCCCTTTCTCGTGCGACTTGCATGTGTTAGGCGCGCCGCTAACGTTCGTTTCTGAGCCGGGATCAAACTCTCCAGTTGGAATCCTACTTTCAAGCCTCATCGGCTTGTTTTGGTACCGCTTTATCGTACCTGTTTGCTCCACTCGCGGGGCGAGCTTTTGAAACGGCGCTCTTCATATTCGTTCGATTCAGTTTTCAGAGACCGAGGGCTTTCGCCCATCTTCACCAGCTCTCGCCGGTGAGGTTTTCTACCGCTGCTTCCCTTTTTGCCGCGACCGTCGTTCCCGCTGCGTCGCGGGGAGGGTTTCTAGCTCTTTGCTTCGGGCTGTCAACCTCTTTTTTCTTTTCCGTCTTCTCAGCATCCGCTTTTCGCGCAAGCTCGCTTCGGCCCTTTCGATTCGTTTCACTGTCTCGGTCAGGGGCGCCGTGTTTTACTTCTGTCTCGCGGCACCGTCAAGAACTTTTCAACTCTCTGTCGATTACCCGTTTGCAAAACTGTCGGGGAGGCCGTTTCTAGCCGAAGAGCCGGATGGGTCAAGCGAGTTTTTGAGCTAGAGTTTATGAAAAAGTGATTTGTCTCGAAAACACGGGGTGTTCACCTCCGCACCTCTCGGCAAACCCTGGCCGCCCGTTCAGTCAATCGGCTCGTCTGTCCACCATCGATGACCCAATGGCTCGCGGACCAACGTCATCTCCGCGCCGTTCCCCAATCGCACGCGATAGCCCGCTCGCCCTTCTCCAACCCCATCAACACGCCCAATACCTGAACGGACAACCAGTCGTTTTGCCCCTTATGGTCAGGTCGCACCCTCCTCGACCCTCTTGGAAGTACCTCGACCGGGTACCACGGCTTTTGCGCCGGAGGTTTGAAGCCGGCCTCCTTTGCAAGGGCGTATTCACACTCGTGCAGCGCTCGCTCTGGCGACACGGAACACAATCCCCGAGGTCATGGGATCTTTTTACCGAGCATATCCGTCTGTCAACGAGCGGATAATGCCCCTGCCCCTTCGCCTCGACACACACCTGCTTCGTCTTCGCGTAGCCAGGCATGTCCGAGATCGTGCAGCAAGATCCGCCAGTGCGCCGCCGCCACCTTCAAATCGAACTCTTTGCCGCGGCCTGCCAAGTCAACGCACTCGCCGTCAACGTCCACAAAGACCGCAGCAAGCGCTCCCGGTGCTGTCCACACCAGTCGCTCGAGGATCTTTGCAAACGAGCTCTTTCAGCCTCGTGTTTGACCCAACCCGCTCGCTTCATGGAGTTCCCCGATCCAGCCGCGAAAAGGTTTGCTCATTACGTCAGCTCAATCTCGATCGGCGTGGTCTTCCGCAACTCTCCCAGAGTCGCCCCAACGCCTGTTTTGTTCGGTTGGTCACGATCTCGTCGCGTCATCTCGCGAGCGCATCGTCACTCGTTCGAACCTCGGCGATACATCCAAAAAGCTGCGACGTGAAAGCCGAAAGATGACTCGATCGGCGATATCTCGCCGGGCTTCTGCAACGTCATCGCTCCTTCACGAAATCGATGTCGAACGCGTCGAGGCTTCAGGCCCCAACACAACACCATCGGCTCCACCGGCGCGCAGCTCAGCTGCACCTCGACGTCGCCATGTTCCACGGCCGAAGCCTTCTGCATCATTTCATCGGGGCTCTTCGCCTCACGCACTTCGAGAATCTTGCTGGCGACTGCCTTCGCTTTCTCTCGTGCTGCCGGATCGTCTTTCGATGCCTGCGCCACCGCGTGCACGGTGCGAACGCCCGCAGGGTGATCGAGCTCGAACCAGTGCTCTTTTCGCACCTTGTTCAGCTCATCCTGCGTCGTCGGCTCCGATTGCTCCGCCTGCGCCGCTTCATCGCGCCCGCGACAGCGCCGATCGACGTCAATTCTCTCTGCATACGAATCAGGCGGTTTCCGGGCTGCCACCGCAAGGCGCGCATCTCGACACAACAGATCGAGCGCATCTCGCGTCAGGATACCCCGTCGCGCCGCCAGCCTTGCCACCGAGATCGCCGAGATTGGCTCGCCCGCGCAAGTTGCCACAGCACCCTGTGGAACCGGCGCCGTCGGTTGCACGCGCTCGGCCCTGAGCACGACGCCACCAACACCACGCACCCAAGCGATCGAATTAGACCCGCGTCATGCCGTCCTCAGCGCAAAGAGATCGACCGAGGCCTTCAGCGCCAGCGCTCAGATCAATCATCGTACAGCGCGCGCAAATCCTCGCGATCACCGAGCGCTTTGAAACCGTGTGCAAACACGGCGCACGCAGCAATCAGCAGCAAAATCGAGAGCGCATCCACGACCCGAGCCACGTGCGCATCGTACACGAGCACGCGCCGACGTACATGATTCAGGGCGAGTAATCTCGACGCAAACAACAGCACCAAGCCAAGCGCCACCGTCAGCAGCAACAGCGCCAGCGCTTGCCCAGCTCGTTCGAATCGGAGTTTCGGCGTCGAAAACGTCTTCGGGCCCCGCCCCACCGCAACCCGAGCCGACGCCGTGATCAATCCTATCGCGACGATCGCCGCTGCAGACTGCGCAAACAACGCACGGACCGTATCGCGCACTTGCCACGCCAGGACCATCACCGCCGCGGCTCCGATGATCCCGATGGCCATAATCGCGAGCGCACCTCTTGGAATCGCGCCCCTCGCCTCGAGCTCTTTCGAACCAGGCTCACGCAATGGAGGCGGCCCCGCAGGACGCGTGATCCCCCACGCAAGGGCGTACAGCACAAAACCCGCCGACCCGAGCACTCCTCGTGCGATCGGATCGATTCGGGTCACGTCGATCGTCGTCGGAGCCAGCAACCAGCTCGCGCCGCACCCGCCGAGAAACGCCCACACCCCGATATAAATTGCCGAAGCTGAGCCTCGTCGCGCAAGCCACGCACCGATCAACACACAAGGAAGCGCGAGCGCGCCAGCGACGAGCGCCCCCAGTGCAGAAGCGTCGAGACCCTTTCGAAACACCAGGGCCGGAACCGACAGGAACGCCGGCGCTACCGAAATGGCCCACGCGTAAATTCCCGCGAAGGTGACTGGCGTGAGCGCCGCGTCGATCGCCTCGGTGGTCCACCCCTTCTCGTCACGAGGCGCAGATGCTTCTCGGGCGATGGGGGTGGTCATCGATCAGGATCGAACAAGCTGGCGAAGAGCGACCGTCGCTGCAGATTTCTCGTCCTCGTCGTCGGGCGCAACCTCGAGACCGAGTTGCTTCCAGAGACCAATGTCGAGCAAATGCGAAGGACGCACATTCGTCAGCGCCGCCAACATGTT
>JAXLYQ010000025.1:0-65836 GCA_046351315.1 Polyangiaceae bacterium
TGGCGTGGCTCACCGCCGCGCGAGACCGGAAAAAGGGCTCGAAGATGCGCTCTCGATCGGCCTCATCGATGCCGGGGCCGTGGTCCTCGACCTCGAGCGACAGAACACCGTCAGAGCTCGACGCGCGCAGGTGAACCGGCTGCTCCACTGGGGAGTACTTCGCGGCGTTGTCGAGGAGGTTCAGCAGCACCCGCGCGAGGAGTATCCGATCGCCGTCCAGCAATGGAAGGTCGTTCTGGAGGTCGAGCTGCAGAGCTCGATCTGGCCACGACGCGTGGAAGCGCGCGGCGGCGTCCTGAAGAAGAGGCGTCGGGTCGACCTCGTCGAGCTCGAGCGGTGTACCCGCTTGGCGTTCGCCCTCGATCTCGATGCGCGAGTACGCCAGGGTGTCGCCTAGCAGACGTTCGAGCTCGGCGAGGTCGACTGCGATGCTGGAGAGCGTTTGACGGGCGCGATCGATGTCGCCCTCGACCGCGGTGTCCAGGGCAACCCGCATGCGCGACAGCGGCGTTCGGAGCTCGTGGGAGACAAGTGCCAACAGCTCCAATCGCCCTCGGAGCAAGCCAGCGACTCGCTCGGTCATCAAGTCGAGCGCCGAGCCAAGGACACCGAGCTCGTCGCGCCCGATATATCCCACCTTCGCCGAGAGTTGGCCATCGGCGAGGGCGCGAGAAACCATGACAATTCGATCGAGGGGGAGCGTGATCGAGCGGGCGAGCAGCAGCGACACGAGACCGAAGAATCCAACTGGGATCGCACAGGAGAGCCAGAACCACCACGAGAGCGGCGGGGGGGCTGGCCTGTCCTCGAGCTCGTTCAGAGCATAGAAGCGCATCCCGGACGAGTTGACGACGGGGATCACCTCGACCCGCGGATGACGCTTCGTGGGAAGCTCTATCGACTCGGTGGCCCCCCAGTCGCCAGGAATGTTCGCGAGCGGTTCGAAAGGGTCCGCCATCGTCGTGGCCAGGAGCTCTCCGCGCTCTGAATAGAACACGTAGCGGCACCCGGGCGAGTGGAGCTTGAGCGCCTCAATCGCCCGAGTGCGAAGCGCGTCGTCGGACGCGGCCTCCGCAAGGAGCGCGGTGGTGGGGAACATCAACGCATCGGACGTGGGCTTGCGGAGTCGCGTGACACGCCAGAAGGCGGCGCTGAAAAGTACAACGAGGAGCACCGAGCCCAACAAGCCTAGCAAGACGGCGAGGGTGATCCGCCGAGAAACAGTGAAGCGGCGCAGCATCATTCCGCCCGCTTTGGCGCGACAAACCGGTACCCGACTCCTCGTGCAGTCCGGATGATCGCGGGCCTGCGCGGGTCGTCGCCGAGCTTTCGCCGAAGCCTCGAGATATGACCGTCGATGGAGCGATCGAAGGCGGAATCAAGGGTGCCGTGGACAAGCTCGAGTATGCGGTCGCGGGTCAGGTCGCTCCCCTCGTGCCGAGCGAAGCAGAGAAGCAGCTCGAACTCGAGTCCAGTCACGGCGAGGGGTTGCCCATGAAGGGTTGCAACGAGCGTCCCAGGGTCCAGATCGAGCGCCCCCACGGTGACCCGCGCGGAGCTGCGCGCGAGTGCGCCGCGGCGGCGGCGCACGATTGCGCGGATGCGGGCGAGTAGCTCCGGCGAGGAGAATGGCTTGCAGATGTAGTCGTCAGCTCCGCTCTCGAGCCCAAGGATGCGCTCGCCGTCCGTCCCGAGCGCGGATACCACCAGGATGGGCACATCCGAGCGCTGGCGCAGGCGAGCACAAACCTCGAGCCCACCGAGACCGGGGAGCATCAGGTCCAGCAGCACGACGTCGAAACGATGCTTCAGGGCCTGGGCGAGGGCGTCGTGGCCATCGCGCGCCACGCTCACCAGCGCGCCCTGCAACCCAAGGTACTCCGAGACGAGACCCGCAAGCCTCTCGTCGTCCTCGACGAGCAGCACATGAATGGGATCGAGGGTCGAATTGGACGTGAACATGGCTCAGGGCAGGGAGAGATGACAGCGAGCGGTATGCGCTGAACAGGCTACTTTTTGGATGCAGACTGCCACAGAATCGAAAAGTCACCCGCCACAGCGTCGCCGGAGACTGCTCCCACATTTCCCAGATTGAGCTGACCTACACCCGTCGTGCCTAGGGCGAAGGTATTGCTCCGATCCGCACCGTCCGCGATCAGGAGCTCGCTGCTCCACCCAACGGCGCTGGAAGAGACGACGTTCCCGGGCGAGAACGCTTCAACGGGAACGAGAAAGCGCGCAATGTAGTCAATCCCCTGGGGGACATCGGCAATTTCCTGGTGTCCGATGACGTCAATCTGGACCAGTCCGGCGGAAGGCGCTGTCCCAGCAATCGCCCCTACTTTGCTGAACTGGAAGTCGGCACCCGTGCCCGTAAGCGTCCCACTCGAGACAGAAAAAGGATCCGCGACACCGAGTGTGCCGAAGGTGGTTTGAAACGAGCCGATTGCCTGAATTGTTTTGATCGCCCCGTCGGTGGTCGGGGTTGCACCGTTGAGCGCGGCCCAACGGCAGCCTGGGGCAGTGTCCGGGCCCTGGCTCAAGCATGCCATCACGGCGTCGAAGTCGGCCTTCATACTGCCCGGGGCCAGGGGCGGCATGTGCGCGTTGAAGTCGACGTGAGAGCCGAACGTAAAGCGGCGGAAGTCCGGCATCCGGTGGCAGGATGTACACTGGTTGTCGTCAAACTCAACGTAGTCGAACGTCCAGCTTGCGAAGGCATCGCCGAGAACGAAATATGGGCTGGTCGTGGTTGCAATTTGCGGGACGACCGGTTGCGCGGGATCGGCAGGCCACCGCGCGGCGTCGACGTACGGAGTGTGGATGAAGGGATCTGGAGTATGGCAGGTGTTGCACCCCTGCACCGCCACAGACTCTGGACGCTTCCAGGCGTCCTCATAGTCGGGGGCGTCGATGCCCGGTACTTTGCCCGCGGGAACTCCTTCCTCGAGCGGCATGTAGCCTTCCTTGAGCTCGAAGAAACAGGTCGCCCCCGTCGCCTTGTCGTAGCCGATCATCTGCGCAAAGTTGTCGTCTCGGCGACAGAAGTAGGCCCAGCTCACGTTCGGATTCGGACTGCCGTCGTGCTTCTGTCCGGTGACACGGCCCGCGTATGAGCCCACGACACACATTCCCTTGAGATCAGGGTTGTCGCATGCGGGAGGTGTCGAGTCGACTGGTTTACCGTCCACAAGAATTGGGATCTGCTCCCCGTCCTGACAGGCCCACGTCGGTATGGGTCCGAGCGTCTGTGCACACACCTGGGCGTGGTGCAAAGCGGTGCCGGGTTGGGCAGTAACCGGCGGCGCAGTGACCGTAGTGGACTCCCCACCACCACACGCGCTCAACCAAGCCACCAAACAAAGCGTGAGTATCGACGAAGACGGCGTCATCCAACGGTGCATGGCGTTGGGGTATCACCGGACCCCTGATTTAGTTTGTTCGCGATTGTTCGCGAACGTTGGCTCCGGTCTGGAAACAATCCCTCTTCGTATCCACCCCGAGGCGCCCGTCTCCCGAGGGTAGAGAGCTCGCCCTCGCCACGATGGGGTGACAAACTCCGTACGGATGGACGAAGCCTACCGCAGCCGCGCAGAGGCCCGCCGCGCCTCGATGACGTCGAGCGTTGCGCGGTCGTTCGAGGAGCACGCGGCGACGAGGCCCTACCTCTGGCTCACCACCTTCGCGGAAACTGGATTCAAGATGGCTGCTCACTCGTTTTTGCGGCGTGCGACAGCAACGAATACACGAGTTGGGTTGAGCAGCGTGGCGACTATCGTGTGCAGGAGAATTTCCCTATAGGAATTTCGCCCATGGAGCGAATTCGATTTTCTGACTGTTCGTGGCGGTGATCCTATACCCACACCAGAACAGCAATACTACGTGTTTCGAGCTCCCGAAGAAAACCTTGCAGCGAGCCAAAACTCGGGCGGGCTCTGCCATCAACGCACGGCCTTTGGCTCGGTGGGGCCGGCTTCACATGTTCGTTCGATATTTCGTTTTGTTACGGAGTGATCGGTATCGTTCGGGGCGCGACACAGAGGGCGCGACACAGAAGGCACGACGGGAGGGTCGCGCGGCTCGGCGCTCTCTTTGTACCGCTATCTGTCCCCCGCACTTCAACCATGCCGAACAGAAGAAGGCCCCATGAAAATCAACACGGCGTTCCTGTTGATCCCTATCGTTTGCGCGTTCGCAGCTTCGTGTGAAGACTCGAGCACGACTTCATCCAACACCGCCACCGACGCGGGTACGGATGCAGATTCGTCTACTGGCGGCACAAGCGCAGGCTCGTCCACTGGAGGCACGAGCTCAGGCTCGTCTGGCGGAGGAACCAGCTCGGGCACGTCGGGCAGTGGCTCCAACGGAGGCACGTCGGGCGCGGGAGGCAGCGGAGGTACCACGGGCACCATTGGCGACGCGGAGAACCTCTACATCGCCGCCGTGAATAAGCTGACAAGTGGGCTCGATGACGCAGCGTGCACGCTGATGACCACGCTCACGAGCGACTACGAGAGTTATTACCCGTTGATGACGAACGAGCAGTACAAAGACTACGCCTCGACGCGCTTCAAACCCGTGGTCGATTTCATGTCTCGGAAGCTCTGTAATCAATTCGAGATCACTGGCAGCGTCGAGGCATACAAAGCTGCCGCGCTCGCAGACTCTCCCGCTGGGGCATTCCTGAGTGGAACGCAGCTATTGAAGGCGATTTACGACCGGAGTAGCGAGGTGGACAGTCTCTTGGCAACCGTGAATGCCGAACGGAGCACCCAAGGGCTCGATCCCGTGATCGTCGCCGAGTATCCAAACTCGATTGTGGGCGGCGGCAACTCTACCATCGTGTTCTTCCCAGGCTGGCCCGACCGCCCCAACCTGGACCAGTGGATCCAAATTCAGCGTACTGTGGGACAGATGTTCTTTGTGACCCTCGAGCCACGCTCCGACGGCACATACAACTCGTATTTGCACGGACGCAACCTGACGACAGGCGGCAGCTCCATGACCGTGGGAACCTCGGTGGAGAACGGTACCTGTCTCCAGTGTCACTACAGCGGAAAGCCGCTGCATATGAGGGCGCTCGCCGATGCAACCGAGGCTGCCAAGGTCGCGACACTCGTGGGCTATTTGCAAGCATACCCAGCCAAAACCAATCACCCTGATTACAATCCGTTCCCGAGCTCACCTGGCATTGGCACTGGTGGCACGCTTACGCTCGAAGAAGCGTCCACCTATGCCGGACGCTCGCTCACCACCAGTGAGCTCGAAACGATAAACAAAAACACCGCCTGCGACGCATGCCACAATAACACGCTTCAAAATGCGTTGAGGCCGCCATTGGATCAAACCGTCGATATCCTGATGGCCAATGGGATCATGCCCCCGGGCTCTGGAGTCGTGGACTCGTCGGAACGCGCCGAAGCGATCAAAGTCATGAAAGCTGCCTACAAGGTCAAGCTAAAGAATTACTTGCTGGGAAATTAGGCCATCACAGCCAGTAGAATCCTGTGCGACGGATCTACCATTCGCCTCGTCTCAGCTATCACGAGCCTGGCTGACCAGCCGCGCACGGGCAAGCTCCGTCACCAAATGGTCGATGCATGTGCGCACGGCCGCCGTGAGTGAACGGTGTGCACGGTAGAGAAGATAAACGCCGGCAGCCTCACCCTCCCAGCCATCGAGCACACGAGCGAGAAGTTTCTTGGAGGTGTCCTGAGCACATAGGGACTCAGGCAGCATCGCGATCCCCACCCCAGCGAGCACGGCTCGATACGCTGCAGAGAACTCGCTCACGTAGAGCCTCGGCGCAAAGGTAATACGTCGCTTCGTGCGGCCCTGAGCCAGTGTCCAAACGGCGTGGCCGTCCGAGGCGCGGGTCGCAATACAATGGTGACGCGTAAGCTCGTCCACCCCGAGAGGGTTTCCGTGCTGCTTCAAATATCGCGGGCTGGCAAAGAGCAACTTGCGCGTCATCGGACGAACCTCGCGCGCAGTGAAATCGTCCGTGTCATTCCACTTTTCTGTGACGATGGCGATATCGAAACCGCTGTCAGGGTCGGGGCGACGCCCGTCGAGCTCGAGATCAATCGACACGGCGGGGTGCATCGCGAGATAGGAGTACACCGAGTCGGCAACTGCCGCACCGAAGGCGATCGGAGCCGCGATACGAACGCGTCCACGAGGTTCGTCCTGCATCTGTCGTACGTGGCCAGTGCCTTGCGACAGGTCATCGATCGCCCGTTCTGCGTGCTCGAAGTACCTGCGCCCTGCATCCGTCAGCCGAAGCGCTCGTGTCGTGCGTTCGAGCAGCCTTACACCAAGGGCTGACTCGAGCCGCGAGATACGACGGCTGACCGTCGAGACAGGCACCCCCTGCTCACGGGCGGCCGCAGAAAAACTCCGTCGCTGTACGACCCGGACGAGCAGCGCCACGTCGTTGAGGTCGAGATCTATTTTTGCGTTCATGACAAGAGTCCGTTTCCAAATGGCACGCTAGTGCATACCCGCCCTGTCCGATATCTGGTTGTGCATGACAACGACGCAAGACACAACGCGCTGGCTCCTCAAGGTCCTTCAACCCGAACGAACATTGGCCTCACTTCCAGGCAGCGCCGCGCTCACCGAGCCCCTTTGTGCCGAGCTGCTCGGTATGACCCCAGAGGTGTACTCCACCGAGCTCGAGCGAATGCGCGCGGGCGCGAGAGATGCGGCGCTCGAGTTGCTCGCGGACCCACAGGTGGCCGAGATGGTCGACCGCCTCCCGTTGCAACCAGGGGCCCGAATCGTCGCATGTGGCGATAGCCACACATCCGATCCGCAATCGTGGGCTGTCATCTTGCGGCAACTATTGTCCACCCGCCGTCCCGACGACTCGCTGTCCCTCGACATCAGTGCAGTTGCAGGAGAAACCACCACCCAAGGGCTCATTCGAATTGGCGAGGTGATCGCAAAACAGCCCGATTGGGTCTTGATGTTTCTCGGCGCGAACGATGCCCGCACCCAGGGCCCTTCCCCCAGCAAAACGCTGGTTCATGCGGAAGAAACCGCCCGCAATATGGCAGAGCTCCGCGCACGGCTGTCGCGTGAGACGAAGGCATCGTGCCTATGGATCACGCCGCCCGCGGTGCTCGAAGATAGGGTCGCAACGCACCCAGGATTGTCTCGGTTCGGGGTGAAATTCCGCAACGAAGACCTCGCCCGCGTTGCGGAAATCATCGCCTCGCTCCACGAGAAAACCATCAATCTATTTACCGGGCTTGGCGCGCCACCGTCACCCGAGTTGCTGATCGAAGATGGTCTTCACTTCACCCTCGAGGGACACAAGAAAATAGCACTCGAGGTCCTGCGCGGATGGGCAGAAACGAGCGTGAGAAAAAAGCGCGGGCATACCTCGGGAAACACGTCGACGTCAGGGTCGGCAATGTGACAAGCGCGCAGAGACCACTCGAGCCGCCCTCGCAGGCATGGCTGACAGAACCTGTGCTGTCAGATGTACTGGGCGCCACCCATGACACCCGATCTTACATTGTTGGCCCGACGTCTCGAGCGCGCACAAGCCGTACAAAACGAGCGTTTCAATCAAGCCAATCACGGCGAAACTATCCCGATAGGCGGTGGATTTGCCCACTTCCGTGGGGAGGGGCACCCGCTCAATCAAGCGTTGGGGCTCGTCGATCCGGTCAGCGAAGATGAGCTGATTTCACTCGAACAATTCTTGGGCAAGGGCGGTCACCCGGTGGTGCTCGAGCTGAGCCCAGCGGCAGACCCAAGCCTTTGGCCCTTGTTGGCGAAACGAGGATATAGGGTCCAGCAGTTTCAACAACTTTGGGTGCACTCGTTGACGCATCACTCTCATAACGAGCCCACCCAAGCGCAGCACGAAAGCTCCACGCAGCTCGATATCCAGATTCGGAAGCGACTCCACAGGACGCAGATACATTCTCGCGTGTCATCGGAGCGGGATTTTCGAATATCGACGACTGGAAGAACTTCGAGCCTTTCTTTCGAATGACACCGACGGTGCCACACGCGTGGGGATATTTGGCCTATGATCGCAAGGGCGAGCCGGTAGCGGGCGCCATGCTTGGCGAAGTCGACGGTATCGCCTTGCTCAGTGGCGACGCCACACTGCCCAAAGCCCGTGGGTGGGATTCAAAAAGCGCTGATCCGTGCCCGTCTTGCCAAGGCCCTCACCCTCGGATGCGACCTTGCCATCGCCAGCACACTACCCTTCACACCAAGCCAACGAGCCTACGAATCGAACGGCTTTCGCGCTGCTTACCCCAAGATCGAGATGGCACGCGGTTAGCGCCACCGGGGCACGCTATCGGGCGGAATTTCAGAAAAACCCCAACAAAATCTGCGTGACCTGAGCGCCGTTCGATCTAGGCTGGGCGACGGTACCCATGCGTCTTTCGTACTTCTCGTCGCTCTTTCTTGCCACAGTAACATCGGGTTGCTTGATCAACGGTGACCTGTCCAAAGGGGACGGTACCGCCGGGGCATCAGCGTCAGGCGGCACCGCCGGACAAGCCGGCTCCAGTGGAACGGGTGGAACGGGTGGAGCTGGCGGAACGGGAGGCACCGGCGGAAGCGGTGGCTCGGGTGCGTCAGGCACCGCAGGTCAAGGCGGAACAGGTGGCACCACCCCGAACGCGCCACCGCAACTTCGATTTGCGGTGCTCACCTCGGTCGCCGCTACCGTTCAACTCTGCTCAAAATGCGGGCGCCGATGCGTCAACGTACACGTTGATCACGGCGACCGATCACCCGGCCGGGCTCAATAGTAGCGAGGTGTCCGCGTACTTCGACGTACCAGAGGGACCGTTCGACCTCGGCATTGTCCCGGCATCCCAAGCAAGCTGTGATTCGCCCTATCTCGAGCTGACGAGTATTTCGTTTGCAGCCAACTCACTGCACACGCTCACGTTGACGGGCAACCCCATCGCAGAACCGTCCACTGCGAACGCGAAGTTGCTCACCGACGACCGCCCCGACACCAGCGTTGCTCGATTTCGATTCGTGAACACCGTAAGCGCCTCGACAGAGCTCGATATTGGCTACTATGCGGGGCTGTCCCAATCACCACAAGCCTTCACGAATTGGACTCGTTTCATTTCGAGGGCAGATGGCATGTCCAGCGTCGGAGTAACAGGTTCTGATACTTTTCCCGTCGATGAGAACGGCTACGCGAGCTCTCAAGCTCCGTTCCCTGGGGGAATCTCTTACGAGGTGCGATACTCGGCCAGCGGCTCACGAATTGTGACTGTGGAGAATATACCGCCGGATGGCGTTTCTATGGGGGAGCGGGCCACTCTTTTCCTGTTCGGACTCGACAATTCCCCTGAGGTCGTAGCGTTCCTATGGTGCAACGACACAGCGGCGCCGGTCGGTGGGTTGTCGCAGTGTGAGATACTTCCGTTTGCAGATGGGTACAAACCACCCAATCCTGGCGCATACATCGCTCCGTTCTCGGCTGTACGATTCGCGCACCTTTCGACCGACACATCCGAAACCCTTGTGGATATTTGCGCCAAACCGGTATCCTATCCCACCTGGAAGCAGGAGGGCCCGCAACTGCTGAAAACCGGTTTGAAATTTGGTGACATCACGGGCGATATAGGTTTGTCGATCGACTCGGAAGGCCTTGATATCAAGGTCATTCCAGCGAACTCACCCATGGGTTGCGAAGCCACCGCCTACTCAGCACACCAGATTTCGACCGGTGCCCTTACCGAGAGCACCAACTTCACCTTGGCGATGACCGGGATCGCAGGCGACGCCAACTTTCCTTTTGCACTCCGAACCTACGACAACGTCGATCAATCGAGCTCGGGAAGCAAGGTGCGCTTCATTCATGTGGCGCCGAAGATCGGAAACGCTGCGAGCACGTATGGGGTGGACTTGAGCAAGATTGACCAAACCGGGGTGGGATTGCTGGTTCCCGCCTCGTTTCCTTCCGTACCCTTCGGTGGGGTAAGCCCCGACGCGACCACCTCATCGGGATATCTCGACGCCACGTTCCTAGCCTCAGACGTTCCTGGGCTGAACACCGACGGGAACCAGTACAGTGCAGAGCATCGCTTCCAGCAATTTGGCCCAGACCTCGCCACCTCGGGAAACAACACCTACACCTATTGGCTGGCGGGAGAGCTTGGCAACACGACGCTACCTCCCGTATTGATCGTATGCAAGGACTCGGAAAGCCACACGATGAGTGTGCTGAGCTGTACACAGCTCGCGATGCAATAGGCACCCATCTTCGGACGTTTCAGGCGCCCGTTGCGATGGGTTGCCACAGCTCGACCTTGTTGCCGTCGAGGTCGAGTATCCAAGCGAAATGTCCGTTGTCATGCGTTTCTGGGCCGCCCACAATCTCA
Source organism: Polyangiaceae bacterium (assembly GCA_046351315.1). Classification (GTDB taxonomy): domain Bacteria; phylum Myxococcota_A; class Polyangia; order Polyangiales; family Polyangiaceae; genus JAXLYQ01. Next base: position 10,380 of record JAXLYQ010000025.1, read on the forward strand.
ACACCATTCGCTTTGAGGGAATCGAGCAACGCAAACAGGTCGTCTACCCGATAGTTGATCATGAAGCTAGACTGACTTGGGCTGAACCATTCGCTCGTGGGCGACGTCACATGCCACGCTGTGGCACCACCATCGGGAGCAGCATCGGCCGACCATTTCAGCGCCGCCCCACCCCATGGCTCAAGCTGCAGGCCAAGGTGACGCTCGTACCAGGCAGCCAAGAGCTTGGGGTCTGATTTCGACTTGAAGAACACACCGCCGATTCCAGTGATTTTCGCCATCACCGTTGCCCTACAATTCGAGGCTACGTGCGGCAAAACAAAGCGATCGATTCGAGCTTCCTAGGTGGTGCTTGACCTACACCATGGGGCGTACAATCTACGACAGCGAAACCAATGTTATCTCGACGTCCGTCGTCGAAACTCCGCTGGCGACGAGCCTGTCCAGCGTTTGAACGCGCGAGAAAAACTGGCGAGCTCTGAAAAACCTAGCTGTGCCGCGACCTCTGAGACCGCGTGCTTGGACGATCCGAGCAAAAGCTCAGCCACACGCTGGCGTTCCGAGTCCGCGATCTCACGAAAGCTCGACCCTTCCGTCGTCAGTGCCCGTTGGAGTGTCCTGGGGCTTGCTCCCAGTTGTTTTGCGATGGGTTCTATCGAAAGCGTTTCGCCCAAGGCCAATCGTCTCCGAACCTCTCGTGCCACTCGCTCGTACAGGGCCTCGCTCGACAACGCTCGGGCCTCTGCAAATCGTATCCGAGCGGATTCAGCCGCTTCGAGCAAATAATCCCCAAGTCGAGGGTCAGCCTTTGGAATCGGGCGGTCCAGAATCGACGCAGGATACTGAAGCTCATTGCGTTCGGCGCCGAAGGCCACATCTACGCCAAAGAAGGCTCGATACGGGCCCGGCGGAAGGGTCGTTCGATGGGCAGCACTAGCGTGAAGAGCCACAAGACGGGTTTGGCTCAGCAGCTCGAAAAACGCATGCCCGCTCGCCAACAACCCCTCCATGGGTTGACGAAGTGCCTCCAACACCGGGTCTCTTGCCAAGTTCACGATCAATAGGTCGCCCTCTACCCGTCGAGACAGACGCGATTCGCCATCGACGAGACTCTGGAATTCCACAAATCGATCGAGAGCCTCTCCGAGTGTGCGAGCGTTCGATGTCAGGTAACCCAGCAATCCCAACGATTCCGACCTCCAACGCACTGCGAGCTCGAGCCCGAGTGGGTCTGACGGAAATCTGGAAATCAATGCCGTCCAAAGCGACAAAACCGACGATAGCGGAACACGTTCGTCCAACCCTGTCGAAGGGTCGATGTCGGCTTCCACCGCAAGAGCCTCACGCGCGATCCCTTTGCTCGATCCTAGGTCGAAAAGAGCCAAAGGCAGCATTCCACTGACCAAACGGGGCTCTTGCTCTCGTCGATTCTCCACTGGGCGAGTCTCGTCAGGTCGACGCGTTCGGTCAAGTGGTTGGCGCGTTCCGACGTAGGCGCCTCGCTCGCATCACTCTACAATACGCCCATGAGCTGGTACGATGTGTTTGCTTCGTTCTACGACAGTTCACTCGAGCGCCTGTATTTGCCCTTCCGGAAGGCCGCGACTGAACGCCTCGCACTTGCCGCGGGTCAACGCGTCCTCGACGCTGCATGCGGAACAGGACAAAGCCTCGATCTGCTCTCGGAAGGAGTGGGCGCGCAAGGCGTTGTGGTGGGCGTCGACCTTTCCAAGGGAATGCTCGAGCAGGCACAAAAGAGGATTTCTCGAAAGAGCCTCTCCAATGTTCGATTGTTCGAAGGGTCGTTGCTCGAGCTCGATCGTTCCAAGTTGGCCGAGCACCTCGAGCCCTCGCGCGGGTTTGATCGCGTGCTTGCGTTCCTCGTGATGAGCGCGCTGCCCGATTGGGAGGACGCCACCGCTCGATTGTGGGATCTTCTCGAGCCAGGGGGCACCCTGATGATCGTCGACGCCCACACCGATTCCCTCGGCATTCAAGGCCGACTCGTAAATCTCACCGCACGCGCCGATATTCGCCGGAAAGTGTGGTCCAAGCTCGAGCAACTTTCGCATGATTTCACCCTCGAACGACTCGACGCACCGTATTCAGTCGGCGGAGACATGATCATCGCCAAAGGTGTCAAACCGCAAACCAAGTCGTGACCGAGCAGCCGCAGAGCTTGCCTCGGCAATTGGTTCTAACTCGCCTCAACGGGCCCAAGGTCGCGCCATTCGGATGGCGTCATCCCAGCCCATTTCTTGAAGTTGGCGTTCAGCGTAGACTTCGACCTAAACCCACAGGCAAGACCTATTGTGAGAACTTTTTCCTCGGCAAAAGCTGGGTCTCGCAACCGTCGTTTGACCTCGTCTACCCGCCGAGCGTTGACAAAATCATGAAACGTCTGGTGAATATATTCGTTCAACACTTGCGATAGCTGGTGGGGCGTCGCATCGATCAACGCCGCAAGCGTTGGCAGGTCGAGGTCCGGGTCGAGATACGGCCGGTCCTTTACAAACACCTCCTCAAGGCGTGCAGCAACCCATTCGACTTTCTCTGGAGCCAACTTTGACTTGGCGTACCTTTCGGCTTCGCTCGGCGGCTCCGACATCAGCGCTCTGTCGAGGGTGCTTTCCGCGCTGCTCTGCTGACCTTCCGGAGTCTCGCTCACGCTTGACCGAACGGGCTCCTCTACCGTAGCTTCCCCGTCCACTCGCGAGCTCTCTCCCGGAGTTGGGGTTGCCCCCGTGGTATTTTGATCGGAGGGCACCGTTCCGACAGTTACGGCCAGAAGCGGCACATTCGGATGCGGAGCCAACGGTTCGAACAGCTCGGGTTGTGCAGCCTCGATATAGGCCAGCACGTACATCAGAAGAGCCAATATGGCATGAACGTGCACCGCCCAGCCGACGCCTAGCCCGTGGGCAACCATGAGTATTGCCCACAACAGGGTCAACGCGGACAGCAAAGCGAGAAGCCAGTACAGCTTTTTGTGCTCGAGATTACTGTATACATGCTCGAGCGCTCTTGGGTATTCGACGAGCAGCCTGATCGCCGCCAGAAAATATCCAAGCCCAACGAGCTCAACAAGCCATTGCCACAGATTTACCGTGAGCCCGATACTGCCGGCAGCCTCAGCGTAGGCCAACGCGAGCTTCACCGAACCTTCTTGCGTCAGACGAGGCGCGCTGATCAACGAGAGCACGGCGATGCTCGCCATCGGCCATCTGGCCGTTCGACATGTCACGTCACGGTGTAGCAACGAGCGCGTATAGAGATAAAATCCAGGGCCAAATACGGTGGCAAGGGGTTCGTCGGTGAACAGAATCCACGGGTGGTCTTCGAACCAACCCGTCACCAATGAAAGACGAACGAGCGCGCCCAACCCCAAGACAAGCAATATCGCGACCAGAATTCGGTTCGGCGCCACGTTTCTGACCCGTCGCGCAAGCAGCAGGGACGCGAACGCGGATTGCCCCGCAAACATCCCGTACATCACGGTGTACAGGGTCACCACAATGGGGTGGGCCTTTCGGGTTCGGGGAGTGCAAACAAGTCGGCCATCAATGCGCGGCGAAGTGAAACAAGGTAGATGAGCGCGCCCATCTTACCCGTCGTCGTCGAGCTGTCGACCGGCCCGACTGGGTTGGACCATCGGCGTCTTGATCGAGTCCTATCCCGTGGGTCAGGTCGAATGGTTTGCCCCAAATATCCATGTTTTTCGCATGACACGACTCCTGATTTCCCTCCTCGCCACGCTGACCCTCGTAGCTTGCGCGGATTCGGACCCAACCAGCAGCACGACGCCTTCGACCCTTCCGGCCGACCCAAAAACGCAATCGCTCAACGCGTTGATGGACAACATCGCCAGCACAACGGGCGCCGTGGGCTTTGGCATCTACGTCAAGCGCCAAGGGCTCGCCCCGTTCGAGGCGACCCGTGGTGTAGCCAATCGCGACACCAACGAAAAGCTGCGCTCTGATCACTTGTTCAGGATCGCAAGCCAAAGCAAACCCTACTTGGCGGCATTGGTGGTCAAGCTCGATCGGGAGGGGAAACTCTCCCTCTATGACAAGTTGACCGCTCACCTACCTCCTGAGCTCACCTCGCTGATTCCGAACGCCGACACCATCACGCTATTCGACATGTTGACGATGTGGAGTGGGATATCGGATTACCGCGACGCGACATTTACAGCAGAGGTGCTTCAGGGAGACCCTTCCGTCGTTCGCGACGAATACCGCGACTTGGTAGCCGGACTCAAGCGAAACCCAACGCCATGCGCGGCACCAGAAATTGCCCTTGCGGATGTGACGCCGGATATCGCCGAATGCCTCTACTCGAACTCGAACTACGTGCTGTTGGGGTATGTCGTCGATTCGGTGCTCTATGGGGTATCGCCGGCAGAAGGCGTTCGCCCGCAGCATCATTCGAAGGCTTTCTATCAAGATTTTTTTCTCCCACTCCAGCTTACGTCCACCTTCTACGAAAAACATCTGCTCGAAGGTCAGTCGTTCGACGGGCGGTTGGCACACGCGTATTTTCCCTTCCCCGACGATCAGGGGCAGACCTCGTTGATCGACGTCACGGGTTGGGATGACGGCTACGGCTATGCAAACGGAGGATTGGTGTCGACGATGGCCGACCTCTCGTCTTTTCGTGCTGCCGTGCTGGATCCATCGCAGACATTTCCGATGCAAACCCTGGAGGACAAACAATCGTTCTTGTCGCTGTACACAAAGCAAAACGGTTTGGGGGTCGCTCCGGCAGGGTACCTCGATGGCGCGTACTGGACATTTTCTGGTGATATCAGCGGGTACACCTCTTGGGCAGAAAACGATGTGGCCAGTGGCGTTTCAATCGTATTTGTCTCAAATGACCATTCGCTCGACAGTGCCAAGGTTGATATCGTGAACGCCGTAAAAGCGATTCTCGCAGAGAAATAAGCCCCGCTATCGCACTTGCATCTCCGCGCGCTTCCAGCAGAACTCGTGGGTGAGTGAAGAGCCGCCGCTGCAAGATCCCGAGCTGTTGCGCCGATTGCTGAGGGCAAAAGATCGCATCGATGCAGCGCCGCACGAAGAATGGCCGGTGGGTCGACTGGCTCGGGTGAGCGGCGTATCCGAAGCCCATTTCGCGCGCTCGTTCAAGCAGGCTTACGGTGTTCCGCCACACCGTTATTTGCTCACCCGTCGGGTAGAGCGCGCGACGGCCTTCCTTCGCGATACTGAATTGCCCATCACTGAAATTGCGTTCCAATCCGGGTGGACAAGCCTTGGTACATTCGGTCGAACCTTTCGCGACATCACGGGCCTGTCACCGTCGGAGGCCCGAGCACGAGAACGCCAACGCGTCAAAGACCTCTGTCATGTACCCGCGTGCTTCGCGGCCGCCGCGCTTCGACCTCACCTCACAATCGCAGTTTCGGAGAAGCGACGTTTGAGCACGAGCGATATGGATGGGCTCGAAGAAAGGGAAGCAACATGAGCCAAGGCATTCAGGTGGTCGGTCTGTTTGTACTCAACCAAGACGAGGCGTTTACATTTTATGTCGAGAAACTCGGTTTTCGCGTCCACACCGACGTTCGCAACGGCGATTATCGATGGTTGACTGTCCAGCACCCCGACCAGCCTTCATTTCAGCTTGGATTGTTCTGTCCTGGCCCGCCCACCCATGACGAAGCGACAGCGCAAGCTCTACGCGCGATGGTTGCCAAGGGGGCCATGCCTCCGCTTGTTCTCGCCGTCGACAATTGTCGGGCTACCTTCGAGCAACTCAAAAGCCGCGGCGTCGAGTTTACCCAAGAACCCGTCGAGCGTTATGGCGCGGTCGACGCTAGTTTTCGTGACCCTTCCGGAAATGGCTGGAAATTGATCGAATCCCGAAGGTAGGCTTCGCTGTCAAGAGGACAACCAAGCCCATGACCGACACGATCGCCCAACGATACTACCGCTCGCTCATCGGAAGTTGGTCAGGGCAATTCACCCTCGAAATCCGCGACAAGCACGCGCTTCAATCTCTCGCATGGCGCACCCGTCTCATGGGCTTTTGGGCAGCCATTGACGGAAAAGCGTCGATGTCCACCACACTCGAAGAGGTCTCTCCGCTCTTGTTCCGCCACACGACCAAGGTCTCGAGTATGGGTGTACCCGCGTTGTGGAGCGAGGAAACCATATCGCTTCACGATGATGGTACGAGCTTTGTCATCGAGGGCACACAACATATGCCCACCTGGCACGAGCCGTATCGCGGAGACGGCGTCATCTCCGCAGATGCACGGAAGGCTGACTACCCGATTTCGTGGCTTGGAATGCCCATGCGCCAACGAACCGAGATTCAACCCGAAGGTCTTTTGCTGACCCAAGAAACATCGTGGTCGTTCGCATCGGTATTGCTGCGCCGATAGCCACCTCGAACACAAGGCAGCAGGTCGCCGCAATCGTTCAAGACGCGCGCTGCGCAGTGAAAATATTCACGTGAGCCGCGAGTCGGGTTTCTCCATTTTTTTCGTGAGGAGTATATCGCTCGACCAATAGCTCTCGTGCTCGTTGTTTCGCGGTGTCGCCGCCTTGCGAAAGCAACTCGCCAAAGGTGGAAAACGCAGAGAGAGCAAATTCCGCTGCGCGTTCAGCAGGAAGCCCACCCCCGATGGGAAGCTCGCCGTTCCATGGAGTAACGCGAACGTCGGAGAACCCTGCTTGAACGAGCTGCGACACGAGCTTGTCAGCCTTACCGTACCGAAACGGGCCAGGCGCATCTGGATTCGGCGCGGGAACGCCCACGACCTCATCCACCACATTGCGGACGGTCCATATCCAATGATTTTCTGTCGGCGGGCCCCACACCGCAAATGCCAATCGCCCTTGCGGCTTGAGCCAGTGCAGCAAGCTGGCAAACGCGACCTCGGGTTGTTCGAAAAACATGACACCGAAACGAGAATAGAGCCGATCGTAGGGCGCATCGGGTTTCGCCGTCGACATATCTGCGACGTCAAACGACACCCCGCTTTCGCGCGCAGTAAGCCGTTTTCGAGCGGCATCGACCAGCGCCGGAGAAATATCCAACCCCTTCACGATACTGCCCGATGGAGCACGGTGAAATAGCGCTATCGCAGTGCCTCCACCACCTGACCCCACCTCGGCCATTCGTAGAGGTTGGTCGAGATTCAACGCTTCAAATAGGGGCTCGTGTACCGGCGCCAGCATCGCCTCCATGCCAGCCATCTGTGCAAGCCATTTTTCTCCTCGCGAGGATGCCCATTCTTCGGCTCCTGGGTTCTGGCTCACGAGGGGCGAGGTCTCCGCGTTACTTTTGTGGCTCGATTCGGACATGGCCCAACCCATGCCTCATTCCTTCTCTGGGTCGAGCGTTTTTTTCAATCGTCGAGCGATAACCTCACTCACGACCCTCACTCTCAGACTCGTCCGAACCTCTTCGTGCGTCACCAACCAGGTTGTTATGGGAATTCCAGGCAGAGTTTCCGATGCCCGGCACACCGTAGGATCGTGATCACCAATCTCGTCGAGCATGATTCCCACGACAAGGCCCGCTCGAACCATCGCCCACTGCACATGAGAGCTTTGCGACACGATAGGAAAGTTTTTCTCCGAGAGCTCCAACCCCATCGCTCGATTGAGCCCATTTCGAAACACGCCCGCGCTGTCGAACCCCACAAACGCCGTTTCGTTCAATATCGCCGCGATGTCGTTCGTGCCCCACTTCTTGCGAGTTTCTCGAGCGACGTAGAGATAGGCCGTATCCTCTCGGATCTTACGTGCGACCAGCATTGGCTCTGAGGGTCGAAAGGTGCGCAGCGCGATATCTGCCTCTCGTCGCTTCAAATCTTGGGGGCTATTGGATGCAACGATTTCGACAACCAAATCGGGGTAATCGCGTCGAAGCTCAGCAACGACCTCGGTGAGAAAATACGTGGCCACCAACTCGGTCGCTGTCACAGAGACCAGCCCATTGACCGTGTTGGATTGCCCTGCCGCGACACGAGAGATCCGATGGGCTGAGTCCATCATGGTGCGCGCGTGCTCGACGAGCTCGAGACCCGCCTCGGTGAGAGCCACCCCACGCCCTCGACGCTCGAGCAGTTTGAGCCCGAGCCGACTTTCGAGCTCGGCAACCTGCCGCCCGACAGTAGGTTGCGCAACCTTCAACCGCTTCGCAGCAGCCGAAAACGAGCCTGTTTCGGCCGTCGCAACGAATGCTTTGAGCTGGTTCCAATCGAAGTCGATGTTCCGCCCACCCATGCGTTCTTGCATATCACACACCCAGCGTTGAGCAGAGACGCGAGATCGTGCCCATCTCGATCGCGAGCGAGTGTCTTTCCGGCTGAGTCGGTGATTGCGGGTTTCACAACCGACGAGCGGCGTGGTATCGACCGCGCTTCGCTGCCATGTCTTCGTCACTGTTCGACGCCGCCCCACCCCCAACGAACAGACCCTCCGTTTTCGCTTTCTTGGTGGCCGGGCGCCTTTGGTCGCGTGTTGAATCGTGGTGGGGGCGAACGATGTCGCGCTTTCGCCGCCAGCAACGTCAATTGGGTGCAGAGGCCCGGCTCTTACTCGGCTGAGCTGCTGCACCTGGCGCTCGCGTGGGACACCGTGGACGACCCGCCTTTGTCCCTTCGTCGTTCAAGTTGCGGCCCGTGAAAACCCAGTTTTATGGGCATGGCGCGTTTATGGGAGCAGCCCCTGCCCTTCTGGCTGACCCAACGTGGCGTCGAATCCTTGCCTTTCTGATGCCCGATGTCTTCGAAGCAGTGCGTACAGCACTCGCGTCGGGCAAAGGCCCGTCCGAAATCATGCCGATGATGGAGAACAACCCCGTCGCGGCAGCGTTCGGCGTATTTCACGGAGCGAGCAGCACCCATCCGACCGACGAAAGCCCACACCATTTGTCCGGCATCGAATGGGATCTCTTTGTCGACAGTGAGCTGCTCGAAGAGTGGGAAAATAACCGAGGAAACGCTGAGGCCATGAAAGGCATCATGGACCGCGCGATCGATACCTCGTTGATCGCCCACGCAAACCCTACGGACACCGTCCAAGAAAATATGGGGATATGTCAGTTCAAGGACGTTCGAAAAACCCCTAAGACCGCGATGGGCGGGGTCGAAATCGATTCTTGGCTCGACTTGTTTGGGCGCGCGCTCGAGCTTGCTCGGTCGAACGATGTGACAACCTTGGTCGCCGAGATGTCGCAGGAGCCACGCTCCACCTCGACAGAGGCGTGTATGCTGAACACCTTCGCGCCTCCTTGGCCTGTCGAACAAGCGGTGAGAATCTACCGAGAGATCACCGGTAAGCCGTGTTTGTCGATTATCATCGACATCAAGTCGCTACGTAGCACGCCAGAATTCCTGTCGGATCTGGTCCGTGCGCTCAACGAAAAAGGGATCCATGTCGCTGCAGTCGGCTCGTTTTTGCGAGAAGAGGTAGAAGGCGTGGCCGACACGGTTCAAGTCATCCGTGGGGTGACCTACCCCAGTGCTCGAGAAATCCAATTTTTCCACTTCGCGGGTGACCTGCAGCTCGCGTGTGATGAAGGCCGAATTACCCCTGGACAAAGCGTATTGTTCAACGGTGCAAGCCTTCTCGACTCGATAGAAACCGATGGGGGCTCGCCTGTGTATAGTATCAAGCTGCGAGTGGTTTCCGAGCTCGAGGAGTACCGGCAAAAATACGATCTCCGTATTGGATATTATGTCCAAGAAGGCGATTGCGATAAGGCTGCAGTGTCGCTCTTGTCAGACTTGGACGAAGCTCGCCCCGACACGTTCGAGCTAGGGTTTGCCTGGGGCGGTTTGCGAGATGAAGCACACCTCGACGCGTCGAATGTCCCGAGGCTCGGGTACGGCGGACAACGCATGCTCGAATATGTCGGCAAGGCCAAACAATGGAGGCTTGGAGGCAGCCAGCAAAAGCAGTAACGTGACGTAGATGCCTACAGAATCGACTGCTCCTCCCGGCGAAAGAAAATCCCCGTCGCCGAACAATCCCTGCCCTTTTTTGCGTGCGCTCGTGGCTGCCGATCAACTCGATCCGGGGCACAATCCGCCCGGTCGTATTGCAGACGCAGTGGTGCGCGCTTCGACGGGTGACCCAGACGAGCCGCCGTTGCCTTGGGTGGGCGTGTACCTGATTGCCGTATTGGCCCAAGAGCTTGGCCCATTTGCTGCCCTTCGAGCGCACCGCGAAGGTGTCAACGTAGGGTCTCTTCGCGATACTCCGTTCGACAAACACGGCGTAGGCTCAAGGATTATCGCCAATACCGGCGCGATTGAACGCGCTGAGCTCGAACGACTTGAGCAATTTGCATCCGAAAAACGATCAGAAAATGGTACCGCTGAGCTGGGGTTGTCGCTGGCGGAGCTTACTCGAATGATGGATTCCAATTTCGATCGAGCCGAAGGTCACCGCCGTCGAATCGATCGGGCGTTGATGGACGGCGAGTGGCCAGTCTTGCTGAAAGTCCTCGGAAAACCGTCTCACCAAGGTCGTTATTTGAGCTTGGATGAGCTTCGAGCGCTTTTCGTTGATCAACGCTTGCCCGAGCGCATTGTACAGCGATTTCAGCCCTCTCGATAAACATCGTCAGATAGCCAATACACGAGCGATACAACCTTTTTTGGTCAGAGCGTAGTATTTTTTGGACGGGCCAATTTCCCCAGGAATTGCACCCGCTCTCGATCGTAAGATACGCGCCACTCGGGCGCGCCCGCCCGGTCTCGATCTTCAATTTCGGTTTATTCTTCAGAGGGAATGCTCCATGGGTCTGTCCAAAACCGCTGCGTTGTTTTTGCTGGGTTGTACGCTGTTCACATTCGCCTGTAACGGCGATGACGATGACAACGGTACCGGGGGGGCTGCCGGCTCCGCCGGAAGCAGCGGTAGCGCAGGAAGCTCAGGCAACGCGGGAAGCTCAGGAAGCTCGGGTAGCGCAGGCACCGCGGGCTCGTCGTCCACAATTACTCCACTCGCAACGTTCGACGGCGCGCCCACCAGCGTCGCTGCCGATGATTCGTTCGTGTACTGGACAGTGGCGTCCGACCTCACTTCCTCGGCGCCAGGCGGTATTTATCGTCTCGCGGTGTCAGGCGGCACCCCAGAGAGCTACACAACTGGCGACGACTGGCAAAATGTCGTTGTGGTTGGGGATAACCTGTTCGCAAATCAGACTGGTTTTGGAGATCAAGCCGACATTTATAAGGGAGCCAAAAATACCCTGACAGCGCCCACCGTGTTTGTTTCGCTTCCGAAGCAGGATCTCCCTGGGGGCGCACAAAACTCCCCGTTGATCCAGAGCGTCAAGGTGGTGGGCACCGATCTCATTGTCCTCAACCGTGGCCCCGGCCAATCTTCGGATTTGTTGGGTCAAATTCTCAAAGTAAACACCACCTCTGGTGCAGTCTCTGTCGTGATCGGGGGTCTTCGCTTTCCCATGAACCTCGCGGCCGATGCAGACTACGTTTACTTCACCGAAGAAGTCGACGCCGGCGGTGCCACAGCGCAAGGCAAGCTCGAACGCGCTCCGATCGCGGGAGGTGCCGCCGAGCAACTCGCCACCGTTGATGGCCTCGGAATCGTCGGCCTTGGCGTGTCTGATACCCACGTGTTCTACGCCACCGGCAGCGCGTTGTATGCTCTGCCCAAGGCAGGTGGCTCCGCCGTTTCGATTTCTGCATTCGCAGCGAGCGATACCGTCGCAGATAGCTCTGGCGTGTACGTCGGCGGTACCAACGACCTCTACAAGATTGACGTCGCAGCGGCCAGCTCGACCGAAATCGGAGTATTCGATGGGATTCCGTCCGCAAGCCCTGCCATGAACGCCACGACGGTATTCGACGTGGGACGCACGAGCGATCTGAAGAAGGGCTGGGTCGCGGGCGTGCCCCGCTGAGCTCCTACTACTCCCCCGACTCATCCCCTCACGCGCTGGCATACGTCAGCGCGTTTTTTTTGTGTCTCGCACTTGCATTTAACCAAAAGGCTTAGTAACCGTTAGGTTAACAACAAACACACTCCCTGGTTCCACCGAGGCTCCCGCCATGACCGCTCGTCTTGACTCCACCTTTGCAGCCCTCGCCGACCCAACGCGAAGGGCGATCCTCGAACGACTCGCTCAGGGCGAAGCCACCGTGAGCGAGCTTTCCGAGCCGTTCTCGATGTCGCTTCCTGCGATATCGAAGCACCTGAAGGTACTCGAGAAAGCAGGTTTGATTTCCCGGGGGCGCGATGCGCAACGTCGACCTTGTCGCCTCAATGCCGAGCCGCTTCGTGAGGTGGTCACGTTCGCTAATGCATTCCGGCAGCACTGGGAGGAGAGCTTCGATAGGCTCGAATCCTATTTGAAACAAATCCAAGAAAACGACCCTGGCGCAGGTTGAGCTCGCCGCTCGGTGGTTCTCCTCGCGTCGCTGACCTTTCCCCGCCCTCGAAAGATCTCCCCATGCTCTTCGATATCAACCAAGCTCCCGCTGATCGGATCATCGAGCTTTCTCGTATCATCGATGCGCCACTGGCTCTTGTTTTCTCTGCCTGGACAGACGTGAAACACCTCAACCAATGGTGGGGCCCCAAGGGGTTCTCCGTCGAAACCATCGAGTCGGATCTAAGGGTCGGCGGCAGATGGCGCTTTACGATGACAGGCCCAGACGGCACGCTGTTTCCCAATCGAATTACCTACCGAGAGATCGTGAGCCGCGAGCGAATCGTGTACGACCACGACTCGGACAGTGACGCCGAGGATGCCCAGCGATTTTCTGTAGTCGTCACCTTCCAAGATCTGGCCGGTAAAACCAAGGTCACGATGCAGACGGTGTTCCCCACGGCAGCGGCGCGCGAGTTCGTGGTCGGTTTTGGCGCGATCGAGCTTGGGAAAACCACCCTCGACAAGCTCGCAACCCACGCGCGAGAGCTCGAGCACGCCAGCTTCGCTCCAGGTGAAATCCGGCTTGAACGAACCTTTTCGTGCCCCCGCACCATTCGTGTTCGATGCGTTTACGAAACCCGAGCATTTTGCGGCCTGGTTTGGCCCCCACGATTGCTCACTGCCCGTCTGCGTGAGCTCGACCGCCGCCCTGGCGGGAAAATCCGATTCGTACATCAAGTGCCTGGCATACCGCTTGGCTTCACGGCGAATATGTCGAGCTCGACGCCCTGTCCCATATCGTCTTCGATTTGCGATTCACGGACGAATCGGGTGCCTCGGAAAGCGCCAGCATTTCTTCCTGAGTGGCCTGCTGAGGCAATGATTCGAACGATCGTCACACTCCACCACCAAGACGGACACACAACGGTTCGTCTCCAACAAGTCGTCACCCCGGCCTCCGCGGCGCAGAGCCCGATCGTTCGCACCGAACGAAGGCTTGCGCGGAGGGGTCCGAAATCCTCGATCGCCTCGGCGCCCTCGTCGAAAAGCTCGGCTAATCCAACAAGGTTGCGGCGGAACGCGAGCGTGACAAGAATTGTCCCAACAATCGCCGCGTCTAACGCGTCCAGGTCCTCGGCGGGAATCCAACATTCTTCGTGATGCGAAGCCCCCACGAAATGGGTTTCGTATCGATCGAGAAAAACGCGCTTTACATCGAAACGCGTAACAAATCCGCCTCCGTCCGAGCGGGCGTTCCATCGCGAAGCGATTTCGATCGCATAAGCCTCGTTGCACACAGGGTAGAAAATGGGTTGCTCGGGCAATCGAGGGGGAAAGCTCAAAAACCCTGTCCTCTCGATGAGCACCAGCTCTTTGGGCCCAACCGGGCGCCAAAGCGTTCGCGTATCAAGCGTGGATGAGTTTGTCGGTTGCGAGTTCATCGGGTTACCTTTCGAGGCCGCCCAAACCAAGCCACGCGTTTTAGATGACATCTCGGGCGAAACGTCGGCCGAAGCACCCGAAAGCGCTGAAATTAGACTGACTAGCTCGACGCTTTTCGCAGCGCAAACACCTCTTCGATCCAAGTCATCACCGCCCGTACCCGAGGAATCTTTTTTTTCGAACGGTGCACGAGCATCCACAGCTCACGCGACGGGATGGCCCCGAGATCTTCTGCGCCTACCTCACTCGCCACGACCTCGCGAAGCGACAACGATCCGGCAAAGGTTTTCGGCAATATTGCGCAACCGAGCCCTTGTTTGACCAGGAGTCCGAGCGTCTCCACGTCTTCGACAAGCAATCTCGGCAACCGCCCCGCAAAACACTCGTTCGCGTACCGTTGCTCAGTTATGAGCCAGCGCCCCGGTCAGCCCCAACCACGGCATCGACGAGCCCAGCGCACCTGCGGGTGACACGAAAATCCATAGCGCTCCTGCCAAATCTCGTGCAACAGGATCTCCGCGATCGGGGCGACCCAGCCTGAGGGCAATATCAGCCTCGCCCGCTGCAAGACTCGACACCTGAGCGCTGGCAAGCACCCGCAACCTGAGCGCCGGGTATCGCTTGCAGAACGGAATTGTAATTGATGACAGCACCCAGCGCAGCATTTCACTTACCGTGGTGATGGTAACTTTCCCGTAGGTCAACCGAGGGGCTCGATCGCCGAGCTCGCGACGGTAGCAGCCTCGACCATCGGCACGATCGCCGCCAGAAGTTTCGCCCGCGCGGTCAAACGAACCGGATTTTGTCGATTCAGCAACGGCGCTTTGGCATACTCCTCAAGTCGGGCAAGGTGCCGACTTGCTGTCGACTGACTCATCCTCAGCGCTCGAGCCCCCGCCGTGAGGCTGCCGAAACGCGCCACGGCTTCGAACGTTCGAAGCCAATCCCACTGGAGATCGCCAGTCATGCACATGGATGGCTACCATCCAGTTTCGTTCGTTGCCACAGGATTCATCCGCGCCCAGAGATGGAGGAGAACACCCACAGCCAAGGGCCAACATGGACATCCTTCAACTGCGCAACGCCACCGTCATCGTTTCTTTTGCAGAGCGTCGTTATCTGGTCGACCTGATGTTGTCCAAGCGGGGGCGATTGCCAGGTTTCAAGCTCATCGGTGGAGGGCGAAAGAACAATCCTCTGGTAGAGCTGCCACCGAACGCGACACAAGAGCTTGCAGGCGTCACGGACGTGATCATTACGCATGAGCACCCCGATCACTTTGATCGAGCTGCGTTGCACTGGATTCAACAGCGAAATCTGCCCGTGTGGGCCAATTCGATAGACGCAGAGAACCTCAAGAAAAAAGGGCTCGATGTTCGCGTAATTGACCGAGGTTTGCCGACAGCTGGGGTCGAGGTGATCTCGTCGAAACACGGCCGGGGTTGGCTAGGTTGGGCGATGGGGCCAGTGGCGGGTTATTTCATCGCCCCCGAGCGTGAGCCAAGCCTCTATTTGATCGGCGACTCGATCTTGACAGACGCCGTGCTCGAGGCGATCGATCGCCTGAAGCCCGACGTGATTGTAGCGCCCGCGGGCTCGGCGAATATGGGTGTCGGCGGCGATATATTGTTCAGTATCGACGAGCTGCTCACCCTCGCTCGACGAGCACCAGGGGTCATTGTTTTCAACCACCTCGAAGCACTCGATCACTGCCCCACCACACGAGCCGGGTTGACGCAGCGTCTTCGCGACGAAGGGCTACTCGACCGCGCGCGAATTCCACATGATGGCGAGCGAATCGAGCTTCCCGCAAGCGCCCGCAGCGCGACACCACCGATCAAGGCAAACATTCTCGAAGCTGGGCTTCAGAAACGAGTCACCGCGCTCTTTTCGGGCACCCCATAAATTTTTCGTACGCCCCCAAAATACTGCCCGCGTAGCGCTCGAATCTCGATAGAGTGACCCTTTCTGTTCTTGGGCTCACCAGCCCGCACGACGGGTCGCTCAATTCGAGAGGCGGAGAGCATACGATGGCCAAAAGCACGAAGACGTCGGTGTTGATCGTGGGCGCGGGAGTATCCGGTCTTGGGGCGGCGCGTCAGTTGGTCGATGATGATTGGGAAGTGATTGTACTCGAAGGCCGAAATCGAATCGGTGGCCGCACATGGAGCAACCGCACGTGGCCCGGCCTGGCGCTCGATATGGGTGCCGGCTGGATTGAAGGGGCCGAGGAAAACCCTGTCGCAGCCATCGCCAACAAGGCGCATATCAATACGGCGACCTACGACGACGAGACCGAATACCTCTACAACAGCAACGGCGACGAAGTCGAAGACGACGACGCAGAGGCTCAAGAAGAGCGATTCGAAGCGATCATGAAGGATGTCGAAACGCTTCGGTCCAAGCGAAAAAAAGCGGGGGAAGCAGACGTTTCTCTCCAGGCGCTCATCGACGAGGTGCTCCCCAAACACAACCTTTCCGACGAGCAGAAAAAAGCGTTCGACTACGACATCACACGGGTAGTCGAGAGTGACTACGCCGAGGACAGCACCAAGATCTCTGGATATCACTGGGATGAGGGCGACGGCTTCGACGGCGAGGATTTGCTGTTTCCCGAAGGCTACGACCAGATCGCACAGACGTTGGCGAAGGGTGTCGACGTTCGGCTCGAGCACAAAGTAGAAAAAATTGAGTACAGCGAGGACGGCGTTAAAATCACGACAAACCACGGTGTGTTCGAAGGTGACTACGCCCTGGTGACTGTGCCCTTGGGCGTGTTGAAAAAAGGAGTGATCACCTTTGATCCACCGCTACCCAAGTCGAAGACCAACGCCATTGACAAGCTCGGGATGGGATTGTTGAACCGAGTATACTTGCGATTTCCCGAGGTGTTTTGGGAGAAGAAACCTCATGGATTCGGCATCATCCCGAAGCGTCGCGACGAGTGGACAGAATTCGTCAACTTCTACCCATTCGTTCATCAGCCGATATTGCTCTGTTTCAACTCAGGCGATTTCGCTCGAAAAGTCGAAAAGCTAAGCGATGCCGACACCGTCGCAGGCATGATGACCGCCCTTCGTGGCGCGTTCGGAAAGCAGATTCCAGAACCTACCGATTATCTGATCTCGCGATGGTCTCAAGATCCATTCGCGTTTGGGTCGTACTCCTATATGGCCATCGGAGCATCCCCGAAAGATCGCGCAGCTCTCGCCGAGTCGGTCAATGATGTTCTGTTCTTCGCTGGCGAAGCGACCGAAGAAGACTACCCCGGCACGGTTCACGGCGCATTGCTTTCGGGTCGCCGCGCTGCTGATGAAATTGACGAGGTGGACAGCGGTGACGAAGACGAAGCCGACGATGATGATGACGAGGACGAGGACGCCGAGTGAATCCGCCATGGGCGGGCGAGCGCTTACACTCGTAGCCGACGTCACTTCATCGTGATTTCAGTGCGGTAAATATTGGTTTGCCCCTCTTGACCATCGTGCCAGGGCAAATCGGGCCCATCGAGCGGTGAGCTGTAATTGTAGACAAAGAGCCGAGCGGGGTTGGTTTCGTCGACCAGGGTGGAGGGGAAGCACGTGTCACCCCACCCAGGCAAATCCATCATATATCGAACGGTGAGATTCACTCGATCGACCTGCCAGAGCGAGGTGCGTTTTTTCGCTTTCGAGTATTCGATGCCGTTCTGGGTCGCCTCAAAACTACAATCGGGGTCGGGGCTCGACGGGTCGTCGTACAGATCGAAATAGCCATCTTCCGTGTCGTTTCGACGCCCGATCAAGAAAATCTGCCCTTGATAGGCGAACACTTTCGGAGAGTCGTATTTTCGACGGTCGTACGCACACTCCCACTTGGTAATGTTGTCCTTCTTAGCCCTGCAGATTTTGCTTCCGAACTTCGAGTCGCCGTCGACCACCTCACCGCCTTCGTTGCGAATCACGGCGTAAAGATCCCCACGATCGTCGAAATCGAAATCGGTCTCGGAACCCCCGCCTTCAGAAACTACGGGGTTTTCTGGGTTCACGCCTTTCCAGTTGATTCCGTCCTCTGTTGTCAACAGCTCGATTTGCATAGGCGTGCATTTGAAGTCGTAGATATTCTGACCGTTTTTGTAGACAATCAAATAGGGCTTGCCCCCTAGAACCTTGGCTCGCCAGGGGATATAGGGCTCATCGGGTTTGTAAAACTTCGTCGGCTCAGCCCAAGAGCCTGGGCCATTGTACTGAGTGAACCACATGCCCTTGGGCTCGAAATCGAACTCGTTCGTACCAAGCTGAGCGAAATACAAGAACAGCTTGCCGTTGTACGACAGAAACCTTGGCTCGCGCACATCGGTGCCCAAGTCGATCTTGGTTTCGAACGACCATGTTTTCTCGTCGCTGGACGAAAACACATACAGTCGGGTGTCGGCACTGGCGAAATGAAATTTACCATTTCGAATCGCAAGGAACACTTTGCCATCGTGGCGAACCACATCGAGGTTATTGTTCGAAGGCCCGTTTTTGTCCTGATATTCTTGCGGCAATTTTGCGTCGGGCACCATTTGACGCGTTTCGCCGACCGCGGGGTTTTCTGCCGTCGGATCGCTCGTGAGCGCCGTTGAGCTCGGAGTGTCGTCGCTTCCGCTGCACCCCATACCGATGTGAGTAACCCCCAACACCATCGCCGAAATGCCGATGAGCCTGCGCATCTCACTCCACTACGCCGGCGAGTATGGGGAATCAAGCGATGGAAAGAAACGGGCCGAGAGGCGCTCTTGCCTCACGGCCCGTTGTCCCGGCCCCGTTAGCCCAGGGTCGGTGGCTGAAAACAGCTAATGCCGCCGAAACCTCCGGGTTGGAGCGCTTGGAACTATGCATGTGTTTTCTTCTCCCTCCGGGCTTGCCGGCACCCATCACACATCTGACGAAGCAGCGTGTGGATTGTGGGTGTTCTTTCTGTAGAGTCTCGGGGTTATCCGTCGATCTCTCGTTGGGCCAAGGTGAAGAGAGTGCTCTCTCATGGGCTATCCCCGGGTGTAACACCCGCACCGAAGCGTTCGGTCCGGTTCTATCATCTGCTCGCGTTCTGGCAACCGCGTCGTCGAGAAGAAATCGACCTATTTTCCGCTTGCACAAGAACCCGCTGGCGTTTATACCCCGCGCCTCAGCTACAAGTCATCGCGAAGGTGGCGGAATGGCAGACGCACCGGTTTCAGGTACCGGCGGGTAAAACCGTGGGGGTTCAAGTCCCCCCCTTCGCACCAACACACTGGTCCCACACTCAGCCCTGCTCATCGAGCGGGGCTGATTCGTTTCGTGGCTCGCTCCGTGGATCGCTGGCTACCACTAACTCGCCTCGCACACGCTCACCTCGACGTCATCCACGAACGTGTAGAGCGAGCGGTGCCCTCGTGGGCCACCCGCCGTGGTTGGGTTGACTACCTCGCCTCGCTCGACGAAGCAGCACTGCGAGAGTGCGAGCTCCACGGCGCGGCTTCGTTCTTGTTGGGTGATGAAACGTGCCCAGATTCGCTTCGCCGCCTAGCCTCTGAGTCTCTTGCGCTTTGCGAGATCGAGCCGCTCGACCGCGTCGAGCACGCTCCGACCCAGCTTGAACGAGAGCGCAAAGTCAGGCCTCGCAAGCAATCGCAAATCGAGTGGTTTTCGCAGGCCATCACCGAGCGGTTTCCGAGCGTCCATCAGGTCATCGATATAGGCGCGGGGCATGGTCACCTCACCCGTGTCGTGTCGGATCAACTCGGCGTTCGTGCCATCGCCCTCGAGAACAACGAGTCTCGCGTGACGGTCGGACGCGCGCTCGCAGGTAGCCGCGTGAGCGACCTGTACACCGATGCTTTCGACTCGCCCCAGGCCGCGCAGGCGTTTTCGACGCTCGACGAGCATGGGTTGCTGATCGCGCTTCACGGTTGCGGCGCGCTCGGTGACTTGGTCGTACAGACCGCAGCGCAACGACGCGCCTCCGTGTTTTTGGTCGGCTGTTGCCCACAAAAAATCCCATCCCCTGCACGCTCGCTTCTCGCATTCTCAAGCGGGGCCGAGCTCGAGTCGTGCGATGTGACGATCCAGCGAGAAGCGCTTGGGCTCGCGAACGTGTTGCCTCGCGAGGTGGGTGTCGAGCGACCGATGGAGGACGAAATCGAGGCGCGAACAGCCCGAATGGCACTCCGGTTGTTCCTCGAAAATCGTGGCGTCCACCATCGTCCGGGTGCGGAAATGCAAGGCATCAATCGCCGCCGCGCGCGTCAGGGCGCAGACGCGTTGATCCGCCATGCGTGCCAGATCCGATCGTTCACCCCGCCATCGGACGCTGAGATCGACGCGGCTCGACACACTGCAGAGATCGAGATCGCTCGCGACCGTCGAATGGCCTTGCCGCGCACGATGTTGGGTCGAGTGATCGAGGTTCTGATTGCCGAAGATCGCGCCCAGTACCTTCGGCAAAATGGTTACGACGTCGAAGTTCGTACGCTCTTCGATGTATCGATCAGCCCACGCAATATCGTGGTGATCGGGCGTGCCATTCGTCGCGGCAAAAAGTCGTGATACGACGCGCTGCACGATGAGTACGACGCATCTTTCGTCGCTTGCACAGCAGCGAGTGCTGATCACCGGAGCAAGTGGGTTTATCGGTGGGCATCTCGCTCACCGAATCGCCGCCGAGACATCCGCAATCGTCACGGGCGTCGGCCGGAAATTCGAGGATCCAGCGAAGCTGCGTGCAGCGAGCATCAACATCGCCGTGGCCGACCTTCGTGACCAGTCAGCGATGGCCAAGCTCGTCTCGAACGCAGACGTGATCTTTCATTGCGCTGCATGGCTGCCCCGAGGTCGCGGCGGTGATGCAGAGGCTCACGACGCGAACGTTCTGTGCACGGAGCGCTTGGTACGTCTCGCCGCTGATTCAGGCGTGAAGCGCTTCGTTCACCTGAGCACCATCTCAGCGTACGGGCTGCCGCGCACTGACGATATCTCCGAAGAGATCCCCGTCGACCCGAGGCAGTCTGACTTGTACGGCCGAACCAAAGCGCTCGGAGAGCTCTCCGCTCGAGAGATCGCCGCGCGGCGGGGCTTGCCACTCACCGTCGTTCGACCCGCGATGGTCTACGGTCCTCGCTCGGCAGGCTGGACCATCACCATGCTGAAGATGGTGCAAAAAGGGTTGCCCGTGATCTTTGGTGATGGTCTTGGTCACGCACACCCGGTGTACATCGACAACCTCGTCGACCTGATGTTGCTCGCGGCCACACGCAACGAGGCCGTGGGCCAGGCGTACAACGGTTGCGACACGTCGATGCCCTGGCATCAGTTTTTTGGCTTCTACTCGGACATGTGCGGAAAGCCGATTCGTACGCTTCCGATGCCGCCCGCGCGGTTGCTCGCCGTGGCCAACGAAAAGCTGCATCTCGGTCTGCCGCTCACCGCCGATCGTCTCGAAGTGTACGTTCGCTGTATGCGATTTCCGGTTGCGAAAGCTGAGCGAGAGCTCGGTTTTACGCGCAAGGTTTCGATCGACGAGGGAATGCGCCGCTCAGAGGAATGGCTCCGCGCCAACGGCTATTTGAGCCACTAACTCGTCCGGCGCGTGACAGTCGTCCTCGATGAAGATCGTTCTGACCACACGATCCGCGCGAACGAGCTGAGCCTCTTCGTGTGAGGAGCACTGAGCTGACGTGCTCGGCCGCTCGAAGCGATCGTCCCACACCACCATGACCCGCGCGTCGCCTCTCGATGCTCGGGTCAGCACGCCGTTGTCGCGGGTGGTGATCTCACGTTCACGCTTTCGAAAATCATCGAGCACCGACGCGTGCTGCGGGTTCGCGGGTCGGGTGGTGACCAGCGCGGTTTCGCCGAGCACCACCTGGGCTTGCGCAGCGACGGTCCAGTGCGGTGTGACGACCCATCGCTCGACGTGTTGCGCGTGGTGGGATTGAAGCAGCGCGGTCGCCTGCACCCAAGACTTCATGTCGTTCGCGAGGTCGTATTTTCCTTGGTACCAGCGAGTTCCGCCGAGGGCTGCAGGGAAGAGATCGGTGAGTGTGTAGAGCTGCACCAGAAGCGACATCGCGAGCCCAACGGGCAATGCCGACGCTCGCACCCATCGAGGCGCAGACGACGGTTCAGCGCCTGCCTCTGAAGGTGATTCGACGAGTGACGCATCGATCGCAACGCAGAGCCAAACCGGTGCAAACCAGTGAGGCTCGGCCACGCGCGACCACAAGCAAAGCGCACCCAATGCAAGCGCCGAAATAGCGGTGACGATCGCAAGCCAGTGTCGTTGGGCCGAGCGAGGAGAACGTGACAACAGTCGCCACCCACCGAGCACCGCTGCGATCAAGAGCGGCGGTGAAACGTAGGCAAGTTGCCCTCCGATAAATGCCCCAAGGTTGCGAAGCGACACCCCTGATCGACTCTGCGTCGAGACAAGTCGGTGGGTGAGCATCGGCCAGCCATTGCCCATCTCGAACGCCACGAGCGGCGCAATCAACACGAGAGCAACGACGACTGCGAGCAACATCACCCCGCGTCGATGATGGATCTCCTTATGGTCTCGCGTATCGCTCGGCGGTCTCAACACCGCCGCGAAAAGCGCGAGCACGAGCAAGCCGCCCGAGGCTTTGCTCCATACAGCTCCGGCGGCGAACGCACCGGCAAGCACAGCAAACCCGACGCGCGCGCGGTCGTGCGTGGTCAGAGCTTTCGACGCGAACGCCAACGTTGCGAGCCAACAAAACGACAGAGGCAGATCGGGCGTGAGGCCGAACAGACCGATCGCAATTTCGGGTGCGGCAATGAGGCCCAACCCCGTGACATACGAACGCGTAGGTGATGCGCCCGATGCGCGAGCCGCGGCGACGCCGACCCAGGGAACCGCGGCCGACAGAAGCGTGGTGACTACGTGAGCAACGAGAGGGCTCGGGATAGGCGACGACGTTGCCAGCGCGATGACTCGGGCGAGCAAACCCACCGCGCCAGGATGGTCGAGATAGCCGGGTGCGAGGTCGATTGCGTACGTCGCATAGAGCGCCTCGGAATCGCCAAACCCGAGCGAAAAGGCGCCAACCAGCTTGGGCAACACAAGCACCGCAGTGAGCAGTGCGAGCAGCCGTTGGGGCGACCGCCACTCGACACGCATCACGAGAGCAACATCGCTTGCACACGCTCAGCGAAGGTCATCCCGTCGTTGGGCGTAAGGCAGTGTTGGAGCTCGGACGCGATCGAATCTCGGGAGTCTGATCGCTTGAACGCATTGCCCAACGCCTTCTCTATTTCGTGCACCGCCACATGGTCTTGGAGCAACTCGGTGAACACTCGACGACCCAAGACGACGTTCGGCAATCCGATGGCGTCGACGTTGAGAAGGGCTCTGCCGATCGATGCCGTGAGGGGGTCGGTGCGATACAGAATCACGGGCGAAACACCTGCGAGCGCGCACTCGAGGGTTGCGGTTCCCGAGGTACACAACGCCGCACGCGCGCCGAGGTCACGGAGCAAACGCAGCGGCCCAGCGAGACCTTGCTGTCCGTGTACATCGACCACCGATGCACCCATTCGCTCACTCTGCTCAACCGCCCACTGACGGGTCGTTGGCTCGAGTGAATGTGCCAACAACACGACGGGGTGAATACGGTCATGACGACTCACGCTCGCGGCAGACTCGAGCATGATCGGCAGATGCCGAAGCACCTCAGAGCGTCGGCTTCCGGGAAGAAGCGCCAACGCAACGACTCCACCGGAAAGACTCAAGGAGAGGCGATGAAACAGTGAAGCATCGGGGCTGGCGCATCGTGCTGCGATCGCGTCTTCAACGGCAGGGTGGCCTACCCATCGAGCATCGACCCCAGCACTTCGCCAGCGTTCGATCTCGAACGAGAAGAGCGCGCCGAGGTGGTCCATCGAACGAGCGAGCGCTGTGATTCGATGAGGACGCCAGGCCCAGACTTGTGGAGCGACCAACCACACGACAGGCACCCCCTTCTGTCGGAGCCATCGACCGACGCGAGCGTTGAGCTCCGTATAGTCGACGAGCAATGCGCGATCGGGTCGACGTGATTGAACCGAGCTCCCGAGCACCGACACAGCACGCGCGAGCTTCAAGAGGTTTGGCACCACGTCGAGAACGCCCATGGACGAGAGCGCACGCAGGTCGACTCGAATATCAGCGCCCGCGCCTCGAAGCGCGTCACCGCCCATTCCGAACGCGGCAACGTTGGCGTCGCGAAGCACATGCGCGGCGAGACGATCCCCCGATGCCTCGCCAGCAACGACGAAAATACGCCGCTCAGAGATCGTCGTAGAAGAGCGGCTCACGCAGACGAACGTATCGATAAACGAGCTGTCGAGCGTCGGGGGTGATCTTCGTAAAACGAACGCCGAACCCCGGCACGGCAGATTCGGTGCGCTCGCGAGTCCATGCGACGACCGCCACTGCATCGAACTCGTAGGCACCGGGCAACGTCACGTGAACGGAGACCTCGGTGCCCCGCTTCGGGATCTGCTTGAACGTGGCGATGAACAATCCGCCGTGCTCGATGACGTCGTTGCCCGACAACCCCTTGTAGAAGTTGCTGTCGCTCGCGGTGCCCAACGACGCCTCGATGCGGATCATCGAAGGCCCCACCGGAGGTAGACCATCGTCGAACGCGGGAGCAGGTGCGGGAGCTGGAGCAGGCGCGGGGGCCGCGGCCACAGGCGCTGGTGCTGGAGCAGGCACGTGAGCAGGAGCCGGTGCAGGCGCTGCTTGTTGAGGCACCGCGTACTGTTGCGGAGCGACGTACGGAGCCGGCGCAGCAACAGGAGCAGGCTGAGCGACAGGTTGTGCGACCGGAGCTGCCGGAGCGGGCTGATACTGAGGAACTTGCGGAGCTTGCGGCTGCGCGTACGGGTTGACGCCCGCTGCTGGAGCCACCGGGGCAGAGACGGGTGCCTGCTGCGCCTGTTGCCACGGTGCGGGAGCAGGTGCAGCGGGCTGCTGCCAAGGGGCCGCAGCGGCTTGGGGCACAGGCGCCGGAGCCGATTGAACGGGCTGCGAATACGGCGCGGGCTGAACGGGCGCTGCCATCTGGGGCTGGGCCGTGGTGGGCGCCACCGCTTGGGTCTCAGCTAGCTTCGCGAGCGTGAAGACGAGGCCCAACGAACCCGCTACCGCCTCGGTAGCCGCCGCTACCGCCGGATGCGACGCATCTTGCGTTTGCAGCATCGACAGCGCCGCTCGAACGTGATCGCGCGCTGCGCCTGCCGTCGAAAGATTCGCGTCGGGAGCCGAACGCTCGATGGCGTGCAACGAGCCCATCGCTTTGGCTACTGGCTCTGCGACAGCCTGAACCGCCGGCGGAACCGAGGGATCGGACTGAAGCGCGTTCAATGCCCTCGCCAGCGACTCTCGAGCGGTCTTTGCGGTTGAAATCGGATCGGACATAGGCCTCCTTGCCTCCAAAAATCACCCTAACATGGGTCGCGCTAACCGCGCAGCGATCGAACGACCGAAGCCAACTCGGCCTGGTCGATCGGCTCTCCGTCGAGCTCGACCTCAATCAACGAAATGGCTCCATCCGCGGTTCGCACCACAACGTCGCCGTCCACAACAGCAGCTTCACCCGGTAGCAACGCCTTCGGGAATCTTTCCGCCTTCGCCGCTTCGATCACCACAGCATCGCTCTCACCAAGCTGAAAATAAGCGCCAGGGGCTGGGGCCAACGCTCGCACTCGACGCAACACCGCGTCGGTGGGGGCATCGAAGTGCAGCGCGATCAATGACTCATCCGGCTGCGGAGCTTGTGTGGCCAACGATTCGTCCTGCTCGACCTCGCGGATCTCCTCGCCCGAAGCCAGCCGCCGAACCACGCTCCGAAGCGCTGCAAGCGACGGACGATCGAGTGCACGGGCAAGCTCCCAGGCATTCCATGACGGATTGATCTCGATCGTTCGCTGCTCGAGCACTGCCCCTGTGTCGTACTCGGCCGCGATGCGATGCACCGACACGCCGGTCACCGCATCCCCACGCTCGATGGCCCAAAAATACGGGTCAGGGCCACGGTGCCTCGGAAGCAACGACGGATGAGAGCCGATACCGCCGCGCGGAAACGCGTTCACGAGAGGGAGTGGGATGAGCGAGGTCCAGAACCAGCTCACCAACAGCTCAGCCCCCGCCTCGCGAGCGCGATCGATCAGTGTCGATGCACTCGCATCCGGTTTGATCAACAGCCGATCACCGAAGTGCGATTGGGCGCGATGGAGCCCGACCGTATCGGTTCGGCTCAAGCCGACGAACACGAGGTCGTGCCCATCGTGCTCGAGAAGCAACGCGGCCAGGGGCAACCCCAGAAAACCGATCTTCAATCGTATCGCTCCGAGTGCACTCGATCGCGCGGCACGGTGTGTTCTTTACGAAGCTTGTCGCGCACCGCTTTCACCATGCGCTCGAGACCACAGATGTACACGTGAGGAGCGCCGCGCCCTGCGTCGACCAACCCCTTCCAGAGCTCATCGACGTGGGTCTGCACGTACCCCGTGCGACCCTTCCATTCAGGCGAAGGGCGAGACAGCGTGAAGTGCGCTTTGAAACCTGGATGCTTTGCCTCGAGCTCAGCAAGCTCATCGGCGTAGAGTCGATCTTCGCCGTGTCGTACACCAAGAAGCAGCACCAGCGGCTCGGTCGCACCTTCACGCAACGCGGCGTGAATCATGCTGCGAAGCGGAGTCAGCCCGGTGCCCGTTGCCACGAACAACGACGGGTGCCCCACATCAGCGTCGCGTGTGAAAAAACCTTGCGGCCCTGTCGCTCTCACCTCGACACCGGGTTGCAAAGCATGGAGCGCCGTGGAACCCGGACCGTTCTCGACCTTTGTCACGGCCAACGCAAACCGAGGCGTGCCATCTGGGCATGATGCAATCGAATAGGCGCGGGTGATCTCGGTGCCTTCTTTCGGCCCTGGCAAGTGCATGTTGAGCCACTGGCCCGGCGCGAACTTCAGCGGACCGTCGAGCTTCTCGAACACCAGCTCGCGTACCGCAGGGGCAATCAACGTCGAGGAGACCAATCGAGTCTGAAAGGACGGAGGAGGCATGGCTATCGTGATTCACGCTCAGCACCCGAGCGCGACGCGCGTGCCTACCACATCGCTTGTCAAAGCGCTTCGACTCGAAACGCGTAACGCACCTTCACGCGGGCCAAGGTTTGTACTTGAGCATCCATCTTCAGAAGCGCGTCAGCGAACCCGTCGAGCGACAAGCCCTTGCTCAGAGCTGCGGCACGAAGCTCCATCAACAATGGCAACGACTCACTTGGCAGCCAGATCATCCCGGGAAGCACCGCACAGCCTTCATCCGAGCCCACCAAGCGCCCAACGAACACCGAGCTTTCAGCGTCAGCAAACGAAGGTGCAGAGCGCGCCACATCATCGCGTTTGAGAAGCAAAAACTCGCCCCCCGACCACAGGTCGCGAACCATCACAGGGTCCGTCGACACATCGAGCTCGAAGACGCCGCGTTGTGCTCGCGAGATCACCTGAGCCATCGCACGCTCGGCCGTGTCATCGAATGCGTCGAGCAGCTTCGAGGCAAGTCCGCCTGCGACCAATGCGTCCTCCCAACTTGCTGCGACCCTCGCGCTCGCAGAAGGGTGCTCGTCAGGAATCGCTCCGGTTCGTTTGGTGAACTGCTTTCGCAACTCGATCGCCGATGCAGACAACGTCGACGAGGCCGCGAGGCGGATCAGCTCTTCGTACACTGCATTCAGCGAGGGTGTCATCGCGATGGCACGCCGAAACCAGTGTTGTTGTTCGCTTTTCGCACACCAAAAAAATGCACACGCCGTGCATCGTCGAGTCGAGCCACATCGTAACGGGAAGAGAGCGCCAAAGCGACGTGCTCATACGCCTTGTCATCGAGTTGCGCACCCTCGACCGATACGCGGGCAAGCAACCACTCACCCGCGGGTAGCGCCGCGGTCGCTCGATCGACCTCTTTGCGAATCAGCAGGCCCGTCTCGCTTTCGACAAACAATCGCGTGAGCCATTCACCGTCCGCGCTCCCTCGCTCGAGCACCATCACGGCTGGCATAGCGATCGTCTTTTTCGACGTGTTCGGTTCGGGTGTTTTCGAAGCATCGCCAACCATCGGGAGCGAGGCCGCCCCCGCCCGCGTGTTCGCAAGATCATCAGGCGGCGTTCGTATGAGTTGAGTGTCGGCAAGCGACGAGATCCACGACGCAATACGATCGCTGAGCGCCTGACCCAGAAGGTCAACCGATGCGGCTTCCCCCTCGAGCGTCGTCTTGCTCGGAAACGATCTCGATGGGCTTGTGAGAGCCACCGTCGATCGAAAACGAACGCGTCCGCCCTTGTCGCCGGAAACCTTTTGCGTCTCGATGGACAACACACGAATCGCCCACCCGCGATCGGCCGTGAGCTCGCGTTCTGCGAAGGCCTGTGCGCCCCATCGACGAAGAGATCGCACGACCGAAGTCTGCAGTGCAGAGCACCAGGCGCGAGATGCCCACTGCCTCTTCTCCACAGGGTCCAACGTCGAACAGAACGGAGCTTCAACCGAGGAAAGAACAAACGCGTCCGCGGACCTCGCGAATGAGGCATCGGGCTCACGTTCGGGATGCCCGCGCACCACAGTGTCGTTGAAGGGCCAACCGTCGATCGATCGCCCTTCATAAAGCACGGGCGTTTCACCCCGAAAACACGTGGGCGGCGCACAACGAAGTGACTCGAGTTGGGGGTCGAGATTCGTAAGCTCTGAGGGCGATCGAACCGGCATGCCTGGCGAGAATGGACGAAACGACACACCACACCCCGCTGTCATCACGAGCACGCTTGCGAATAGCCAACGCGTCACGTCAGGTCGTGGCTCCAATCGGCCATTCGTTACTCGCTCGGTGAGCCTGCTTCAACCCACACCGTATGTCATCGCGCACCTACGCCTGCGCACCGCGAGAACACCAAATTCAGCTCCATGAGATCTGCACGCTGCTACTCTCGGCGCATGCTCGTTCGGTTCACCGCTTACCTCATCGACGGGTTGAGCTGCGATGAGTGAGCCCATCGACGGATGCTGCGACAGTTGCGTCGCTTACGTGCCCACAGGCCATCACCCGGCACACGGGATGTCAGGTCTGTGTGCAAAAGAGATGCGGCAGTTTCCCGTGTTGCCAACGCATACGTGCGCCATCTACCGCAATCGCAATGCGCCTCCGCCTCCCGTAAAAAAGCGCTCGTCCACACGCTCTCCGTCACCGTCGAGCAGTGCAACCGCTCCCTCGACAAACGCCCAGCTCTCCCTGCCCGAAGAGATAGATCTCGACATGGACATCGAAACGTTCCGCGCAGTGTTGGCAGAAGTCCTCCGCGAAGAGCTCGGCTTGTCGGAAGCCGATCTTGGCAAACGATGGCAGGGCGGAGAGCTTGTGCTCAAGCCAGCAAAAGAAGGTCTCGCC
Source organism: Polyangiaceae bacterium (assembly GCA_046351315.1). Classification (GTDB taxonomy): domain Bacteria; phylum Myxococcota_A; class Polyangia; order Polyangiales; family Polyangiaceae; genus JAXLYQ01. The sequence continues at coordinate 39,645 of JAXLYQ010000025.1, forward strand.
GAGAAGCGGATCCCTATCGAATCGTTGTTCAAAAAGATCATCGCGATCCGCGACAAGCTCAGGGTGCTCGAACAAAAAATCAATGCGCACCCCACGCTCACCGACGAAGAGAAAGTCTCGCTTCAGCAGTACATCACAGGTTGTTACGGCTCGTTGACCACGTTCAATGTTCTGTTCGCCGAGCCCAAACAAGACGGGTTCGTCGGCGCAGCGGGCAAAGACGACTGACCGATGCCGATTGGCAGGCCGGTGGTCGAGCACACATCAGCGATCGACGCGAGCTCGATCGGAGCGTCGCTGATGCGTCCCGTACGCGAGAACATGATCCCCGTATTCGCTTGTGTCGCTCGGGTGAGCGAAGAGACCGTCATCACGTTTTTCGAGCGCGAATACACCGAGCACAAGCGCCCCCCGCTCGATCGCTTGCTCGACCTTCGCGGTCACACCGACCCAGCCGAGGCATGGGAGTCTCTCGCCACGCATCACTTGATCCCACTTTCGTGGGTGGACGATCCAAACCGTCAGTTCGTCGATTCACGAGGTCGCGTTTCGCGAACACCTCGCTCTCTCGATCAATGCATCATTCTCGCATCAGATGTTCGCGGCGTGTGTGCGGCGGAAGAGCTCGCGCGTGATCTGGCCGATCGTCTATCCACCTGGATCTCTCCATCGCCGCACGTCATCACGTGGACAGACGTTGGCCGAGCGCCCTCGGAGCGAACGAGTCGCCGCTTCACGACGCTCGACAAAACTCACGCAACGCTCGTCGAGATGAAAAAGCGCGGTGACGTGCTCGGCAACGAATTGCTCTCGAGGCTAACACTCGAGCTTCGCTCATCCGTCAGCGTACCCGTCCGACGCATTGTCGGAACATCTTGGACCCCGCTCCCCGATGAGCGCGCGTACCACAGTGGCGTCACCGCGATGCAAGAGCTTCACGAGGCGACGACTGTCCACCGTTCGTTCGCTCAGCTCGCGGGCGATGATGTGTTCTCGCATCACTTGTTCGAGTACCTTGCGAAGGCAGGGCGCAAGACCTCGTCAGGCTTCTCGCTGCGCTCGATCAGCGACCCGTTTTTGCCACTCCTCGGCGTGTGGGGTTTGGGGTACATGCTCCACGAAATACTTCCCGAGAGCATCGTGCTCGCAGCGCCCGCCTTTGGCTGGAAGCTCACTCCGCTGTCCTAGGGAAGCATCCAGCCCACTCGCTCAAACCGTCCTCGGTTCTAACTCTTTCGGCCCTTCGTTGTATCCGCGAGGGCGGTACTTGGGGTCGACGCCGTTGTTCGTCTCGCCGTTGATCGACATGTCGCGCACGAGGTAGTTCAACCAGGTGCCGGGGCGCTCGTCGCACATCTTCGTGAGCTCAGCCTCGTGGATCTTGAACGATCGTACCGTTTCACCTTCTTCGTCGATCACTTGCTCATCCCACATACACTGAAGCCCAAGCGAGAGCAGGTTGGGGTCGTTATCGGCGAGCTTGAAACCGCTCTCGTAGTAGGGCCAGGCTTCCTCGGGTTTGTGCATGCGGCAGATCGTGTCGCCCATGTACACGTGCGCCATGGGCCACGTCGGAGCGAGCTCGAGAGCGCGTCCGTTCGCATCACGACGAATGTCCAGCCGACCACGCGCGCCCCACATGACCGAGTAGTTCAAGTGAGCTTTCGCGCTGTTCGGCACGGCATCGCGTGTAGCGCTCCAGAACGTCAGGTCGTCGCGATAGTGCGTGCTGTGCTGATACGCCTTGCCGCATTGGAAGGTGAAAAATAGCGTGAACAACCCGACGGCGATCGACCCATCTTGAATGTGTCGCGTCGAGTGAAACAACCCGACGAAGGCGATCGCCAACACAAGCGACGAACCGATCGCGGGGAAGTACCAGAAGCGTTCTGCGCGGACGGTGGGCAGCACCGCGGGGATGTTCGAATGCGGGAAGTAGCTCACCACGATCCACGTGAGCCCCACACCCACGAGCAACCAACACACCTCGGCGGGGGACAGCTCGAACACGTCACCTCGTCGCTGAGCAACACTCCGCTCGCGATCTTCGACGAACAGCGAACGCACCCAGATCGCCAACGACGCGAGTGGCGGCAACACCATCATCGCAGCGCCCAAGATGCTCTCGGGAAACCACACCGTTTCAGGGATCGGCTCTTGCGGGAACGAGTAGTCTCCAGAAAGCGTCTTGGGCACCACGATCTGCGTGAGACCACGCCAGTAGACACGAAGCGCACCGCCAATGCGATGAGGCGTATCCGCCTTGGCGAGTGGATTGTTCAGCGGATCTTTCGGAAGCACCGGCTGATGGAACCACTCCATGAACGCGTGATGCGCCTTCGAATACCAGGGCGCATCGGGAGCGAGCTCTGTCACCAACGACGTGTCGATCGGTGCAGGAAAGAACTTCTTTCTCAACTCGACGTACAGCACGAAGGCAGCCACCGCACCGATGGCCGCGAGCAGCGTCCGCACCACACGTAGCGGCCGCTCAGGATGGGTCACCGGCGCGAGCAATAGCGCCGCAAAGGGAACCAACGGCACACACACCAGCGCGCTCTTTGGAGTACAGCCCGAACAACACCGCAGCGAACACGGCGAATGGCATCGTGTGAAGCGGCAACGTCAACGCAAGCAACGCGAGCAGCGCACCAAGCCCGCCGAGCACGTCAGCAATGCCAACGACGCCAGCGACAGCTTCGGTGAGCACCGCACAACCAACGAACACTGCGCCCGCCATCCACGACAATCCGCGGCGCTTGGTGAGCATGTGGATAAACACAACCAGGCACGCACCGTTCGCCGCGTGCAGCAACACGTTGAACCAGTGGTGAAGCCACGGGCTCGTGGACAGGTGCCAAAGCACTCGCCAGATCAAGTCAGGGATCGGACGGTACGACCTCACGCTTCGCTCGGCGGGAAGGCCCCAAAAGTCACGTTTGAAGGCGTCGATCCACGGAAGGATCTTGTCGCCCTTTCCGTTCACGTATGGGTTCGCAAGTAGCGCTTCTTGCTCGTCGAAAATGTAGCTGGTCTGCGGATGCCGAGTGAACAGCAGCGCCGACAGCGCAAGCAGCGGCACCATCGCGACCCAGAAGCTGGGCGGCTCCGCGAGGAAATACTCCCGAAAGTGATCCTGGATGGTCTCGAGAATCGGCTTCTTCGGCAACCCGGCAGCGACGGGGTGTCCGGGTGCCAAGGCAGGCGCACGCGCCGCTTTCGCGGGCGCCTCGGCTCCTTGCGCAGGCGGTGTCGATTCGGATCGCGCAGGCACGCCGGAAGGAGCGCTGCTGTCGCCCGTGTCCCCGTTTGGTTTGGTTGAAGTATCGCCGGCGGGGACAGGCCAAGGAGGCTTTCCGTCCGCCGGATCGTGTTGCGAATCGCTCATGTCAGGATGGCCCAGCAGCGGGCGCGTCCTCGATCTGCCAAATGTCGCCCCAAAGAGAGGCTCCACCGTCGATGTAGTACGTGCTGCCGGTTACGTACGAGTTGAAGTGAGAAGCCAAAAACACGATGACACGCGCGGTTTCTTCGGGCGTGCCCAAACGTTTCATCGGGGTGGCGCGACGAGCGATCTCGAGAAGCTCTTCGCCATACTGATTGGTGCCACTCGAGCGGATCGTTCCTGGAGCTACGGCGTTCACGCCAATGCCGTGGCGAGCCCATTCGACCGCGAGTGACTTGGTCATGTTCTCGACACCCGCGCGTGCAGCGCCCGTATGAGCCATGCCCGGAAAGCCTCGAAACACGTTTGCGATCACGTTGACGATTCGACCGCGGTGCGCCGGGATCATCGCTTTTTGAGCCACCGCAGAGGTGACGAAGAACGTGCCGTTGAGGTTGTTGCGAATGACGGCCTCCCAACCTCGTGGCGAAAGCATTTCAGCCGGCGAAGGGAACTGCCCGCCCGCGTTGTTGATCAGCACATCGATTCGTTTGAACCGCGACATGACCGCATCGACCATGGCGCCGACTGCCTCTGCATCTCGTATGTCGCAAGGGTGGGTAAGCACCTCGATGCCGTCGGCTTCGAGCGAGGCCTTGCCTGCCTCGAGCTTCTCGGGGGTGCGACCCACAATCGCAATCTTTGCGCCGAGCTGACCCATCTGACGGGCGGCGTCGAGGCCGATGCCCGAACCACCGCCAGTGACGAGGGCGACCTGATCTTGGAAGATGCCTGGTGCGAAAAAGGGAGGCTGTGACATCGGTCGGCGTCTTAGTACATCGGCCGACGCGTGACAGCATCGACCGTGCACGACCATCACAGAGACACGTTTCGACCGTTCCGCGGTATATCGCGCGAACCATGACGCTCCATCGCGCCCACAACTTCAGCGCAGGCCCCGCGGCACTCCCCCTCCCCGCTCTCGAGCTAGCTCAGCGTGAGCTCGTCGATTTCGCTGGTTCGGGGATGTCCATCATGGAGATGAGCCACCGCGGAAAGGAATACGAGGCGGTTCACAATGAAGCGATCTCGCTGCTCACCGACCTCTTGAGCATTCCTGACACGCATCAAGTGCTCTTCGTTCAGGGCGGCGCGAGCCAGCAGTTCGCCACGATCCCGATGAACTTCTTGCACCCCGGAAAGTCCGCCGCGTTTTTGGTGACGGGGGTGTGGGGTGAGAAAGCCGTCGAAGAGGCCAAAATCGTCGGGCAAGTGAACGTGTGCTGCTCGACGCTCGATCAGGGCACCTACACGCGTGGCCCAGCCTCTGGCGAGTGTGTGGTACCGGCCGCCGCGGCGTACTTCCACTACACGTCGAACGAGACCGTTCACGGAGTGCAACTTGGCGCGACACCACCCGATGTACCTTCGGGAGTGCCCGTCGTATGTGACATGTCGAGCGACTTTTTGGGTCGCGAGATCGATGTCTCGAAATCTGACTTCATCTACGCCGGCGCACAAAAAACGTTGGGCCATCTGGCATCGTGATCGTGATCGCGCGGAAGACGTTTCTCGAGAGCGGTCGCAAGGACATCCCGAAGTTCTTTCGCTTCTCGACCCACGCGGCGAACAACTCGCTTTACAACACAGTGCCGACGCTCTCGGTGTACCTGGCGCGCAATGTCCTGCGTTGGCTCAAAGACCAAGGCGGCGTTCGCGCGATTGCGGACGTGAACGAGAAGAAAGCTCGCACGCTCTACGAAGCACTCGACGCTCGTGCCGACCTCTACCAGCTACCCGTAGCGCGTGAGTTTCGATCGACGATGAACGTGGTGTGGCGAATGGGTTCCGAGGCACGCGAAGAGGCGTTCCTGAAGGAGGCCAAGAAGCGCGACATGGTTGGGCTCAAAGGCCATCGCTCTGTCGGCGGAATGCGAGCGTCGATCTACAACGCCGTGCCGCTTTCGTCGGTCGAGGCACTGGCGACGCTCGTGCGCGAATTCAACGGATTACTTCGAGACGAATACGACCTCGAGGCGCTCGTTGCGAATGCGGTCTTGCGGCACCTTCACGTCGATGATGGGGCGCGACGCACCAGCGAGCACGACCTCGACCTTGGTCGCCCCTTCGCGAAGCAAGATCTGCTTGATGGCTTCGCCTCGCTTGTTGTCGCGATCGGACGGCGTGCCCGGCTTGGGCTCGTCGGCTGCGTGAACCACGGCAACGAGCGGCATGCCTTTGTGGGCTGCGGCGATCTTGCCGAGCGTGCTCAGTCGGGTCTCGGCATCTTTCGTCGCGTTTTCACCCGAGAACGGCGCGGGAATCGACACGACAACGCCACGGTCATCTCGAATCGGGTCGAACGCACTCGACTTCGAAACCTCAGAGAGCAACGCGTCGGCTTGGTCCGAAATCGGCGCACCGGCGCGAGCGTTTCGACGAGCGACGGTGAGGGCCTTGAGACACGCCGCACGAGCACGAAGAGCCGAGTCGATCGGGGCGTTTTTTGCGTTGGAATCACCGAGCTCGTGCTCGAGATGGGTGACCGACTTTTCAGCATCCGCGAGCCCCTCGGCTTCGACCGAGAGAAGCCGAGCTGCAACACACAGCAAGTGAGCCTCGGTCGACAACGCGCGGGCGGCCTCGAAGCGTGCCTTCTCGCGAGCGGGGTCGTTTGCAGCCGAGATGGCGTACAAAGGCTGAGCATCGAGAACGACCTTGATTCGCGTCTCGAGATCTCGAAGCTCCGCGTTCACACGCGCTTGCTCCTGCTCGAGCTTCGAGAGATCGGTGGTGACAGCATCGAGGCCCGCGCGAGCCTCGTCACGAGCCTTTTCGGCGCGCACGATTCGAGCCTGCGCAAAGGCCCGCTCATACGCAGCAATGGCGGTCTCGGCGAGGATCGCTGCCGACGCAGTGTCGCCATCTGCGAATGCTTTCTCGGCAGAGGTTCGGAGTGCCTCGGCCTCGGCAAAAGAAGCGGGGGCGAGCTCAGAAGCGTCGTGAGACTTTGGGGTTTCCGCTGCGGCCTTAGCTTGATCCAACGTGGCGGGTCGCACATGAGCCGTGCAGCCCTGCAGCGCCGCAACTGCGACGAGACCAAACGCAAAGGAGCCGAGGCACGAACGAGAGAGCATCATGGTTTCTTTCCTGGAGTGCCTTGCGCGGGCGGTGTCGGAGCAACTCCGGGTTTACTCGGCTCACCCTTGGACGGCTTGGTCTCGGTCTTCGTGTCGGCCTTGGTTTTCGGCGCAGGCTTCTTCTTTTTTCCCTCGCGATCGAGGGGCTCACGCTGTCGCTCTGCGGCTTCTTTTTCGACGCGCTTGAGCTCGACATCAGCGCGTCCGCGCCTTGAAATCGTCTCTTCGAGCAACACGCGGTCACGAGCCAGCTTCGCCTTGCCGTCGGACGATTGCGTCTGGATCGCGCTTGCCTCGGCTTCGGTGCGCGACGCTCGAACCGAGTCGCGCGCAGTTTCGGCCCACACGCGGGCGAGCTTCTCGAGTTGCTCGCCATGCAACGTGTCTTTCGCGTCACGGGCGCCCTTGGCTCGTTCGAGCGCGCGCTTTGCCTGGTTGAGCTCGTTCTTTGCGACCTCAGCGGCGTCGGTCTGGCTCGTAAGCTCAGCCACCAATCGTTCGGCCTCGGCACGATCGCCGCTCTCGGCTGCTTCGGCGCGTGACGCGACGCCGAATATGGGTGCGACCATCAGCAACGTGAAAACGAGGCGACGCATGGTCGGGTGCTCTCACCACGCTCGAACGGAGACGTCAAGGATCTAAGGCTTAACGAAGTGTTCAGACCTGCCTCTACCCGCCGAGCGAATGAAATGGCGCACCGGGCTACCTGCTATCGACCAACGAGTCGCGGTGCGTACGCTTATCGACTCGGAAAACGGGCTACGTTATCCTGCCTGCATATGGTGACGGACCCAACGCAGGTAGGTGGGCGGTACGACAGCGGCTCCGGGAGCGTCGGGGAGGTCGACCTTCAACCGGGCTACATGGCCGGTGGCTACCAAATTCAGCACAAGTTGGGCGAAGGAGGGTTCGGCACCGTGTACGCCGCCATCCACCCGATGATCGGCAAAAACGCTGCGGTCAAAGTGCTGAACCGACAGTGTTCGTCGAACCCTGAAATGGTGTCGCGATTCGTCGCCGAGGCGCGAGCCGTCAACCAGATCAGGCACAAGAACATCATCGACATTTTCGACTTCGGCTCACTCGAAGACGGCCGCCACTACTACGTGATGGAGCTACTCGAGGGCAAACCGCTCGACTCGTATCTCGAGAAGGTTCATCGCATGCCGGTGAGCGATGCGATCCCCATTCTTCGTGCGATCGCGAAGGCCATCGATGCGGCTCACGCAGCAGGGATCGCACATCGAGATCTCAAACCAGAGAACATTTTTTTGGTTCGCGACGAGGACGGCGGATTCACTCCAAAGTTGCTTGATTTCGGCATTGCGAAGCTGCTCACGAACAGCACCGAGTCACAGCACAAAACGCGAACCGGCACGCCGATGGGCACGCCGTACTACATGTCTCCAGAGCAGTGTCGCGGCGTGAACGTCGACAAGCGCACGGATATCTATTCGTTTGGCGTGATGGTGCATCGCATGCTCACCGGCTCGATGTTGTTCGATGCCGAGAGCGCCATGGACTTGATGATGGCGCACGTGGTTCAGCCGCCACCGCCGATGTCGACGGTGCTCGACACGCTACGCCCCGAGCTCGACGGCCCGGTGCTGCACATGTTGCAAAAAGACCCGTCGAAACGCCCTGCGTCGTTGAGCGCCGCCGTTGACGAGCTGGCCGCGGCAGCGCAGCAAGCTGGGTACACCGTACCGGGCGGCGCGACGCTCTCGCACCTCAACATGACGCCTGCACAACCGCCCTCTCCGCCCGCGAGTGTGGCGATCGACAGCGTGCGGTCACCCGAAGAGCGTCACGCGATCTCACAGGCGCGGACAATGGTGAACACGGGCGCGCCCGTGGCCAACCAAGCGGTGTTTGACTCTTCGTCGAAACGCCCGCCGTGGGTGCTGCCGCTTGTCGCGCTGATTGTGGTGGGCGGCCTCGGGATCACAGCAGTTGCGCTGAAGGGCTCCGGAAGCACAGGTACGGCGGCCACCGCAGCCGTGACGGCCACGGTTTCTACACCTGTTACCTCGGCGACGACCAACCCGACGGCTGGCACGGCAACGGTCGCCGCCTCGGCCACGACAGCACCAAACGAGGCAACGATCGCACTGACGCTCGAGACGACTCCACCAGGCGCAGAGGTGTTCTTGGGCGATGCGAAAATCGGAGTCGCCCCCGGCCCGATCAATCTGCCACGAGGCACCGAGAAGCTCACCTTGTCGGTGAGATCTGCTGGCTTTGTTTCCAAGACTGTCGAAGTGACACCTGCGGTGAATGCTTCGCTGCAGGTAACGCTGGTCAAAGACCCGAAAGCCGCGGCGACGAGCACCGCTGGTGGCAAACGGACCGGCACCAACAAGGAGCTCGAGAACCCATTCTGATGCGAGACGATAACCGGTTGAAGCGGGCGTCAGTGTTGTCGAAACAGTTGTTGGGGTGGGTGCTTCTGCTGGCGCCGTCCGTCATCGGGTGCGCCAACTTGCCCGACGTTGCAGCGGGCATCTGCGGAAACGGAATCGTCGAAGCGGGCGAGGACTGCGACTCACACGACGTCGGAAGCACACGCTGTCGCGGGGCAAGCGAGTCGTTCCCGTGTCGGCTTGATTGCTCGACGTCGGCGAGCGGCGTCACGAGCACGTGCCCCACCGGTTACGGCTGTGGCACCGACTCGGTGTGTCGAGCCCCAACGGGATCATTCGAGTCAACGGGAACCACCATCGAAGGCGGTGCCGAGAAGTTGCTCAGCGGCGATTTCGATGGCGATGGCCGCGCGGACATTCTCGCGGAGACCAAGGTGAATGGCCTTGGTCAGAGCTCGCCTCGCTTGTACTACCTCGACGCGTCGGGGCAGGTGGATGCGACCCTCTCGATCACCGCGACGGTGATGTCGGCAAACACGAGAGACTTGAGCGATGACGGCGTGGCGGATCTGTCGTTCTCGACCCTGGCCATTCAGGGCGGCAACAACGGCGTGAATGTTCTGCTAGGGCAATCCGATCGCACGCTCGCACCTCAGGCGTATTCGGCGTTTCCGTTGCCGACCCACTCGAAAGCTCGACTGAGAGAATTTAGTGGGTACGCGAAGACCACGAGCGGTCAGCAAAACGGCACGTTGTTCGGGCAAAACATCGTCACGGTCGCGCAGTACGTTGACCCTACGTCGAACACGTCTACGAACGTCATCGCGCCCGCGAGCTCGGAGGGCACACAAGAGATCATCGGCGTGCTTCCCGATACGCCTGAGAACCTCGCCGGTGAGCCCGTTGCTGCGAACGTCATCACGACGAGCTCACCTTGTGATGAGCTTCTGCTCGCATTCAAAGGCGCTACCGAAGCTCTGATTTACCAGCTCTGCAACGCCGAAGGGTTGTTCGTCAAACCGAACACCTCGAGCACGACACAAGGGGTGCCCCCACAACCGGTCGGCTCGATCAGTCTCAAAGGCGTCAACGACACGATCGCAACCGGATTGATCGCTACGCACGTCGATGCGGACGACAACATCGACGTGGTGATCGGTGGAGCCAACGGTGTCTACGTGGGCTTCGGAGACGGAGCAGGAGGGTTCCATGTCACGCCTTTGGCCAACGCACCGATCGGCGTGACACCGGTTCAAGTCGAATCCGAGAACAACATCAATGGGGGTGGTCCGCCGTTGAACGCGACCCTCCCGCTCGCCATCTACGACGGCGGGTTTGCTGGCACGGCCTTCGACAACACCAAGCTCGTCGTATTCGACAATCAGATCGCCTACACCGCGATCAAGAGCCTCACCGCACAGGAAGTGAGACTGCTTGCGGTGACGGTCGCGTACAAGCTCTCAGGAGTTTGGACCACGGCCAGAATCGATAAACTCAACGGCGATGCGTACCCCGACATCATCGCGGGCTCTTCGACCGAGCTCGATCTCGATTACTACAACGGCACGCCAACGGGTCTGTTTACGCAAGTTCAGGTGACCACCGAAGGCCCCGTCGGTCACCTGAGCATTGGAGATGTCGATGGCGACCTGATTCAAGACATCGTCTTTTCGGAACGCGTGACGATCGACAGTGAAGATCGAGATGCGATCGCGATTGCCTTTGGCAAGTCAGACGGCGGTCCCGAGACTCCCATCCGAAACGGAAATTTTCCTTCGGTGCTCCAGATTATGAACGCTCAGTTCTCAGGCCTCGATACGGCCTTTGAAACGGGCATCGTGTCGGCATCCGAAGACGGCAAATCGAACTCTATCGCAGTGCTGTTTGGCTCTGGCGATCGACAACCTCTCGCGTCGTTCGGATTGCTCGGCGAGGGCACCGGTGGCTCGCTTCAAACACTGACGGGCGACCCGATCGGCATCGCAGTGGGCAACTTCACGGATGATACTCACCCCGATGTCGTCGCCCTTGCTTTCGACGAGCTCGCTTCGAACGCGAATCTAACCTCGACCTCATTTCGCTTCTGGGCGATCCCATCGGATCAGTCGGCAGAGCTCACCTCGAGCACGTACTCCGACGCGCTCCCCTCGACGATCGGAATCGCCCCACAGAACGGTGACAACGAGCAGGGCTCACTCTCGGCATTCCTGTCGGCGGGCGACGTCGATGGTGACGGCATCGACGAAGTTGTGTTGCTCACGTCGTCGTACTCAGGGCAAGGAGCGTCACGCACTAAAAGCCCAGCCATCGTCATCGGTCGGTCGAGCGGCGGCGCGACACCTACCATCAAGCTCGACGAGCCGTTGGTCCTCGATTCGCTGGCGTTCCGCGCAGCCACAGGCTCGGATGTACAGGTCGCAGATATCGACGCCGACGGTCACCGTGATCTGGTCGTGCTTGCGATCTCTCCCTCATCGAACGACTCGGCATTGCTCGTATTGTGGAACGATGGTTCCGGAAAGTTCTCGTCTGCGTCGGCGACCACGATCGCAACGTGGACGTCGACCTCATCGACCCCGACGACCAACGGTGCACCAGCGCCCGCCGACGGCGCAGCAACGACAGACACCACCAACCCTCCTGCGACGGGAGCGATTCGAGCGTTCGCCATCGCGTTGCTCGATGCAGACCAACGCCCAGAGATTGTCTGGGTCACCGAGCGAGCTGCTTCGACGAGCACGACCGAGGCAAGCGCACCCCGAGTGTTCGAGACGGCTAGCATCACCAACGTCGCTGGCGGAGACTCGGTCATTGCCGCCGATGTGAGCGGCGACGGCGTGCAAGATCTCGTGGTGGGAACACGCCGAGAAATGCAGGTCTACCTTGGAATTCCGACGCTGAAGTGAGGCTTACGATGAACCACTCCACTATCTCTTCGCGCCGCACTCTCCGTCCACTCAACGGCCTCGTGGCCCGCGCTTCGCGCCGAACGACCGCCATCGTGCTTGCAACCCTCGTGAGCGCGTCGGTGCTGACTGCAGCCCCCGCAAGTGCGGACGACGTCGAGCAGGCAAAGACGCTGTTCAACGCGGGCGCACAAGCCTTCAACGTCGGCAAGTTCAGCGCTGCCATTCAAGCGTTCGACGCGGCATACGCGCTTGCGCCACGACCTGCGATCTTGTTCTCGCTCGCCCAGGCGCAACGTCGACAGTATTTCGTGGATCGCTCGCCACAGACCCTGCGAGACGCGATCGAGAACTACAAGAAATACGTCGCCCAAGTCGAAAAGGGCGGTCGCCGCGCAGACGCGGTGCAAGCGCTGGGTGAACTCGAGCCTCTCGCCGAGAAGGTCTTGGGAAAGAACGCTCCTCCCATCGTCGCGACCCCCAAAGCCCCCGAAGCGCCGCAGGTGATGATCACGTCGCCTACCCCCGGGGCGATGGTGGCTGTCGACGGAGCAGCGGCCACCGAGCAACCTTTCGTCGGTGAGCTCAAGGGAGGTAAGCACGCGGTGGTCGTGTCGGCTCCTGGGTACTTTCCCGAGAAGCGCGAAATCGTCGCACCAGACAAGGGTGCATACGCCCTCGATATCCCATTGAAAGAGCAACCCGCGCTCATCACGATGGAGGTGCCTTCGGGCTCACAGATCGTCGTCGACGGACGCCCTCAAGGGGTTGCACCGCTGCCTGCACCGCTCGAGCTCACGGCAGGCCGACACCTGATCGCCGTGCTGAAGAACGGCAAAGTGGGGCATGCCGAAGAGATCGAGGTGGTACGAGGCGAGAGCCGGACGATGCGTGTGTGGCTGACTCCGTCCACCCAGCGATATGCAGCGGTGGGTGTTGTCACCACCGGCGCGGCGGCGCTGCTTGCGGGCGGAGTGTTCACCGCGCTCTCGCTTCATAAAGAGTCCCAAGCACAAAAGGTGCTCGATCAACGCTCCGTCGAGAACATCCCGGCTTCGCGACTCGAGGATTACGACCGCTATCGCCAACAGCGTAACGACTACCGAACCGCTGCGTTCGTTGGCTACGGAGCAGGCGCTGCCCTGATGCTTGGCGGCGCGATGATGATGCTCTTTGACATGCCGAACGCATCGTCCGCTCCCGTGACGATCCGAACCCGAGAGACCCCCGCCGCGCCGCAGCCGCCACCGAAGCTAGAGCCGGATATGTCCGCGGCGCCGTGGATTGGCCCAGGCATCATGGGCGCAGGTTTCAGCGGGCATTTCTGAAGTGGCGCGTCCATTTTCCACGAAATGGAGAGCCCGAAACGCGGCGGGCTTCATGCGGTGACGAGCGCTCTCGCCCCAACGCGATCGAAGCGCTACCGTCGGCGCTTCGATGTCGCTCCGCCGCGTAATTAGCTTCGTCAGCCCGGTCGTGTTGCTCGTGGTCGCACTTGGCTCGGCCGGCCGTGCAAGCGCACAACCACAGCCCCAGCCGTCGTCGATGCCCGCGTCGTCAGCGGCGCCTGCTGCCCCAGCATCGACAGCACCTGCTCCATCTGCAGCCGCCTCGACGACCCCTGCGAGCAACGAGGCAACGACACCGAAAGCGCCTCGGGTGTTGAGCCTTGCGGAGTGTCTCGAGATGGCCGAGAAAAACCATCCGAACATTGCCGCTGCACGCGCTCGTGTTGACGATTACCGCGCGCAACTCGACGAAGCGCACACCGCACCGTTTAGCGGTTTTTCGATGACCGCCGGCGTGGGGCCAGCACCGACGTTCCGAGGTGGCTCGATTTACACGCAAGACCGTGAGGTTGGTCTGAGCTCGAGTCTAGGAATGGCCTGGCAAGTCAACGCGTCGGGGACAATTCCTCTCTGGACCTTTGGAAAAATCACCAATACGTGGGCCGCAGCAGAAGCCCAGGTACAGGTGGGCGAAGCAGACATAAAAAAGCAGAAAAACCTTGTACGCCAGGATGTGCGAAAGGCCTATCACGGCCTGCAAACCGCACGCGATTCACTCGCGCTTCTCGAAGACGCCACCAGTCGACTCGACAAGGGTATCGAGTCACTGAAAAAACGAATCGCTTCGAACGACGTCACCGTGGATGACATCGATATGTATCGGTTGAAAACCACGCGGCTCGAGCTCGAGGCCCGACGTTCCGAAGCGCAGAAATTCGATCGAATCGCATCGATCTCGCTTCGTTTTCTCACGGGTGTCGAGGGCGAGTTCGATGTGCCAACGGCAACCGCGCCGAAACACGAGCTGGGCTCACTCGAGAGTTACCAGCGAGCGGCTATCGAGCATCGACCCGAGCTCGCGATGGCACGCGCAGGTCTTCGCGCTCGAGAGGCTCAGGTGGCGCTCGCCAAGTCGAAAATGTACCCAGATATCGGGGTCACACTTTTTCTCAACTATTCACGCGCCCCAGAAATTACTGACCAACTCAACCCGTTCGTTCGAGATGACGCCAACTATTTTCGGTATGGGTTGGCTTTTGGAATGAAATGGAACTTGGATGTGCTCCCGGGCCTTGCTCGCGTACATCAGGCAGAGGCAAAGGCCGCCGAGCTACGCGAAACTGTGCGTTATGGTCTGGGCGGGTTGAACGTCGAAATCGAAACTGCCTATGCACAGGCGCTCGATGCCAAAAAGCGCTCCGAGAATTATGCGCAGGCCAGCAAAATGGCTCGCCAGTGGATGGTAAAGGTTTCACAAGGGCTTGATCTGGGCGCATACGCCGAAAAAGACCTGGTCGAGCCAGCGAAACAATATGCGCTTCAGCGGTACAATTACCTGAATGCGCTGATGGACTACAACATGGCCATTGCTAGCCTCGCACTCGCCACGGGTTGGCAAGAGATCACCGAGTAGTTGACCTTGTGGCAGCCTCACGATGAGTCGCGATGAAGAGTTTGCTACCCCATTTCGCAACGTGGGCCGTATGCTCGGTCTTGGGTTGCTGAACGCCACATAGCTTCCCTTGGCGAATTGTACCGTTCCCTCGCCCATCGTGACGCTGTCGTCAGAGCAGTCGGGAACGGGCCAACAACAACGCTTTTTACGCCGCAGAAAGTGTGTGGGCTCGATTGATGAAACAGCTTCCCTCTTGTCTCACGGTGCTCTTGCTTGGATTGTCTGCGTGCTCAGGCTCAAGCACCAGCGCGTCTTCTGCCACCCCGCGACAAGTGGCCTCGTGCCCTGTATGCGAAGATGCCGATGACATGGGCAAGCTCGCCTCGAGCGAGCTCAAAGAAAGCTCTGGGATCGCGAAAAGTAAGGTACATCCCGATACCTTCTGGGTACACAACGACTCGGGCGACTCAGCGCGGATATTCGCCATCAACGGTTCTGGTGACTTGCTGGCGACCATCAAGCTAGGTGGCGCGACGGCCCTCGATTACGAAGACATCGCAGTAGGCCCCTGCGGAACTCGGTCGTGCGTATACGTCGCCGATATTGGAGACAACCTAGGCGCGCGGGATTTTTCGACCATTTATTGGTTCGAAGAACCTGATTCGCTAGGAGACACAACCCTCCAGGTGAAGGCGACCAAGTTCCAGTACTCAGACGGCCCACACAACGCCGAGACGTTGCTGGTTCACCCTAAAACAGGCGCCGTCTATGTGGTCACCAAAGAGCCGACCCGTCCGTCAGCAGTCTTCGAGATCCCTCTCGACGCCACGGCGACGACCGTTGTTCAGGCAAACAAGCTAGGCGAGCTGCAAATCCCCACCGGCAGCCCTCTGTTCACGGGCGGAGATATCGACACAACGGGTGTCATGGTGATTTTGCGCACGTACGATCATGTGCTCGCCTTTCCGATTCCCGAGTCAGAGAAAATAGAAGACGCGTTGTCTGCGAAGGGCTGCGAATTGCCTGCTCCACCCGAGGTCCAAGGCGAAGCGGTTGGGTTCGACGGGAAAGACTTTTGGACCGTGAGCGAAGGCCAGGGCGCAAACCTCTATCGCTCTCGTTGCACGTGGACACCGTGATCGTACCTCGCTCATCGTTTGGGTGAGCTCCCGCGATCGTGCGGCTCGGACGACATGGCTGCGCCAGGAGATTGAGCCGACGCCGTCGTAGCCGACCCTGGCACCCCTTGGCTCGCTGGCGAGAGCAATGCGCCAACTTCGGTCGGAGAAGGATTGGATCGCCTCACGTTCGTACGCGCGGCTAGCGCCATCAATGGATGATCTTGGCGATAGGTTTCGCCAAAGAGCGCCCTCGCACGCGGGATCTCGAAGCCAGCCTCTTTGTGAAGAGCAAAGCTACCGCCACACGACAACGGCGCCCATTGCATCACCTGACGAATCAACCCCACGAATCGCCTTGTCGAGCGACCTGGCATCGTGAGCTTCATCCGCAAAATCGCCAACGCTCGAGCAAGGTGGTCGTACGCATCTTCAGCCGTTGCAGATGCCGGCAGCCGCATCAGCTCGTCGAACGCTGTTACAGGCAACGACTTGGCCGAGAGAATCGCCGCGTGAAGCTCTTCTTCGATCGGCTGCACGTTCGCCAAGAAGCGCGGCGATTTCATCAGCGTGAGCAATCGACCAAGATTTCGCTCACGCTCTTCAGGGAACGCGTCAAACCCCTGGTACAGGTACGACTGCGCGTCAGCCAAACGTCGCATCACCAATGGAGCCAGCATTTCGGGCGATCCATCACGCGCGAATGCCGCTTGTCGCTGTATCACCCTCCACGCCAGCACTTGCGCCCACACCTCGTGAAACGATCGCTGCGCATGAGCCCAATCGATGCGTGGTGGAGCCTCCTGAGGTTGTGCTGCTGGCAGCTCTCCGCGGTGCGCGTCTACATCGTGAATCGCGCCGCCTTGTGGCGTCGTTGACGAGGTATGCGCTTGCAACACAAAGGCGTGTGCAAGCGCGTGGCACTCAGCAACGCGCGAGACCGAATCACTCATCGATTGCGCCGAGCAACGCACGTCAATCGAAGCCGTGAGCGAAGCCGCGGCAAGCGAGACCATCGCACCGTGGATCAGTACGGTGTTGGTACCTACCAGGTACTCAGCCAACGCATCAGGACATCGAAAGAGGGTAGCCAGACCGCCAACGCCCTTCTTCATCAGGTCGAGCAAACGAGCGCCGAGATCCTCGACCAATTTCGTGCTGAGCGCAGAAAGAGCTTCGATGTGTTGATCCACGATCGGTGAGCCCGTATCGATCGGCGGAATGTCGCTCGGCACTTTCGAGCGAATGCTTGGCTCTTCCTCGAGCCACCAAGAATCGGGCGAGCTCGGCACGCGCGAGAGGTGCGACGAGCGCGGGGGAACCGATTCGTCGGCGGAAGACGACACCCTCGTCGAGTGATCCGAGATCGCTCCAAGCAACGCGCGCTGGAGCAGTGCCCCTTCGGCGATGTACCCCGCAAGCTCTGGGGGGAAGCCCTGGGTCGGGTCGAGCTCGCCAAGCGCCTCGAGCGCGAGAAAGTTGAGCGTCGCAAGACGAAGCACTCGTGGCGCCTGTCCGACATTCGCATCGAACGAGCTGACGAACGCGTTCCACAATGAGACCGATTCGTTTTCGACAAGGCCCTCCCAGAGTGATCGGATTTTGCCCGACACATCGCGTAGATTCCGTCGCGCGATCTCTTCGTCCGCTGGCTCGGCTACCGGTATGACGGCGACACCGCCCAAGCCAAGCGAGTTGAGCTCTCGAACCAGAAACTCGGACGGGATCGCTTGCGAGTCGTCGACGTTGTTCACACGCGATGGCAACGGCCCAGTGACGAACGATCGAGGAATGGCCGCGCGCTGCAACGATGATCGAGCATGCACACCCTCGACCTCGATCGCCGGTGACGACAACGCTGGGACGAGCGCGCGAAGCGCTTCTGGCAAGGCTTTGGGTAGCGCAGGGATGCGCTTCCGAATCTTCTGCCAATCTCGTTCGATCTCGTCTGGCGACAGCCCGCTCATCAACGAATCGGCCCCGAAGATCACGTCGGCATCGACGACAATATGTTGCACCAACTGTTCGAGGATCAGCCGCGCAGGGCTCCAGTTGGCGTAGGGGCTGTCGGCGATGTGATCGAGTGCGTGGCGAAGTGCTTCGATGTGTTGCTCGCGAGAACGATCTGCCCGCCGAAGTGAGCCGAGCCCGATGACATCCAAGCTCAAAACATGTCGTTGCTTCAACAAGGCAAGCTCGGGCAGCACGATGCTCGTGAACAGAACATCTGGCTCGATCGATTCGACGAGCATCCGCCACTCGCCCCATCGCTCTTGCGAAAAACCTGACACTCGATGACGAATGGCAATCCATGCGTCCTCGATCACCGCCGATGTTGCGATGGGTAGCTCGGCAATCCTCGCGACGATCGCACGAAGCTCCTCGGACGAAGCGTTAGAAAGTGCCCGGTCGAACGCGCGCAACGCGTCCTCGTTCGACGTCATTCGCAACGCCTGTTCAAGCGCAGAAAGCCTACCTTCGAGAGTGAACGTCGCCATGTTCGAGCGGTGAGCTCCGCATACCTTGCAGAGGGCAAACCATGCTCACCTTTGTTGAAACGTTGGGGTGTCGCAATGACCAAGCACAGCGCCCGCGAGATCCTCAACGCAGTTCGCCCCTCACGGAGGTTCGTGTACTCTGCCGCCCGACCTTGGACGGGAGCGCAACGCACATCGCGCCGGGGCGCAGCTTGGCCGTTCTCCAGCGGTACGCTGCGATCGCTGAACTTGTTTTTGTGACCTCACGCTGTCTCAACGATTGGAGCTCTTGATGACCCTCCCTGCCGTTGTCGACACCCTTCGCGCGCAACTTGAAGCAAGCGAAGAGTATCGATGGATAGACCCTCAAGACCGCGCATCGATCTCGCAGTCGATGCTCGCCGCGTTCGACGAAGTGTCATTCGAAGCTTCGTTTCAAGAGCAAGGTCGCGAGCGAATCCGCAGGAGTATTCCACTCTTCGCAGGGCCCACCCGAAACGTTCGACTCACGACGATCGAGCAGGCGTCATTGGTGTTGTTTGACCCACAGGAAAGCGATCGCGTGCAGCTCGCATTGGGTTTGAGCTTCCCACCTCAGCTTTGGCCGTCCGCGTCGATCTCGACCGAGTCGATGAGCGAGCGATTCGATCCCTACCTCAATCGCCCGTTCCGCTCAGCGCACCGATACAAACACGCCCTTCGTGTTGTGCGCGGCTCACTCGAAGAGCTTGGTCTCGAGAGTATCGAACAGCTCGCACGAGTGATCGCGTACGGCGAAAAGTGGACGGACGGCGCAGCCACCTGGAAGAGCGGAAATCTCGACGACCCTTGGTCGACAGACCCGTCGCATGAGTCGATGATCACCCTGCGAGTACAGGGAGATCGCGCAGCGGAGGAACACGGGCTTCGTTGGCCCTCGATCTCGATGCGCACACTCTGGTCGCGAAGCATCCTGACCATCGAGCAAGGGCCGTTCGATCACGTGGTGTTCGAGCTTCGATACGACGAAGCGCCAAATATCGAGCCGCTTCCGTTCGAGGCGTCGACGGTTCCGAAGGGGATTCCCGCGGATCTTTTGGCGTCGTTGCTTCGTGGCGGCGCGATGTATCCAGACGGCTTGGCGGCATTGCGAAACGAGCCGCTCACGCCGTACACCGCGCTGCTCACCTGTCTGTTCGAGCCTGCCGAAACAACGACGTACGCGATGCTTCGCGACATGCTCCGTGACGACGAATTGCGAGAGCCCGCGCTTGCACTTGCAAACCATCTCGGTGCGCGTTCGCTGCTCTACGAGCTCGAATGCGAAACCAAGGATGAGTCACTGCGACAGCGGTTGATCGAAGCGACCACGTTGCAGCCCAACCCATCGAGTGACGAAGGCGATGAGGGTGACGACTTCGACGAAGACGACGACGAGGACGACTACGACGCGGACGACATCGACGAAGACAACGACTGGAACGACGACGATCTCGAGGACGAGGAGGAGGGGCAATGATTCTGATCCCGACACGAAGCATCTCGCGCAACGAGGTCGCTCAGGCGTTCGAATCGCTCGGCTTCACCATCTCGTTTCGCATCCCGTTCACGGGTAGCGCGCAAAGCTCTGATTGGGAGCGCGGCGAAGATCGCGTTGCGTACTCGTCGGATCTAGCGAGTGGTCTCGCCTTCTTTGTCGTTGCGAGCAGCGAGCCGGAGCGAATCGCAGCGCAGGTTCAGTCGTTCGTTCCATGTGAGACTGTCGATCAACTGATTCAGCGAGATCTGGCTGCGACCGAGCCAGCAGCTCAGGCACGAGCCGCGCTGCGATTCCTTGAGCTCGGCCGGTTTCTGAGGGTCGAGCCAACGCTGAAGCAATCAGAGCTCGCGCAGGGGTTGTCGAAGTGGATGCGTTCTGACCATCACGCGGTTCGTATGGCAGCCGCCGAAAGCGTGTTCACGCACGATTGGCCCGAGCTCGACGAGGCAGTCGAGAGCATGACGCAACGAGATCCGTCACTCGCGTGGATCGCTGCGAGCTGGAAGAAAACGCGGGACGCGTCAGAAAAGCGGGCGCGAGATGCCTCAGACAAGCAGGCGCGAGAGGCGCTCGCCGAAGCACTCGAATCGCTGGTCACAGCGAAACGCTGGGATGAAGCACTGTCGGCGGCCGAGAAGGTTCTCGCGTCAAACCCAAAGGCCAAAGTGCCGCCCATTCGCGCCCGAGCTCTCGCGCTCGAAGGTCTCGGTCGCCTTGCCGAAGCGTGGGTGTGGGCAGCAGTGTGGACCACGCTCAGGGAAACCAACGAGTCAGCAGAAACGCTCGATCGCATCGAGGAGCGGCTACCCAAGTCGCTGCCTTCGCTGACGCGCGAGATCATTCTCGCGTGGAAGACGCTCGACGACGACGAACCAATGTCGACAATGCTCGCGACCCTTCGAGAGCGCACGACCGACGACCAGCGACGTCGCGATCTGGCCTTCTTCGAGTGCGCAGTTCGAGTCGAAAAGAGCTACGTCAACGCGCAGCAAAAAGCATCACGCCCAGCGCTCGAAGAACAAGTTCGCAAACACCCTAGCCATGTAGATGGGTGGATGTTGCTTGCCACCGCACGAAGGGCCGATGGCGATATCGAGGGTGCAGATCAAGCCTATGTCGAGGCTCGAAAACACGTTGGTGGTGCACCGAGCGAGCATGAAGCCGAGTTGTCGTCGTTCGTGCGCGCACTCGACCGAGACCCGCCCACCGAGCTGAGCATTCTGAGCGCTCACCGCTGGATGTACGAATCGGAAAAAGACAACGCGGGATTGATTCGCATCTGCGACGCGATGCTCGCACTCGAGCTTCCGCCAGAGGAACGCGCCACCACACTTCGAAAGCGAGCGATCGCGGCCACTTTCTCGAACCGACACGACGAAGCGATTCGCGACTATCGAGCGGCGATCAATGCAGGCGATGCGGATGAGAACGGCCTGCTCCGCTTCAACCTCGCGTGTGAGCTCGCCAAAGCCGGACAAAAAGACGAAGCTCTGACCCACCTCAAAGAGGCCATCGCACGCAGTAATGAATGGCGATCAAAGGCCCGAAGCGACGACTATTTCAGCGCGCTCTGGCAGGATCGCGACTTCATCTTGGTGACCTCGGGTCTCGAGCAAGCGCCCTCCGCTGAGGATGTGGAGCGATGGATCTCGCGCTCGCTCGGCTGGTCGATGCGAGGAGAAGGCGACGAGTCGATCCAGGAAGCGAATCTCGCCGTGGCAGGCGCGATGCTGCTCGAGGACAACAAGCTTCTGGCAAGGGCGCTCAGCCAACTGGGAGCCGCGCAGACCTACGCCGCTTCACCGAAGCTCGCCGAGAAGACGCTCGAGCGCGCCGCAACCCTCGCGCGTGAGTCGTTGCGCGACGAGCCCGTACAGCTTGCTCGGGTGCTGCATCACCAGGCGGCGGCGTTGCACGCATCGAATCGATGGGAAGACGCCCATCGCGTGTACAGCGAGGTGCTGTCGATACGAGAAGCGGCACTCGGAAAGCTCAGCTTCGAAGTTGCGATCACGCTGGGCGATCTGGCGAGGCTTTCGAGCGATCGAGAGCAGGTCGATGAGGCCATCGAGCTGCAGAGTCAAACGACCGATGTGTTGCTCGCCGTGCTCGAAACGAAGGAGGGCGACGATCGACTGGATATCCTTCTGAACCTGGCCCTCAACGAAGGAAATCGCGCGGCCGCAGCGTTGCAGAAGGGTTTGCCAGAAGACGTGATTGTTGGGCACGCCGAGGCGATGACAGGCTTTCTCGAAAAGCTGGTAGAGGGCCAGGGCAACTACCCACCGCACACACTCACTCGCATTCGACGCGTGCTTTCGAGCGCGCTCGAACGCAACAAATCGGACGAGATCGCAGAACGAGCGATGGCGGTTGGCTCGCGCCTGTTGGTGCTCGAAACGCCTGACCCTCGCGAGCGAGCCGAACGGATTTACTGGGCGATGTTGCGGGGTGGAATCCGCGACTTGATCGCCAAAGGCGTGGCAGAGACAGCGATCGCAGCGAGCATCGCAAAGGCCATTCGAGGGCACGATCCGGGTGAACCCGTGGCCTCACACCCTGCGTTCGCCAACCTCGCGGCAGAGCTTGCGAAACGTCTCACAGGCAAGGCCGACATCGTGATGGTGGCGATGTCCGTCGATCTGGCAGTGAGCGGTGCGCAACCCGTCGAAGAAGCGATTGGTGGGCTCGAAGCATTCGCCCTCGCCAACCTGACTGACTAGCCACTGCAACACAGTGAAACGCGTGCGCCAGCGGTATGAAACCCACCGAGAGAGAGAAACATCGAAAAGCCTAGAATTTTAGGTTTTTTCGCCCTGGCATGCGCCCTGCTCAATGAGCGTTCATGCTGGCGCTCGCGGCCGTCCTGGCTTTGCTCATCGGTGTTGCATTGGGTCTCCTTGGTGGAGGCGGCTCAATCTTGACGTTGCCGATGCTGGTGTACGTCGTTGGCCTCGACCCGAAGGAGGCCATCGCCTCGTCACTGTTTGTGGTGGGAACAACCAGCGTGGTGGGCGTGGCGGTCAATGCAAAGGCCAATAAGGTGAAATGGCGCGTGGGGTGTGCTGTTCGGCTCTTACCGGGATGCTCGGCGCATTTCTCGGCGGCAAGCTGGCGGCGTACGTTCCCTCGACGCTCCTGTTGCTTGGGTTCGCCATCATGATGTTGCTGACCTCGGTGGGCATGCTGCGAGGCCGAAAATCACCCACAGGTGTCGTGCGCGAGGCGCCGCCGACGATGGCCGCAGCGATGGGGATTTCAGTCGGGATGGTATCGGGCCTCGTGGGTGCTGGCGGCTTGGTCGTGCCTGCGCTCGTTCTCGTGGGTGGGCTCTGCCATGCCCGAGGCTGCGGGGACATCGTTGCTCGTGATCGCGATGCAGTCACTTGCTGCTCCTGGTCACATTTCTCACACAGAGCTGCACTGATTTGATGGGAATCGTCTCAAGTGCCATCCTGTGGTAGCCTCGTTGGCGTGCAGGGCGGCTCGATTCGCCAAGCCGGAATCGCTGCGAAAAGCCTTTGGCTGGCTCGTGTTGCTGATGGGCGCGTTCTTGCTCACGAAGCAAATCCCGCAGGAATACTTCAACACATCGCGATGTCGGGTCTGTTGATCGCAATCATTGTGCTGGCGATTGTCACCTCTTCGACAATCCCCACGTCCGCGTGAACAGCAAACACGACACGATGATATTCAACGAGGTCTGAAACCTTGGCTCGCCGTTCGATACCGTGGTTTCTGTAGTCTTACCCAATCAAACCCAATCGGTACGCAAAAAGCTCCATGCACGATTTTGCCACGCCATTGCCTGCTCTACTTGGTGGGGCCTCATTATTTTGTCAGCATCACTGATGCTCATTTCTCAGGGGAAGATCGCTGGAATCAGCGGCATTTTTGGTGGAATTTTCACACCGAATATCCCCGACCACGGGTACCGCCTGTGGTTTGTACTGGGTCTACTCTTGTCAGGCGTTGCATTGTACTACGGGTACCCGGCAGCATTTTCGACCGCGCCCGAGCTGCCCACCTGGCAAATCGCAGTCGCCGGCTTGTTGGTGGGGTATGGCACGCGTTTGGGAAATGGCTGCACGAGCGGGCACGGCGTGTGTGGCATCAGCCGTGGGTCGCCTCGCTCAGTGGCAGCAACGATGACCTTTATCGCCACCGGTGCCCTGACCGTGTTTCTCGTTCGAACCGTGCTCGCGAAGGTAGCCCAATGAAAGCAAATCTTTCGTCGTTGGCGTCGGGAGTACTTTTTGGAATCGGACTTGGCGTTGCTGGTATGACACGACCAGAAAAGGTCGCTGGTTTTCTCGACTTTTTTTGGTGCTCTGGGATGCCAGCCTCGCGCTGGTCATGCGGTGGGCGCGATCGCCGTGCACTCGGTGTTGTACCGATGGATCCGTCGACGCCCAGCCCCTTGGTTCGACGCGAGGTCCTATATCCCGACGCGCACCGATCTCGACGCGAATTGCTGGTAGGCGCAGCCCTCTCTTCGGCGTGGGCTGGGGTCTTGGCGTTTGTCCTGGGCCCGCGTTGGTCAGCGCCGGCACCGGCACGCGTGGAGTAATTGATTTCGTCGGCACGATGATGGTCGGAATGTTGGTCCAGCACACCGTGGCCTCGCACGAGAAACCGGGGCCGAAAACGGTCGAAAAAAGATTGAACCTTCGAGCCAAGTGACAGGCTCACACGAGATATCCGAACCAGCCAAGGGGATCTAACCATGACGCACAAGATCGAAACGTTTTACGACCCAGCGACATACACCCTTACCTTCGTGGTGTTTGATCCAAACACCCGTGACGCGGTGGTGATTGATCCCGTGCTCGACTATGACCCTCTGGGCTCGCAGACCAGCACAACATCAGCCGACAAGGTGATCGATTTCGTCAAGCGAAACGAGCTCAAGCTACACTGGGTCCTCGAAACCCATGCGCATGCCGATCACCTCTCGTCTTCTCAATATTTGAAGAATCGCCTAGGGGCAAAGGTGGCAATCGGCGAAGCCATTCGAGATGTACAGGCAGTTTTCAAGCAGGTGTTTGATCTGCCTTCTTCGTTCAAAACTGACGGGAGCCAATTCGACAAGCTTTTGAAAGACCAAGAAACGCTTGAAGCGGGGTCATTGAAGGTCGAAATTATCGCCACGCCTGGGCACACACCCGCATGCGTCACGTTCAAGGTGGACGACGCCATTTTCACGGGCGACGCATTGTTCATGGACGACTACGGAACGGGTCGCTGCGACTTTCCGAAGGGAAGCTCTCAGGCATTGTTCAACTCGATTCACGAGAAGCTCTACAAGTTGCCCGACGCGACGCGAGTATTTGTTGGGCACGACTACCAGCCGAACGGACGCCCCCTCGCGTACGAAACCACGATTGGCTCAGCAAAAAAGGCGAACATACAGCTTCGTGAAGACACCTCGGCGGAGCAGTTCGTGGCGATGCGAGATGGCCGCGATAAAACGCTTCAAGCCCCGAGGTTGCTGTTCCAGAGCGTACAGGTGAACATTGATGCAGGGCGACTTCCTGAGACGCATGAGAACGGTATTCGGTACCTACGTACCCCGCTCAATCTCAAGCGAGCGACAAACGACGACGGCTCGCCAAAGTCGGATGCGCAGGGATGATCTGAACGTTCCGCTTGGATCCTTACCTCGTCTGGGCGAAGCTGAGGGTGTGGAGAGCAAAAAGACGGTCGAGAGTGCGCTGTTTTCGCGGGTGGTAGAGTCGCTCGGAGGAGCGGCAATCGTGTTGAATGCAGACTTGCGGATCTGCCTGGCCACACCCGCAGCGAGCGAAATTCTCGGTTTCGACGTACCTCTGGGGGCATCAGCCCCCAAAGTGCTTTGTGGAGACTCGACCAAGCGCCCCGTGGCCGAGGCGCTTGCGGCGGGTCGACCGATCCAGGCGACCATTTCTCGCCCAACGGGCCCAGAAGAGACTCGACTGATTCGGCTGAAAAGTGTGCCGGTTCGCGAGAGAGATCGACTCTTGGGCTGGATCCTGCTGCTCGATACAAGCGAGGAGTCTGCCAAAGGGGCGACGCTCTTCCGCGGAATGTGGACACAAGATCCACGGATGCTCGAGCTCTTCCGCATCTTGACCAAAGTCGCCGTCGAAGACGTAACGGTCTTGGTGCGCGGCGAAACGGGCACCGGCAAAGAGCTTGTCGCGAGGGCGATTCACGATCTGTCACCCCGTCACGAAGGCCCTTTTCGAGCGCTGAACTGCGCTGCGTTGCCAAGCACGTTGCTCGAAAGTGAGCTGTTTGGGCATGTTCGAGGCTCGTTCACCGGCGCACTCAAAGATACGCCAGGATATATGCAGCTCGCACACAAGGGCACGCTGTTCTTGGATGAGGTGGCCGAGCTA
>JAXLYQ010000026.1:0-65470 GCA_046351315.1 Polyangiaceae bacterium
GGTGCCTTCGCCGCGATCGATTCGATCTGCAATGTGATCGACGTGTAGCAGCGTGCTCTCGAGTGAGGTCGTCGCTCGATCTGCCTTCTCGGTGATCGATCGCGTATTGGCCAGGGTACTTCGAAGATCAGGCTCGTTTTGCGCCAGAATGCGATCGACGCGGCCCGTCGCAGACTTCACGTTTTCGAGCACCTGAGGCGTCTGACGTCGCACATCGGCGGTGACGGCTTCGACGTTCTGGAACGTGCTTCGAATCGTCTGACGATTCTCTCGCGAGATGGCCGCGAGCTCTTGCGTCGCAGCTTCGACGTTCTTCAAGATCGCCTTCATCTCGGCTTCGCCCTCTTTCGAGCCGATGCTGTTGGCGAGACTGCCGGTGATCTGTTTGACGTTGTTCGTGATCGCCGCAACGTCAGACAAAATTTGATCGGTCGTGACAGGCTCGACCACGAACGCGATCTCGTCGCCATCCACGAGCTGTGGTTGATCGATCGAGCCAGGTGTCACCCCCAAAAATGGCTCGGAGAGCAACGTCGCGGTTTGCTTCGCGATCGTTGTATCGCGGTGCAAAATCACGCCCTTGTCGAGCTTGATTTGCACGCGGGCCTTGCCTCGTTCGGTGAGCCCGATGCCTGAAATCGAGCCGATCGGGATACCCGCCATCGTAACGCGGCTAAAGTTTGCGAGCCCCGTCGAGTCTCGGAAGGTCGCGTATACCGTGATGCCTTTCGCCCCCAGACGAGCTTTGCCGATATAGGCGTAGATCCCCCCCGCTGCCCCGACGAGGACGAGCGAAAACACACCGACCTTTGCTGCCTGCGTCCACTCCGGCATACGACGCGCGACGCTACTACAGCTTTCGTGCGTGTGCGAGGTCGGTGGGTCGCCTTTTTCGACTCCACCCGCCGGGGTCGCTCGTCTCGCGATCGTCCGCTATGGTCGGCCCCGTGATGAACGTGGGTTCTCGTCGTGGTGTGTGGATAGCTCGGCTAGCCGGATTGGCTCTGCTGGGCTGCGTCTTTTCGGCACATGCGGCGCCTGAAGATCAAGTTGTTGCTCGTGTTGGATCAACCCAAATCATGGCCTCCGAGCTCTCTCGGCGAATCCTGGCCACCCCGCGATTTCAGCTTCGACAATTCGGTTCGACGCCCGCTGAGATCAAGCGCGCTTACCTCGAGAAGGTGTTGATTCCCGAGGTCTTGTTTGCCGAAGGGGCCAAGGCCAAAAAGCTCGCTGATGAGCCCGGCGTTCGTGTGAAAATTCTCGATACTGAACGCTCTGCGATGCTGCATGCAGTGCGCAAAGAACAGGTCGAAGAAGGCGCCATCTCAGACGCCGAGGCACAGCGTTACTACGACCAGAATCGAGAGCGATTTCAGACCCCAGAGCGCATTCAAGTCTGGCGGATTCTCGTCGCGACCAGCGAAGAAGCGCAGAAGGTCATCGACGAGATCAAGGCCCCGGGGGGTGAAAAGAAATGGAACGACATCGCCCGCGAACGTTCTCTCGACAAAACCACCAATGAGCGTGGTGGCGCGCTCGGTTTTCTTCAGGTCGATGGGCAATCCAACGAAGGTTCGGTCAAGGCAGACCCCGCGCTGTTCGCCGCCGCGAAGAAGGTCAAAGACGGTGAGCTTGTCTCTGAGCCCGTGAAAGAAGCGAAGGGTTTTGGCGTGGTGTGGCGTCGGGGCACCATCCCGTCGGTGTCGCGCCCCTTCGAGCTCGAAGCGCCTCAAATCAAGCAAACCCTCGCCCGTCAGAAGAGCGAAGGCGCAGTGAAAGCGCTGCTCGAAAAACTTCGAAAAGAGAACGTGTCCGAGGTCAACGAAGGGCTGCTTGGTCTCGTTGAAATCGCATCGAATGCCGAGGTCGTGCCCGTTCAGCGAAAACCCGGCGCTCGACCCAAAGCCCCCGGAAAGCCTCAACCCATGGCTTCTCCACAAGGTTCTCGCTGACCCTCGACCATGCTAGGCAGACTTACCTTGAGTTTTCGAACGACTTTTTCGCGTGGCTTGGGCTTGGCAGCAGCGCTGTCGATTCTGCAGATTGCGTCGACTGCTCGCGCCACGGTTGTTGAGCGTGTTGTCGCGGTGATCGGTGAGCAGGCGATCTTCCTGTCTGACCTTCGTGCTCGCGCCAAACCTGCGTTGGTGCAGATTTACGAGCGGGTTCCCGCTGGGCCGCAGCGAGCGGCGTTCGAGAGCCAAATGCTTCACGAGCTGCTCGATCGAATGGTCGATGAAAAGCTCGAGCAGGTGGCTGCGGATCGCGCTCGTATCACCGTCACCACCGACGAGATCGACAAGGGCATTCGCAACATCGCTGAGCCTCAAAAGATCACCGTCGAAGAGTTGCTCCAAGAGGTACTTCGCTCAGGCTTTTCGCTCGCTGAGTTTCGCGACGAGGTGCGCCGTCAAATCCTCGAGCAGAAGTTGATGTCTCTTCGAGTGAACCCTCGCGTGCGCATCTCGGCCGAAGACGTGCGTATCGGCTATCAACGACTTCAACGTGAAGAGCGTCGCCGTCTCGGTTTCCGTCTTCAATGGATCGTCATTCACATCCCGGGTGATGCGAACGACGAAGTAAAAGAAGAGAAACGAAAGCTCGCCGAAGCCGTGGCGCTCGAAGCCAAAACAGGTGATTTCGCGGCACTCGCAGCGAAGTACTCGGATGATGGCCCATCCAAGCGAAAGGGCGGAGATCTCGGCCCCGCCAAGCCAGGTGAGCTCGGGCAAATCCTCGATGAGGCAGCGTTCGGTCTCGATGTGGGCGAGGTCTCTGCACCCGTCAGTTACAAGGGCGATCTCGTGATCCTGCGCGTGGCAGAGCGCGACGCTGGCTCGTTGAAGTCGCTCTCTGAGGAGCAAGAGCGCGTGGCTCAAGAAGTGTTCGGTGAGCGTCGCGAAAAAGCCCGCCGTCAGTGGCTTGATGAAATCAAGCGCAGCGTCTACGTCGAGAACCGATTCTGAGGTGAGGTCTGAATGAACGAACCTGGCGAGCTGACGATCCGAACGATCTCTTCACTCGCCGAGGTCGACGCGTCGGCGTGGGATGCTCTCTCTACCGACGAGGATTCTCCGTTCGTCAAACACGCGTGGTTGATCTCGCTCGAAGATGCCGGGTGCTTGGGCCTCGAGCACGGCTGGATCTCGCAACACATCACCGTGTGGCGTGGCGATAGGCTCGTCGCTGCTTGCCCCGCATATCTCAAGCTGAACAGCGAGGGAGAGTTCGTCTTCGATCACGGATGGGCCAACGCCGCGGATCGAATCGGCGTCGAGTATTACCCCAAGCTGATCGTGGCTGTGCCTTTCACGCCAGCGACCGGGGGGCGCTTGTTGGTGCGAGCTGACGAACGTCGAGACTTGCTCGCGCCGCTGTTGGCTGGGGCCATCCGTACGGTTGCCGACAAGCTCGAGCTATCGAGCGCTCATGTGCTGTTTGCGCTCGAACGTGATGTTGAGGTGCTCGAGAAGGCTGGGTACTCGATGCGCTTTGGTGTTCAAAATCACTGGCAAAATCGAGGGTACAAGACCTACGACGACTTCTTGGCGACCTTCAATTCGAAGCGGCGTCATCAGCTCAAACGAGAGCGCCGCGAGGTGATCCAGTCAGGGATCGAAACCACAACTCATCGAGGTGAAACGCTCACGGACGATGCGCTCGATGCAATGAACGTGTTCTACCTATCCTCGGTCGAACGCTTCAAACCGTGGACTCGTCAGTACGTGAATCGTAAGTTTTTTGGGCTGATTCGCGACCGTATGCCGAACACGCTCGAGGTCGTGATTGCGCGTGAGAAGGGGCAGCCCATCGCGGGAGCACTCAACGTGCTCGGTACGAACGGTGTGCTCTACGGGCGCTATTGGGGCGCCACCGAAGAGCGACCCTTTCTTCACTTTCACGTCTGTTATTACCACTCGATCGATGAGTGCATCGCTCGTGGTTTGAGCACGTTCGAACCGGGCGCAGGCGGCTCGCACAAAGTGCCGAGGGGCTTTCTTCCCAGCATCACTCGCTCGGCTCACTACATCGCGAATCTTCGTTTTCGGGGCATGATCGATCGCTTCCTTGAGGCCGAGCGCGAGGCTGTTCTCAAGCATGTTCAAGGTGACGAAGGCGACCCGGAATGAGCCTTGTGCCGTTGCGCTCGGGCCCTTCTTGGTTCGAGCGACATCGCTTGAAGATAGCGTTCTTTTTGCCTGTGATTCTTTTGCTCTACGCGGTGTCGATCGAGCCCGCGTGGATCGAAACGACTCACCATCGCGTGACTTTGGGTTTGAAGAAACCGATCAAGCTTGCGCACCTCACCGACCTCCACACGAAAGAGCTCGGGCGCCGAGAAGAGCGACTACTTGCGTTGCTCGAACAAGAAGCTCCAGATGCAATCGTCATCACGGGAGATTCGGTTCACGGCGACGGCTCGTTCGAAGATGCGGCGAGGGTGATCGCCAAGATGCATGCTCCGCTCGGCGTGTGGATCACCCCGGGCAATTGGGAAGGCTGGATCCCGAACGGCCGTCGCTTCGATGTGCTGCGACGGACGGGGGCGCACGTGTTGGTGAACGAGGTCGGTGCGATCCGTGAAGACCTGTGGTTGATGGGCCTTGATGATCTGCTTTCGGGTCAACCAAAGACCGATGGGCTCGCGAATCGGGCGCCGAAAGAAGCTCACTTGATCGCGTTGGTTCACGAGCCTGTATTGTTCGAGAGACTCGCTGGGGTCGTGCCTCTGGTGTTGGCGGGTCACACACACGGCGGGCAAGCGCGTCTGCCCTTTCTACCACCGCTGTGGTTGCCCCCAGGGTCAGGCGACTATGTCGAGGGGTGGTTCGAAGCGAAGGGCTCGAAGATGTACGTCAGTCGAGGCATCGGAAATTCACTCCTCGAAATTCGCTTCAACTGTCGCCCTGAGCTGGCGATAGTCAACGTTGAATAACGATGCGGACACGTCTCGAAACATGAAGCGTCGAGCTCTTTCTCTTGGTTGGCTCGTAGCGGCGGTGTTGCTGCTCGGGGCGTGTAAATCCGTCGATATCTCGGCGGCCGATACCTCGTCGTTTGTCGTGCGCGAGTCGATCTCGTTCGTTGGGTATCTGTACTTCGCGGTCATGGGTGTCTTTGCGCTCGCGCTGTCGTTGATCTCGCTTCAGCAGACGCTCGAGTTCGTTCGCAAGCGCGCAACGAAGACGTGGGGAGATCTCGTGGCAGCACTGTTCATCGGGCTCATTGCGGCGGTGTTCTGTGTGCCGCAAATGCGCGAGGCCGTGAGTACGACCGAGCTGGCTTTTTCAGGCACGAATCTCGAGGTCTCGTGTGCTCGTCGCATCTTCTTTCTTCGACGCCGCAACTGGACGTTGAAGCTCGATCAGGTGACTCGTATCTCGTTCTCGACGCCATCGACCTCGAACGCATCGTTTGAGGTGCTCAGCGCATCGGGTCGGTTTTGCAAAGTCGAATCGTTTGCTGCGACCACCGAGCAACAGCGCGTGATCCGTGGCATCTGCGAAAAAGAGCTCGGCGAACGTTGTCGCTAAGCTCACACACGACGCTCGTAAAAACTGGTCGTGCTCAGCGATTTTTGCCTCGTTTTCGCGTAGGGCCGACATAGTGGGTCGGGTCGCGCAGAGGTGCGGCACTTGCTTCGAGAGCCTTGCGCACGCGTGTGATGTCCTCACCGTGGCGACGCGCGCCGGGCATTGCTGCGAGGTTGCTCTCGACGACAGCTCGCATGGGTGGCTCGGTGGTCGCAGCCCATCGCTCGAGCAGGTCGAACGCTGGGGTTGCAAAGCGTGTCGAGAGCATCGAGGGCCCTTGTGAGAGGGCGTCGATCAGCGCTTTGTATCCGGGGTAGCGAACGGATGAACGAGGTGCGTCTCGAGCCAACACGAACGCTTCATCAAGGCGCGCCACTGCCTGCGTGGACTCTTTTACTGTCTCGAGAAAGCTTGGGATCGCGAGCAACCGAATCACGACAGAGGCCTGGAAAAAATGCTCGATTGTCCAGCCGGCCAGGTCTGCGAGAAGTGTGGTTGAGCGAGGCCCAATCCGCAGCAATGCGAACACGACAGCGTCTCTGACGCGAAAGCGCAGATCGTCGGCGAGGTCGTGCAGCAGCGAGAGCATCTTCGCGTGTTGCTTCCTGTCCTGGGCCACCGTGGCGGCTCGTGCGCCGATCGCATGGACTGCACACACCGGGACAAACTCGTACTCGGTGTCGCCTCGGGCCACGTCGGCATCGAGCGTCGCCATGGTTCTCAAGAGCGCGTCGATTTTGGCGCCATGTGCAAGAGCTGCTTGGACAAACTCTTCGAGCATCGGCTCGTTGTGCCGCGCCCCAGGGAGCCCTGAATTTCGAGCGAGCAACGTGAACAGTGGTGTCGTGTTGCCAGCGATCGCCTTCGTCAGTGCAAGCTCGAGCGCTTCGCGACGATCGGTCGGCCCTGCAACGGGCGGAAGTGCTTGGATCGGCGCATTGCGAGGAGTGGCTGTCGCTGCCTTCGGAGCAGGGGTTGCAGCGGGCAGCGACGTGGGTTGAGTGGAGCGAGTTCGCGGTGGCACGGCGCCCGAATCAAGGCACCTGCAACCTGATTAGTCCAGCGCTTATGCGGCGCGTTCGAGCTGTCGGAAGAGCTCGGACAGCTCGGGACGTTGCCTCAACGGAGCGCAGAAACGTGTCGCGTACGCCAGCAATTCGGCTTCAGCGGCTTCAGCGCGGTGGTTGAGCTCGATGACGTTTTGTTCTTGAGCGCGCTTCTCTTCTTCGACGCCGTGCTCGAACACCGACATCGCTGAGCGAAGCTCTTTGACCTGAAATTCGAGATCGACGACAGCCTTCTCTCGCTCGTCGCGAAGAGTCAGCGCTTGCTTCTCTTCAACTCGAATCGTCAGCCATTCGTCGATCAGATCCGCCACCGAGCGATAGGCTTCACTGAGGTCTCGGTAGGGCTCCTGGAAGCCTGAGCGACCCTCCCAGAACACCACGTTTTTATGCGCCTGTTTGACCTTGGCGATCATCTCGGTGGCTCGTGCCGAGACTTCGCGAGCCGTCTCTTGTGCGGCACGGGCTGCGTCGCGCGCTGCGGATGCATCGAGACCGAGGGAGTCCATCGCAAAACCAAATCGCTGGCGACCATCGCGTTCTTTGGCCTCGAGCGCTTCGAGTGAGCGTTGCTCGACCATGCTGGTCTTTCGAAGCTCGGCAATGGCGCGAACGAGCTGTCGAATCTGCTCGAGCTGTTGCACCAGATCGGGCGGAGGTTGCGCTCCGAATGCTTGGCGAAGCATCTCGTCGAACACCGCGGTTCGTCGTGCCCACGCATCCAGCGCTGCAGGGGGCAGCGTCGGTGCGGGCAGTCGTTGGCTCTGCGGAGCGATGGTCGGATCCGACGGCGGAATGATGCCGAGCGCGCCGCAAAGGGCCATCAGATCGTTGTGAACGCGGTGAGCGTCGACAGGTCGCTTGCTCACCTCTTTCGCCAAGAGTTGATCGATCAACACCTCGAGTGCTTCGGGCGCATTGGGCGCTCGCGTTCGAAGCTTCGGGGGCGCCTCTTTCATGTGCTTCACGAAGAAGCTCGGGATGTCGGGAGCATCGAACGGAAGCGTGCCCGTCATCATCTCGAAGTAGATGATCCCCAGTGAATACAGGTCTGCTGGAGGCCCCGCATCGATGCTCGTGATGCGCTCGGGAGCCATGTACTGCGGAGTGCCGAACACTTCGCCCACACCGGTGAGACGAGAGTCTTGCATCGACCTCGCGATACCGAAGTCGAGCAGCTTCACGAGATCTCCACCCTCGGTGTCGATGCCTATGAAAATATTGTCGGGCTTCAGATCGCGATGAACGACCTCGAAGTCGTGTGCGCGAGCGAGTGCTCTCGCCATCTGCACCATGATCCCCAAGGCTCGTTCAATCGGCACGGGGCCACGCGCGATGAGGTCGCACAGCGGCTCGCCGTGGAGCAGCTCCATCACGATGAACGAGGTGCCGTCCTCGGTGTCGCCGTGATCGAAGATCTCGATGATATTCGGGTGCGCGAGCTTCTGAGCCGCCTTGGCTTCTCGACGAAAACGCTCGCGCACGACTTTGTCGCGAGCAAAGGCGATGGGCTCATGATTTTTTCACGGCGCACGGTCGATCGACGAGCTTGTGTCTCGCTCGGTACACCGTGGCCATTGCCTTCCCAAGCACCTCTTCGATGAAGTATTTGCCCGCGATGGTTGTCCCGATTCGGGGGTCCCGCATCGGCAGCAACGCCGTGCCGTCAATGAAGCACGCGCTGCTGTCGTTCGGAAACCGAAGCTGGCACTTGGGGCAGATCTTCATTCGCGCCGAATCGGCACTCTACGAGCCTCGTGCGAGCCAGCGCAAGCACGGGAAGCATCGAGCATCAACGATACGTGCTTCGCCAAATTCACGTTGTCGTTGTGCGAGTGCCAGTGAGGAGAGTTTTTCCTATTGCTTGCTCGAGGCGATGAGTGTGCGCTTGATGTTACGAGGCTCGGTTTGCCCTGGCGGCGGTGAGTCACAGCTCACCCAGTACACATCGAACGAGACGATTCGATCGTTGGCGGGGCGACCCTCGAGGCGTTGCCAGCTCAGGATGTATTTCTTCAAATCCTCGCGATAGCCTTTGTTGCCGTCGAAGTGGATCTTCAGGAAGTAGTCGCAGAATAGCTGGCTCTGAAACCAAGGCCCGTGCAGTGGGGCATCGAGGTCGGGGGCTTTGCCCGTCAGAGGGTCGATGTGTTGACCGTTGGCCATGACCGCATCGACCACCACCGTACCGTCATCACGGGGAGCATGAGCAAACATGCTCCAGCCCTGCAAAAGCCTTGGGTACAGCACGAGTGGTGCGAGCGCGGCTGGCGGGCCGTTTCGAAGAGCATCGGGGATCTTTCCTCGAAGCCACCAGTTGTCGTGAGCGATCTGCGAGAGCATCAGAAAGAAGAAGAAGCCAGCGGCTCCTTCGCGAAGACCCGACCGAACGCCAACCCACGATTTCATCATCGGAGAAGGCTCAGGCAGCAGATCGAACGCGCGCTTGCTTTCGCTTTCAGAGACACCCGGCTCGAGCGTGTAGACCTCGCTCAGGTGAGCGCGGCGAAGCAATGCCACACGCAGCAACGGCTTGATGAGAAAGCTACCGAAGAGCCCGGCGAGCACGGTGCCCATCGGCGTGCTGCGAAGCGCGTCGACGATGCCATCGGTGCCCGTGTGCCACTTTCCAGACGAATCGAGCGTCGCAAAAACGGCGTCGGGTTGATCCGTCAATGACTCAGTGGCTGTTGCGTCGTTTCGATCCACGAACGTCAAGAGCTCGAAGGTGTCGAGGCGGGCGAGAATCCGGGCAACGGCATGAAGACCTGGGTCGGTCGGTTCGTACACAACGGTGCGAGCGGTCTTGCCTTTACGAAGAAAGCGCGCTCCGCCGTCGAGCCAGACGGCCGGGATCATCAGGCAATTCAGCCCGATCATCACGTACGAAAATGGCCCGAGGGTCATGAGCATCGCGATGCTTCCGTGCAGGCCAATGAACGCCAGCACGTGCATCGATCGGATGTACCGATACCCAAACGGGAAGAACAGGAAGAGCGGTGCGCCGCCTTCGATGATGAGCGTCACCCAGCAAAGCAGCGGCGAGAGCCACGATGGCTCGTGCATACGGACGAGCGAGCAGAGCGTCGTGGCGATACGGTTTTGCCAGAGCACCCAGTGAATGGTCTCGCCTTGGCGCCAAGCAATGTCGGTCTTTTGAACGCAGTTGAAGAAGTAGATCACCGAGAGCTGCGTCAGCAATCCGAGCATGATCAGACTGATGTGCGGCGAGCCGTCTGGAGTGATCGCCGAACGATCGTTGAGCGCCGAGGCTTTGTGCTCTCGACGTGCGCGAAGGCTCTTGAGCAACGCGTCGACACTGAAGCGATCTCCGAGCGGCAAGAACATCGTCCAGGCCGCAACGATGACGACGGTGACGCAGCCGCCATTCTCGACGAATAGGTTTCGAGAGTTGAGGCTCGACGCAAGGATCACTGCGAGGATCTGCGTGATCTTCGTGCGGTACCCGACGATGTAAAAGACGTAGACCAAGGCCGTCAGCAAGAAGGCCGTGACGACTTCGGGCTTGGTCGAAAACGCCGTGTAAATCGAGAACATCGGCTTCGCCATCGGCGCGTAGAGGGCGAAGTGGTTCGGCAGGATACCCTCGTTCGTGTAGAAGAACGTTACGTCGGGCAGGCGCCTGAGAACGTCGATCAACAGAAGAAAGCCGAAGTAGATCCTGAAGAGACCGAGCAGCCTGCGATCCATCGAGAAGTAGCGCTCTCGAAAGAAGGGCCAGATCCCGCCAGACGAGCCAGTTTGAGCCGAAGGGCTCGACGTGCTCGGCGCGGCGGTGGTGGGCTCGGCATCGGGGGCAGATACCGGTACACGAGGGTCAGCTTCACCCCCAGGCGACTTGTTTTCGTCGCTATTTTCAAGCTCGGAAG
The DNA here is from genome assembly GCA_046351315.1 of Polyangiaceae bacterium. Lineage (GTDB taxonomy): Bacteria > Myxococcota_A > Polyangia > Polyangiales > Polyangiaceae > JAXLYQ01. The sequence goes on from JAXLYQ010000026.1 coordinate 10,492, forward strand.
CCATGCGTGGATGCGCTTCGTGCCGTGGATCGAATGGTAAAGCAAGCGTCTTACGATCCGCGACGCAGAGCGAAATTCTCCGCTACGGGAACCTCGGCTCCGATGTGCTATGGGGGGCCGTCATGACCACCAGCAAGTTGAACCCGTGGCTTACGGATGTTCGAGTTCGTGAGCGCAACATCAAGAAGGGCCTTCTCGACCCGAAAGAGCTCGAGAAATATCTGCACGCACTGCCCGATGTCGCAGAGAGCTGCGAGCTGGTGTCCGAGCCACAACCTGCGTTGGCTGGGGTTCCTGAGCCCGAGCTGGCAGACGACGAAGACGACGATGATGCGTCGGAAGGCTCCGACGCAGCAGATGAGGCATGAGCTGAGCGAGCGCCCCAAATGAGCAAGCCCAACTCGCCCAATTCGTCTGGCGCGCCGTCTGACGAGCACCCAGATCTTTCACACATCACGTTCGGGATCTTTGTCGCGTCCCTGCGTGATTCGGCATTGGTCGATTTGGGGCAGGCCCCGCATTCAGACGGCACGATCTCGAAGAATCTGCCCCTTGCGAGGCAAACTCTCGACATCCTTGCCTTGCTTGAAGAGAAAACACACGGCAATCTGACGGGGCCCGAGGAACACCTCCTCACCCAAGTGCTTCTCGACCTCCGAGAGAGGCTAGAAGAGGCATCGCGAACAGGCTGAACGCGCATGAGAGATAAGTCAGCGGTGCGAGGGCGGGTGCAGAGCAGCGTTGTGGTGGCCGCCTGCGTGGCGCTACTTCCCACGGTGTTGGTTGGTTGCAGCTCGTCTCCGTCGGGGGCGTCTCCGGCTGCGAGCGCGACGGCGACACCACCCGTGACGAGTGCTCCCGTGGTGGCAAGCGCTCCGCCCGTGAGCACGTTCGTGGCGCCTCCGCCGGCGAGTGTGGTGTTGCCGAGTGGGCTCACTGCACCGATGTCGTTCTCATCGCTGGTGAAGACGTGTGATCCTGCGGTCGTCACGGTGTTCAGCATCAAAGAAGAGCGCGGACGCTCGGGTCGGCGCCGAACGGTGATGGAGGGTTTGGGGACCGGCTTTTTGTACGATCCTCAGGGTTACATCATCACGAACGAGCATGTGATTTCCGAGGCGACGAACGTGACCGTTCGGCTGGCGGATGAACGGCGTGTTCCGGCGAAAATTGTGGGGCGAGACCCACAAACTGACGTTGCGGTCTTGAAGATCGATGTGGCGGGGCTGTCTGCGTTGCCGCTGGGCGATTCGGATGCACTCGACGTGGGTGATTGGGTCGTAGCGATCGGTAACCCGTTCGGTTTGTCGCATACCGTGAGCGCAGGGATCCTTTCGGCAAAAGGCCGTTCGCGAGAAGATTTGGCCGACCTCGACAAGACGGGGCGGGGTTATTTCAACTTTCTTCAGACCGACGCCGCCATCAACCAAGGCAATAGCGGTGGGCCGTTGATCAACCTGCATGGCCAGGTTGTCGGGATCAACACAGCCATCCGAGCGAATGCGAATAACATCGGCTTTGCGATCCCCATCAACATGGTGAAATCGCTGATTCCGATGTTGGTTCGAGACGGCAAGGTGACCCGAAGCGCCATCGGAATCACCGTCGGCGGGGTAACCGAAGACGACGTTGAGCGGTTGAAGAGGTCGAACCGAAAAGGGGCATTGGTTCGGGGTGTTCAACCCGGCGGGCCAGGCGACAAGGCTGGGCTCGCCGTCGACGACGTGATCATGGCTTTTAACGGAGTCGAAATCGTCGATCCTGAGGCGCTTCGCTGGCAGGCGAGCATTGCGGGGGTTGGCGCGCAGGCGACGGTGAAAGTTGCGAGGGGCGAGCGCGTTTTTGATCTCAAGGTGACCCTCGGAGCTCTTCCAGACGACATTCCCGATGATCGGCCGCGGCCACCGGAGGCAGGAATTCGTGAGCTGCTTCGGACGTAGGCCGCGTTCGTGGCCGCAGCTTACGCATTGTCCTTGGGGTCGGGCTCATGCCCGTATCTGAAGTGGTCTCCGTCCGGCGCGGGGCGCCACGGTCGGGGGGGCGTCAGCGGACACACTACCCGAAACCGACGAAAACTCGCTCGAGACTGACGCAAGTCCTGCGTCCGCGTTTCACATGGTGAATAGCGCGGCTCGAATCGCGTCCAACATCGAAGCAAGAAGGACGGAGGCAGAAGAAGATCGTGGGCTCATCGAGGCGGCAAAAGGTGGCGACAAAAAGGCGTTTCGTACGCTTGTCGACCGTCATCAACGCCGAGCCTATTCGATTGCCGTCGGCTTGGTGCGTGACGAAAACGATGCACGCGAGATTGTCCAAGAAGCGTTTCTTCGGGTGTATCGAGGTCTCGATACCTTCCAGGGCGGTTCGAGCTTCTTCACCTGGCTTTATCGAATCGTCACGAATCTCGCGATCGACACACTCCGCAAGCCGGGGCGCCAGGTGGTCGAGTTCGATTTGGCTCGTGAAAAAGCTGACCAGGTCGACGAGTCCAGCTTTCCGTTGCTCTCGAAAATCGACGGAGCCGATCCCGTCGATATGGTTCACCGAAAACAACTCGGTGGGCGAATTCAAGCAGCGCTCGATGCGCTGCCCCCTTATCACCGGAGCGTCATCCTGATGCGAGAGATCGACGGGATGTCCTATGACGAGATGGCGGTGGCCATGGGAGTGTCCAAGGGCACAATCATGAGTCGCCTCTTTCACGCGCGGCAGAAGCTTCAGCGTGCTCTTGCCGATTGTTTTACCGAATCGTTCGGTGCCCTTCCGACCGAGCAAGATCCGACTGGAGAAGACCCGTGAAACCGCCCATCCTGTCAGAGCTCATGCAGTATTACGATGGCGAGGTCGAAGACCCCGTTCGTCGTCGAGAGATAGAGCGCTGGCTCACTCAAAACCAAGAAGGTCGCGATGTGCTGGCTTCGCTTGGTGGTCTGTCGGCGGTCATTCGCGACACGCACCAGGGCAACCTGCCCGAGTTCGACATCAGCGACTCGGTGATGAGCGCCATCGAACGCGAGCCAACCCCGTCGAAGGTCGTACCCATCTCGGCTGTCAAGCAACCCACCCGCGAGGTTGCGGCGAATGTGAACCGCGTCCGCCGTGGCTCTTCGAGTCGCTCTCGCCCATCAGTCGTTTTCGCTGGTTTTGTTGTGCTTGCCGCGGCTGCTGCCTCGACGCTCTGGTGGGGCACCTCATCGTGGCGTGATCGCCCCAGCGCACACACGTTTTCACCCATTTCGAGCATCCCGGCTTTGAGTGAGCCAACGGCGCCAAGTCCTTCGGCCTCTACTGACGAAGAACCGACGGCAGCGTTGTCGGGAGCACACGTTGATTCGGTAGATTTTGGCGCAAATCACTCGGGCAGTGTCATTTATGTCGACGGCTCCGGTACCGCGGTCGTCTGGGTCGACGAGGGTGACTAAAGAATGAGCTCCCGTCGCGCATGGATCGCTTCAATCGTGGGTGGCGCCACGGTGGTTCTGTTGGCCGAGCTCGCGCTCGCTCAGCCAACTCCGCCATCTTCAGCGTCTGCAGGCCCTCTTGCCTCAGCCCCTCCGTCTTCTGCCTCTGCTTCGAGCTCGGCAGCGCCGGTTCCGTTGCCCACGGGCGCTGAGGTTCTGGTGTTGCACGCTAATAATTCCGGCACTGGAATTGATCCCAAAGTCTCGCACCTCACGCAGCTCACGAAACCACCGCTGTCGATCTACAATTCGTACAAGCTGCTCAATAAGATCAATGTGCCGCTCGCGGTAAACCAAACCGCGAAAAATGCTTTGCCGGATGGCTCGACTCTTTCTCTGGGGTTGAACGGAGTCGCCCCAAATTCGCAGAACCGATTCAAATACGCGACCTCGATCACTCGAGCAAACGGCCAGAATCTGCTCTCTGTTGAGGTCTCGTCGATGGTGAACGATTATTTCTTTATCGTTGCCCAGAAGTACAAAGATGGCCCTCGTGACGGCACGTTGGTCGTGGGTATCAAGCTCACCAAATAGTCAGTTCTACAGAGTTTCTCGCTTATTTTGAGCGTGTTGATGGTGACGCGCTCGAGCGAGATCCCAGGCGTATCGAGCTGAGCTTCCGGCCGAGTCGAAGCGCCTACCCAAACAGCGGAAGTCGAACTCGGAATGTTGCTCCACGGCGTTCGTGGCTTTCAGCGCTCACACGACCACCGTGTCGCTCGACAATGCTTCGAACGATCGACAGACCCAAGCCCGTGCCGTTTCCTGCTGGTTTGGTCGTGAAAAATGGCTCGAATACGCGTTCGATATGAGCGTTGTCGATGCCCGCGCCGTTGTCGCGAACGGCGATCTCGATCGAATGATCATCGCTCCGACTCGAGATGATGATCCGGCTTCTCGACGGTGATGCGTGGCAGGCGTTGGTGAGCAGATTCACGAAGATCTGCGTGAGCTCTCCGCTGACGCCCTGAACGATCTGGGCCCTTGCGTCGTAGTGTTTTTCGACGTGGATGTCGTGCTGACTCAAGACGTGCTCACAGAACAACAGCGCTTGATCGACGACGTCGTGCAGATTGACGGGGCTACGGATCCCGCTCGAGGGCCGTGCGTACGCGACCAAATCACGCGAGAATTTCAGAATTCGTTCGGCAGCTTCGGTGATTCGGCGCAGCGACTCGACGTCGTTGGCAGCCCCCGAAACTTCGAATCGCTTTTGAAGCGCGGATGAGTACGCAACGATCGCGGTGAGAGGGTTATTCAGCTCGTGAACGACTCCAGCCGCAAGCTCGCCAAGATTCGCGAGTTTCTCTGCTTGAGCGACTTGTGCTTCGAGATGAGCGACACGCTTTCGCTCGCCGCCGCTTGCTTCCAGCAAGCGGGCTTTGTCGAGCACGCTCGAGAGCACTTTCGCGACTCGCTGAGCAAGCCACCTTGCCGACGATGTATCGAGAGAGCGATCCTCTGTTAGCCCGAGCACGAGGGCTGCTCCCGACTCGTTGTCGATCGCAAAGCGAAGCTCGTCAGCGCTTTCAGAAATCAGGCGCGCGATCCGCATCGACCGCGATCGCAGGGCCGGTGGGGTGTACCAACATCGCGGGTGATGGATACTCGAGCAGCACTGCGATCGAGCAAGGCTCGAGCAGATCTGCCAGACGACACAGCACGGTTTGATCGCCGTGATTCGCCCTTCGTCAAGCGTCGCATCAAGCGTGCTCTCGAGCAGACGATCGGCCCAATGAAGCGCGTCGGCCGTCGCGATGGGCGGCACGTCAGAGACGACGAGATCTACCTCGGACTGCAGCGACGTCACGTGCTCGGCCAGACGTACCTCGGACGTCGGAACTTCGGTGATGATGTCGCTCGACTCTCGGTTGGCTGCGTTCACGAGCCACTCCTCGAGCTGGGTGGCGCGAGTGGATCCGGCGGAGGCTCGGTTTCAGATCGACCTTCGCGATCGTCGTGGCTCGCTTTGTCGAGGTCGAGAATCTTCGCTTGCCCGACGTACGACTTGGTTTCGTACCGCGTGATCTTGCCGATCTTGCGGACGATCTCTGCCATGCGCTCGGCTTCGCTGACGATCACCTCACACGCCGAGTAGGCAGGCGAGTCGACATCGAGTCGTCGTCGAAGCAGCTCGGCATACCCCATGACACTCGTCAGAGGTTGGTTGAGCTCGTGTGCAGCTGCGCCCGCCAATTCGGCTACGATCGCCTGCTTTTCTCTCACCTTTAGCTCTTCTTGCGCCGCAACAAGTCGCGACTCCATGCGAAGCCGTTCGCGCAAGTCGGTGAAGATACCGACACTGCCTACAGGCTTACCCTCTTCGAAGATCAACCCTGCCGAGATCGACACGGGAACATGCTCTGCTCGTCGAGTCAGTACCTCGGTTCGATATGACTCGAGCCGACCGCCCCGCTCTCGTATCAACCGCATCACCTGACGCGCGACCCCTTGCGGATAAAGCGATTCGACACTCATTCGCCCGACCACCTCTGCTGCCGAATACCCATAACAACGCTCGGCTGCGTGGTTGAACAGAAGAACGTTTCCGCGCAGATCGGCAGTCACAATCGCATCGACGCTGCTCTCGATCACGCGCTCGAGAAAGCTCTTCGTCTTGCGTAGCTCTTGCTCCATCGCGCGCTCTTGCGTCACGTCGCGAAAGGTCAACAGGATCGAATCTGCTTCTCGAAGCATCGAGAAGTTGGCGCTTGCGATCAGCATCCCGGTCGACGATGCGATTCGAAAATCGATGCCTTGTGGGTATCGCCCTTCTGCAAAACCGGCCGTGACTTGATGAGCGAGATCTTCATCACCCGGATGAAGCAGCTCTCGCAACGAGTGCCCGTGTAGCTGCAACGTTGTCCGACCCAACAGTGCTCGCGCTCGTGGGTTCGAGAACACGACGTTGCCATGAATGTCAACGACGAGAATGCCGTCAGCAGCTCGCTCGAAAAAGTCAGCGTAGGCCTGAGGGGGTCTCGACGTTGGCGGCAGGTCAGAGCTACCCAAAACGAAGCGCATTCGCGCCTTGAGTAGACGTGGATCAACTGGCTTCGGCAAAACATCGTTCGCCCCCGCATCGAGTGCGTGGTGCTGTTCTGCAGATTCGACCACCGCAAGCACGGGGGCAGTGCTCGTCTGACGAAGCTGTGCGTACAAGCCACGGTCTGCGCTCGCTGTACACACGACAATCACTCTCGCTTCGTGGCGCCCAAGCCACGCGGTGATCTCATCGCTGCGGAGTGTGACCACCCCGGAATCGACCTCTCTCAACGCCTTTTCAACTGCGTCAGCGTCGCAGGATTCGTCGCGGCAGAGCAGGACGGGGATACTCAAGGAGACAGGGTCATCTTAATGGGAATCGTCTCAATTCGGCAAGGAAGTTCGCTTCCAGAAAGCCCATTTTTCTCGATGGATTTCATGGAAAATCCAAAAACTTCGCGGCGATGTCGAATCCAAGCAACTGGCTGAGCGTCGCGTCGATAGGGAGAGCATGAACTCGACTGCTCTTTCTCGATTTTCCACCCGTTCTTCTTTTTCTTTCCGATCACTTGCTCTTGTCTCAGCATCTCTGGTCGCGGCGGCGGCTCTCGTGGGTTGCGCGGACGATGAGGCCCCCGAGCATGCGGGGCTCGATCATGGCGCTGCAGGGAGCTCTGGATCGTCTGCTGGCGCCGCTGGTGAAGGCGGCACGGCTGGCAGTGCGACGACCGACCCAGAAACATCAGGTCTGAATCTTGGAGCGATCACGCTACCCAGCGCAGAACGACGAGTGTTGGTTGCAGGCGTCGAACGCGACGGTGGCTTGTGTGTGATGGAGGGTCGCAGCGGAAAGAAGGTCGCTTCGATCGCAGGGAACTACTCAGACGTGATGGTCGCAGGGGGTCAGTTGGTTGCTCTTGATTCGAGTGGCCAAACCTCTTCGATCACCGCGTTCAAGCTCGGTGGTGACGAGCTCGAAAAAACCTCGTCCGTCGACATCCCCGGGTCGCTCGGGCGTTTGCTCGACGCAAAAGGCACAGTGCTTTCACTTAGCTATTTCAATGGTCCGATGCTGGTGTCGGCCTCGCTCGATGGGGTCAGCTCGGCGCGATACTGGATGGAGCCTCAAGCTGTGACCGCCTCATTTTCTGCAGAGGGCACGCGCTTGTTCTCGCTGCACCAGCTCTCGAACGAGTGGCTCGTTCGTTCGACGCTCGCGACCCCCAGCGCGCTCTATGACGATAGCAAGGCTGACGTCGTGCTTCCGTCGATTGGAGGCGGCGCATGCGGTGCCAAGCTCGTCTCTGCGTTCGGTGGCGTTCTCACCGTCGCGGCACAGAACAACAAGCTCTCGCTGAACAGTCTCGATGGCTTGACTGTCGGCGCATCTACCACCGAAGACGGGGCGTGCGTTGAGGATGCCATCTCGACAGGCGCTGGTGGTGAAGTTCTCACGCTTACAGGGCCGACTCCAACGATTCACCGCACCCATGCTCTTGGGTCAGAAACGTTGCTGCTCAAGTCGTCGATGGCCCATCTTGACGGCCCCGTTCATCGTCTGGCAGCCGATGCTGAAAGTGGTCTCGCTTGGGTGTCTTTCGACGGAGACGTGCGTGAGATTTCGATCGAGCAAGGTCACCCGATCTCTGAGGTCGAGACCTTCTTTGCGGGGTGCGAGCCGACGTCGATCGCGGTGCTCGTCGTCGATGACGGCGTGAAGGGCAAGTGATGTCTCGGCTGCGCTTTGCCATCGTCGCTCTGCTCTTCAGCTCGCTTGCTATGGCGTGTGCGCATGGTGTTGCTGAACCAGAATCACGTTCACAAAAAGCGAGTGATGAACCGCAGTCGCAGGCACCATCAAACTCAGCGAATACAAATCAAATCTCGATACCCTCTCGGATTCAACTCCCCGTACCTTCTCCCAGGCCGTCTTCTTGGCTTGTTGGGCCTACCAATGACGGCTCGCTCTGTGTGATGGATGCGAGCTCGGGAAAGCTCGTCTCGTTCTCATCGCTCGCTGCGACGGATGTGATCGTCGATGCGCTTGGAGCTCGTCTTGCTGTCGTCGACGCGCCTAACGAGCAAACTCCGCGTGTTCGAAATTTCTCTATCGAGCAGGGCACGCTCGTCGAGCAACCCTCTCTCGATGGACAAGGGCCCGAGATGCGTTTGATCTCGGTCGGTGACTTCGTAGTTGCCGAAGCGCGCGATGTTGGCGCAACCCTGTTGGTCTCGAGCTCATCACTCAGCGTCGGTGCTGCTTGGCCGGTGATCGACGATGCGTACGTCGAGAGTGTCGATGGGCTTGGCGAAACACTCTGGACACTCTCGACGGGCGCTTCACCTTGGCTTGTGCGGCGGGTTCGAGCGACGCCCTCGGTCATCACAACTCTCGAAGAGCGAGCCATCGAGCGTTGGGGCAACGACGGATGCTCGCCTCGACTGGCTTTCTACTCGGGGCAGCTCGTATTGGTTTCGATCGAGAACCGAACACTCGTCGCTCGTCGTTTGGATGGCAAAGTCGTTGCGAGCTTTGATGCTCCAGTTTCGAACACAGCCTGCGTTGATGACGTTCGGTGGTTGCAATCCGAAGGCTTCGTCGCGCTCACGAACGATGGCTATGTAGTTCGCTTCGGAGGAGAGCACCCCGCGATTGCGCTGTCGTTGGGTGGCGGGTTTCAGCCTGCGATCGCGCTTTCTCATCACATGGCACCGAGCCGCTCTGACGGCGCTGTGTGGATCACGACAGGCTCGCGGATTGTGAAGGTGTTGCTCGGAGCAGGCGGAGTCGCCGTTGACGACGCGTTCGAGCCCGCCTGCCAAGTCTCGTCACTCGCTCTGCTTTCGTCGTGACGAGAAGGGGCGTGGCGGGCTCGTCGCTTCGTGAGTTTCGTTGCGGCGAACGACAATGAGAACCGGCCAAGAGAGGGGCGCTCTTTTGGCCGGTCGTCTCAGTTCATCACCTTCTTCGTGAAAGAAAGCTGCGTACCGTTGGCGTCGGCTTCAATCACGTCTCCGGTGGAGAACTCGCCCCCAAGGAGCTTCTTCGCCAGCGGATCCTCGAGCAGCTTTTGAATCGCTCGCTTCAGCGGACGGGCTCCGTATTGTGGATCCCAACCTGCATCACCCAAGAGCTCGCGAGCGCTGCTCGTGAGCACGATGTCAAGGCCACGACGCGCGAGACGTGCGCGGAATCGTTCGAGCTGTAGATCGACAATCGAGGCGAGGTGCTTTCGATCGAGTCGGTGGAACACCACCATCTCGTCGAGTCGGTTGATGAACTCTGGCCGGAACGACTTCTGAACCTCTGCGATGACAGCGCGCTGGATCAGCTCGGCCTTGTCTTCGGGGTCGAGCCCCTGACGCTCTTCGACCGCCGCGGCTTGCGCGGTGCCGAGGTTCGATGTGAGGATCAGAATGGTGTTCTTGAAGTCGACCGTTCGCCCTTGGCCATCGGTGAGGCGGCCATCTTCGAGCACTTGAAGCAGCGTGTTCCAGACGTCGGGGTGCGCTTTCTCGACCTCGTCAAAGAGAACGACGGTGTAGGGGCGGCGACGAACAGGCTCGGTGAGCTGACCGCCTTCGTCGTACCCGACGTAACCGGGAGGCGCGCCGATCAAACGCGAGACGGCGTGCTTCTCCATGTATTCGCTCATGTCGATACGCACCATCGCGCGCTCGTCATTGAACAGATGCTCCGCGAGTGCTTTCGCGAGCTCGGTTTTGCCGACGCCCGTTGGCCCCAGGAACAAGAACGATCCGATCGGTCGTCGATCGTCACCGAGCCCTGAGCGCGAACGTCGCACAGCGTTCGCCACGGCCTCAACTGCGCGCTCTTGGCCGACGACCCGATGATGCAAACCCTCTTCGAGACGAAGGAGTTTTTGCATTTCACCTTCAAGCATTTTCGATACGGGGATACCCGTCCATTTCGAGACGATGGCAGCGACATCCTCGTCACGAACCTCTTCTTTGAGGTAGCTCGAGCCGCTCTTTTGAGCTTCAGCGAGCTGTGCACGAGCTGCCTCGAGGGCCTTTTCTGCCTCGGGGATTTTGCCGTACGTCAGCTCGGCCGCTTTGCCGAGATCTCCCTTGCGTCGAGCGATCTCTTCTTCGGTTTTTAGATCGTCGATCTTCTTCTGAAGCTCGCGAGCCTTCTCGAGGATCTCTTTCTCGTGAAGCCATTGAGACTTCATCGCATCACGCTGATTGCTGAGATCTGCAATCTCTCGCTTCACGTCGTGCAGACGAGCTTTCGAACCCGTGTCGTTCTCTTGAGCGAGCGCTTGCTCCTCGATTCGAAGATGGATCAGCTTGCGCTCGACCGTGTCGATCTCGAGTGGAACGGAGTCGATCTCCATCTTGATTTTCGACGCCGCTTCATCGACCAAGTCGATCGCCTTGTCGGGCAAAAATCGATCGGAGATGTACCGATTCGATAGGGTTGCTGCGGCGATCACAGCGGCGTCTTGGATGCGAATGCCGTGATGGAGCTCGTAGCGTTGCTTGAGACCGCGCAGGATGGCGATCGTGTCTTCCACCGTCGGCTCATTCACCTGCACTGGTTGGAAGCGTCGTTCGAGGGCCGCATCCTTCTCGATGTGCTTGCGGTACTCATCGAGCGTGGTCGCACCGATGCAGTGCAACTCTCCGCGAGCGAGTGCTGGCTTGAGCATATTCGCCGCGTCCATCGCTCCTTCTGCAGCGCCTGCGCCGACGAGAGTGTGAAGCTCGTCGATAAAGAGAATGATGTTACCGCCAGCGGCTTCGATCTCTTTGAGCACGGCCTTGAGGCGGTCTTCGAACTCTCCGCGGAACTTCGAGCCTGCAACCATCGATGCAAGGTCGAGCGACACGAGACGCTTGTTACGCAATCCTTCGGGGACATCGCCTTTCACGATGCGCTGAGCGATTCCTTCGACGATAGCGGTCTTACCAACACCAGGTTGACCGATAAGAACAGGGTTGTTCTTGGTGCGTCGCGAGAGCACCTGAATGACTCGACGGATCTCTTCGTCTCGGCCGACGACAGGGTCTGACTTGCCTCGGCGAGCAGCGTCGGTGAGATCACGCGTGTACTTGTCGAGTGCCTGGAATTTCCCTTCCGGATCGCGATCGGTCACTCGCTGGCTTCCGCGAATATCGCGCAGCGCAGCAAGCAACTTGTCGTAGGTGAGCCCGGCTCGCTCGAAGATGGCTTGTGCGTCTCGATCGTTTTTCGCAGCAGCCAACAAGAAGTGCTCGACCGAGATAAAATCGTCTTTGAAACCCTTGGTCTCGTCTTCGGCTTTCTGAAGCAGAGTATTGGCTCGACGAGAGAGACCTGGCTCGGCACCGCCGGTGACTTGCGGAAGCTCTTTCAAGCGAGCTTGAAGTGCGGAACGCAAAGTCTGAACGTTCGCCCCTGCCTTCTGCAGGATGGGTTGCGCACTCCTGTCGGCCTGCTCGATGGCGGCCAACAAGATGTGCTCGGGTAGTAGCTCAGGGTTGCCTGCTCGCGACGCGCGATCGAGAGCATCTCGGATGGCTTCTTGGCTCTTGGTGGTGAGGCGATCGGGGCGCATGGTGATCTCAACTCTCTCGGGTGGACGATATGGGTCGGTGCCGAAGCGCAGGGCGCACGTGTGTGGCTCGACACGTGTCGTGACGAAGAAAATAGCGACCGAGCTTCACCTGCTCTACAAGCGGCAAACCAGGTGTTTTTCAGTCGATCCGAGGGGCTAGTGCCAGCCCCGGTATCCCTGAGCGGCTCGCAAGCTATGTCGCATGTTGCAATCCGCAAGGTGCATTGGCGCAAGGAATATGCCGAGCGCCGAAATCAGCGAATTGCAAGCATGACGGCGATGGCAACCGCCACCGCTGCGACCACCGCCAAACCCAGCGTGAGAAGCGACACGCCTTGCTGTTGTGGTGGTGATGAGTTGTGAGCAGGAGGAGGGCTCAACGAATTGCCTGCTCGGCCCGACGGAGAAGCAGGAGGCACACTATTGTTTCGAACGCGCTGCTTCGACGACGACGGGAGCTCGGCTGATGTCGTGTCCTCGAGTGCCGAAGAAGCATCGACCGAAATGGCAACCTGACGCGGAGCCGAGGGGATATGAACGGGTGGTTCGTTGCCCGATTCGACTGGGCGGCTCGAACGGGTTTTTGTCCCGCTAAGCACACGAGCGATTCGTTCGACGGCCGTCTTTGACTCTACGGTGGCGAACGGGAGCAGCGCCTGCGAAAGCTCGGCGACGTTTTGAATGCGCTCGTTCACATCTTTCGTGAGGCAGCCCATCACGATCGCTTCGAGCTCTTCGCTCACATCACTTCGAAGCGTACGAAGCATGGGCGGTTTGTCGGCAGTGATCTTCGCGCAGATGCCAAACAAGTTGTTGGCCTCGAATGGAGGCCGCCCTGCGAGGAGCTCGAACAAGATCACGCCGAGCGACCAAACATCGGTACGTGAATCGACGTATTTTGCCGAGCGAACTTGCTCGGGCGACATGTACGCAGGAGAGCCGACCGACACGCTGGTGGCGGTGAGACTCACCTCGATGGACGCACCGCCCATGACCTCGGGCAGCAGCGCTTTCGACATGCCGAAGTCGACCACCTTGATGAACGGGCTGCCGTCTGGACGCTCGGTCAAAAACAAATTCGCGGGCTTCAAGTCACGGTGGACAATGCCCAACGCGTGGGCTTCAGCGAGCGCTTCACACGTTTGAATGATGTAGTCGACGGCGTCCGAGATACGCGAGCGACCCCTTCGTCGGATCAGCACACTCAGGTCTGTACCGACGAGAAATTCCATCACCAAAAACGGGGCACCCGAATCGTGGGTACCCATGTCGAGGATACGCACGACGTGCTCGCTTTGAATGCGTGAGGCGGCGCGGGCTTCACGAAGGAATCGAGCAGCGGCGTCCTTCTTTCCCGAGACATTGGGCAGCAGGAATTTGATGGCCACACGCTGGTTGAGAATCGTGTGCCAAGCCGAGAGAACCACGCCAACGCCACCACGCGCGATGATCTCCTCGACGCGATATTTGCCCGCGATAACTGAGCCTGGAGGGGGGATTTGAACCTCCTCTGGCCCGCCGTTCGCAGCAGCAGCGTTTTGCAGATCGTCACCCATCGGCGGCGCAAGCATCGACCAAAGCGAATCAAATTGCCACATCCGTGATGATCGCCTCGAGCAAGCCTGGAAAGCGGCGATCGAAACCACTTCTGTATGCGCTGGGAGTCACCCGAGCACTCAACGAAAAACGCCGACTGACGTAGAGCCAATCGGCGTTAGGTGGGGCAGGGCAGTGCGCGAGTGCTCAGTACGGCGGAGGCGCGCCGCCGAATGGATCGCCCTTGTATCCAGTGCCGCCACCGTTCGACTTGGCTCCGCCACCGACTGCTGGGGTCGCGGCTACCTTGACGAGCGGGACAGACAGCTTCGAGTCGGTTGCTTTGATGGTCTTCGTGACGATGACGTAGCCAGCCTTGACGATGGCCACAGTCATCTCGGTGGTGCCCTTCTCGAAGGTCACGTCGCAGGGCGTTCCGGAGCAAAGCTCTTTGCCCTTGTCGTCATTGAGCCTGACCGTGGCGCCCGTCGGCTCGGAGTCGATGCGGAGCTTGACCTCTTTCGGTGCTTCGACAGTGGGGGCAGGCGTTTCGACCTTGGGCGCAGCGGTTTGCGCGGGCTCGACCTTTGCGGGCGCAGTCACAGCAGGGGCTGGGGCAGGCTTGGGTGTTGACGACTTGACGACCGCAAAGGCAGCGGCGGCAGCCACAGCGAGGCCAATCACACCAAACAGAATCTTGTTGCTCGAGCCCTTGTTTGCGTTTTGCGCAGCGGGGTCACTGAGCGACTGCGTGCCTGTCGACGAGGCCAAGAAGATGTGCTGGCCTGAGGTCGAGTTGATGTTCTGTGGCCCCGAGCCGAAGTTCCCTGAGGCTGAGGGAAGCTCTGCCGTTGCCAAGAACTGGCCAGTCTGGCCGCCGAACTGAACCTTCTTCAGCGCGAGAAGAAGCTCATCCATCGACAAGAAACGGTCATCGGCCGACTTGGCGAGGCACTTGTTGATGAGGGCCTCGAACGCGGGGCTGATCTGCGCGCTTGGGTTGATGTCGCGCACCGGCGGCGGTGGCGTCTTCATGTGCGCCATCAGGTTCTCGATCGAGCTGTTCTTGTCGAACGGGGGGCGCCCTGCGACCATCTCGAAGAGAACGATTCCGAGCGAATAGATGTCGGTGCGTGCGTCGATGGCTCCGCCCTGGATCTGCTCGGGCGACATGTACTTCGGCGACCCCATGAACACACCAGCTTGGGTGAGCTCTTCGGTGGCTTCGCCATCAGGGTCGACGTCTTTCACGAGACCGAAGTCGAGGACTTTCACGAAGTCTGTCTCGTCTCCGTGCTCGACCAAGTAGATATTGGCCGGCTTGATATCGCGGTGCATCACGCCAAGTGCGTGAGCTTCGCGAAGTGAGCGGCACACCTGCATCGCGACGTGAATGGCTCGCTCTTCGGCGAAGGGGCCATCGGTCTTGATGGCTTTCGAGAGCGTTCGGCCCTCGAGGTACTCCATCGCCATGAAGTACACACCGTCGTCGGTCTTACCGTAGTCGTAGATCGTAACGGTGTTGGGGTGGGTAAGCTTCGCGGCGGTGCTTGCCTCGAGGAAGAACCGCCGATGAAAGCCTTCGCCCAGGTGCTCGATGTTCTCTGGGCGCGGGATCAACACTTTCACCGCGCAAATTCGCCCGAGTGGAGCTTGTTTGGCGCGGTAAACAGCACCCATTCCGCCTTTGGCAATGGGTGAGGTGATGGTGAACTTTCCGTTGAGGTCGCGGCCGATCATCGCATCTGCTTCGGACGACTCAGTTGAGCTCACTTCTTGGCTCGCTTCCGCCATGGACTGCTCCTCGATTGTTGACCACCCAGACGCCCCCAGACTGTTTTGTCCGTCGACGGCGCATAAACCGGCAAACGAGCAGAAGCATGCCGGTTTTGCTCCGTTAGGTCAACAGGGCTCCGCGGATCTCAACGCTATTGAACACGGCGAGCGACGGGTGGTAGCGTCGCCGTTGTCATTGCCGGGCACCCGGCATATCTGGGGCGCGCCCAATGGGGGTGCGCCAAACGCCTGTGCTCCCAAGCCGGGCGCCACCGGTTACTTCCTCAACAACGAGGGGCACCTGCATGCGTGGCAAGCTCATCGCGGTCTTTAGCCTCATCGTCGTCATCGTCGGAGCCATCTCTTTTGTGGTGGTTCGCGCGCTCGTCGGCGATCTCGTCGCGAACCCTGATCAAGCGCGAGCCGAAGGCTCTCGAGCCTCTATTGCGGCCGCAGCACAGTTTCAGCTCTTTGCACTGAACATGGAGCGTTGGCTTGACGAGCAGGCCAATGATCCGAAGTGTCGCGAGCCGTTCTTGCGCGACAACGCACAGGCCCGAGGAGGCGAGGCGACTGCGCAGGCTGATCGCATCAGCACCCAGGCCAAGAGCGATTTCAAGAACACGCCTCCGTCGATGATTCTCTTCGTCGACGCCAAGGGGATCGGCGTGGGTCGCGACGGTAGTGGTCTGTTGCGTCTCGAAGATGTCGGGGCAGCTCACCCCCTGCTCGTCAAGACGCTCGCAAAGGGCACGACGGGTGCTGATCTTTGGGTCGACAAAGCACGCGGAGAGCAAATGCTCGTCGCATTCGCGTCGATTCGAAATGACAAGGGGGTCATCGGTGGTCTGGTGATGGCCACGCCACTCGATGATGGCTTGCTTCAGCGCATCAGCGACGGAACAAGCGGTCGCCCCATTTCACTGGCGACGGTTTCTGCGGACAACGTCGAGATCATTGCCAAATCGCAGTCGGTGACCCCGGCGTTGCTCGGCTCGTTGCAGGCTCAAAAGGCTGAGGTCAAGGGCGCAGCAGGCGCACAGCGACCCCTTACGTTGAAGGCTCCTGATGGCTTCTTGAGCGCAGGTGTTGGCTTGAGCGGTGTGGGTGACACGGGCCGCGCGGCGCTGGTTGCGTTTGCTCCGATCTCGCTCACCGAGAGCCTCAACACCCCGGTTCTGCCGATTCTCGCTGCCACCGGGTTGGGCCTTGTGTTGGTGGTGATCGCCAGCTTCTTGCTCGACACCTACTACTCGCGGCCGATCCTTGAGCTCGAAGAGGGCTTGCTCGCCATCATTAGCGGCGACAGCTCTCGTCGTTTCAACATCGAGCATGCTGAGTTTGGTGGGCTCGCTCACCGTATCAACAGCTTGCTGAACCAACTGATGGACGTTCAAGAAGACAACACCGACGACGAAGGTCGCCCGAGCGTTGCTCCTGCTGCGTCGCACTTCCAGGAAGCTCTGTCGGTCGATGCAGACGCCCTCAAATCAGAGCCTGCCGAGGTGTACTACCCTCGTCTGTTCTCTGAGTACATCGCTGCCAAGCGAGCCAACGGTGACAAGGTCGACCACATCACCGAGCAGGCCTTTGTCGAGCGTATCAAGGCCAACGAGCTCGATACGTCACAGCGTCAAGGCAGGCCAGTTCGTTTCAAGGTTGAGCGCCACGAGAAAGAGGTTCGGCTGGTCGCTGTCCCACTCGAGTGAGTAATCGTGACGGTTTCCCCTTGAGTGGGTCTGGATCGTGCTTAGAAAGCAGCCCGCTTCGCCGACCCCTGCCGCCGCCACTCGCGGCCCTCACGATCCTGACCGCCGCCTGCCGGCTGATAGTTGTCCCCATGGGTATCTTCGATTTCTTCAAGGGGTCCAAAAACCCCACACCAAGCACCACTGGCCCCAAGAGTAACCCTCCTGCGCAAGACAAGAACGTGGCCCGACACACGAAAGTGGTCGGCGACAAGCTTGCGCAGAACTACGATCGCATCGAGTCTATCGAGGCTCTTTGCCGCGTGGGCACCTCAGAGGCTGTCGCCGGGCTTCTCAAGCGTTTTACCTTCTACGTCGATCCATCGACGGTTGACCAAGAAGAGAAAGAGCTCGCGTTCCGAGGGATTGTCGACGCGCGCGAAGCCGCACTCGAGCCCATTCGCAAGTTCTGCGAAAAGGCCGAGAGTCTCGCGTGGCCGCTGAAAATCCTTCGAGCCCAGCTCGAAGAGGCGTCCTATGTCGAAGAGGTTCTCGCCTTGCTCGAGAACTTCGACACCGATTACTCACGCAACGTTGATCCGAAGGTTCAGTTGATCGAAGCCCTCGACGGGAAGAACACCGCAGAGGTACTCGAAGCCCTGCTGCCTTTCGTCGAAGACGTGAGTGAGCCCGTTCGATTCCAGGTGGTCACGACACTTCTTTCGCTGAACAACGAAGCGGTCGTCGAGCCACTTGTCGATCAAGCGCTCGTTGAAGAATCCGTTCGCATCAAAAACAAGATCGCCGAGGGCTTCCGCGAGCGCGGTTGGCAAGTTCCCGAAGGCAAGCGTGCGAAGTTCGAGGCGGCTGTGATGCCTCGAAACGTGTTCCAGTTCTGAGCCTGCGCTCGCTCTGATTTCCGTGCGCCGAGAGGCGTGATCCGCGGTATACAGCGGCCCCGATGTGATGATGGTGAGTGGCGCGTTTCGCGTCGCTCTCGCTCACATCTCGACCTCACGCGAACCGACGGAGCACGTAGCGACCATGGCCTCTCCCGCGTTTCCCGAGCCTCCTGCCGCCATCCCTCCCACGCCGCTCGACGAAGTCGATCGTCGCGTTGCTCGAGTGGCCTCGCGCAAAGACGCTTGGGTCAAAGTTGATCTGCCTCGTCGTATCGAGCTGCTTCGCCGCTGTCTCGATGGTGTCGTTCGCGTGTCGGAGCGCTGGGTCGAGGGTGGTTGCAAGCTCAAGGGCATCGCCCCCGGTAGCGTTCTCGAAGGCGAAGAGTGGCTCGCCGGGCCGATGACCACGGTTCGCAACATTCGCTTGTTGATCCAGGCGCTCGAAGCCGGTGGGCGACCTGTTCCACCCTCGATTTCGACGCGGCCCGATGGGCAAAAAGTCGCCAAGGTCTTCCCCACGAATCTGCAAGACCGCGCGATGTTCACGGGCTTTACCGCCGAGGTCTGGATTCAACCCGGCAAGGCCGCTTCACAAGGCGCGATCTATCGTGAAGCTCCCTCCTCGGGAAAGGTCTCGCTCGTTCTCGGAGCTGGCAACGTCTCGTCGATCCCACCGATGGACTTGCTCTACAAGCTCTTCGCCGAGAACGAGGTCGTTGTTCTGAAGATGAATCCGGTCAATGCGCACGTTGGCCCGCGTCTCGAAGATGCCTTCTCGTCGCTCATCGAAGAAGGCTTCCTCACCATCGTGTACGGTGGTGCAGAGGTTGGCGCTCACCTCGCCGAGCATCCGCAGATCGACACGCTTCACGTGACCGGCTCTGATCGCACCTACGATGCGATCGTGTGGGGTGCTGACCCAGCCGAGCAAGCGCAGCGAAAGAAGGAGAATCGCCCCAAGAACTCGCGTCCGTTCACTGCCGAGCTTGGTTGTGTAACGCCCGTTCTCATTGTCCCAGGCCCATGGACAGACGACGAGCTCGAGTACCAAGCTCGTCACGTGGCCGGCATGGTGGCTCAGAACGGCAGCTTCAACTGCAACGCGGCCAAGGTGATTGTCACGGCGAAGAGCTGGCCACAGCGCGAGAAATTCCTTGAGAAGGTCTCGGCAGCCTTGGCGCGAACGCCCCCTCGAAAGGCGTATTACCCTGGTGCGCAACATCGCTTTCAGGGGTTCTTGGATCACTACAAGAACGCCAAGATTCTCGGCGAGCAAGGCGAGCAGATTGTCCCCTGGACACTGCTCCCTGAGGTGCCCGCAAAGAGGGGCGAATACGCGCTGACGAACGAAGCGTTCTGCGGTGTGATCGCTGAAGTGTCACTCGAGGGTGACGATGCGCGCGCCTTCTTGAAGAACGCAGTCGCCTTCGCCAACGATGATTGCTGGGGCACGCTGTCGTGCTGCTTGCTCATTCACCCAACCACCGAGCGTGCCTACGCCGATAGCCTCGATTCGGCTGTGGCCTCGCTCCGTTATGGTGGCATTGGTGTGAACGTATGGCCGGGCGTGATTTACGGCCTGTGCTCGCCCACGTGGGGCGCCTTCCCGGGTCACCCTCCCACGGATATCCAGTCGGGCGCGGGTGTGGTGCACAATACGTTCTTGTTCGACTTCCCCGAGAAGTCTGTGGTTCGAGCTCCGTTCGTGATCAAACCCACTCCGCTGTGGTTCCCCGATCACAAGAACCTCGCTGATGCGGGTCGCAAGCTCGTGCAGATGGAGGCGTACCCCGGCTGGGGCAAGCTGGTCGGCGTCGCTGTTGCTGCATTCAAGGGCTGATCGATCGCGTGGTTCCGTTTCACGAGCTCGTCTATCTCGGCTTGTCGTTCATCGAGGTAGACGACGCTTCGTGCCTGTACGACCGAGCGCTTCATTCGTGGCTCGATGAGCGATGCCCAGAGGTGAGCGCGGTCTTCCGCGAGGATTCTCGTGTGCTCTCTTCACTGTACCGAGCGAGTCTTCCGCGTTCTCGCTGGTTGCATGCCCTTCCGCTGCTGCACGACTCGGTGGCATCGTTCGCTGCTTCTGCTCCTCTCGAGCTTGCTCAGCTCGAGGCTCGGCATGTGTCCGATGAGCTGCTTTTGCGTGCGCTCAAGCAACTGCCCATCGAGCTCGTCGAGATCTTTCGGGCCGATCTCGCGCTTGTCCAGAAACCCTTTTCGCTTCTCTACGATCGTGTCGTGCGCGCCATGGTCGAGGAGGCTCACGCGTCACTTCGACCGCTGCTCGATCAAGCTCGTGAGATAGAGCCTTCGTTCGACCCAACACAGGTTGAGCCCTGTCATTCGCTTGGCTCGCATGGGCGCGCGCTCGGTCGATGGATCCTCGTCGGGATACCTTCGCCGTGGAGCTCTTTCGATCTGGCGACCTGCGTGATTCAAGCGCTTCACGAGTATTGCGTGATCGAAGAAGAGCACCGTCTCGAGCCGCACCTCGATGAGCAAGAGCGACATCGCCAAAGCGAACGAGGCGCGATTGCCAGGTTGTCGAAACACATCACGCGCGGCCCAGAGAGCCTTCGTGAAGCACACACGCGTTGGCTTGCTCGACTGGTGATGGATTGAACCGAGCGTTGTAGTCTTCGCTCGATGCAAGTCGTCTACACACAGTCGCCGATGCCCTCCTCGATGTCGGCTTCGATCTTTCTTGCTGGGCCTACTCCACGATCGGCTGACACTCCTTCGTGGAGACCCGAGGCGTTGCGCCTTCTCGAAGCCCGCGGGTTCGATGGTGTGGTGTTTGTCCCAGAGTTCAAAGACGGCTTCTGGCGAGGCAACTACGACGATCAGGTCGGCTGGGAAGAAGAGGCGCTCAATCAGGCCGATTGCGTACTTTTTTGGGTGCCGCGCAACCTCGATACGATGCCCGCATTCACCACCAATGACGAGTGGGGTTGGTGGAAGGGCTCAGGCAAAGTGGTCTTTGGCGCCCCTGAGAACGCAGAGAAAATTCGCTACCAACAGTGGTGGGCTGAGCACCTCGCAGTGCCTCATGCGACGACACTCGAAGCGACCATCGATCATGCGCTCTCGATGATCGGACAACGACAACCGGGTGATCTTCGCGAAGGAGCAGAGACGCAGATCCCGCTCGTCGTGTGGCGAAAACCAGAGCTCCAACGTTGGATACAAACCCAACGAAAGGCTGGAAATTCTCTTCGAAAAGCGCGACTACTCTGGACGCATCGTGTCGGGCCTCAGCGCGACATCGTGTTCTTCTGGGCGCTACATGTCGTCGTGTACGTTGCCGCCGAGGATCGACTCAAGAAGAACGAGATCTTGGTCGGGCGAGCAGATATGTCGGCGACCGTGCTCTACAACAAAGGGGCAACGCTGCATGGCACCGAGGTGGTGTTGGTTCGTGAATTTCGAAGTCCGGCGAGCACTCCGGATGCGTTCGTTCATGAGCTTCCTGGTGGTTCTTCCTGGAAGGGCGGCGACCCTCGCGAGGTCGCGATCGAAGAGGTACGTGAAGAGACGGGTACGTCGATCGTTGATGCCCCGTTGCGCTGGAGAGAGGTTGCTTCACGACCGCTCGCAGCGACGTTCTCGGTTCATCACGGGCATGTGTTTGCGTGTGAGCTGAGCACCGATGAGATCAACGTATTGCGATCGAAGATTGGCGTCGTTCAAGGCGCGCCAGATGATTCAGAGCGAACGTGGATCGAAATCCGTACCGTGGGTGATTTGCTTGCGAAGCGTGATGTGGATTGGTCGACGCTCGGGATGATCTTGAGTGCGTTGGTGGGTGCAGGCGGGCCTTTCGAAGCCGGCTGATTCGCAATCAATCGAGTGGGCGCTCTCGTGCTAGTGTCGCGCGCGCATGCAGCGGAGCACCGCACAACGCAGAGCAATTCAGCAGGTTCTCGAAACCGCTGCGCGACCGATGAGCCCTCAAGAAGTGCTCGATGGAGCGAAACAGATCGTGCCTGGTCTAGGCATCGCGACGGTCTATCGAGCGCTCAAAGAGTTCGTCGACGAAGGTGTCGCGACACAGGTGCAGTTGCCTGGTGATGCAGCTCGCTACGAGATCGCGGGCAAAGGCCATCACCATCACTTCCATTGTCGGTTGTGCGGGCAGGTCTTCGAGGTTGAAGACTGTCACCTCGACATTGCGCAGATCACTCCGCCCGGTTTCGAGGTCGACGACCACGAGATCGTTCTCTACGGGCGTTGTGCTTCGTGCGTGAAGCCGTTACGCACTCGGTTTTTTTGCGCGCTTTGCTTTCGGGAGGGTGTTCGGTGCCTCGGCCACGGGCTTGGCCAATACCGAGCGCCCTCGTCCTTTTTTGGTGGTTTCAGCCGGTGGTGGGTCTGATTTCGCCTTCCCTGCTTTGGCAGGCCCCGGGCGAACCGACGGCGGTGGGCGTGATGGCTCGGGCTTCTTGGGTTTGACGGGCCGCGGCGGCAACAGCTCGGCGTCGACGTTGATCTTCTTCGCCAAGAAAATCGCGGCGTCCATCTTGTAGAACGATCGCGCTCGATAGAACTTCAGCGCTCGCTCGTTGTTCTCGGCGACCTCGAGAACCAAGTGCGTACAACCTCGAACCCTCGCAAGGTGATCGAGCTGCTCGAGTGCGAAGCTACCAATGCCTCGACCTGCGTAATCTGGGTGTACGGCTAGCTCTTCGACGAACAGCGGACGCATGTCGCGCTTGGCGAAGTAGCGTTCGTTCATCCAGTTGTCGGTGCCCAAGATCTCGAACGCACACTCGGCGTACGCGACGATCTCGTCTTTACCGTCGTGACTGACCTCGAAGAGAAGTTGTTCGATGCCTTCCTCTTCGTAAACCTCTAGAAATCGCTTCTTCGAGCGAGGTCGTTGATACTCGACCGTCTCTCGGTTCACCGCTCTGAAGCAGAGCTTCAAGAACTCCCACACCTGATTCAAATCCCGTCGGTGAATCCTCCGAACTCGAACGAGAGGCGCCTCTGTTTCGCTAGCGTGATCAGTCATAGGAAGAACCTGGAAGCGGTCATAACACTCTATGCCGTCGCCGCGCATCCTCGGGTGAAATCGCCTGGAACCGAATGACGCTCCCACTGCGACGCGAGAACAAGCGCCCCAGCTCGGTGGACGCAACCACCGCGATGACCGGATAGCCTCCCGTGGTCGGATGATCGGGGCCCAACACGATCGGTTGCCCTGACGATGGAACCTCGATGGCGCCCTTCACCATCGGCATCGACACTCGAGTGTCACTCGATACCTGTATGGGTGGCCCATCACGTGTTTCGAGTCGCAGCCCAACACGGTTGCTCGAAGCCAAAATGACGTACTCGCGAGACAAAAATGTATGCACCGCGCGCTCGGTGAATCGATCGAGATCGGGCCCCAACACCACGTCAAATGGTGCCCACTCTTCTCGAGGATCATCGAGCCACCACGATTCGAACGATGTGATCGCCGTCACGCTGAGCGTCGGGGTTGAAGGCGAGATCGATTGAATGGGAAGACGATCGCCGTGTCGGAGCATTCGCCCTTCGAAGCCCCCCACCTCGCTCGATAGAAGAGTGCTGCGTGAGCCGAGAAACAACGGGACATCGATGCCTCCGTGGATCGCGAGGTATCGCGCTCGTCGGCCCGTGGGCAGACCGATTGTGTAGCGGGTGTTGGGCTCGAGACGTGCGGACGATCCATCGTCGTGCGCCACCCAGAGTGGCTCGCTCGAGCGAATGACCGCCTTGCCAACGATCTCGAGCGCGGCTGTGTTGGGGGCGTTCCCCGCTGCAAGGTTGGCGCGAATCAGCAGCTCGGGCACCCATGCCCCACCGTGAGGCACGCCACGCCCCATCGAGCCAAATCGCCCTAGATCTTGCACGGTGATCAAACCGACGGCGGATACAATTTCGAGCGTCGGTAGAGTCGTCGTGTGCGCTTGGGTCATGGGGTTACAGGAGCAAATCGAACGAGGTCACCGATGACCAATCCGCGATCGTTCGAGATCGAAAACGGGTGCGCACCAACGACTCGACCCAAGAGATGCCAGCCTCCGGGTGAAGCGGTTGGGTACACGCCCGTGTAGGGCCCAGCCATGGCGAGACTGCCTGGTGCGACGCGAGAGCGCGGTTCGCTTCGCCGCGGGATCACCAACGCTGGATCGAGCGGACCAAGGTAGGCAAATCCAGGCAAAAAACCGATGGTTTTGACCTCGTATACGCTTTCGCTGTGTGTGCGGATCAACTGGTCGCGAGAGAGACGAGTGGCCTCACATACCGTGTCGAGATCTTCGCCGTCGTAGATCACGCTCACGACGTGCTCGATGGGCAAAGGTGCATCGACCGCAGGGCTGTCGAGAGCGGAGCTCAGTGCCTGGTGATCAAGAGATGCGCCTGGTTGAAGGTAGAGAGCGAATGCCGTCTCGGTTGCGACGACATCGAGCACTCCGGTGAGACGAGAGAGCGCTTGAACGACGCTCGAACGAGCTTGCGTCGAGAGAGGTTCGACGAGTGTGATTCGGTAGGCTGTGTCGCCCAGCGGCGTGATGTGTGCGTTCATGCGGGCGCTCGAGACATCTCATCGAGTGTCGAACGTACGGCTTTCGCGATCTCGACCGCGTTGGCGGTATCACCGTGAACACACACCGTTTGCGCTTGCCCGAGCGTGACGAGCGCGCGTGCTCGAGCTGCTGCCTCGTCGGCATTCGTGATCAATGCGCCCGGCTGACCTCTCGGGATCAACGAGCCATCGGGACGCGCCCCTCGATCGGCGAATACCTCGGCGAAGAAACGAGCATCGTGCTGTTCGCAAAGGCGCTGAAGTGCACCGTTCGCTTGTGCAACGAAGACGATGTCTGAGCCCAGTGCGCGACGAGCTGCATTGAAGACAACGCGTGCGATTTCTTCGGAGCGGTGGGTGTCGTGATAGAGCGCGCCGTGAGGTTTCACATGCTCGACCCGAGCTGAGAGCTCACGGCAAATCTTTGCGAGATCGCGGCACTGTCGTTCGACCGAGGCTGCGAGCTCATCGAGCGACACCTCGAGCGATACTCGACCGAAACCCTCGCGATCATCGTACGAAGGGTGCGCGCCGATACCTGTGTGGTGAGCGAGTGCGTACGTGACCGCAGTACGCATCGAGGTGGTGTCTCCGATGTGTCCGCCACACGCGATGTTGACGAGATGAGCGAGCTGGTAGAGAGCCTCGGGCTCGTTCGGAAGCTCTCCGGCGTCGATGTTCAAAAGCACGAGCGCGAGTGTGGCATAAGGGGCCGATGCGATCGCCACTCACGCGGAAGCTAGCGGGGTTTGGGACAACCATTTTCACCGAGATGACCCGGCTTGCGAACGAGCACGGAGCCGTGAATCTGGCCCAGGGCTTTCCGGATTTTGACGGACCGATGTGGCTCAAAGAAGCGGCTGAACGTGCGGTGCGAGAGGCCCATGGTCAATACGCTCGATCGGCGGGGCACCCCGCGTTGGTCGAAGCCATCGCCCAGTCGATCGAGAGCATGCGTGGGTTGTCGTATGACCCGATGAGCGAGATCACCGTGACCTGTGGAGCAACCCAGGCCATCCACGCCGCCATCTCAGCGATTTGTGATGTGGGCGATGAGGTGATCTTGTTCGAGCCCTTTTACGATTCGTATCGCGCATGCGTCTGCCAGGCGGGTGCAACCGTGCGTGCCGTACGGCTCGAGGCCCCTGATTTTGCTCTCGATCGACAGGCGCTCGAGCTCGCGTTCTCGGCACGAACGAGGGCCATCGTGTTGAACACTCCGCACAACCCAACGGGCAAAGTCTTCACGCGCGAAGAGCTCTCGTTCATCGGCGAGCTTTGTCAGAAGCACGATGTGATCTGCATCGCCGACGAGGTGTACGAGCATCTCGTATACACGGGCGAACACGTGTCGATCGCCTCGTTGCCAGGGATGCGATCTCGCACGATTACGCTGTCGAGCTTGAGCAAGACCTTCTCGTTTACCGGGTGGCGTATCGGTTGGGCCGTTGCTGATGCGCCACTCACCGAAGCGATCCGGTGTGCGCACCAATTCTCGACTTTCGCGGCTCCGACCCCGATGCAGATCGCGTCCGTCGAGGCGCTTCGTGTTCTTGCTCGTGACTCGAGTTATCGCGACGAGCTGCTCGCCGAGTATCGCGGGCGACGCGAGTTGTTGATGGAGGCGCTCTCGTCGGTGGGCTTCGATGTCATCGCTCCCGCCGGAGCCTTCTTTGTGTGCGCTGGGTTTTCTCGCCTCGGGTACGCAGACGACGTCTCGCTTTGTCGTGCGTTGGTGACGCAAACCAAGGTGGCGGCGATCCCCCGAGTGCCTTCTTCGAGCAGCCAGCACGAGGGGCGAGCTATGTGCGCTTCGTGTTTTGTAAGCGTCGAGAAACCCTCGAAGAGGCTGTGCGACGGCTCAAAACGTCTCCTTTTATTCATGACACTGTTTGATGTAACAGTGAATGTGACAAGATACTGACCTGGCTCGTATCAAGCCAAGACATGCGTGAGTGATGTTGGTTGGGTGGTCGCCATCCTCCTGTTTTTCATCGCTCACTGGACACTCTCGATCTTCGCGCAGACGTTCTTTCTGCACCGCTATGCGGCGCATCGAATGTTCACGCTGTCGCCGTTGTGGGAGCGGTTCTTCTACCTCTTCACCTACGTCGGACAGGGCTCATCGTTTTTGATCCCGCGTGCGTACGCGATCTTGCATCGCGAGCATCACGCGTTCAGCGACACCGAACGAGACCCTCACTCACCTCACTTCTCGTCAAACGTTGCCGAGATGATGTGGAAGACGAAGGAGAGGTATCACGGCTTGGTTCGGCGAACGATCTCGCCCGAGCCCCGCTTCGAAGGTGGCCCTGAATGGACGGCCCTCGATCGTCTCGGCGATAGCTGGGTGAGCCGCATTGGCTTCGGCACCCTGTACACGCTCTTCTACATCGCGTTCGCCCCGCACTGGGCCTTCTTCGCGCTGCTACCCATTCATTATATGATGGGTGTCATTCACGGCGCGATCGTGAACTGGTGCGGTCACAAGTACGGCTACCGCAACTTCGCCTCGAGCGATCTCTCGCGCAACACGCTGCCGTTTGATCTGCTGACGTGGGGCGAGCTCTTTCAGAACAATCACCACAAGCTCAGCATGTCGCCCAACTTCGCTGTACGTTGGTTCGAGCTCGATCCGACCTATCAGGTGATTCGCGTTCTCTCGTGGCTGGGTGTGCTGAAGATCTCTCCTCATGCTCAGAAGCCGCGCTGGTCACACGAGCTGAGTCGATCACACGCTGGCACCGAAGCGTGAGGCTGACGTGACGACAGCGGTTACAGCGACTCGACGGACAGTGTACTGTCGCGCTCCATGGGTTACGGCCATACCGTCGACGCTGTAGTTGGGCAGCTCACTCGGTTGCTTCACGTTCGCCCAACGACGACCGACACGACTGACGACTTCGAGAAGCACTACGTCGATATTCCGATCGAAGAGCTGTTTCCGAGGCCATTTCGCATGCCCACCATCAAGCGTGCGCGGCCGCTTCTCTCGGGTGCTCGAACCACCGAATCGCTGTCGTGGCCAAGCTCGCACCTGACCTTGTCACGAGCGTATCGGCATCGTCATGAGCGAGACTATTCGGCGAACTTGATGGCGCACGCGCGATGGATGCACCCGCGTTTTGGTCGCCGTCGCTCGCTGTTGATCTACGTGCATGGGTGGCTCGAGCCAGGCTCGTGGGTCGAAGAAAACACGTTGATGCCCCGCTGGTACAAAGACCTCGGCGTCGATGTGGCGTACGTGCAACTGCCGTTTCATGGGTGGCGCTCTCCTCGTGGGCAGCTCTTTCCCGGAGAGTGGTTTTGGACAGCCGATCTCGTTCGCTCGATCGAAGCTGTTCGTCAGGCGATGTGCGACTTGCGCACGTTGATGACGTACTTCCGAGACTTCGGATACGAAGAGATCGGCGTCACGGGTCTAAGCCTCGGTGGCAGCATCACGATGCTGTCAGCCTGTCTCGAGCCCACGCCCGACTATATCGTTCCGCTGATTGCGCATCTCGAGCTGCGAGAAGCGCTCGAAGAGGCACCGATCTTGTGGCGAATGAAGACGGATCTCGAGCGTTTTGGCGTGAACGCGGATCGTCGGAAGAACCTCTTCGATCGTCTCGCCATCACTGGCATCACACCGAAGCTCGCTGCGGATCGACAGCTCTGGATTGCCGGTCGCGAGGATGGATATCTCAAGGCCGAGCTGGTCGAACGACAGTGGGAGCGATGGGGACGACCTCCGATCGAGTGGCTGGTGGGCGGGCACATGACGTTTGCGCTCGAGCTCGAGGGAATCCTCGCGCGTATGAAAACGATGCCCCGCGCTGCGAAATTGTGACCGCGCGCGTCGGCCTCTGCGTGCTACGGCCCCACGCATGAGTGTGCGCATTGCGGTCACCGGCATGGGCGTCATCTCGCCGATCGGCAACGACGTCGATACGTTCTGGCAGTCTCTGGTCGCCGGCAAGAGCGGCGTGTCGATTCTCGATCGCTTCCCGATCGACAAGCTGCGTACCGACGTGGCCGCGGTGGTGCGCGACTTCGACATCGGTGACGCGATGGACGAGAAGGAGAAAAGCCTTCACGGTCGCGTGACCAAGATGCTCGTTGGCGCCGCCAGCCAAGCTCTTCGTCAGGCTGCGCTTCCGGAGAGTTACGATCGAGATCGCGTCGGCGTGTTGCTCGGCCCAGGGCAAGCACCGGTCGAGTTGCTCGACGAGAACTTTGCCAAGGTGGCCGAACGAGGCGTGCGTGTGGTGTCTCCGTTTTTCGTGCCGACCGTGATGCCCAATGCAGCGGCAGCGTTGGTGTCGATCCGTCACCAGTTTCGGGGGCCCAACTTCTCGCTCGCCAGCGCTTGTGCCACGGGCGTTCACTCACTCGCTGTGGGCGCGATGATGATTCTCACCGGCGAGGCCGATGCGATGGTGGTGGGCGGTGGAGAAGCCGCGATCGTTCCGTCGTGTGTGGCGGCGTTCGGTAATGCACGAGCGCTTGCTCGATCGATCGAGGGCGACGCAACACGTGCTTCTCGTCCCTACGATACAGGTCGCAATGGCTTCGTGATGGGTGAGGGCGCAGGTGCGCTCGTGCTCGAACGCGAAGACCTTGCTCGCGCTCGCGGTGCCACCATTTACGGCCTCTTGAGCGGTTGGGGGATGAGCGGCGACGCTGAGCATATCGTGCGACCGCACCCCGAGGGGCGAGGTGTTGCACTTGCCGTGAAGGCTGCGTTGAAGCGAGCCGAGATCACCCCTGAGCAGCTCGGGTACATCAACCCGCACGCGACCTCGACTCCGCAAGGTGACATCGCCGAGTACTCGGCATTGCGTGCTTCGCTCGGTGATTCGCTATCGAAAACGCCGGTGTCGGCAACGAAGTCGATCCTGGGTCACCTGCTGGGTGGCGCGGGGGCCGTCGAATCGATCGCGACCGTGCTCTCGCTGCATCACGGCGTGGCGCACCCGTCGCTCAATCTCGACAACAAAGATCCCATCTTCGAGCTCGACATCGTGACCTCTGCACGCGAGCTGAAGATTCAGCACGCCCTCAAAACTTCCGCTGGCTTCGGTGGACACAACGCAGCTCTGGTATTCTCGCGACCATGACCCTCGGCCCTTTTCATCAGTTCGTGCAGACCCTCGACGACGATCAACGTGAGGCGTTGTTGTCGTCGGTTCCGATGCTTGCGGCGATGGTGGTTGGCGCCGATGGTGACTTCGACATCGACGAGATGGAGGCCACGGTCGACGCGATGCTTGCAGCGGCAGACGTGCTTGGTGATGAGTTCCGATGGAGCGAAGAAGCCAAGAAAGAATTCGATCACATCTGCGCGAGTGTTCGCGAAGGTGGCGTTCAAAACGCTACGGCTCGACTGTCGAGGCTAGGTGAGGTCGTTCGCTTGATGCCCGATGAGCTTCGCCATCGATATCAAGACTTCGTGACGGCGATGGTGCTTCACCTCGCCGAGGCATCGGGCGGCTTCTTGTTCTTCATCGACAGTGTCTCTGAAGAAGAGAAGATCGCGCTTCGCAAGATCGTCGCAGCGCTAGGGTTGAAGATCACCGACCCACTCGATCGCGCTCGGCTCGATCTCGACTGAGCGTTACCTGCGTTATCTGACGAGACCCGCTCCACGCGTGACGAGAGCCGGTGTGGAGCTCTCGTTGCCGCTGAACGACGCTCGTCAGCGCGTCAGTTCGCCGGCTTCTGCTCGACGGCAACCGCGTTGACGGTTTCTCCCTCGGCCAGATCGGTGGGCGGGTACAGGATGAGTCGATCCTCGACTCGAAGATTGCCGCTCACCTCGACATCTCGACCTAGATCTCGAGTGATCTCGACAGGTCGAAACTCGACTTGATTGGTCGCGCTCAACACAGCAACGCGCATACCTCGGCTGTCGACTGAGAGCACCGTGGAGGGGATCAACAGCGGACGTTCATTCCGCGGACGCGCAAGATGCACGTTCACATAAGTGCCCGCCAAGATCGGCGAGCCTTCGGGCAGATCGAGCTCGACGCGAAGTGTGCGCGCCACAGGGTCAAGCGCACCCGAGGTACGTGCTACTTTGGCCTTGGTCGTTTGGGCCGAAGCAGCCGAAGTTCTCGGTAGAACCTCTGCTTCGGTACCCACCGAAATGAGTGAGGCGAACGCTTGCGGCACGTCAACGGTGACCACGAGATCGCTGGTCGATGCGACGTCGAACAACTGGGTTTGCAACATCGATGCTAGCGCCCCTGGGTCAACCCAACGGCGTGTGATCGTTCCATCAAACGGAGCGAGCACTTGCTGGTATCGAACCAGCGTTCCGAGTCGATTGACCTCAGCGCGGTTGACCTCGACCGACGCCTTCGCTGTGTTGAGGTGACCCGATGCGGTTTCAGCGTCTTGTTGTGTACCTGTACCTGCCTCAGCAAGACGTGAGGCGCGGTCGCTTGCCATCCTCACGATGCCGACGTTTTGCTGCGCCTCGGTGAGCTTGGCCTTGGCGAGATCGAGTTGTGCAGAGACCTCGTCTGCCTCGATGGTGGCAAGCAACTGCCCCTTCTTCACGCTGTCGCCGATGTTCACCTTCACGTCTCGCACCGCACCTGTCGAGCGAGCCACCAGCGTGACGTTCTTCAGCGCTCGAACCGAACCAGGCAGCGTGATGTCGACGCTCGCAGAGCCTTGTTTGCCCGTCGTGAAACGTAGCTTTCGTGGCTCTTTCGAGGGCTCTGCGCTGGCTCGAGTTTTCTCTTGTGCATCGACTCGTCGAGCCATGGCGTAAGCCCCAACGGCGAGCCCCACCGCGGACATCAACGCGGTCACGATGAGTACCCGACGGCGTGAGGGCAACGGAGCATTCGTGCTCGAGTGTGGATCAACGGCGTGTGTCATTCGGCACCTGCATGGCTCGGCATGTCGAGCACGGGAGGTTCGATCGAATCCTGCGATCGATCGCCAGGCTCATCGAGATAAGGGTCAGGCTCACGGACTCGTTCTCGTGCCCTGAAGAAGCTAAACGCGATCGGTACGAAGAAGAGCGTGGCGAAGGTTGCACCCGACAAGCCGCCGAGAACTGCTCGGGCGAGAGAGGCGTTTTGCTCACCACCTTCACCAAGACCGAGCGACATCGGGAGCATGCCGATGCCCATCGCTAGTGCGGTCATCAAGATAGGTCGCAAGCGTGCTCGACCCGCTTCGAGAGCCGCTTGTTTGGCGGTGGCTCCGTGCTCGCGCACCTCGTTGGCAAACGAGATCAATAGGGTCGAGTTGGCGGTTGCTACACCGATGCTCATGACTGCTCCCATCAGCGATGGAACGCTCACGTGAGTGCCCGTGAGAAAGAGCGCAAACACGATGCCCATTCCGGCGCCGGGTAGTGCGAGCAAGATGATGAACGGGTCGAGCCACGACTGGAAGTTCACCACCATCAGGCCGTACACCAAGAACGACGCGAGGAAGAGACCGAGTGCAAGGCTCACGAACGCTGAGCGCATGCTCTTCACCTGTCCGCGCACTTCGATGGCCGCGCCTGGTGGCAGTTGCTTCGTGTAGTTGGCAACGATGCTGTCGATGTTCTTCGCCACGCTGCCCAGATCTGCGTTTTGTACATCGGCGCGCACCTCGTACGTCGGCTGTACATCGGTGTGAGAGGTGAACACCGGGGTCGCTCGTCGCTTGATGTTCACGAGATCTCCGAGCAGTTGCGTTCCGCGCGGAGACGCGACGCCGAGGGTGAGCAACTCTTCGAGCGAATCGATTTCACGCTCGGGGATCTGCACCACCACCGGGTAGCTGTTTCCGCTGACGGGGTCAGTCCAGTAGTTGGGTGAGACCTGTCCGCTCGAAGAGACTGCGAGCAACACGTCGCTTGCGACATCGCGTTGTGAAAGACCCACCTCGCTGGCTCGCACGCGATCGACTTCGAGACGCAGACCTGGAGCGTTGACGATCTGGTGAATCCTCACGTCGACCGCACCAGGCACACCACGCAGATCGTGCTCGATGCCTTGAGCGATGCGGTAGGTCTCGGCGCGTTTGACGCCCGTGACCGTGATCGAAATGGGTGAGGGCAGACCAAAGTTCAGAATCTGTGTGACGATGTCTGCGGGCTGAAAATAGAAGCTCAGCTCAGGGAATTCTCGTGGCAGACGCTTGCGAAGCTCGGCGATATATTCGCGTGTTGGGCGCGAGCGGTGGTGAGCCAAGCGAACGAGAATTTCTCCGTCGGCCGTGCTCACGTTGCTGCTGTCGGTCACTGCGAGGCTGTAGCCCTGAGGCATCCCGATCTGGTCGAGGATCAACTCTCGCTCGTGCTCGGGAATCGTCTCTCGGATCACTCGCTCGACCTCTCCGAAATAGCGCTCGGTCTCTTCGATGCGTGTGCCAGGAGGGGCCGTCACGTGAAAGCGAAGTTGCCCTCCGTCGACTTGCGGAAAGAACTCACGCCCCACGCGTGTGCTGAGCAAAGCGGCTGCGGTTACCGAGAGGGCAAAGACACCGACGACGACCCAGCGGTGCGCGAGAGCCATGTCGAGAAGCACGACGTATGCGCCTCGAAAGCGCTCGAACCCGGCGTTGAAGCCATCGTGGAGCTTCGTAAACAGACCACGTCGAGGAGCGTGATGCGCCGCAATTTCGGCTGGCAACAGATACTTCACGAGCGTCGGAACGATGGTTCGCGACAGCAGATACGAGGCCATGACCGAGAAGCCAACGGCCATGCCGAGTGGGGCAAACAAGTATCGCGCTGGCCCTTCGAGCAAGAACACCGAGAAGAAGACCAAACCGATCGAGAGTGAGGCTACGAACGCAGGCACCGCGATCTGCTGCGCGCCGTCGAGAATCGCTTTGGTGAGGGGTTTTCCGAGACCGATGTTGCGGTGAATGTTCTCGATCTCGACGGTGGCATCGTCGACAAGAATTCCGACGGCGAGCGCCAACCCTCCGAGCGTCATCGTGTTGATGGTTTGACCAAGCAAACGCATCGCGAGCACCGCGATCAGCACCGACAGCGGGATCGACACGAACACGATCACGGTGCTTCGCCACGAGCCCAAGAAGAGCAGGATCATCGTTGCCGTGAGCGCGGCGGCGATCAGACCTTCGAACAACAACCCTTCGATGGCGCGTGTGACGAAGGTTGATTGATCGGCGAGCAGCTCCATGCGCAAACCGGGTGGCGCAGCGGCCTTGATGCCCGGCAACATCGAACGGATTCTCTGCGCTACCTCGACGGTCGATGCTTCGCCGGTCTTGAGCACCGAGAGAACGACAGCGCGCTTTCCGTCTTGTCGAGCGATGCTGGTTTGCACCGCGTAGCCATCGTGAACATGCGCGATGTCGCGCAGCAGGATCGTGCGCCCATCGCGTAGTCGAATGGGCACGTCGTTCAGTGCTTCGATGGCTTCGGGGCTGCTGTTGAGACTGACGCGATATTCGGTCTCGCCGAGCTTTGCGCTGCCTGTGGGCAACGTCAGGTTTTGCGTCGACGGCAACGTTGATGTCATTGGGCGAGAGCTGATGAGCGCGCAGTGATGCCGGATCGAGATCGACGACGATCTGTCGAATCTTGCCGCCCATTGGCAGCGGAAACCGCGTGCCTTGTACCGCAGAGAGCTGACCGCGAACCCTGAGGTTCACATAGTCGAAGACCTCGGCCTCGCTCATCGTGTCGCTCGAGAACGCGACCTGCAGAATGGGCACGCTCGATGCGCTGTACCGCACGATGATCGGCGGCTGTGTACCCGGCGGCATACGACGAATGATCGTCTGCGAGATCGCGGTCACCTGGGCCGTGGCCGCAGCGACGTCGACATCGTCGTGCAGATACAGCCTGATGACCGAAACGCCGTCGAAGCTCTGGCTGTCGATGGTGCGAATGCCCGCAACGTTGCCTGCGAGCGAGTATTCGGAGAAGAGGGTGATCTGCTGCTCCATCTGCTGGGCTGGCAGACCGGTGTACGACCACACGACGCTGATGACCGGGATGTCTACGTTCGGAAACACGTCGGTCGGCGTCTTGCGAATCACGCCAATCGAGATGAGAACGACGAGCATCGCCGCGACGATGAACGTGTACGGACGACGAAGGGCGAGTCGGACGATCCACATGGTTCTGGGTGAGTCGAGAGAACGCGGTTTTCGCCAAGACCAGGCGACACTGTCGTTCGGGCGTCGCGCCAGACACGAGTCGTTCTTTGCATGCAATAAGCACGAAAAAGAAGGCGAATCGCGGGCTGACGATGGGGGAGGCTTATCGCTATGCGGTTAGCTCTCCAATGCGAATCACGCGCTGCGTGATAGATGCGTTCAATCGATGTCGATCGACCTTCATCACCTGAGGTGCTTCGTCGCCGTTGCTGAAGAGCTGCACTTCCGGCGCGCGGCGAGGCGAGTGGGGCTTACCCAACCCACGTTGAGTCATCAGGTGGCGCAGCTCGAAACGAAGCTGGGTGTTCGGCTGCTCGATCGAACGCAGCGCCAGGTGACGTTGACCGATGCAGGGTCGACGCTGTTGTGTGGGGCACGAAAAATCCTTCGTGAGGTCGACACGGTCGTCGACAAGACGAGGCGTTCTGGCGGGGCGGTGAAGAACACGCTCACGATCGGATATCTCGAGTACATGAACTTGGCGTTCCTCGCTCCGACCTTGCGTCGCATGCAGGAGCGCTACCCCGAGGTCGAAGTCTCGTGTCGTGATGAGCCTCTTCTCGAGCAGCTTGCATCGCTCGAAGAGGGCACGATCGACGTGTGCTTTCCGGTGCTTCGTGGGCTGCCGATGATCGAGACGATTCACCCGAGCTTCGTGCGTCGGCCGTTGCTCGATGGTGAGTGGCTCTTGGTGGTGCCAGCGAAACATCGCCTGGCTGCGCTCGAGAAAATTCCGATCGCCGAGCTAGCGCGAGAGAAGCTGATCATGTTCGCGCGACACCTCGGCCCTCCTTCGTTCGACTGGCTCGTGGGCCTTTGTGCCGATGCAGGTTTTCGAGCCAAAATTGCTTACGAAACCTCTCAGCCTGCGATGGGGTTGGCGCTGGTTGAAGAAGGGGTGGGCTTGTATGTCGTTGCGTCGTACGTGCTCCGCGAGTTGCCGCCGACGTTGGTTGCACGACCACTGACAGGCTTCGACAATCACCTCACCGTCGGGGCGGTGTGGCGAGAGGACAATCGCTCCGAGACGTTGAAAGCGTTTCTCGACGTGCTTGGCCCTGGCGTGAAACGAAAAAAAACGCGCCACAAAACGTGACGCGTTCGAGTGGGCGACGTGAGAGCGACGTGTTAGCCGCGAATCACGTGAGTGGTGTATGCGCCGCTTTCACCCAGTGCCTTGTCGAGACCCGCAGCCATCGCTGCCGCAAGCGGTGGCGGCAAAGGCACTCGTTTGATCGTGAACATGGGCGGCAGAACTTTCTCGAAGAACGGCAACCCTGGTGTGTAGACAAACCTGCCGCCGGGGCGCAGCGATTTGAGGATCTGCATGTAGCGACGGGCGTACATCGCTGCGGCTTGTTCGCTCGCGAGGTGGTGATGTACGAAGTGAAGCGAGAACCCTTGGTGCGAGATGATCGTGCCCCAGCGAGACTCGCCGAGCGGGTAGGTCATCCAGTCAGCGCGAGTTGCAAACTCGACGTCGACGTCGAGGTAGCGATCGATGCCGACCGCATTCATTTCACGAGCGCGTAGCTCGCGAACCAGTACGGCTTGGGGGCCACAACCCATGTCGAGAATAGGCTCGAGCAGGGTGCCTTCTTCGAGGCCCATCAGCTCGAGTTGAAGCTCTGAGCCGTACTCGCGACACACAACCTCGCGCTTGAGCGAAGTGGGAGCGACAGCCTTGGCGCTCACTTCTTCGAGTTGCCCGATGCACCGATCGTAGGCGGTCGCCACGAGCGGGGTGAGCGACGGCATGAGGGCTTCGAGACGATCGGTGGATCGAAGCAACCGAGCGACCTTGGTACAAGCGTCGGCGATCGTTGCACGAACGGGATCGAAACCATCGTCGAGCAGCGCGAACTGGTTCCGAGCGTGAAGCCCTCGGATCAACATCAGCGCGAGCGCAGACGGAAGGTCGTCGGCCCAGAGCGTGGCCGCGCTTGCGCGAGTGGCAGCATCGTTGGCGGGGGCTCGTTCGAGCCACGCTGCGATGGCCTCTCGCTGCTCATAGCGTGGTGCGAGTCGTCGTTCGATGACCTCGACGAGCCGTGGCCCCGAGGTACGAAAGTCGGCAAGAGAGAGCGCATTCCAGGTCGATACGAGCGCCTTGAGCTCGGTCAGAATGCGCGCAGGTTCGAACGTTTCTTCACTCATTGGCGCCGACCCTAACCCCCAAGGTCGAGTCGCGCGAGCGAGTTTCAATCGACGGGGCAGAACGTGATGTTCAGGCGAGTGCCACCGGTACAAGCGTGATAGCCGCTCTCGTTGTCGATGCCGAAGTCATCGTACGGGAAGGCATAGATGCCCGGGCAGTGTTGGTGCACCCACTTCGAGTAGGTGTTGTAGGGTGGGTTGATATAGAAATCGCTCGATGGCGTCGAGAGATCGGGGTGGTCGAGAACACCTCGGTTGAGCGCTGCGCAGAGCTTGGGTTGGTTGCCGAAAAAGTTGGCGCAGGCATAGGCGTCCCATGTCGTCGCACCGCTGCGCCAGCACACTCAGGAAGCCGCTGCGCGCACTCGCGATCTTGCCGTCAAGCGGCGTGACAATAGGAATGGTTCTTTGTTCTCTCCGCGTGCGCAATAGTTGCCTGCCGTGCGCTTCATCGCCTTCGATTAGCCCATCGGGGCAACCATCGAGGATGTTCGCGTAAGGCACGTTGCAACCCACTTGAGCACAGTCGTTGCCGCTTCCGATGGCCTCGATTCGCGAGGGCAAACCCACCCAGTCGACGTACGTGATGTTGGTGTTGAGCGTGGCTGTGTCGTTTGCCGCGCCCGTCATCTCGACCTTGTCGATCTCGTTGGTGAGATTGCCGTTGCCGTCGGGGCCTTGTGGGTACGCCGTGACGCGTGCTGACGTCCACTGGCGCGGTGCCGCATACTCTTGAAATTGCCCGGGTTGAAGCTCGCGCGCGTCAGGCATCAACGTGGCTTGTTGGCCTGCTGCGTGAATCCAAAGCGGGATCGGCAGTGGTTAGCGACGCTGACGATGATCCCGTCTGCGCCTGGGTCGATCGCCCTGCCCTGACCCGCTGTGCCAGATGAGCCCGCGCTGCCACTCGCGCCGCTTGCTCCGCCCGAGCCCGCTGAGCCCGCACTACCGCCGGTGCCGCTCGCGCCGCCGCTGCCCGCGTCGCCAGCGCTGCCTGGAGCTACCCGGAGGTCGACCCTGCGCTGCCGTTCGAACCACCCGAGCCAGAGCGCCACCGAGCTTC
Organism: Polyangiaceae bacterium; assembly: GCA_046351315.1. Taxonomy (GTDB): domain Bacteria; phylum Myxococcota_A; class Polyangia; order Polyangiales; family Polyangiaceae; genus JAXLYQ01. The sequence continues at coordinate 48,314 of JAXLYQ010000026.1, forward strand.
CCGAGGCGCCACCGTGCCCGATGCGCCAGCAAGGAGGATTCAGTCGAGTCGCTGTCACTCGAGCAAGCCGAGGTTGAGACCATCACGAATGAAAGAAGAGACGCAAATACGAAGAGAGAGCGAGACGTGTGCATGCGGTCACTCGTGAGGAAGAGGGCAGCGTTGAGAGCGCAACGGGTGCGCTGCGTGTTGCTTTCTGAGTGGCCGGGTGAATGGGCATCCGTGATCGAATCGACATCGGCTCCGAAAAATACGAAACGTCAGTGCTGGGTCATTGCTTGTCGTTGGTCGCTTCCGTGACCCCCTTGTCGACGTGTATCTTCGGCCCTCGATTTGGCTCGATACGTTATTGACGCAGTTAACCCAGATAGAGGGTGGCCACATGGCAGAAGGGGACCGAATGGCAGATCGAGAACGAGGGCGAGAGCGTGACTTGGTGCTCGCCCCCAACGAGTTCGCATTCATCTCGGATGAGACGAAAGGCAACATCAACGTGTACGTGGGGCCGCACAAAACGAGCCTCGCGAACACCGATCAGCCCGTGGTCTTCAACCCGAAGAGCAAGCGTTTCGATCGCTGCTCTCTCGAGCAAGCAACGCAGACCCTGTCGATCGCGCCTGAGGGTTGGTATCTGGTGCTGAAGAACCCCGCGCGTGAGGGCAGTCACCCTCGAACCGGGGCGCTGAACAACCTGCCCGATCTCGAAACGGGCCGAAAGGTGAACATCCCCGGGCCAGCGTCGTTCGCGTTGTGGCCAGGGCAAATGATCAAAGTGGTGCAAGGTCACCACCTTCGATCGAATCAGTACCTCGTCGTGCGCGTGTACGACGAAGAGGCTGCGAAGACGAACTGGAAGAACGCCGTCATCAAGCTGAACACGGGGGCTTCCGAGTCAGGAGAAACTGCCGAGGCGCTGAGCTCAGAGCAGATCCTGCCTGACCTCACGATGGGCAAGCTGCTGCTGATTCGCGGCACGGATGTTTCGTTCTACATCCCGCCGACGGGTGTCGAGGTCGTGGTGGATGATCTCGGATCGTACGTGCGCGAGGCCGTCACACTCGAACGTCTCGAGTACTGCATCTTGCTCGACGAGAACGGCAACAAGCGGTACGTGCAAGGGCCCGATGTGGTGTTTCCCAAGCCCACCGAGACGTTCGTCGAGCGCGATGGGCACCGCAAATTCAGGGCGATGGAGCTGAATGAGAACAGCGGCATCTACCTGAAAGTGATCGCCCCTTATACGAACGAAAAGGGCGAGTCGTTCAAGGTGGGTGATGAGCTGTTCCTGACGGGAAACGATCAGATGATCTATTTCCCCAGGCCCGAGCACGCGATCATTCGCTACGGCGATCAAGAGATTCACTACGCGGTGGCGATCCCTGCGGGTGAAGCGCGCTACGTCCTCGATCGACACAAGGGCAACATTCGTCTCGAGCGAGGGCCGGTGATGTTTTTGCCTGATCCACGACGCGAGGTGATCGTGCGTCGTATTCTCGATCAGCGACAGGTGAGCTTGTGGTTCCCAGGCAATACCGAGGCGCTCGCGCACAACCAGCGACTCTCTGAGCAGCATCGTCAATCGACCGAAACGGGGGCTGTGGCGACGGCACAGGCTGTTGCTCCAGCGCCGATTGCACAGAAGGCGAACTTCGCTGGCGACGACTTCAAGCGCAAGCAAACGTTCACCCAGCCGCGAACGATCACGCTCGACACCAAGTTCGACGGAGCGGTGTCGATCACTTGCTGGACAGGCTATGCGGTGCTGGTTGTGAGCAAGACGGGCACGCGTCGTGTGGTCGTGGGGCCAGGCACCTACCTGCTCGAATACGACGAGGTCTTGCAGCGCCTCGACTTGTCGACAGGCACGCCGAAGAACGACGACAACCTCTTGCGCACGGTCTATCTGCGCGTTCTGAACAACAAGGTTTCAGACGAGATCGAAGCAGAGACTCGTGACCTCGTGCGGGTGCGGTTGAGGCTTTCGTATCGCGTGAATTTCGAAGGCCCACCCGAGCGCTGGTTCGACGTCGAGAACTACGTGAAGTTCTTGACCGATCACCTGCGATCGCTGCTGCGAGGGGCGATCAAGCAACAAGGCATCGAGTCGTGTTACGCCAACGCCGCGTCAATCGTGCGCGATGTGGTTCTTGGGCACTCCGGAGACGACGGCCGTCGCCCGGGTCGCTTGTTCGCCGAGAACGGCATGCGTGTGTACGACATCGAGGTGCTGAATGTGGTGATCGGCGATGAGGCGATCGAGAAGATGTTGGTCGACGCTCAGCACGCGGTCGTGCAGCAAGCGCTGAGTGTGGCGGGTGAGCAACGCAAGCTCGATTTTGCTCGTCAGAGTGAGCAGATCTCTCAGCAGATCGCCGAGGTGCGTTCGTCGACACGACAGAAAGAGCTTGAGCTCGGAGCCATCGAGGTCGAGCGAACGCTTCGGTTGAACGTCGCGAAGCTACAGGCCGAGGACGAGGTTCGACGCCGCAAAGAAGCCTCGCAGCTCGAGGCGCAAAAGACGCTAGGTGCCGTGCACGAGGCCGAGCTTACCCGCCAGAAGGCGACCAACGATCTCGAGCTTGAACGAGGTCGAATCGAGCTCGAGCAACGACTGCGAGAGCTCGAGGCCGAGGTTCGTGCCACCGGTGAAAAGGCCAGGGCGGTCTCGCCTGAGCTCATCGCTGCGATGCAAGCGTTTGGCGACAAGGCGCTTGCTGAACGTATGGCGCAGAGCATGGCTCCTCTCGCCATCTTGGGTGGTGAAAGCGTGGCGTCCGTGTTGGCTCGTTTGCTTCAGGGCACTCCGCTGGCGCGCTTGCTCGAGAGCTCGACCGACACCGAGGGCGAGTCTGCATCGTGATCAACTGAGGTGAGCATCACGACCGGCGTTGTCGTTCACGGTCGTGATGCTAGAGGGCGCGCACCCGTGAGTGAGAGAACGCTTGCGTGTTGCCGAGCCAACGATGTCACGAAACCCGCGCGCGCCCGAAGAACCAGAGCTTCCAGACGATTATCAGGTTCCGTACGGCTTTCGAACGTGGAGTGAGAAGCTCGACCCTGATTCGAAGACATGGTCGGTCGAGCTTCTTCGTGCAGAAGATCTCGGTCGCGCGGTGGGTGGGCTCTTTGCGTTCTTCACATCGCTCGTGGTGAGCTTCTTCACCTTCTGGGCCGAGCCCCAGATGTTCATCTTGTACATCGGCGGCGTTATCTGTGTGTTGTCGGTGCTCGCGACGCTGAAGTGGCTCTCGAATCGAGTTCGTTTTCAGGTCGATCGCGAGGCGTTTAGCTACGCAGAAAAGACGCTCTTCACGAAGATCGCAAAACGCTTCGAGACCTCGAAGATCTTGCGTTTCTCGACCGAGTCAGACCCTGCTCGTTGGGCCGACGGTCGGTGGTTCGTGATTCTCGAAGATGCCGAGGGGCGTCATCGCGTCACCAGCTTCGAGGGCGTGAACGAGCGCGGCAAGAGCGCGGCTCACCTGCTCGCAGAACGACTCGAAGAAGCGCGACGTCGATTCGTTGCACGCGCCTGAGCGATGCGCTTCGGACCTCTGAACGAACGTTCGGTGTTGGTTCAAAGAAGATCGCAGTGCAGACTAAAACGCTTGAGCAACTTTTCCGATCGGGAGTTCATGGGTCAGGGTGAGCGAGGACATGCTTCTTCCTGAGACAGCAAACGATGAGACTCGCGCACTCGCCCGCCAGCTCGGGGTGACGAGCACGCTTGCCGATGTGCTGACGCAGAAGGGCATCGTCGATGTCGCTGCGGCCAAGAAATTTCTGCAGCCGAAGCTCGCGCATCTGACGCCTCCCGATGCGATGGCCGATCGCGATTCGGCCGCCGATCGACTGGTCTTTGCGCTTCGTGCTGGCGAGCCCATCGTCGTGTTCGGTGACTACGACTGCGACGGGATCACCGCCGCTGCGATCATGACCGAGGCTCTGCGAAAGCTCGGGGGTCGCGTGACTCCGTTGCTCGCGTCGCGTTTTGATGGCGGGTACGGGCTTTCTGACGACGCCCTTCAGCGCGTGCTTTCTGCGAGCCCCAAGTTGCTCGTCACCTGTGATTGTGGCTCGTCCGATCACCCGCGTGTTCACGCTGCTGCTCGCGCCGGGATCGACGTCATCGTGATCGATCACCACCTCGTGCCCGCAGAGGCTCTCGACGCGGTGGCGTTCTTGAACCCGCATCGTCCCGAGTGTGGCTTTCCGTACAAAGGGCTCGCGTCGTGCGGTCTTGCGTTGTCGATCGCGGCAGCGGTTCGTACGAAGCTCGGCGTCGAGCTCGACATGCGACCGTTTCTCGATCTGGTCGCCGTCGGCACCATCGCTGACGTCGCTCCGCTCGATGGAGACAATCGCGCGCTCGTTCGCTCTGGAATGGAGCTGCTTCGCAACGGTGCTCGACCTGGGCTCAAGGCGCTGGCCGAATACGCCAAGCTCAACCTGTCGGGTGGGCTTACGGCTGAGGATATCTCGTTCGGGATCGCTCCTCGTATCAATGCGCCGGGTCGAATGGGTGCCCCCGAGATGGCGCTCGAGCTGTTGTTGGCCCGCGATACGATGCAGGCTCGTTCGGCGGCTGCGCAGTGTGAGCAGGCCAATCAGCGACGAAAAGAAATCCAGGATCGGATGATCACCGAGGCACTCGCTGACATCGCACAGCGAGGTCTCGCGGATCAAAACGCGATCGTCGTAGGGCGAGAGAACTGGCACCACGGTGTCGTGGGCATCGTCGCCGGGCGTGTGGCGTCGCAGTTTCACAAGAGCGTGATCGTCGCGAGCATCGAGCAAGGCATCGCGAAAGGGTCGGTGCGATCGGCGCGAGGCGTGCCCGTCGTGACGGCGTTGAATCGATGTCGCTCATTGTTGCTTCGTTTGGGCGGTCACGAAAAGGCTGCGGGTGTCGAGTTCGAAGCGTCGAAGCTGATGGCCCTTCAAGAGGCGTTTTCAGCCGAATGCGCATCGCTCATGAATGACCCCGCTGCCGTGATGCCCGTTGAGCAGCGTGTGCATGTGCGACTCGATGAGAGCGACTCTGCTGAAGGTGTGTTTCGTGACTTTGCGTCGCTCGAACCATGCGGTGAAGCCAACCGTGCTCCGATGCTTCACGTGGTCGATGCGCGCGTGATCGCTGTTCGTGATCTGAAGGGGCATCTGCGGCTCGAGCTCGAGGTGAATGGGTCGCCACTCGCAGCCTTCGGCCCCAACTTGGGCAAGCTCGCTTCGACCATCAAAGGGCGAGTACACGTCGCCGGAGCGCTACGTCGCGATACCTACCGTGGCGGAGGTGCTCTCGAGATGCGTGTGGACGCTGTCGAGGGCGCTTGATCTCGCTGCGTAGGCGGGGCAAAGGGGGCTTACATTGCCGTCCATCGACCCAGCTCCGACCCCAGCCGCAACACCGAGTGCTCGTCGCAATGCTTGGCTCTCTCCGAGACTGAGCTCCACCGACCCGGTGAAGCTTTCGCTCGGTACGATGAATTTCGGTCGTCGAACTTCGGCAAGCGAAGCCGAGGTGATTGTTCGTCGCGCGTACGATCACGGCATTCGACTCTTCGATACGGCGAACATGTATTGCGACGGAGACTCCGAGAAAATTCTCGGCAAGGCCATCGCTCCGATTCGTGCCGGCTCGATCATTGCGACCAAAGTGGGTCTCGGAAAACGCGCGACGGGACGGGGTAACGAAGGTCTCGCTCGTGCCGCGATTCTCGCGTCGATCGACGCATCTCTGTCGAGGCTTGGTCTCGATTATGTCGATGTGTTGTACTTGCATGCTCCAGATGCCTCGACGCCGATCGAAGAGACGCTCGATGCGATCAAGACGGTACTGACGAGCGGAAAGATCCGAGCCTGGGGCGTTTCGAATTACGCCTCGTGGCAGGTGCTCGAGATGATGCATCAGTGCGATCTCTTCGGCATCATGCGCCCGGCGATTTCGCAGGTGATCTACAACTTGCTCGTTCGTCAGATCGAGGTCGAGTACACGCGATTTGCGATGCGATACGGCCTTCATACGACCGTGTACAATCCACTCGCTGGCGGGCTTCTTTCGGGCAAGCACACGCAAGGCGAGATCGCGAAAGGTTCACGCTTCGATGGCAACTCGCTCTACCAGCGACGCTATCTCACCGAGCCGATGTTCCACTTGGTCGATCAGCTTTCTGCACTGGCTGCCGAGGCCGGGATGACACTCGTCGATCTCTCGTACGCGTGGCTAGCGAGTCGCCCTGGTGTTGATTCGATCTTGGTGGGGCCAGGCAGCGTCGAGCACCTCGACGCCGCGGTGGATGCCTTGGCGAAAGTCGTGCCCGCAGATCTTTCGAAGAAGATCGATGAGCTTCATCGTGCTTACCTCGGGACCGACGTTCGATACGCGAGGTGAATGTGCTCCGTCGTGGTGTTCTCGAATCGACCGATATTGCAGCCATTGTCGAGCACTTCGTGGCTCATGGTTATGCGCGCGTAGGTCAGATCGCGACCGATGAAACGGTGAGTGCGTTGCAGCAGCGCACTGACGACTTGATGATGGGTCGCGTCGTTCACGAAGGGCTGTTCTTTCAGCACGATTCAGAGACGGGTCGATATGACGATTTGCCTTATGGCAAAGGCTGGGAAGGGCCGAGCCTCAACTACCGAAAGCTAGAAAAGCTCGAGCTTGATCCGCTCTTTCGGGAGTGGCTCCGCAACCCACTGTTCGAGCGCATTGCTCGCGCTCTTTTGCCGGGGTCGATCACGCTCTATCGCGCCGCTGTGTTCAACAAGAGCGCTCGTGGTGGCTCTGACCTTCCGTGGCACCAAGACGCCGGAAAGTTCTGGGGTGTGGATCGAGATCCGCAGCTTCAAATCTGGACAGCGCTCGATGATGTTCCGGTCGAAGCCGGGGCGGTCGAGGTGATGCCCGATACGCATCTGGCGGGGCTCGTCACGCCGCCGGGTGGCGTGGTGCCGGCTGAACGTGTGGCGGCCTACGGCCACGCCAACGACGTCGTGACGCTGCCCGTTCGCGCAGGCGAATCGTTGTTGATCCACAACCTCGTGTGGCATCGCTCTGGGCGTAACTTCAGCGGTCACCCAAGGCGCGCACTGACGCTTTGCTACATGGACGGCAAGACCCGCTGCCTGCGCAAGAAGCACGCCCCCCGCCAGTTTTTCGAAGTCTGGCCTGCGCCCTGACACGTCGGGCGAGGTGACCCGAACGGAATTTCGACCTTGCCATTGTTCGATGGCATCGACATTTCTGGGGAGCAGTGAAACCCTGCCGCGCATGCGAAGACTTCAGGATCGAGTCGCTGTCGTCACGGGTGCAGCAAGCGGTATCGGACGAGCGACAAGCATCGAGCTGGCTCGTGAGGGCTGCCATTTGGCGTTGGCCGATATCGACGAGAAGGGCCTCGACGAGACTCGCCGAGAGGTCGAGTCGTTGGGACGTCGAGCGAGCACGCACATCGTCGATGTGGCGAGTCGCTCGCGTGTGGCTGAGCTCGTCGACGAGGTGGTCGATGTACACCAGCGGGTGAACATCGTGATCAACAATGCAGGCGTTGGCGTTGGTGAAGACATCGAGAACCACAACCTCGACAATTTCGAGTGGCTCTTCGGCATCAACTTCTGGGGAGTCGTCTACGGCTCGAAGTTCTTTTTGCCGGTGCTCAAACGAGAAGATGAGGCGCACATCGTGAACATCTCGAGCATGTTCGGCTTCATCGGTTTGCCTCGTCAGGCCGCGTACTGCGCGTCGAAGTTTGCGGTGCGGGGCTTTACCGAATCTCTCGCAGCAGAGCTCACGGGGACATCAGTTGGTGTGACGTGCGTGCACCCAGGCGGCATCAACACGAACATCGCTCGCAGTGCTCGTGTCGACAACGAATCACTCAAGCAAAAAGCCGTCGACTTCTTCTCGGCCAAGACCCTTCCGGCGAGTCACTGCGCGAAGAAGATCGTGCACGGGATCAAGCACAACGAAGCGCGTGTGTTGGTCGCGCCAGAGGCGTACCTCACCGATGTGATGAAGCGCGCCTTCCCGGTGCTGACGAACGGCATCGCCGTTTCAATCTTCAAGCGACTGAAGCTGGGTTGAGCTCAATACCGGGGGACTTTGGGGTCGACGGTGGTTGACCACGCTTCGATCCCGCCTTCGAGGTTGTAGACGTTCTTGAAGCCCTTGAGCACGTAGCGCTCGGCAGCAGAACGGCTTCGCATCCCGTGATGGCACTGGAAGACCAGCGTCGTGTCGTGAGGCAATTTCTCGATGCTTGCGAGCAGCGCGTCGTCGAGAAGCTGAGCTCCTTCGATGTGCGCGATGTCCCATTCGCCTTGGGTACGAACATCGATCAGCTTGAGCGGGCGACCGGAGTCGATCATCTCTTTGAGCGCGGTGGCCGAGAGAGGTCGTACGCGTGCAGGCTCGTTGGGGTTGGTGATCTTGAAGCCACCCATCGCACCCGGAACGAAGTCGAACGTCGTGCCGTTGGCTCGCGTGGCGCTTTCGCGATCGAGGTGAACCTTGATGCCATTCGATTCAGCGACGACGTCGTTCGCGGTCTTGGGCCCGAAGAACAGATCGTACTGAAACTCTTCGTCGATCGCGAAACGAAGCACATCTGCGCCCGCGTCCGAAGCTGCTCCGCGCAAGGCTTCTGCAGCGAGATCGGTGATCGTTAGATCAAGACTCGGTGGAGGTGCGAGCGTGGAGGCTTTTGAGCTCTCTCCGCCGATCAACGTCTGCAGCTCACCACTGGCCGAGAGGTCTTTGACGACGTCACAACCGCCGATGAATTCTCCGTTGATGTAGAGCTGCGGGATGGTCGGCCAGTTGGAGAATTCTTTGATGACTTCGCGGATGGCAGGGTCAGCGAGCACGTTGACCGTGTGGTACGAGCGCGTGAGGCCATCGAGAATTTTGACGACCGTGGCTGAAAATCCGCACTGGGGGAAGTGCCTGCTGCCCTTCATGAAGAGCAGGATGCGGTGGTCACGAATCAGCCCTTCGATCTGCTGTCGGGTCTCGTTGGAAAGCGACATGCAGCGAGCAATGACCGAAAAATCACCGGGCGTACAGAGCCCGATGACTTAAACCTCACGCATCGTCGTAAGTGAGAGATTGGTTAGACGAAGCGCACGTAGCGCCCTTGTCGAATGAGCGCGCTGCCGTCGACGTCGACATCGGCCGATGCCATGGCGAACGCGAGCTGACCTTGAGTGGCCCACGTGGCGCCGGTTACCGAGGCGAAGTTCTCTCCGAGACCGAGGTGTACACCGGGCGTGTGCTCGTCGTGAATGAACTCACCGACGGGCGGCATCAGGCCCACGTTGGCGCCGACCACCACCATGCCCACGCGGTCTCGACCTTGGCCTTCGGCTGCGAATTTTTCGATGTGCTCTCGGAGCTCGCTGTCACTGCTTTCGACCTTGCGAACACGAGCGTTTTCGAAGGTGATTCGCGCAGGGCGTGCGGCGAGCAAACCGCGTCGTGTGCCCATCGGGCCGCTGATCGATGCATCGGCGACATACACGCCATTCACGTTCGCTGGCGACGACACGACCGAGCCGAATGGCAACGTGGCCCACTCGCCGGGGCGTATGGGCGAGCCGTTATCCATCCAGCGAAGATGCGGCGCCATGTCGATCTCGAGGTTGGTGCCCGATGCACTCCGTACCGAGATCCGAGACGTGGGTCGCATCGCGGTGCGAACCTTTCGAAGCAGATCGAAGATCTTCGTGCATGGCGTGACCATGCTCGCTTGAAACACACGGCGGCTCAAACCCACCATATGCACATGCCTCAATCGAGACGCGGTGGCGGTGTGTACGAACGACGAACGAAGCTCGTACTCGCCGTCTTCGTGACGAACGGCGAGGGCTGATGCTTGCGCTCCACGGATCTTCATCACCACCGAGGTCGGGAGGCTGATCCATGGGCGAGGAGCCATCGCTTCGAGATCGATTCGTTCGACCTTGGCACCGAGTGTTTCTGCGGCTTGCTCGAAGGCGCGTGCGATATCGAAGTTCGTTTTGTCGTGAACGATCAACAGCTTCTCGCCGGGGATAAGACCAAGGATCTCTTCGACCACGCGAGTGGCTGGAGTCATCAGCCCAAAGTCGACCTCGAGCTTCGGAGGTCGCGGCGATTCTCTTCGTGGCAGGGTGACCGCGGCGTACTCACCCGAGCGGGTGGCGCGGAATGTCCCCGAGGGCGTCGATGCTGGAGGTGGCGGTCGTGAGCTTGGGCTCGAACGAATCGCAGGCATCGACGTTGACGACAGCGATGACGAGCCTGGCGGCAGGTGGGCGTGTTGCGCCACCAAGCTATCCGAGGATTTCGAGCGACGTACGCTCGGTGCTACGGGGGTCGTCGAAGAACGCCCCGAGCCGGCTGATCCACCTGATCCACCCAATCCGCCGGGCGAGCTGCCACTCATCGAGCCGCTCGGGCCCGTGGCATCTGGCGGAGGGGGAGGAACTGATCCCCTCGGGGGCTTGGAAGAGCTCATCGCGCGGGGCATCCTAGCGTCCGATCTGCTGCATTGCGGGAAAAAACGTGCGGCTCTCTTTAGAGTCCCCTGTTACCTTGTGGGCACTCCCACGCGGCACATTTCCCCTGGAACGGAGGTACCGATGAGCCGACGTCGCGCACTGCCACTCGTGCTTAGCTCTCTCTTTGCGATCCTTAGTCCGTCGCTTGCTCACGCGGCGGATCTCATTCTCACCGGAAACATCACGGGTCCGGTGACTTGTCCAAATGGCGGCACACCCGTTGACGCTTTCTGCGACCCAAGTGGCGCGGCAGCAACGCTGATTGGCTGCATGTATGGCGGTGAGCAATCGTTCGATTCGGTTTCGCTTACCGACGGCGCGATTGTTTGCGTCAAACCATTCGATGGTTCTGACCCCGTAAATTCAGGCAATTTGGTGTTGAAGGCACCGAGTATCCTGATTGACAGATCGTCGCGAATTACGGCGAAGGGCACTGGGTATCGCGGCATCACGTGCGGTGACGGCGAGGGGCCAGCGTTTGCTCCGCTCTCGGGTGGGCGTGGTGGTTGCTCGGTGCTGGATTCTGGTGGCGGTGGCGGGCACTTTGGCAACGGCGGACGAGGCACCAAAGACTGCTTTATCGTTGCTCCGGCGAGCTCGTGTCAGTTCCCCCAAGAGTGGGAGGAAGACTGCGGCAACCTGACGCCAGCGGGCAACGCGTGCGTTGCGACGGCCGACCCGAACAAGCCGGTTTGCTACGGCACGACCAACTCTGCGAATGGTGCTGGTGATGGCTTGCCGACGGTGGCGGGGCAGTCTTTCTATCACTCGATTTTTGATTCCCAGTTCGGAGCAGCGGGCGGTGACAAGGGCTGTCGCGATGGTTTTGACAGCGCGCTTCGAGCAGGTCGCGGAGGTGGTCGCATTGTGCTGTTCGCGGCCACGGGCGCGCAGAGTGGTGTGCTCGATGTCGAAGGCCGTGTGACGGCCGATGGCTTTCGCGGGTGCGCCTCGGGGAACGACTCGGCAGGCGGCGGCGGCGGCGGAACGATCTTGCTGATTGGCGACACCGTTACGGTGGGCCCCACGGCGCGCGTGAGTGCACATGGTGGGCGTGGTGGTGACTCACAACCCAAGTGTTTGCCTTGCACCACCAACGCTGATTGCGGCGCGGGTCAGAGTTGCGTTGCTCAGGTCGATCCTGCGACCAACGAAACGTTCAAGCTGTGTAACCCGTGCAACTGCGCGCCGTGCTCGACCAATGCGGATTGCAAGCTGCCCGGACAGACCTGCAAGAACCTTGGCGGCGACCTTGGTAACGTCTGCGCAGATGCCTCGAATCAGTGCACGCCATACGACGTCGCTGACAACGAGCGAGAGTGCAAAGGCACACAAAACAACGGCACCTGCGATGACTGCGGCGGCGGCGGCGGCGGCGGCATCATCAACGTGCAATCGCGCTTGGGTAACATTCACCCCGAGGCCATTTTCGACGTTCGCGGAGCCATCGGCGGTATCTGCCCGATCTGCTCAGGTGAAGCGGGCGGTGGTGCGGGTGAGCTGCAGATCGACAGCGCGTACGTGGGTGAGATCTGCGACGGTCACGACAACGATTTCAACGGTCAGATCGACGATGGATTGCCTGATCTGAACTGCGCTGGCACGACCCTTCCTTCGTGTGTGAACGGGGTGCCTCAGCAGTGTCCACCTGACTTCCCGTCGTGCACGGTGACGGCGACGGATGCGCGTCCTCGATTCGCCATGATCGTCGACACGTCGGGCTCGATGCTGCTCGATTTGCAAGAGCCTGCAGTGCCGACCTTCGGTGATGGCTCGGAAGACCATCCGGGCGTTGACACCGATAGCGATGCGGACGGGCTTCCGAACAACTCGCGTCTGTTCGCTGCGAAACAAGCGCTGACGCAGGTGCTCTCGGCCTTCCCAGAGAGTGACTTTGCGCTCGCCCGCTACTACCAGGACGTGGGTCAGAATCGAAGCTGCCAGTCGGCTTCGAACTTCGAGTGCGCGACGAACTGCTGCTCGTACGACGATCCGACAAACAACGTCGCGCCAGCGTATCCGTCGTATTACCCGGACAACCAATGCGTGTTGTCGCAGCTCTACGCAGGGGCGGGTTACCCATCGACGAGCGAGTTTACGAGCAACATGTCGATCGGTTGGACAACCACCACTGCCGATTGCATCAACTACGCGGGCTCATGCGGTGCACCGCGACGTGGTGCGCAATATCTCGTCGGGTTCGATCGTCCGATCAACGACTACCTGCGATGGCTCGATGGCAAAGAGAGCTCGTTCAACACGGGCACGGTCGAGGGCGATCACTGCGCAGGTGGCGATTGTGAGCTTCGAAGCACGGGGCCAACGCCGCTCGCGGGCGCGCTCGAAGCAACGTACGACTACCTCACGCCGATCGTGACGTGCGACAGCGCGAAAGACTGTCGATCGTACGCGACGATCTTGCTGACAGACGGAGCAGAGAGCTGCCAAGGCGACCCGGTGGCTGCTGCCGCAGCGCTCAACGCTGGTATCGCTGGCAAGAGCGTCAAGACCTACGTCGTTGGCTTTGCGTTGTCGTCTGATCCGTCAGCGGTGACCCAGCTCAACGCGATCGCAAACGCAGGCGGCACGGGCACGGCGATCTTGGTCGCCGACAAGACCGAGATGGCGAATCAGCTCGCTCGGATCATCGGCGAGAACCAGCGATTCGAGATCTGCGATGGCGCGGACAACGACTGCGACACGCTGGTGGACGAAGACTTCCCCGAGCTTGGTCAACCGTGCTCACAGCCTTCGGCATTTGGCGACAAAGGAACGTGTCGCGATCGCGGCATTTATGTCTGCAAAACTGCGGCAGAAGACCCAACGCAGACCAGCACGAAGTGCGAGATCACCGAGCCTGGTACAGCGCCAGGCACCGAGGTTTGCAATGGCCTCGACGACGACTGCGACGGGTTGATCGATGAGAACGATCAGGGGCTTCCGTTGGATTGCGGATGCACCCCTTCGGGCCCTGAAGTGTGCGACGGCGTCGACAATGACTGCGACGGCTCAGTCGACGAAGAACCCGACGTTTCGAACAACGATCCGAACGGTACACTTGGCAAATCGTGCCGTGCAGACGAGCTGCCCGAGACGTTTACCGATCCGTGTAAAGCAGGCACGTTGAAGTGTGTTGCAGGTCAACCCACGTGCATCGGCTTCGTGGGGCCACGCACCGAGGTGTGCGACGGAAAAGACAACGACTGCGATGGTGTCGCTGACAACGAGGCGCCGTGCCCGGGTGACAGCACGTGTGTTCAAGGTCAGTGCCTCGTGAAGTGCGACACGGGTGAGTTCCCGTGTCCGACGGGGCTCGAGTGCAAGAAGGTCGACGGCGTCGGCTATTGCTTCCCCATCACGTGTAACCCCGCATGCTCGGATGATCAGGTGTGCCAGGCGGGCGTTTGCGTCGACAAGGGTGACGCGGGCACGGCCGGCGGTGCTTCAGGCGCGGCGGGCAACGGTGGAGCGAGCGGCTCGTCGGGTACGAGCGGAAACGCGGGCACAGGCGGCACCGCAGGCAGCTCCGCGGGGGATAGCGGTACGAGCGGCACCACGTCTGCCGGAGGCTCTACGAACAACACGAGCAGCGGAACGTTCCGACAAGCAACGGGCGGCGCATGCAGCGCGGCTCCGATCGATCAAGAACGGTTGGGCACTGGGGTTTGGTTGATGGTGAGTGCGTTGGGGTTGGTCATCGCGCGTCGACGACGTTCGTCTACGGAGGTGTCGCAATGAGGCCCGTGACGATGTGGCGAGCTTGGACACTGAGCGCTCTTTTCACCTCTCTCGCGATGGGTTCGTCGGGTTGCGCTGACGACGCGTTTTGTTTCGGTGATTGCGGACAAGGCACGAGCGGCGCTGCAGGGTCGAGCGTTGGCGGCACCAGCGGCACAGCAGGAAACAGCGGCACGGCAGGTTCAGTGACCGGTGGCTCGGCAGGTATCGCGGGGACAGCGAACTGCAACGCTGACACGACCTCGGATCCTGATAACTGCGGTGCCTGTGGCAATCGCTGCGATCTGCTCAACGCGTTTGCGAAGTGCGAAGCGAGTGAGTGCAAGATCGATAGTTGTGTCCCTGGTTTTGCAGACCTCGATACAGGCGTGGCGGGCTGCGAATATCAATGCCCGGTTTTTCCTACGACCGCCGAGCTGTGTGATGGCCTCGACAACGACTGCGATGGGCTTGTCGACGCCGACGACAGCGACCTCGAAACACCGCCTTCGTTGAACTGCAAAACCACCGCGGGAACACTCTGCGAGGGGGTCACTGCAACGTGCAAAGGCGAGCTCGGATGGGCCTGCAATTACCCCGATGGAGTCGAGGTCGATCAGGGCGTCATTCGCGCGGAAGAAACCAAGTGCGATGGTATCGACGGCGATTGCGACGGAGTGGTCGACGACTGGTTCGTGAACAACTACGGGCTTGGCTCGGGGTGCACCGCCGCCGCGGCCAATGGTTGCATCGATCACGGTTTGGTCGTGTGCAACACGCAAGCGACTGCGCCTGAAGATCCAAAGGTGATTTGCGATCTCTCGCTGGTGCCCGACTCGCTCACGCCGCAGCCAGAGACGTGCAATGGCATCGACGACGACTGCAACGGACAGATCGACGATGCGATTGATCCGTCCACCTACGCGATGGTCGAGATCACGGGTCACGCAGGTGTATTCGTCGACAAGTACGAAGCCTCACGCCCTGATGCGAGCTCGACGAGCGCGGGCTTGCTCGAGAACATTGCCTGCTCGAACCCGAGTGTGTTGCCGTGGGCAAGCGGCTCGTACAACGAAGCGAAGACTGCGTGAAGCGCGCGGAGCTGGCTTCCGATTGTGTACGGCAGATGAGCTGGCCGCGGCGTGCAGCAGCACGGCTGCCTCGACCTACCCCTATGGCGACATCTACGACAGCATCACGTGCAATGGCGTAGATCGCGCCTCGACGGCAGTCGTGGTTGCGACGGGTTCGCTCGCGACCTGTGCGACGCCCGAAGGCGTGCTCGATCTCTCCGGCAATCTCGCCGAATGGACCAGCACGCAAACGAACGCAGATGCCGCCCCCGGAAGGATCTTCCAGCTTCACGGAGGATCGTATCTATCGCCAAGCACTGGGTTGCTGTGCACCATGGAGCTCGCCCCTCGCGCGCTCGAGGTGACCTTGCTGCCCAATATTGGCTTTCGATGCTGCCGAGAGTAATCCAACCCCGACACCCACGTTTTGCGACACCCTCCATCGAACGACACGAGCTCGATGGAGGGGCTTTCGTTCTTCGTTCCGCGACCTCGCTGCCGAGCTTTCCGAGAGCTGTCGGCGATGTGTTGGCGAAGCGAGCGGCGATGCACCCCGAGCGACCGTATTTGCTCGAGCGAGAAGGCCAGGGGTGGCGATCACTGAGTTATCGTGAGGTGTACTCAGCGGTTCGTGGCTTGGGCCAAGTGCTTCTCGACCTGGGGTTGAGCCCTGAGCGCCCTCTGGCCTTGTTGGGCGGCAACAGTATCGATCACGCGCTGCTTCAGCTCGCTGCGATGCATGTCGGGGTGCCGGTTTGCCCCGTGTCTCCTGCGTATTCTCTGATGTCGCAAGACCATGAGAAACTCAGGTTGCTCGTTGCGCAGCTTGGCCCTGGGGCGATTCATGTCCCGGATCGCGAGCTGTTTGCGCGAGCGCTGGCTGCGCTGAATCTCGATGTCCCGCTGTTGGTTTCGCGTGCTGATAACGCCGCGGGGGCGCTCGATATCGAGCGTGCTTCGCGAACGATTGCGACCGAGGAGGTCGAACGGGCGTTTGCGGCGATCACGAGCGACACGATCGCGAAAGTGCTGTTTACGTCGGGCTCGACCGGCGTGCCGCGTGGCGTGGTGAACACGCAGCGAATGCTCTGCTCGAACCAAGAGGCGATCGCTCTGGGGTGGCCCTTTCTCGAAGAGCGCCCGCCTGTGGTCGTTGACTGGCTGCCTTGGAGTCACACGTTCGGCGGCAACCACAACTTCTTCATGGTGTTGTGGCACGGGGGCACGCTGTACATCGACGGCGGTAAACCTGCGCCAGGTGCGTTCGACGAGACGATTCGCAACCTTCGTGAGATCGCTCCGACGCTCTATTTCAACGTACCTCGAGCCTTTGACATGCTGGTCGCGAAGCTCGAGCAAGACGACGCGCTCGCCACGAAGTTTTTCTCTGAGCTCGACCTGATCTTTTATGCGGCAGCAGCGCTCTCACAATCAACGTGGCAACGGCTCGAGAAGGTAAGCGAAAAGATTCGCGGCGACCGCGTGACCATGGTGTCAGCGTGGGGCTCAACCGAGACGGCGCCCCTTATCACCCAGGTGTGTTTTCGTATCGATCGCGCAGGGGTGATCGGCGTCCCTGCGCCGGGTTGTGAGCTCGCCTTCGTGCCGAGCGGTCACAAGCTCGAGATGCGCGTGAAGGGGCCCAACGTGACACCCGGTTTCTGGCAGCGAGGTGGTTCTACGACGCCGCTTCCGACCGACGAGCAAGGCTTCTATGCGATGGGTGACGCGGGGCGGTTGGCCGACACAAACGAGCCTGCGCGAGGAGTGATTTTCGACGGACGCACCGCCGAGAATTTCAAGCTCGCGAGCGGAACCTGGGTTC
>JAXLYQ010000027.1:0-65049 GCA_046351315.1 Polyangiaceae bacterium
TCGCGTCAACGGCAAGGTGGTGCGCGAGCTGGGTGCTCAAGCTGACCCTCGCCGTGATCGCATTGAGGTCGATGGCGAGCGTCTCGTTGCCGAGCAGCTTCGTTACATCGTGCTCCACCAGCCCCGCTTGGTCGTGTGCACCTCGAGTGATCCTGAAGGCCGCGACACCGTGACCTCGCTCATCAAGGGCGTGAAAGAGCGTGTGTATCCTGTAGGGCGTCTCGACTTCCACACGAGCGGAACGCTGCTTCTCACCAACGACGGAGCATTCTCGCAGGGGATGCTTCATCCGCGCACCAAGGTGCCGAAGCTGTACGTGGCGAAGGTACAGGGCGAAATGCGCGACGAAGATTTCACGCATTGGTGTGAAGGCGTCGAGCTCGACGACGGAAAAACTCTGCCCTGTGAAGCCAAGCTCATTCGATACGAAAACGGAAAGACCTGGCTCGAGGTCACGTTGTTCGAAGGGCGAAACCAGCAGATTCGACGTATGGGCGAAGCGACGGGCTTTCCGGTCATGAGGCTTGCTCGCCAGTCATTCGCAGGCATCACGAGCGAAGGGCTGCGTCCGGGCGAATGGCGTTATCTGACCGTTCAAGAGCTCAAAGATCTGAAGAAAGAATACGGCGTACCCAAGCGAATCGTCGACGTCGCGGATAACTCCGTGCGTGGTCAAGTCGCTCGCGGTCCTCGTGACGATTCGCGTGGTCAGCGTGGCGCGCGACCCGCCGATGTCCGCGGAGCAGAGCCCCCACGTGAGCGGTCCGCGCCCACAGAACGCGGAGAACGCGGGGCTCGTTCTCCACGACCCGAGCGAAGCGCGCGCTCTAGCCGCGACGAGCGAGGTGAACGAGGTGAACGAGGCGGGCGGGCTGAACGAGGCGAGCAAAGCCCGCGTGCAGAACGTGGTACTCGTCCGGAACGTGGTGCACGCAGCGAGCAGAGCCCACGGCAAGACCGCCCTGAGCGCAGTGCACGAAGCGATCGAGGCGATCGAAGTGATCGCGGAGATCGTAGCGAGCGTAGTGAGCGCGGTGAGCAGCGTGGTGGAACGCGAGGTGGTCCGCGAGGTGGTCAGGGTCAGCGCGGTGGCCAGGGGCAGCGCAGCGAGCGAGTCGAGCGAGGCGCTCGCAGCGAATCTGGTGAGCGATTCATATGACGTCCGTCGCGACCTGCGGGTGATGCGCCACCGCGCCGAGAGAGGCCAGCGGCACGCCGAGACGAGTCGCGAGGAGCGCCTCGGCAAGAATCGAGCAGCGAGCGACGTCCGGCTAAAAAGAGCTCCGATGCTGTCCCGTCAACAAAGACTCCACGACGAGAGCGGTACTGCAAACGCGCCCCCATCTCGCTCGAGGCGTCCTCGCTGAACCAAACGCTCAATGGTGCGCTCTCGTTCTTTGGTGAACGCGATCGCGCCAACGTCGCGTGCTGCTTGTTCTAGGTCGAGCCCTTCTGCGAGACGCAGCCCCAACATGATGCGTTCTCGCAGACGCTCTTCTGGCCCAAGTTCCTCGACCCAATCCACAAGCTCAGATGCCTCGTGCAAAGAGCCGTGCTCGGTCGAGCGTGCTGCGCGCATGTACTGCATCGGGTTGGGCGTATTTCGATACCTGAGCGCAGTTGGGTGAGTGCGCTCTGCGTTGCTCACGGGCAAAGCCCCAACTGCGGCACTGCCCAACCCGAGGTAAAATCGCCCTCGCCAATACGCCAGATTGTGTCGCGATTCAGCGCCGCTCACCGCGTAGTTCGAGATCTCGTAGTGCCCGAGACCTCGCTTCGAGAGCGTCTCGTGGATGGCAAAAAACGAGTCGACCATCCCTTCTTCTGGCGCGATCGGCAGCCTACTTTTTTTTGCAAGCTCACCGAATCGGGTGCCCTGCTCGATCGTGAGATTGTAGGCAGAGATATGCGTACAACCGGTGTCGATCACCCGAGAGACCTCGCGAGCTGCGTCGTCGACCGACTGACCCGCGACGCCGTAGATCAGGTCGCCTGATACCCGCTGAAAACCAGCCTTCTGAGCATCTTCAAGGGCGCGCAGGCCACCTCGTTCATCGTGAAGGCGACCCAGGAATTTCAGCCTCTCGGTGTCGAGTGACTGGATGCCCACCGACACACGATTGATTCCTGCTTCGCGCAAGGCACGGGCTCGTTCGAGATCGAGTGACGACGGGTTGCACTCTGCCGTGATCTCGATTTCATGATCGCAACCTGAGTTGCCACTTCCGAAACGAGCCCGAAGCGCAGTGATGAGGCGAGCGAGTTGGGTTGGCTCCCAAAGAGAGGGGGTGCCACCGCCCACGAACACGGTCTCAAGGGTAGGGCGAAAACCTTGCGCTTCGAGGTGCGCGGCTCGCCGGTCGAGCTCGGCAAGCACGGCGTTCGTGTACCGTTCATGCTCAATTTGCTCGGCTGCGAGCGGGTAGCTCACGAAATCACAATACGGACACTTCGCCAGACACCAGGGGAAGTGCACGTACACATGCAGAGGCATCGAAACCGGTTGAGGCACCCACCATCGGTATCACGTGAGGCCCGATCGCAAGAGCCAACGTAAACAGGCACGTTACGTGCTTTGTTATCGCAACGCGCCGTGTTACCGTTCTCTCACCCCTATGTCTTGTGGCTGTTCCATCGGTGGGTCTCTCGACGGACGAAAAGAGCCGCAAGCGTTGCCCAGGTTGGTCGTATGCTTCAGCTGACTGAGTTGGTCGATCGTGTTCGCACGTATCACCCCGCGGCCGACACTTCGCTGCTGTCGCGGGCGTACGAGTACTCACTGCGTGCCCACGAGGGGCAGAAGAGAAAAAGCGGAGAGCCTTACTTCGTTCATCCCGCATCGGTGGCGGGGATCATCACCGAGCTCAAGCTCGACACCGCGAGTGTCTGTGCTGGTTTGTTGCACGACGTCGTCGAAGACACGATCGCAACGACCGATGATATTTCGCGAGAATTCGGGCCTGAAATTGCCGAGCTCGTCGATGGCGTAACCAAGCTCTCGAAGATCAACTTCGCGTCGAAAGAAGATCGCCAAGCCGAGAACTTTCGAAAGATGGTCGTCGCGATGTCTCGCGACATCCGTGTGTTGCTGATCAAGCTCTGTGATCCGCTCGACAACATGCGGACGCTCGACCACATGAAGCCCGAGGCCCAAGAGCGAATCGCGCGCGAGACGATGGACATCTACGCGCCACTCGCCAACCGATTGGGCATGGCGCGGTTGAAGGCTGAGCTCGAAGATCTCGCGTTCAGGTACCTCGAGCCTGAGGCCTATCGAGACCTCGCCGGCAAGGTCGCGAAGACTCAAAAAGAACGCGACCGATACATCCAGGACGTATGTCGTACGCTTCAGTCTCGTCTGGCCGAGCACGGGTTCAAAGCCGAGGTGTATGGGCGCTCGAAACACCTGTATTCGATCTATCGAAAGATGGTCGCGCAGCAGGTTCCGTTCGAGCAGGTGCACGACGTCATCGCGTTTCGTGTGCTCGTCGAATCGGTTGCCGATTGCTATGCGGTGCTCGGCATTGTCCACTCGAAATGGACACCCGTTCCGGGTCGCTTCAAAGACTACATCGCGCTCCCGAAGCCGAACCAATATCGCTCACTTCACACGACGGTGATCGGCCCGCGACGTGAGCGAATTGAAATCCAGACGCGTACGCACGAGATGAATCGCGTTGCCGAGTTCGGCATCTCCGCGCACTGGAAATACAAGGAGCGCGCTAGTGGTGGGATGGACCCCAAAGACGCCGCGAGCTTTGCATGGCTTCGCGAGTTGATGGAGGTGCAGAAAGAGCTGAAGGATCCTGCCGAGTTCCTCGAGACCGTGAAGGTCGAGCTCTTCCAAGACGAGGTCTACGTCTTCACGCCGAAGGGCGAGGTGAAGGTGTTTCCTCGCAATGCAACGCCGCTCGATTTTGCGTTCGCGATTCACACAGACGTCGGTGTGCACTGTTCGGGGGCGAGGGTGAATGGAGTGATCGTTCCGCTTCGCTACAAGCTGCGAAGTGGTGACGTGGTCGAGATCCTGACCAACCCCGCGCAGAACCCGACCAAAGACTGGCTCGACATCGTTCAGACCAGCCGAGCGCGAAACAAGATCCGCAACGTACTTCGGATGGATCAACGCGATCGTGGTCTCAAGCTCGGTCGCGAGCTGCTCGAAAAAGAGCTTCACGACAACCAGATCTCGTTCTCGAAATTCACCAAGTCGCAAGAGGACATCGACAAGGTGCTCGAAGAGCTGCACGTGCAGAATCTCGACGAGCTGATGATGCTGGTCGGCTACGGAAAGATCGCTCCCGCCAAGGTGACGGCGATCTTGATGCCTCCGGTGCCCGAAGGGGATCGTGAGTCGATCCCGCCTGCATCGGTGCGCGAAGGTCGTCTCGAAGGCTTCGTTCGCAAGGTCACTGGCAAAGACGAAGGCGGCATCAAGCTGTCGGGTATCGAGGATGTTCTCGTTCGATACGCGAAGTGTTGTAACCCGCTTCAAGGTGACGAAGTGCTCGGCTTCATCACGCGTGGTCGTGGCCTGACCGTCCACCGACGTGATTGTCCGAAGGCGTTCGACACCGACCCAGAGCGACGTGTCGACATCACCTGGGACACCACGGTGAAGTCGTCGCGTCAGGTGCAAGTTCGCATCTACTCGGACGACCGTCCCGGTGTGCTCGCAGCGCTCGGACAGACATTCCAGACCAAGGGCGTCAACGTGTCGCAAGCTATCTGTAAAGCGGGCGACGACGGTCGTGCGATCAACACGTTTTACTTTCCTTGCGCCGATGTCACTCAGCTCAAAGGCATCATCGGCGCACTCAAGAAAGTCGCTGGCGTCTTCAAAGTCGAGCGAATCTGATCGCTTGAATCAGCCTCGTGACTCCCACCACGAAGACGCGAAGCTGAGGTCTTCGATGGTGTCGAGCTCCATGTAAGCGCCTGGTGTATCGACTCGGTGCATGATGCTGCCGCGTTCGATCATCCATTGAAGTAGATCGATCACGTAAGCCTTCTCGAACGTGCGGCCTTCACGGAAGACCTTGCCCGCCCATTCGCTCTTGGCTTCATCGTAGGCGCGAACGAGCTCTGCTGCCCCGGATGCATCGAATTTCGCAACGCCGATGAACTCGCCGCTGGCTCGATCGGAGTCGATCTTGCGCGAGATCTCGACGACTCGCTCGCCCTCTGCTCGAAGCTTCTCTGCGTCCGTCTCGGGGTGTTGCGAACGAGCGACATAACGCCGACGCCATTTCACATCGCAGCCCAGTGCAATGCTGTGCGGTGATTGGGTGACGTTCTTTGCGATGGCGCCGTCGTACACGATGTCGGCGTACGTGAAGGTAAACCCGTCGTTGAACAGGTGCCTTGCGCAGAGCAGCGAGCCGAGAATGTTGTTGTTCGGCCAGTCGGTATTTTCGACGTACTCGAACTCGGGGTAGCGTGCCTTGACGACGTCGATCTTGTAGCCGCCGATGAAGATCACGTCCTTGCGAGAGAAGCCCGCTTCGGCCTGGGCATCGAGGATCCAATCGAGCATGGGCCGACCCATGACGGGCACCAGCGTCTTTGGAACTTGCTCGGTGTTGTGTTGAAGCCTGCTGCCTCGACCTGCTCCGATGATGATGGGGCGCATGCGCATCGTGTACACAACCCAAGGAGCGAAGGCCAAGAGCCGCGGCCAATCGTTGGGGATGCCGCTTCACAACGCCCAAAAAAGACATCGGCCCATCGATTCTCCGAGCGAGCTTCGTGAGATTTCATCGCGCTGTGCCAGCATCGCCGCGTATCGTGTCGACGACCTTGAGGAGACCATGAAACGCGTAGTGGGAGCAGTAGTTGGCGTACTGATGTTGGCAGCGATCGGCGCAGGGGTGCTCGTGTTCCGTCGAGATGCTTCCACCTCGGCGTCGGACCCGTCGGCGAGCTTGCCGTTTGGTCTTCGAGCAACGCGAGTCGAGTACAAAACCGAATGGAAAAACTCACGCGTTTCGAGCGCTGACAACGCTTGGAAGGTGACCAACGATCGAGGCGCGGTGATCACCGTGACGCGTGGGTATTTGACCGAGCAAGCCATGTCGCTGGTTCCGTGTCGACCCAAGCAAGCGTGGCTTTCGTTCGGTGTTCAAGAGGCGTGGGCTGGGCCTCCAAAGCCAGTGCGTGATCCCTCGTCGTCACCCAGCCGCGTGCTGATGTTGGGTCAAGCGAACGACCCTGCGCTCGTGCCGATCGGGTTGTCGTCGAGCAAGTACTGTCAAGCAAGTTACAGCATCGGACACGCCGAGAAGAGCTCACTGGGCTTGCCCTCGAACCCCGTGATGTTGCGAGCGAGTATCCATCTCGAAGGCTCGTATCAACTCAATGGGCAAGGCGAAGCAAAGCCGTTCACCTTTCACAGCTCGGTCTCTGCTGATCAGAAAAAAGACTTCGATTTGCCTGCGGTCGAACCGCTCAGCGGAGGGCCTGTGCGTGTGGTGTTCACGCGCTCGCTCGACACTCTTTTCGACGGTATCGACGTCGAAAACCTCAAGGGGCCTGAGGTGGGCAAGAAGCTCTTGTCGAATCTCTTGAGCACATTGACTGTGCGTGTAGAACGCGCCGAGGGCGGTTGAGATAATTTGCTCGGCGTCGGAGCTGCCGAGCTCGACGGTGTCGGGCGTACTCCAGCGTCGTCGCTGACCGGTTCAACACCAGCGTCTTTCGCAGCAGACGTTGTCGCTGTGGGCTTCGGCCGTGTGGATGCGCCCGTGCTCGTTGGCTTCGTAGGAGCCGAGCTCGATGCGGACGCGGAAGCGCTCGCTGACACGGGCAGCGGCGGGATCGACGTGCCGAAAAACGGAGTGCCTTTGGACGCTGCAAAGCCGACCATTCCGCTGACTGCGGCGATCGTGAGCGCGCCAATCACGAGACGACCTTGCTCGGTGGTGCTCTGCGCCGTAGTGGGGGGCGGCGGAGGCAATCGCTGGGTGACCGTCGTTGAGCCTGACGATCGAGGAGCGACGATGGATGCCTCTAGAGCCGCTGCGATCGCATCGCCAAGCTCAGCGGTGCTTGCGTATCGATTGCGAGGGTCTTTCTCGAGGCCGCGCAGCAGGATGTCGTCGACAGAATCGGAGAGGCTGTAACGGCGCGCGATCGGCCGAGGGTCGTCGTGAGCGATACGAGCAGAGACTGCGACAGCGTCGTCTCCTGGGAAGGCGCGTTCTCCGGAGATGGCTTCGTACAGCGTGGCTGCGAGCGAGAACTGATCGCTTTCGGGTGAGAACGCACCCGTCGCAAGCGCTTCAGGAGCGCAGTAGGCAGGAGTGCCGATGAGGGTTCCGGTACGCGTGAGCGTTGAGTCTGGGATGCGCGCGATACCGAAGTCGGAGATCTTTGCCCCTGTCGGCGAGAGCAGAATGTTCTCGGGCTTCACATCGCGGTGAAGAACGCCCGCCAGGTGAGCATGAGCGAGAGCGCCGCCCAGCTCACGGGCGAGACGCGCTGCTTGATGCGGCGGCAAGCGACCTGATTTGAGGCGCTCTTTCAGATTGGGCCCGTCGACGTATTCGAACACCAGATAGAGCGCGACTTTTTCATCCTCGCCCATGTCGTGAAGGACAACGAGATTCGGATGAGACACGCGTGCCGCTGCTTGCGCTTCGTGTCGCATACGAAGGAGCAGGGCATCGCGAACCTCGGGGGGGATCCCGAGATCATCACGAAGGATTTTGATCGCGACATCGCGATTCAGAATCGGGTCATGAGCGAGCAGAACTCGACCCATCGCCCCCTGACCAAGCACGCGGAGTACTTCATAGCGCCTGATCGCTTCGGCAGGATGGGATCGATCCTCGCACGAGATTCGGGACTTTACCTTCAACGATTGCAATTAATAGTCTCGTGTAGATTTCATCGCACACGCGATGCGTCATAGCCGAGTTTCGAAGGATTTTCTCGATGAGTGAGCTTATGAAAGTGAGCGCGATTCAGTCGGTCCCGGCGTTACCGGAGGGTGCTGTAGGCGGGGTCGGTTTGGGTGGTGGTGGCGGCTCGCCGTAGTCATCACGAAGCTTTTTCGTGAGCGCATTCGCGAGCACTTGCTCGTGATAGCGGGGCATCTGCGAGAGCTGAACGACCACCTTGATCGTGTTGCCCGAAGGCATCACCGATCGCTCCAGGGAGTTGCCTTGTTGCCATTCTCGGTCGTGCGGTACCGGAACATCACGTACCTGGCTTTCGGGTCTTTCTCAGTGATCGGGTAATTGCATGTCGACGCGCGCAAAATATCCGCAGCGCACAGTTGTAGGTTTGCCTGGAAGGTGTACGGCGAGTCGAACGAGACTCGAGCGGTCGCATCGGGCAGAGCGAGCAAACCTGAAACGAGAAGACCAGCAACACCCTGCGACGAAGAGTCGACCCCATCGACGTCGCGAGGCCGAGTGGTGCTGTGGACGGTGCCGCAAACTGTTGACCCTGCATCTGCACGAGAATGCAGAGGGCGAGTCAAATGGCCAAGAAACCGATCTTGTTTTACGGGTGGCACGCACGCTCGAACCCGCGCCGTAGTATGAGCTGGCACCGTTGATCGAGACGGGGCGGTGGTGTGAGCAGCATCGTCGTACGAAAAGACGTCTCCGTACGAGTCGAAGCCGTAGACAACGCCTCCCCAGAACGCGAGCCTGTAGACCGCTGAGTACCTGATCGCTCCGGTTTTGACAAGCGCACCGGTGGTGGGGTCGAATTTCGACGAGGCAGTTCTGGCAGTTGTTGCCGTTCACGGTCAGGTAGGTGCTGCCGTTGATTACCGAGATAATGTCGCCGCTCGACGCGTAGCCACCACCGAGGTGCTGATGGTTGTGACGGCTCCAGGAGACGGTGTCGATCTCGACGTACGTTGAGCCGAGATAACCGACGAGAGTTTCTCGATCGGGGTGCACCGTGCCCGATGGAACGAACGACAACGAGTTCGGGTACGAGCCCGTTGCGATCTCTGTGCATGCCGCGGTCTGCTTGTTGATTTTCACCAACGAACCGAACGTGGTGCCAAACATCTCGCCGTCTTTGTTGATCAAAACATGTCGATCAACGTTCCGCAGTTGAAGGCGCCCACGGTGGTGAGCGCAAGTGTTGGGGTCGATGCGATAGACCGTCGAAGGGCCGAGCGAAGACCCTGGCCGAAACGAATTGAGGGTCACACGTGGGCACACCCGCCGCGCCTGCGGCACCCGACGAGCCGCTTCCTGAAGCCCCCGCTGTGCCGCCTGCGCCGCCGGTTCCGCCCGTTGCTCCGGTGCTTCGCGCGCCGCCGAAGTTGCTCTACCGCTGCCAGCAGCGCCGCCAAAGCCATTGCCTGCGGTTCCACCCGAGCCCGCCGTGCCGCCTGTTCCCCCCGTGCCGCCCGAGCCAGCAGTTCCGCCCGAACCGCTTGCGCCTGACGTTCCTGACGCTCCAGGACGAGCCCGCGGAGCCGCTTGCTCCGCCGGTGCCAGACGAGCCGGCGCTTCCCGATACCCGCCTGAGCCACCGGTCGCGCTACCGCTCGATCCGGCGCTGCTGCCATTGCCTGCGGTACCTGACGAGCCAGCACCGCCTGCGCCGTTGCCTGGCGCTCGAGACCTCGCCGGTGCCGCTGGTGCCGCCGGTGGTGCTATCGATTGGTCATCGAACTGGCCGAGGCAACGAGAATGGCGGCCAACGAGAGCGACGAGAGGGCGCGGATTGTCATGCGCGCGATGATAATCCGGTAACGGTCTCGGCCGTGTGAGCTTTGATGGAATCCGTGACCTCGGGCGCGCCCATCATCTTGAAGCCAAACGCCCCCGAAATCAGCGTGAGCAAGACTCAAATGAGTAACAGAAAAACACGAATGCGCCGCCTTGCACCGTCACTGTGTCGACGGCGAAGAACATCACGAGTGAGCAATAAATCGAGAGCTGAAACGCGCCGAAAATCCTGGGCCTGCGGGGACCAAAATCCCGATGCCGATGACACCCATGGTGACGAGGGCATTTGAAAATGTGGCGTTCAGCCCACAGCCGCGAAGGAGCTCCCACGTTGCGATGGCGTTGAGGAGCCAATACGCGAGCGTGAGCCCCATGAACTCGGCGAGGTGACTTTTCGAAGGAAGAAAGCTGAGCCCGTCTGCCAGGTGCCCCACACGGGTCGACACCAGCTTGGCGAGCTTAGGTGAGATGGGGTTGAGCGTGATCTCGACGAGTCGCTGAGCGAGGTCTCGACGCCAGTAGAACAGCACCATCGCGCCGAACGCAGCGAAGAACAGCACGAGAGCAGAGTACGCTGCGGCAGGGATCGTCGCTGTGCGGCTGGGAAGATTGCCAGATGTGATCGGCAATGGATCCAGTCTCGTAGAGGTCTGCAACCCAACGAGAAGTATCACCGTCAGAATCATCCCATCGATGATTCGTTCGGCGCCCACGGTGCTGAGCTTGCTCGTAGGTGATGCGACTTCGCTGGACGAGCAGGTAGGGGCGATGAGCTCACCCATTCGAAGGGGCGCGAGCAAAGATCGCGGTGAACCTAACGAGCCCTACGCCGAGCACACGAAAAAACGGGATGGCTCGAGCGGTCGAAGCAACGATTGCCAACGAGCCGCTCGAAGAACGATCACCGCCGGATGAGCAGCACACGTAGACAGGCACGCACCACGACGTGACTTGAGCAAATGCTTCGGCGGGCGGTAATGAGTGCGTCGTGAGGAGCATCCATGCGGAAACCGTGCCCGCGAGAACGAGAGATAATCGATGCGTGGTGCGAGACGACGCCAACTCGACGATGGCGTGAATCTCGACGGGCGGATGCTCTGGCACGCAGCGACGACAACAGACCGAAGACCTTGCTGCGGTCGATTCTCTTTCGTGCTTTCGCATCACGTCGCGGGTGTCGACGATGAGGCGAGCTTCACGAGCGATACGTGCGTAGTCGATGTTGTCGTGATCGGTGATGATGACCACCGCGTCGTAGTCGGCGAAGGCAACGTCGTTCGGCACGCTCTTCATCTGCACGCCGTGCTCATCGAACGAGGGCACGTACGGGTCGAGATACTCGATGTGCGCGCCCTTCTTTTCGAGGCCTGCAATCACGTCGAAAGCCGGCGACTCACGTACGTCGGTGATGTTCTTTTTGTACGCGACACCAGAGATCAAGATCTTGGTGCCGTGCAGCGCTTTTCGTTGTGAGTTCAGCGCGTCGCCCACTCGCTCGACGACATACTCGGGCATGGCTGAGTTGATGGTGTCGGCAAGGTCGATAAAGCGCGCTTGAAACTTGAGCGAGCGGAGCTTCCAGGAGAGGTACAACGGGTCGATCGGGATGCAGTGACCGCCGAGACCTGGGCCTGGGTAGAACGGCATGAACCCGAAAGGCTTCGTCGCTGCGGCGCGAATGACCTCGAACGGATCGAGACCGAGACGGCGAGACATCTGGGCCACTTCGTTCACCAAGCCGATGTTCACTGCGCGGAAGGTGTTCTCGAGCAGCTTGACCATCTCGGCCGCATCGGGGCTCGAGACAGGGACAACGGTGTCGATGATCTGGCTGTACAGCGCCTTGCCTGTTTCGAGACAGGCAGGCGTTGAGCCGCCGAGCACTTTGGGGGTGTTGCGAGTGCCGTACTTCTCGTTGCCTGGGTCGACGCGTTCGGGGCTGAAGCAGATGAAGATGTCTTGTCCGAGCTTTGCGCCGTTCTGGGTGAGTCGCGGAACGAGAACTTCGCGCGTGGTGCCGGGGTAGGTGGTCGACTCGAGGATGACGAGCATCCCTGGGTGTTGGTGCTCGGCGATCTCTTCGGTGGCCGACACGATGAAGCGCATGTCGGGGTCTTTGGTCTTGTTCAGCGGCGTGGGCACGCAGACGATGACCGCGTCGGCTTTCGACAAGATCGCAGGGTCGGTGGTTGCATCGAGACGACCTTCCGCGACGTGGGGAGCAAGGTCTGACGAAGCAATATCGCCGATGTACGAGACGCCCTTGTTGAGCAGCGTGACCTTCTCGGGGTCTTTGTCGTAGCCGGTGACGTGAAAGCCCGACTTGGCGAACTCAACCACCAGCGGCAGCCCCACGTAACCGATGCCCACCACCACCACTCGTGCGCTTCGCTTCTCGATTTTTTCCAGTAGTGAAGTCATGTCTCGACCTTGCTCTCTAGGATGTGTTGCGGGCCCTGCCGCATGAGAAAATCAGTCTCTTCGTCACCAACGATCGCACGCATACGCGCGATACCTTGCGCAGCGGCTTCAGCATCTGCGGGGCGATGCGAATCACTGCATGCCGCGTAGTAGTAACCCTCTTCGAGCAGCTCGTGCGCAGCTCGTTCAGGGGCCCTGCCATACTTGCCGATCAGCGCGGCGACATCGAGCAGCAATACCGTGCCGCCGTCGACAATCGGGTCGAGGCGAGTGATGTCCTTCCAGCTCACCGCATATCGCTCTGGGTGCGCAAGCACAGGCCGGATCGAACGCCGTCGAAGATCGAAGAATCGATCGGCGATACGCGCCGGAAAGATCTCTGCGTGAAGCTCAACAAGCAGGCACTTGCCGTTGTTGTACGGCAGTGATTTGCCTTCGAGCAAACGCTGAAACACCACGTCGTCGAAGTAGTGCTCTGATGCAAGCGACACCGACGGCATCCCTTGTGCGGCCTGCACGTGAGGCAGCATCGCCTCGTACGCGTTCACGATCGCATCACGATCGTTCGGGAACATGCCAGGTCGCATATGAGGCGTGGCCACGACATGCTCGAAACCCACCGAGCGAAGCGCGCGCAGGATCTCGAGCCCCTCATCGACGTTGCGTGCCCCGTCGTCGATGCCCGGAACCCAATGGCAGTGCAGATCGATCATGCGATTCGTGCCCTCAGTTGCCGGCGACCGTCGAAGCGTTCGCAGCCGTCGACAAGAACCTCACCAGCGCCGCTGTTTTCGGGATCAAAGTCGCCACTTCGATCTGCTCATCGACCGTGTGAAAGCCTTTACCTCGAGGCCCGAGGCCATCGATCGAGGCGATTCCGAGAGCTGAGGTCGTGTTCGCGTCAGAGCCCCCACCAAGCAGCGGCGCCTCGTCTGTGCCGAGCCCTTCTTCTCGCGCGCATTGTCCGTATGCGAGAGCCAGGGCAGCGCTGGCTGCACTACGTTCGAGTGGCTGTCGGGCAATGCCTCCGCGAACCTCGATGCTCGCGCCCGGGACATCTCGTTCTGCACGGCGTGCGGCCTCTCCGAGAGCGTCGATGAGCAAGTTGCCCGATTCGATGGACGTAAATCGAATGTCGAGCTGGGCTTCTGCGAGATCGGGCACGGTGTTTTTGCCTTGCCCGCCGACGAGCTTGCCGACGTTGACCGTGGTGCCCGCGTCGTATCGCGTGAGCTGTTGCGCGTAGTCGACGAAGCGAGCGAGTGCCCAAATCGCGTTCACGCCTTCGTGATGAAGGTTGCCTGCGTGAGCGGCTTTTCCTCGAGCAATCACGTTGAGGCCGCCGGTTCCCTTGCGCTGGGTGATGATGGCGTCGCGGGCACGACCTGCTTCGAAGACGAGCGATGAGCGAGCGTTGCCTGCGTGCGAGGCGATGATCGACTTTCCCTCGGGTGAGCCCACTTCTTCATCGGCGACGACGATGACTCGAACGGGGATGCTCGAAAGAAGCCCTTCGCGAGCGAGTGCTTTCAACGCATAGGCGACGACCACGAGCCCGCCTTTCATGTCGAGCACGCCAGGCCCGCGCGCGAGAGCTCCGTCGCGTCGATATCCCTCGAATTGCCCTGGCGGAAAGACCGTATCGAGATGCCCGATCAAGGCCACTGGCTGGCCCGGCGCATCGTTCGAAAACACGAGGTGATCGCCAAACTTGCTCGAGGTCGAGGCGATCCTTTCGACACGAACCCCCTCGATGTTGAACAAGTCGATCAACCGTTGAGCGACCAACAGCGAACCGTCTCGGTGATCGGTAAACGAGTTGATCGTGACGAGCGACGCGAGATCGTCTTCGAGGGTCGACCCTTGCTCGCGTAGCCAACCCAGGGCGCTATCGAGGTTCGCAGACATGGCGCCCGCTCTAGCGTATCTGGGTCGAACGATCTCGTCGGTGTGTATCGGGTGCAGATCGAGCCGCGGCTCACTGGCCCACGGGGACACGCTCCATCGACGAGCGACCCGGCATCTGGCTTTGCTCGTCAAGGACTTCGATATGGTAGGGGTCGAGAAATCGAATCTGCGTTTCGCTGCGAATTCCCTGTGGGTCAGCGGCGACGACCTTGCAGCTCACCCCATCGTCAGACGTGATCGAATAAGGGTTGACTGCGGAGACGTTTGTACCCGTGGTGCGCGTGGTCTGTCCGTCGAAGGTCAGACGAATGGATTGCTGAAGCGCGGTTATGGCTTGACTTCGCTGAGGGTCAGTGGGGGTGTTCGGGTTGAAGCCAGTAAACCGCCAAGCGCCCCCAACGAGACGTTGCCCGCAAGAAAGACCGTCTTGGAGGCTGGCTGGAGTGTTGCTAGGCCGGCAAGCGCTAACGAACGAGCCAACGGCAAGGACCAAGGCCGCAACGGCCAACGATGGACGAAGCATGACGATCTCGTAGCTCGATTGGTGCTTGTTTGGGCTCTCGATCGTCGTTTAGGAGAAAGTTCGTGCAGAGCGTTTGGGTGAGCAAAAGACCCAGCACGAAAAAAACGAGTGATTCACTCCGTTACAGTAGTTCGATTTTGTGCAGAATGTGGGCGGTTCAGGGCGAAGTTCCTACATCCTGCTGACGCGACGCAGGACGCCGCTTGTTTGCCGGACCCTCATTGCGTACCATCCGGCCCGGCGCTCGTTCGGGCCTCCCGAGTTGCCCCCAGCGCGAAGTGTGATGGTGCTGGGGCGCCCTGGATAGTTGACCTTGACGTTCCCCTCAGGGCCGAGGTGGCCCGGGGCCCCTTAACCTGGCGGCTTCGCACCCGAGGTTCTCTCTCCTTTTATTTCGCGAACGTGGTGATTGATGAGCGCGCAGACAATCCGGACGGCTCTTGGGCAGCTTCAGGATGACCCCGACCTCGAACAGGCGTGGCACGATCTCGAGGATGCGATCACGGCATCGAACGCCGGTATCGATCCAACAGAGATCTCGGCCTTCCTTGCTGAGGCACGGCGGCAACACGCATCACGGCGTGAATGGGATGCCGTGGCGAGACTGCTCGATCTCGAGGTGCTGCTAGCAAGCGGCTCCCCGACCGAGCCCGTACTGCAAGCCGAGCTGGCTCGCGTATTCGAGGATGAGCTTCTCGACGTCGAGAACGCGATAGCTGCATACAAGCGGCTGTTGACGCTTCGAGCTGGTGACCCGACGGCGCTCGAAGCTCTCGAGCGCAACGAGGCGAACCAAGAGCGATGGCGAACGCAGGTCGAGCAAACCTTGAAAGAGGTTGCCGACGCGCCCGATGCGGCGTTCCGAAGCTCGTTGTTGATGAGCGCGGCTGAGGCGACGTGGCGATATGGTCGTGCGTCAGGTGCAGTCTCGGACATCGCGAAGATGCTCGAGGAAGCGCTTCAGGCAGACCCGACCAACCGACGCGCCGCGGTGCTTCTCGAGCGAATCTACCGCCTCGAGGGCAAGTGGGAGGACGCCGCGCGCGTCATCGAAACACTGGGCACCGAGGCTCCGTCGAAGGACGAACGTGTCGCGGCGTTCTTGCGATTGGGTCGTGTCTACAGTCGCAAGCTGAGCTCGAAGGGCAGGGCCGCGGCGGCGTATGAGCGCGCGCTCGATCTGTCTCCGGGTCACCCCGAAGCGTTCTCGTATCTCGTCGAATTCTTCGAGTCCGAGCAGAACTGGGATCACCTCGCAGCGCTGTACGAAGATCAGCTCCGAAGCGGCGGCACGCGCGCTGGCCAAGAGTCGGGGATGCTCTTCCAGATCGCGATGGTGCACTGGCGGATGCGTAACCGCCCTGATGCTGCCGAGCCATGGTTCGAGAAGCTTCGCAAGCTCGAGCCTGCACACGGCGGGATGCTCTCGTTCTTCCGTGAGTGGTGTGAAGCGAAGAAGGACAAAGTGCGCTTGCTCAACGTGTTGAGCGACGCTCAGCGAGCGCTTCCTGATGGAGCAGAGCGAACGGCGATCAGTGCAGAGATCGCACGTATGGCCGAGGGGGAAGCGAACCCCGGCAAGGCGATCGAGCAATACAAGGCAGTGCTTCGCCAAGACCCAGGCAACCGTGACGCGCGCGACGCACTCAAGCGCCTCTACGTTCAGACTGAGTCATGGAACCCACTCGTCGAGGTGCTGCGTCAAGAGCTCGAGCGCACCTCACCTGATGATCGCGTCTCGCGTCTCACGGTGCTTCGCGAGATGGCTGCGGTCTACAAGCAGCACATCAAGAGCGACACCGCGCTCGTGACGGTGCTGACGCAGATCGCGCAGCTCGATGAGCAAGATCTCGACACCATTCGTGAGCTTGCACGCGTGTACGAGGCGCTGTCGCGTTGGCGTGATTTGCTCGTGTATCAGCAGAAGCTCGCTGACCACGTGCCTGACGTTGCCGAGAAGGTCGCGTTGTATACGGCTGTTGCTCGACGCTGGCTCGAGCAGTTCTCGAACGTCCAAAACGGTATCGATGCCTACGAGGCATTGCTGCGTGTTGAGCCAACGAACGAAGAAGCGCGGTCGAAGCTTCGCGAGCTCTACACCAAGCGTCGTGCTTGGCCTCAGCTCTATGCATTGAGCGAGAAAGAGCTCGCAGGTCTCGAGGGCTCTGCGCGGGTCGAGATGATGCTCGAGATGGCCAAGCTGGCCGCCGAGCGACTCGATCGTGGGGCAGATGCAATCAAGCTCTACAAAGAGGCACTCGATCTCGATGAGCAGGCTCCGGGCGTTCTCGATGCACTCGAGAAGCAGGCCGAGCGTGACAAGGACTTCGTGACGGTGACCGAGGTGCTCGAGCGACGAATTGCGCTCGCCTCGGATGACGCAACGAAGCTCAATCATCTTCAGCGTTTGGGTACGGTCTTCGCCGATCGTTTGAATGATCCGGCCGGGGCGGCTCGAGCCTGGCGTCGAGTGCTCGCGCTTCAACCGGGTCACGCCAAGGCGCTCCGCGTGCTTCGCGAGGCGTATCTTGCGGCGAACGACTTCGCGAGTCTCGAAGAGCTCTACGCGTCGCAGAACGATTGGGAGGGCTTGGCCGACGTGTTGTCGGGTGCTGCCGATCGTACAAACGAGCCAGAGCTCAAGGTCGAGTACTCGGTTCGTGCGGCGCAGGTGTACGTCGAGAAGCTCAAAGCTCCCGAGCGCGCGGTTCGAAGCTACGAGCGCATTCTCTCGGTGCGCCCTGACGATGCTGATGCCGCGCAAGCGTTGGTACCGATCTACGAGCGCGAAGAGCGATGGCAGCGATTGCCTCCGTTGTACGAGGCGCTCTTCAAGCACGCGGACGACACGGTTTCTAAGGTCGAGCTCCTCCGCAAGCTCGCGAAGGTCGTTGGCGATCGTTTGCAGGATCGCCCGGCTTCGCTGAAGTTCGCGCGTCAGGCGTTTGATCTCGCGCCGGGCTTCCACGAGGCGCTCGAGTTCCTCGAGCAGGCATCACGAGATGCTCAGTCGTGGGATCTCTACGTCGAGGCGATCGAGGCGCGGTTGGCTGATGAAGGCGCAGGCCTCGAGGCATCCGAGCGTCGATCGCTCAAGCTGAAGCTCGCAGCGGTGCTCGCGACTGAGCAAGGCAAGGTCGAACAAGCGGTGACGGCCTATCGAGCGTTGGTTGAAGAAGAGCCAACGGACGAAGAGGCCATCTCGACACTCGACCAAATCTTGCGTTCTGCGGGGCGCCAAGACGACCTTCGTTGGTTGTTCGAGCTTCGTGTGTCGCACCTCGAAGGCGTCGATCGTGCTCAGTTGTTGAGCGAGTGGGCGTCGCTCGAAGAAGAGGTGTTTGGCGACGCGGGCCGAGCCATTGCGTTGTTCAGGCGAGTGGTCGAGATCGTGCCTGACGACCTTCCAGCGTTGTCGGCGTTGAGCAGGTTGTTGCTTGCGTCGGGCGATGCAGAGGGTGCAGCGACGGCGTTGATCACGCGTCGAGATGCGTCGGAGGGCTCGGTGCGAGCTGAGCGCGAGCTCGACTTGGCCGAGCTTTATCTGAGCTCGCTGGGTCGACCTGCAGATGCGCTCGATGCGTGTATTCGCGCTCTCGAGCTCACGCCTGGCGATGCACGCGCGATCGATCTTCTCGAGCGATTGCTCAAGAACGATGCGACTCGTCATCGCGCTGCGGGGGTGCTCGAAGCCGAGTTCGAAGCACTCGGTGAAGCTCGTCGTCAGGCCAATGCTCTGACGGTGTTGCTCGAGGGGACGACCGAGCCTGAAGCTCGTCTCGCGCTTTTCGTGAAGCTCACCGATGTCCAAGAAAACAAGCTCGTTGCACCGAGCGCAGCGCTTGACGTGGTGTTGCGAGCGACGGGTGAGTTCCCCACCGAGATCACACTTTGGGAGCGCGCGGACGGCCTTGCTGTTCGATGCAGCCGACCGACTGATCTTGCCGAAGCGTTGAAGACGACGCTGATGCGAGAGCTGCCCTCCGAGGTTGAGATCACGTTGTGCGAGCGAGCAGCGGCGCTCTACGACGAGCGACTCGGCAACCCAGAAGGCGCGATTCCGTTCCTTGATAAGATCCTGCGACGACAACCCACGAACGAGCCAGCGTTCGAGCGACTGAAGCAGATCTTGACGGCTCGCGAGTACTGGGAGCGTCTCGAAGAGCTTTACGAGCACGTGCTTCGAGCGACGGAAGAAGACTTCCGAAAGGTCGAGCTTCTCTCTGAGGTCGCGCTCGTTTGCGAAGAGATCACGTCCGATAACCCGAAGGCGATCGCGTACTACGAGCGCATTCTCGCGCTCGACCCAGTACACGAGCATGCGATTCGCGCGCTCGACTCTCTGTATCAATCCGAGAAGCGACCACGCGATTTGGCAGCCTTGCTAGATCGTCGTTTGGGCATTGCTCCCGAGGGCGAGATCAACGGGTTGAAGCTGCGTCTGGGCTACATCTACGTCGACGAGCTGCACGAGCCGGCGATGGCGTTGGTGCATCTCGAAGAGGTGCTGAAGTCCGAGCAGAGCAACGCGAATGCACGCGCGTTGGTCGAGCGTTTGCTCGAGATTGCAAGTCTTCGTGTTCGTGCCGCCGAGGTTCTCGAAGCGGTCTACGAAGCCCGTGACGAGGTTCGCGATCTCGTTCGTGTGCTCGAGATCCGTCTCGAGGCTGCCGAGAATGACGATCTACGACGCGAGTTGCTCGGTCGTATCTCGGTCTTGCGTGATCAGCGTTTGCAAGATGACGCAGGTGCCTTCGAGTCGTTGGCTCGGTTGGTTCCGCTCGACCCAGCCGACGCGACGAGTCGCAAGCGTTTCGAAGAGATTGGTCGACGACTGGGCTCGAACGAGCGTGTTGCGGCGGTGCTGTCTGCAGCGTCGGGGCGTGCCGAGTCGGCCGAGGTGAAGGCCGAGATCCTGATGGATGTCGCCCGCATCTACGAGGACCTTCTCAACGACATCGCGAAGGCCGAAGAGGTCTATCGCCGTGTAATCGATCTCGATCGTACCAGCCCGACGCTGGTGCTTCCGGCATCCCACGCACTCGAGCGAATTTACGCCTCGACGCAGAACCACACCGCGCTCGCCGAGACGCTTCGGCTCGAGGTGTCGCTCGAGTCAGAGCCCGACGCTCGTCGCGAGCTGTGGGGTCGCCTTGGCGATCTATGCGAGACGATGCTTTCGGATATCGACGGAGCGATCAGCGCATGGCGTGCTCGCCTCGAAGATGACGCGGGCGACGAGCAAGCGTTGATTGCGCTTGAGCGCTTGTATGAGCGCAAAGAGGCGTGGCGCGACTTGGTCGGAGCTTTGCGTGCACGAGAGCAAGTCAGCGCGAGTGCCGAAGAGCGGCGTCGCCTGTTGGTCAAGGCTGCGCAAGTGCTCTCCGAGAAGCTCGGTGACACGACCGAATCGGTCTCGACGTGGCGTTCGGTGGTCGATGAGTTTGGCCCCGAGCGAGGTGCATTTGCAGCACTTGCTGCGCTCTACGAGAAGACCGCCGAGTGGGTCGATCTTGCGTTGGTGTACGAGCAAGATCTCTCGTTGGCAGACGAAGGGCCAGCGCGTCTCGAGTTGTTGGGCAAGCTCGGTGATGTTCGACGCGAGCACTTGGCTGACTTGCCAGGAGCGATCGATGCCTATCGCCAAGCCTTGCTGCTCGAGCCTTCCCACGCGGTGAGTCGTGCGGCGCTGTCAGGCTTGCTCGATGTGACCGAAGCACGTCGTGAGGCTGCAGAGATTTTGCACCCTCTCTACGAGGCCGACGGTGATCACGAGAAGCTCTTGCGTGTGCTCGAGATCGAAGCTGATACGGCGGATAGCCCCTCCGATAAGCTGGCGGTGCTCGATCAGGCCGTACGTGTCGCTCAAGGGCCGCTCACCGATGCGTCGCGTGCGTTTGGCTATGCGACCCGAGCGTTGCGCGAGGCGGTCACCGATTCCTCACTGCCGAGCTGGCTCGAGCGAATCGAAGAGCTGACGACGGCGACCAACCGTTATGCGGATCTGATCAAGGTCCTTTCGGACATCGCGAAAGATGTCTCGGAAGAAGAGCTGCAGCTTTCGATCACGCTACGAGTCGCCGAGCTTGCGCGAGAGAAGCTTGCGGACGTGACGTTGGCTCGCGAGTGGTATCGAAAGGCACTAGAGATTCGATCGGATGACCGCCGAGCGTTGGTGGCACTCGAGTCGATCTATGGCGATACGGGCGATGCGCGACAGTTGCTCGAGACGCTCAAGCGACGTGTTGAGACCTCGACCGACAACAACGAGCAGAAAGAGCTGCTTTACCGACAAGCGAAGCTAGTTCTCGACGAGCTCCAAGACGAGGCGCAAGCGATCACCGTGTACGAAGCGGTGCTCGACATCGAGCTCGACGCGCCTGCGATCGACGCGCTCGAAACGCTCTACACGAAGGCCGAACGCCACGAGGATCTGGTTCGCTTGTACGAGCGCCAGCTCGAGGCGTCTCCGCGTGACCCCGCGGGTCTTCGCGTGAAGTTGGCGCGTGTGGCGTCGAAGCACCTGAACGATGTTCCGCGTGCATTCGATGAGCTCGGTGAGGCCCTTTCGGTCGAGCCGAACCATGAGGGCGCGATCGCCGAGCTCGAAGGTTTGCTCGACGGGGCAAGTGACGTCGAAAATCGCGCACGAGCAGGCGAGATGCTCGAGCCGGTGTACCTTCGCCGGTCCGAGTGGAAGAAGGTCATGAAGGCTCTCGAAGCACGCCTTGCGGCGAGCCAAGACCCAGCCGATCGAAATAGCCTTCTCAAGCGCCTCGCGAAGCTGCACGAAGAACAAGAAGAGAACTACGGAGCCGCCCTCGAAACGACGGCGAAGTTGCTGCACGAAGATCTCTCGAACGAAGAGACCTGGGCTGAGCTCGAGCGCTTGGCGAAGGTCGCTACGGCCGAGCGTCGACTTGCAGAGATCTACGCGGCTGAGCTTGCAGAGGTCAGCACCGACGAGCCGCACACCGTGAAAATCGCCCGCCGCACGGGTGAGATCTTCGCGTCACTCGGCGAGATCGATCAGGCGCTCGTGTTCTATCGTCGAGCATTGGCCTTCGACCCCGAATCTCGAGAGTTCTTCCATGCGGTCGATGCACTTCTGATCAAGGCGAACCGACCTTCGGAGCGCGTCGATCTGTATCGTGCAGCTCTCGATCATCGGTATGAGCCTGCCGATCGAATCGCGACGTTGCACATCATTGCTGAGCTCGAAGAGAACGCGCTGTCGCAGGCCGATCGCGCGATCGAGACCTACCGAGCTGCTGTCGATGTCGATGAACGCGACACTCGGTCGCTCGATGCGTTGACGCGCTTGTATCGGGCCAACGCTCGATGGCGTGATCTCGCTGAGCTCTACCAGCGACGAGCTGACAATGAGGCCGACCCCGAGAAGGCCGCCACGTACCGGTTGGCGCTCGCGAGGTTGTTCCGTGCTGAGTTGGCCGACCCAACGTCGGCGATCGATCAGCTCGAGCAGATCGTTCAAGCGCTGCCGTATCACAAGGAGGCAATCGCCGAGCTCGAGTCGTACAGCAACGACCCTGAGCACAAGGGTCGAGTCGTCGAGATCCTGCGCCCGTTGTACGAGCGCGCAGATGACTGGCGCGACCTGATTCGCTTGAACGGTCAGCGATTGCAGCTCGCTTCAGACAAGAGCGAGAAGGTCCAAATCCTTCGCGAGACGGCAGCGTTGTACGAAGAGCGCGCGGGTGATCGGAAGCTGGCGTTCCAGGCCATTCAAGATGCATTCGATCTCGATCCGGATGACTCCGAGACGCGCGCGCAGCTTG
Source organism: Polyangiaceae bacterium (assembly GCA_046351315.1). GTDB lineage: Bacteria > Myxococcota_A > Polyangia > Polyangiales > Polyangiaceae > JAXLYQ01. The sequence continues at coordinate 22,353 of JAXLYQ010000027.1, forward strand.
ATCGTTTGGCGGCTGATCTTTCCGCTTGGGATCCTCTCGCCGCGAGTTATGAGCGAGCCATTGCTGCATCGGATGGTTTGACGCAGCGTGAGCTGTTGGGTGCGTTGGCGAAGGTCCACGACGTCAACCGCGACGACCCGCGACGAGCCCTCGAGGCATATGGCCGTCTTTTCGCGGCTGACGAGACTGAGCTTACGCCGCTCGAGGCGATGGATGATCTCGCGATCCTGCTGAGCGATTGGCAGCAGCTCGTGAAGATCCTCATCAAGAAGGCCGAGCTCGTGAACGGTGATGACGAGCGAGCAGCGTTGTGGCGCCGCGTGGGTGAAGCGCGCCGCGACATGCTCGACGATCCGGCTGGGGCGATTCAGGCGTATGAGCAATCGCTCGAGTTCGACGCGCAGAGTGTCGATGCCGTCGATCGATTGATCGTTCTGTACGAAGAGCACCGCAAGCCAGAGCGATTGGTCGAGCTGTATCGACGTCGTGTCGAGCTGGCTGAAGGTGGCGAGGATGACCTCAAGTACTCGCTGCTCTCCCGCGCTGCAGAGACCTACGAGAAGGAGCTTTCGAACCGCAGTGAAGCGATCGTGGCTCTTCGGGAGGCGCTCGATGTTCGAGCCAACGACAAGCCCGCCTTGCGTGCGCTTGATCGATTGCTTCGTGCCGAAGAGCAATGGCCTGACTTGCTCGAGAATCTCCGCCTCGAAGTTGCGAATGCGTCTTCGAACGAAGAGCGCGTTGAGCTGCAGCGATCGATTGGCGATCTCTTCCGTGAGAAGCTGAACGACCCGGCAGAGGCCCTCGAAGCGTATCGGCTGGTTCTCGATATCGCTGCGACCGACGAGGCGTCGATCGTTGCGGTGCGAGGTCTTGGTGAGAGCCAAGAAGATCTGCGCCTCACTGCCGCCGATGTGCTCGAGCCTGTGTTGCGAGCAGCAAGCCGCTGGACGGATCTCGTCGGTGCCCTCGAATTGCGCTTGCGAGCGCAGTCCGAGCCATCCGAGCGAGCTCGTACCTTGCGCTCTGTGGCTGAGGTCGAAGAGTCGCGTCTGTCACGTCCGCTCGAGGCCGAAAAAGCCGTGGTGCGAGCGTTGGCAGACACGCCCGAGGATGCCGATCTTCACAGCGAGATCGTCCGACTTGCGGCTTCATGCGAGGGCTTCGGGTTGTATGCCGACGCACTCGGCGAGCGTGCCAAGGCGATTGTGGACGCAGAGGTGGCGAAGGATCTTCTCACTCGCCTCGGTCAAATCTCCGAAGAGAAGCTCAGCGACGATCAGCGCGCGATTGACGCGTACAACTCGGCGATTGTCCAAGCCGGTGACACGGCAGAGCTGTTGGCAGCACTCGATCGTCTCTTCGTAAAGAAGGGCGACTCGAAGGCGTTGGCTGACGTGCTCGAACGTCGTGTCGCGATCGAGGACGATTCAGAGCGTCGTGCGGATCACTACTTCCGCTTGGCGACGGTTCAGATCCGTGACTTCAAAGAGCCAGCGCAAGGCATTGCAACCCTGCGTCTGTGCCTCGAATCGAAGGGCGATCATGCGGGGGCTCGAGAGGCTCTCGAAGCGCTGCTCGACGATCCGATGCTCTTTGATGAGGCGTGCGAGACCCTCGATAACGTCTACCGCAATGCGGCCGACTACAATCGATTGGTGGCGCTGCTTGAGCGACGAGTGGAGCACGCTGCTGACGTGCGAGAGCGTATTCGGATCCGTCTCGATCTCTGCCATGCGATCGAGGAGCACCTGAACGACACGGCTCGTGCTCAAGCGGTGCTCGAGACTGCGTTGCAAGACGATCCGAACGACCCCGATGTGTTCGGTGAGCTCGAGCGATTGGCTCCAGTTACGGGTGGCTACGCGTCTGTCGGAACCGCGCTCGAAAAGGCGATCGGTTCGGGCGATGGATTTGCACGCGATGTTGCGCGCGACTTGTTCACACGACTCGCTCACTGGAGCCGAGACCGCGTGGGTGATTCGACCGCTGCAGAGCGCGCATTCGAGAAGGCACTTGGCAAAGACCCAGAGTCCCTCGACATCTTGCAGGCCCTCGAAGACCTGCGTCGTGCTCCGGGCCGCGAGCGAGATCTCGTCGAGACGCTGCGTCGTCGTGCGAAGCTCGAGTCGGATATCGATCGCAAGCGAGAGTTGTTGCGAGAAGCGAAGACGCTCGCTGATACGGTTGGCGATCGTGAGCTTGCAGAGGCTGTGCTTCGTCAGCTCTTGGCTGACAACGACAGCGATACGTGGGCACTCGAAGAGCTCATCAAGATTCGCGAGGCTGCTGACGACTGGAAGGAAGCCACCGAGCTCTTGCTCAAGCTGGCGAACCTGCTGGGCGATGGTGGTGAAGCGGCTCCTCTCAAGCACCGAGCAGCAGCCGCCTGCCGCGACAAGTTGAACGATCCGAAGCGAGCCACGACATTGTTTGCCGAGCTCTTCGATGCCGATCCGAACGATCGAGAAGCGTCGAAGGCATTGCGAGCGTTGTACGAGGCGGCTTCGCAATCCGAAGAGCTCGGTCGTTTGCTCGAGCGGTTGATCGATCTTGCCGAGTCGGCCTCCGAGCGCACGTCGTTGCGACTCGATCTAGCCCGATTGCAGGGCGACAAGCTCAACGCCCCGAACGATGCGATCGACACGCTTCGTGCTGTTCTCGACGAAGAAGAAGGTCACGCAGACGCAGTCGTATTGCTCTCGCAGTTGTTCGAGAAGACTGGCAAAGACGACGATCTGGCCGAGCTTCTCTCGTCGCAGATCGAGCTCGCGAGCTCACGTGGCGACACCGCTACCGAGCTGACCCTCAAGGTTCGCTTGGGCGAGATCTACGAGACCCGACTGAAGGACGCTGCTCGAGCGATCGAGACGTTCCAGGCGGTTCTCGAGCGAGATCCTTCCCACAAGGGCGCGCTCGCGGCGGTGGCTCGGTTGTTCGAGGCGAAGTCTGACTGGGCACAAGCGAGCGCGGCTCTCGAGAAGCTCTTGGTGCTTGTGTCGGGTGCTGAGCTTGTCTCGATCGCCCTTCGGTTGGCCGATATGTACGTCAAGACGAAGGACGACGAGGCACTCCGTCGCGGTCTCGAGCGAGCCTTGCAAGAGGACGACAAGAACACGTCGGTTCGCGAGCAGTTGCGCAAGCTCTACGAGCGCCTCGGCGAGTGGCTCAAGCTGGCCGATCTGTTGGTGGGTGATGCAGACGCAACCGAAGCGGCTCCTGAGAAGGTGAAGCTGTTGCGAGCGGCCGCAGACATCCACATCGGCAAGCGCCAAGACAACGCAGCCGGTGCGTCTTTGCTCGAAAAGGCCAGTGCGCTTGCTCCAGATGATCGCGAGTTGTTGCTTGCACTCTGCGATGCCTTCAGCGCGTCCGGTCGTGGCAAAGATGCCGCTGCTGTCCTCGAGAAGGTGGTCGCGAGCTTTGGCGGAAAGAAGACCAAGGAGCTCGCTACCATCCACCAACGACTCGCTCGTGCGTACACCGCCGATGGCGAGAAAGAGAAGGCGCTCACTCAGCTCGATGCAGCCTTCAAGATCGATCCGGGTTCGATTGCAACGCTGCGCGATCTCGGTTTGCTGACCCTCGAAATGGGCGATCTCGATCGCGCTTCGAAGACGTTCCGAGCCCTGCTGTTGCAGAAGCTCGACGCCTCGTCGCCGATCAGCAAGGGCGAGGTCTTCTATTACCTCGGTGAGATCTCTCACAAGCAGAACGACAAGGCGAAGGCCATCCAGATGCTCGAACGCGCCATCGAGAACGACACCAATCTTCAGAAGGCTCGCGACCTTTTGAAGGAGCTCAAGGGCTGACGAGAGCATGATCCGCCGCGCCCTCGGCGTGCTCTTGGGCTGGGTGGCGCGGTTGTGGTTGGCAACGCTTCGACCTGTAGTTGTTGGTGGGCTTCCTTCGGGAGGCCCATTTGTTTTTGCGCTCTGTCACGGCCAGCAGTTTTGCCTGCTCGCAGCACGACCCACCGCCTCGCTCGGTGTGCTCGTGTCGCGCTCGAATGACGGCGAGATTCAAGCGGCTGCGCTACCGAGGCTTGGGCTCGAGGTGCGTCGAGGCTCTTCGTCTCGCGGAGGCGCCGCGGGGTTGGCCGCGATGGTTCGTTTGCTGCGGGCGGGCATCAGTGTCGCGTTCGCGGTAGATGGGCCTCGCGGTCCGTACGGTGTTCCACACCCGGGGGCGCTTGCGGCTGCGAAAGCGGCAGGTGCGGTAGTCGTCCCGCTGGCTGCGTTCGCACCCAAAGCCTGGGTTCTGAGCAAGGCGTGGGATCGCTTCGAGCTGCCGCTTCCTGGCTCGCACGTGTACATCGCTGTCGGCGCGCCTCTCGAGCTTGGTGGCGAGTCGATCGAAGACTCGTGTGAGCGACTACAAACAGCACTACGCGAGCTTCGCTCAGGATGCGTTGCATCATCCTCGTCTCCGGGGTTTGCAGCGCTAAGAGAGCGAGCGTGATCCTAGACGGAGAGCATCTTCCCGAGCACGAGATCGAGTCGCCTGCGCTTTCGGTCGCGGATCGAGGCGTGTTGTATGGCGACGGTATTTTCGAAACCCTGCGCGCCTACAACCGAACGATCTTCGCTCTGGAGCAGCACCTCGCGCGACTCGAGCGATCGGCGGTTGCGTTTCGAATGCAGCTCCCTCCACGAGAGCTCCTCGCCTCCGAGCTCGAGCGAGCGATGGCGGCCTGTGCGAGCCAGCATCATGTCGATGACATCGTGTTGCGTCTCGTGATCACGCGGGGGGTGAGCGCTCTCGGGATGTCGCTGCCGAGTGCTCCGAAGCTGCGTCGATTCGTGCTTGCCGAGCCGACGCGCCCGCCTGCCGATGCGGTACGAAAGCGGCGTTGCGTGTGCCTGGGTGCGCTCCGCTTCGTTGCCGGTCGGGCCGCTTCGTGGCGTGAAGTCGACGAGTTACGCCGGTCACGTGATCGCGGCAGAGATGGCTCGTGAAGAGGGGGCCCACGAAGCGTTGTTGATTACCGATCGCTGTGTGGTGATCGAAGGTGCCTCATCGGCAATCCTTGCGTTCGACGGGAAAGACTTTTGGGCTCCAACTCATCGCGATGCGTTGCCGAGCATCACGCGTCACCACGTGATCAAGGCCATCCAGAAAGCCGGGATGCAGGTGAGGCAAACGCAGATGACGCTGTTCTCGCTCGAGGATATGCGTGAGGTGATGTTGTGCTCGACCATCCGCGAAGTGCTGGCGGTTCATGCCATTGACGGAAAGCGCATCGGCGAGGGTCGGGCAGGTCCGTGGGCCAAGCAACTTCGCGCCATGTTTCGCGAGTGATGGGCGTTCACTCGCTCCGTTGAGAGCAGAACGAGAAAATATTCCTCGACTCGCTCCGTCGAAGGGAAGCCGACCTACGCAACGGCCGTAAGCCGCACGCTAGAACGCCTGCCGGATCGGCGCTTGAGAAGGAAAAATCCACCATGAATCGCTCGCTTCGAACTCTTGCTGGTCTGTCTTCTGTGGTTCTCGTTTCCCTCCTTGGGCTCGCCGGTTGCGCAACCGAGTGCCACAAGGACGCCACGACCGGTCAAACGGTCTGCACCGCCGAGACGCTGGTTCAATACGAGGGCACGGCGGTCCAAAAATCGTCACCGTGGGCAGCGGGTGAGACCATCCGAATCAACGTGAAGGGTGGCAATGTTCGAAGCGGGTTTGCGGCAACGGCGATCACGGTGTCGGGCGGTGGCTCCGCAGGTACGGTCGCTGTCAACTTCCGACCCTTCGAGAGCAACACCAAAGAGAAAGAAGCCGACGCCAAGAAAGAGCTCACCGAGAACCTCGTGCTCGATGTCTCTGAATCGAATGGCGAGGTGGTGGTGACGGTCAGCCAAACGGGCACGCATCAGTCGTCTCTTTCGGCTCGCGTTGACCTGACCCTCCCGGGCGACTTTGCTGGTGCAATCATCGCCACCTCCGAGTCGGGTGACATCTCGATCGATGGGGCCAATGGCTCCGTCGATGCCGAGAGCTCCAACGCTGACATCGATGTTTCTGGAGCGATTCACGGTCTGAAGGTGATCACCGACAACGGCGACGTCGCCGTCGCACTCTCCGAAGCCGCTGCGCCAGTCGATACAGGCTCGATCACGACCGACCGCGACATCTCGTTGACGTTGCCCTCCGAGTCGAACGTGTCGCTTCAAGCTCAAGCGGGAGAGCTCGTGACGTTCGCTCCTAACCCGCTTCCCGATGGGTGGTTGTCCAACGAGACCGCCGACACCGCAAAGTCGCTCACCGGCAACAACGGCAGCTCGGGCGACCCGTGGCAGCTCTACAACGCAGATTTCTCGTTCTCACACATCACTGTCACCATCCAGTGATCTGAAAACAAAACGTCGATGACGAATTTACGCAACTGCGAGATCGTCGACTCGATAGGGAAGGGGTGAAACCTCTTCCCTTTTCTATTTCATCTACGCGCGTTGGTGCCGCTCGGGTGGTGCCTTCATTTCTCTTTGCTCTCGCTGGTTTGGCAGCGGGCGTGGGGGTCTTGTCGATCTCGTCCACTGCGTTGGCCTTCGACGATTCGAGTATCGATAGCGACGGCGACGGTGTTCCCGATGCGACCGACGCGTGCCCATCGATACAAGGCATGCCCAACAACACGTCGTTGCTTCACCCGCGGCGAGCGCCGGCTTGCTTCGTGGGTACGAGCTCGAGCGGTGGAGCTCAAGCAATTCCTGCCGTGTCGTGGCTTCCCGCAGCCGATGGTTCAACGCTCGAGAACGTCCCTGGCTCGTGGTGGGACAAACACCATTGCTCGCCTGCGATGGCATTTCCGGTGGTGGATGCTCGCGCAGGAGGCGGCGCAAATCGACGTGGCGTCGTCATCGTCGGGACCAGCGACACCGATAGCGCAGGTCAATCGCAGGTCGCCGCTTCGATCAAGAGCGGTGATGGTCGATGGCCGTCGTCGGTTCGCGCGATGTGTCTCGTGTCGATCGACTTCGACGGCAATGCTCCGACCGCTGTTACGTCGACCTCTCCCGGTCTCGCTGACTTTTACGTTCGATGGAACCCCTCGCTGAACACAACCCACACTGACTACGCGCCTGCGGACGGGATGGGTCTGCTGATCGCTCCCGAGGAAACGGTTGGATCACGTGGCCCTGAAGAGCAGCGTCAGCGAGCCTTGTTCTCTCGCGGAGCCGTGTACGGCAAGTCGTTCGCGAGCTCGTTGTTTTGCGGAGCTTCGAGCGGTGGAGGTAACCACGTATGCGAGCCCGCGGGCGCACATGGTCCACTGAAATCGGGCGGGCTCTCCGCGAATCAGGCCTGCGAATCCTCGTGGACAACCTCGTGCAGCAACGTGCTTCCTCAGGCTGCTGCGATGCCTTCGGGCTTCACAGTGATCCCTTCGTTGATGGATGCTGCTCTCATCGCCGATCGAGATCGTGCATACGCGGCGATGTATCCGAGCGAGCCCAACACGACCGAAAAGGCGACGCGTCGGTATCATCTTGCCGCTTCGATCGATGGCTTGCCGGCGTCGTTGCAGTTCGACGATCGCGTCATGAGCGAGCGTGCTGGACAAGCTCGATACAGGTCGTTTCCGCTCTCTTCGGGTGGGCGTGTGTTTGCTCCAGACGATGAGCACTCTTCATGGAACGTTCGGCCCGCTGCCATCACACGAACGGGGCAACACGTCGGACCGCTCGAGACTCCGCTCAACGGAAATGCCCCCTATCACACGATCGGTCGACGACCGGTGGGGGATGCATCGTATGGCCCGGTAAACAACCAACATCGCGTGCTCGTCAGTCAGTCGTTCGAGGCCGCGGGTCTGGCTGCGCAGAAGGTTCAACGACAGGTCGAGAGCGAGTGGCCTGGTGCGATGGTTCCGATGGCGACGAGCGAGCAGAGCGAAGCCTTCGGGCATCGCGCGACGCACAACCTCGATACGCTTGACTGCCACGCCTCGACCGCGATGCAGATCTTCGACAACGCAGAGGGCGGGTTCGATCTCGCGTCGGTGTATCAGCTCCCTTACCCCGTTCGTGGCACGACTACGCCGGTCTCGGAACGCTCGAAGGCGTGGTGCGCATCGCAGACTCGCGCTTGGGCAAACGATGCGTCGAACCCAGCACGTTCACTCGAGAAGGCGACCACTCAATGCACCGCTTTCGACTACCAACGAGATGACGTCACCACGCAAATTCTGATCGACCAAGTCGGCACCGTGCTCTCGGGTGACATGCTGGCGGCGTTGAGTCTGGTTGAGTCCGTGGGCTGCTCAGCGCCGATTGGGCTCGAACAGGCGCTCGAGACAACGGCCGAGTGCATGTGCGAAGTGCTCTCGCTTGGGTTCGCTCCGTGCGTGTGTGACCCCGGTTTTTCTCTTCGCGAGTTCTTGAACGAAGCGGTTCCAGGATGCTGGTTGCCGAAGATCATGCCGTCGGTGTGGGATGCGATGTCACCGGGTGAATTCCGTTGGTCATCGAGCGCGACTTCTGGCGTGTCGCAAGTGGCGCTGACTGGTCTCGTTGGCCCAACCGATCGCTCCGCCAATTCGTACCTCGCGACCAAGGCTCCCTTCGTGGGACACGCTCATCAAGGGGTCGACTGGCGATGGGGTTATAGCGATATCCGTGGCATCGATCCGTGGAGCTGGCCGATCGCTCGACGGGACGGGAATTTCCAGTCGATTCGCGGGGCGCTCGAGCTGCACGTGGCGCGTGGGTTGTGGACAGCCAACCCCCACGACTACGGCTCGTTCGAGCTACACGACCAGACCGCGTGGGACATGATGGACATGGGCACCGAAGCCATGACCAGCGCTTGGCCCTCCGACGACGCGCTGATCAGCGAATACGGAATCGATCGCTCGCCGTTGAAATCAGCGAACCCATCGAAGCCGATCTGGGGCACATGGGCAGACCACTACGGTCGCGGCATGTTCTCACCACACACCGCTTCGACGTACTCAGCGAAGATGCAGAAGGGATCACAAGGCGCGACGGTCGACTTTGGTGTGCAGAATTGGGTGTCGTTTCCCCACCGATTGGCGATGCTGGGTACGCCTGTGATTGCGTGTGATGATCCAGTTCGTCGCACCGAGATTCACCCTCCGCAGATCATCACGATGGATCTTGCGTCGGTGCGTGATTCGAGCACAGGAGCACGTGGTTTGGTGTACGGCGCGTTTGGCTGGGTGAACACCGAGTCGCCGGGCACGATCGAGTTCGATCTGACGCCTCCGCCTCGACCCAGTGCATCGGCTCACCTGGTGACGCTGGGCGCTGATTCGAAGATGGATCAAAGCCCAACCTGCGTGGGGAACACGATCGGGTTTCCGATCGCTCCGGCTGACGTGAGCTTGTCCGGATGCGGCTACACGATCGATGCGAGCGGCCCACAACATCAAGCGGTTCCGACGCTGACGTGCGAGGCGCTTCCGGTGAGCAACCCGAACCACTTGCACTGCACCTATCGCGATACGTCGACCGTGAAGAACGAGGATACCGAGCACTACGGGAACGCCGCGATGACCCCGTACTACGGTCGCTCTCGTTTCGATCTTCGTGTGTTCGTCGGCTGGAAAGAATGACCGAGCACTCGCTCGATGACATGTTCTGATTTGAAGGAATTTTACTTATGAAAACGTACCTTTCGATGAACCGCTGGGCGCTTCTCGTGACCGCTTTTGCCATGATGGGCTGCGGGTCTTCTTCGTCATCGTCTGCCACCGCAGGCGCCGCAGGATCTTCTTCGCAAGCTGGGTCGGCTGGGCAGGCAGGGGCAGGTGGAACGAGCTCGGCGGGACAGGCTGGCTCGTCAGGCGCAGGGGCTTCAGGGACAGCAGGGACAGCAGGCTCCGCAAGCTCGTTGCCCTCGTGCACCGAGAGCTGGTGCCATGACGTGCAGCCGTATTGTCACGCTCTTGTCGGGGCGTGCGTGACGAGCGCGGGTATGTCGAAAACCGACGCAGAATCGACCTGCATCGACATGATGGGGCTGTTGCTGCGCGACGGTGGGTTGAGTGTGTCGTCGGCCATCGAAGAGATTCAGCAGTGCTCGAGCTCGGCGACATCGTGCGGTGCGCTTCGCGAATGCCAGCGTGCAGCAGTGCCGCGACATGGCTGCCCTGAGCACTGGCCAGGCGATGGCGCTGCGTTCGAAAAGTTGGCTCCGACCGTCTGCTCGTACGAGATGCCCACGGGCTGCACGGTGTCGTGCACGAAGAGCGAAGAAGGTACATGGACTTGTCCAGTACCGGTCGGTGCAAGCTTCGCTGAATGCTCTGGCTCTCCGTTCGCAACTTGCGCGAGCTCGGTGAGCGAATGGACTGCGAACAACGATCCGGCAGTGCGTTGTGAAGGCAAGCTCGATGCTGCTGAAGAGACCGTGGCTGCTGACACCGTGATCGCAGAAGGCGACGTGCCTTCGTGCGTGAGCTGCGCGCAGCAACACTGCGCGAGCGAGTCGAGCTTGTGCTTCGTCGACGCGTTTTCGACGCCCGGTTGTTTTGCAAATGGCGACGTCGAGAATGGCTCGCCAGATTGCTGCGCGACGTATCGAACGTGCGTGGCGATGTGCCAGGAGATCAACGACGATCCGTCACAGCTCGCACTCTGCGTCGCGACCTCATGCGACGACGATATGCCCAACGGAAAGGCTCAGTTTCAACCCTATGCGGCGTGCATGGCCTCGGCTTGCGCGGGCTGCCTCTGAGCGACTACGGGGTCGTGTAGAACGCAGTGCGCAGGCCGATCAAGAACGTCTTCTGCGTGTACGTGTCGCTCGTGCGGTAGTCGTATGAGAGCACGGGGCCGAAGTTGAATTTCCAGGCTCGCCAGGCTTCCCAGAAGACGTTGACGCCGACGACCGAGAGTGAGCCTCCGTAGGCGAGGGTCTCATCGGTCGCTTTGTTTTTCACGGTGGCGCCGCCCGTGCCGAACTCGAGACCCACACCAAGGTCTCGCCACAGACCACCCTGTTTGAAGAGTGGCCAGGCTTCGAGTCGAAACCGGAAGTCTCCGCCCGACACAACCTGTTCGACGCCGTTGACCTTTCGCGTGAACGAGTTGGGCACCATTCCGAGCTGGAACGAGAACCAATCCGTGAACGCTGCTCCGAGGAAAATACCGCCGGGTGCGATGCTCGGAAGCACGCCCGTGTCGAGTCGGTACGCATCGTTGCGTTTCTCGAACTGCGCTGGAGTGCCGTTCACCGACGTGAGCGCCAAACCGAACGATGCGCCGATGACGAGACCTCCTCGGCGTGTGTACGTCACCGGGATGTACGCGTCCTCGGGAGCGCCGCTTCCGAGCCCACCCTTGGGTGGCAACTTGGTCGGCGCAGGCTCGTCCGTGGTGTTGTCCGCAGGCGCCGTGGTGCTCGGCGTAGAAGCCGCAGGTGCCGCCGACGGAGCCGTTGGCGCAGCACCCGGTTGCGCTGTCGGTGCCGCATCGCTCGTCGATGACGCAGACGGAGACGGCGTGGGTTGCGCCAAAGCGATGTCGATCACGAGCGTGAGCGACGAGATCATCCCGACCACGACAGGACGTTTCATGCTGCCCGCGTATAGCACCTCGCGGGAGCTGTACACGTCACCATAAAGAGGCTACGACCACATCGTGGTACGCATGGACGAGCCTCCACCGAGCGATCCCAACCGCCGTTCGCACGAACGGCACGAGGTGACATGGGCGGTCGACTGCGAGGCGGCAGATACTTTTCTGTACGCGTCGATCCGCAACATCTCGGCGATGGGCATCTTCGTGCTGACGAAGACTCCGTTGGATGTGGGCACGGTGTTGACGTTGCGCTTTACCCCGCCGCAAACGATGGGGGCTTCGTTCGTGCTTCAAGGGCGTGTGCAGTGGGTCAACCCCTTGCGGCCTCGGGGCGATGATCTGAACCCGGGCATGGGTGTGTCGTTCATCAACCTGTCGCCCGATGAGCGAGAGCGGCTGGTCGAGCTGGTTCACACGATCGCGTATCTTCGCGACGAGTGATGGGCTCGCTGACTCACGGCTTCTGATTTCGAGCGTCGAGGCGCTCGATTTCTTTGTCTGCGCGCTCTTTGTAGCCAGCGACTCGGCGAAGGGCCTGAAAGAGCTGTCGGGCACGATCGGTTTGGCCAAGCTCGCGGTAGCAGGTGGCGGCTTCCCACATGCCCTCGGCTGCAACACTCGTGTTGACGTAGCGACTCGAGATGGCGTCGAAGCGACTGACGGCAACGGTACAGCCCGACGAATAACGTTCGGCGCGTGCTGCATAGAGCGCAGCAAGAGGGGCTTGTGAGCCACCGCCTCGAGCGACGATGTCGAAGCCTCGTGTGGCTTCGGCGAACTTGCGCGCCTTGAAGTCGTCCATCGCCGAGGCGAACGCATCGTCTTGCGGCGCAGGTGCAGGCGCGGTGGCTGACGGAGCTGGCTCTTTTACCGTGGGCGTTGGTGGCTCGGGCGTCGGCTCAACGGTGGCAATGGCGGTTGCTGTTGCGGTGGCTTGAGGCTCGCTCGTGTTGCTGGGTTTGGGCTCGCGCTCGCGATCACGAGGAGGGCGATCTCGGTCGTCGCTCTTGGCCGTTCGCTCGTCGTCTTTTGGCTTCGGTGCAGGCTCACGGCGCTCGACCGTGTTCGAGGGAAGCACCGAGAACGGCGAGCGGGGTAGGGGTTGCGGGTCTGCCGCTGGTACTCCGTGCTCGGTGATGCGAACCGAGCCTGGCCCAGCAGGTCGCGCACGCAACAGAAGCAAGCTCGTGCCCACCATGAGCAGCAGCAACGTGCCCATCACGGTTTGTGGTCGCATCGCCACCGAGCCTGCGAGTGACACCGCGCGATCGAGCGCGAGAATCCATGGTGCTCGTGGCGGCTCTTTGGGCGTGCCGAGAATGTGCTCGAACAGATCGTCGGGTGGCTCAGGGATCGCCGCTGCGACGTCGAGACGAGCTTTACGAAGATGAGCCACTCGGCTCTGGCAGAGCGGGCAGATTGCGACGTGAGCCCTGAGCTCGTCTTTGTGCTCGACCGTGTCGTCGATCGGCTCGTCGCTATACGCGAGCGATACGAGCGAGGGCTCGCGATCGTCGCAGCTCAACGGCGCCCCCCTGCTGTCGCACGACGCATTCGTGGGGCGCTCGATGCGTGTCCACGACGCGGAATCGCCTGACGGAGTGCGACCGAAAGCGCGCGCTGGCAACGAGCGTTGTCGATACCGATCACCTCGGCGATGACCTCGAGATCGAGCTGTGCTCCCTCGGCGAGCGCGAGTGCTTCTCGTTGCTCGGTCGAGAGATCGGGGAAGAGCGGCGACTTCACCTTCTCTGCTCGGCAAGCGTCGATCGCACGTGAATACAGCTCGACCTCACCTGGCGGCACATGTGCTGTCGACGCTGCTTTCAGCAGGTCTGACGTGAGGTTCGTCGAGAATGCGCGATCACCGGTCAACGTCACGGCGAGACGGTACAAGCCCGTTGCGTATCGTGCCACCAATGCAGACAGCGGGTCGGCGCCTTCGTCGAGATCAACGACGTGACCTCGTGCCGGTGTTGTCGTCGCGCTGTCTTCTGCGGCGAGCGCCGCAGGCCGCGAGCTGCGCGATGAACGCGAGCTAGGCAGGCCGGGGAAGGCACCCCGAGAATCATTGCGGCGGGACGGGAACACGGCGGCGATCGTACACTGTGTCGCCTCGAATGACGACGCGTTCGATGTTGATTTTACGAGGAAAATCTCGGCCTGAACTAACTTCTTGCGCTCTATGGCCATCTAACTATGATTGCGAGCCGTCCTTGTCGAAGCACCCTATTCCTCGCTTGGTCTGGGCTCTCCAGATGGTCATCGCACTGGTATTCGTGCTGATGACGCCAAGTGTTGCGCGTGCCGACGGTATCGAGATGACGGCCCTCTGTGGTTTGTGTGGGGCGTCGCGCGTGGACGTGAGCGAGCTGGCGGATCTCAGCGACTTCTGTGAGGCCCGCGCGAACGCTGAAACGAACACCGTCGAGCTGGCGGGCTTGTGCGACCCTCGAGGTGCTTCTGATATTGCTCCGATTCAGTTGATTCGGCTCGGTGATGCAACGATCGACGGCCTGATGGCCGCGTCGTTCACGACCAGCCCTCGCGGTTATGCGGCGATCGAAGGTCGCAGCATGCCAGCGGTGCCTGATGCAGGGGCGTACGATCTACCCGTGCTTCCACAGCACGCGAGCATGGTGGTTCCTCGAAGCTACGAGACCAGTGAGGTGTCGTGGTTGTCGAGTGATGCAGGGCCCCGTTCAGGCTGGGCTCGAGCAGTCGACCATCCTCCTCGCGCTTGAATCCGACGCGGTAACGGGTGTGCTTTGTCGTAACGAGCCACCCGTTTCGCTTGTGGGGTAGTGGTGACGGGCGCCTGGTGTGCTCTCGCCCAGAGATCGCCGCGTGAGCGCGTGAAATCAACCCTGCAAGGAAGTCGGCCCTGCGGTGCATCTTCGTGGTGCAATCGCTCGGCGGGTGGTCGATGCGGGCTTCAGCTCGCGTCGCAGCGGTTGCAGAAAACTCTGGATTACCCGGGCTTGCACAGGCTCGGGGAGTGGCTTGGTCAGCGCATTCGCTGGCATTTCATCAACAAGGGAACAGGTAACATGAACAAGGGAACAGCTTCCGTAGGCTTCGTCCTCTCCTTCCTCGCCGGCTCGATGTTTATGTACGGCGTCGATCGTCGCGATGGCGCTTCGATCACCGCAGAGAACACGGCAAACCACGCCGGTGCCTCGGATAAGACGACGGCAACGGGCGAGGGTGATATCCCCGTGACCTCGAAGGACCCACAGCAGGGCCCCGCGACTGCCCCTGTCACCATCGTGATCTTCTCGGACTTCGAGTGCCCATTCTGCAAGAAGGCCGAAGAGACGATGACGCAGCTCAAGGAGCAGTACAAAGAGAAGGCGCGCTTCGTGTGGAAGGAGCAGCCGCTCCCGATGCACAAGAACGCAAAGCCCGCTGCTCTCGCGGCTCAGGCTGTGTTCGCTGCCAAGGGCAACGACGCGTTCTGGAAGTTCCACAAGCTCGCGTTCGAGAACAACCGTGCTCTCACCGCGGAGAACCTCGAGAAGTGGGCGGGTGAGGTCGGTGTCGATGCGGCGACCTTCAAGAAGTTCAACGCCGACGCAGCCGTCGCCGCCAAGGTCGACGAGGACATGAAGCTTGCCGACAAGATCGGCTCGCGTGGCACGCCCCACTTCTACATCAACGGCGTCGAGCTCTCGGGCGCTCAGCCGATCGAGAAGTTCAAAGAAGTCATCGACGCACAGCTCGCCAAGGCTGAGGCGAAGATCAAGTCGGGCACCAAGGCCGACAAGGTCTACGCCGAGATGGTGAAGGAGAACTTCAAGCCTGCCGCAGCCGCTCAGGCGAAGAACGACGACAAGCCAGGCGACAAGAAGGATCAGAAGCAGGAGCAGAAGGAAGACGACAAGACCGTGTGGAAGGTTCCTGTTGGCAAGTCGCCTGCCAAGGGCCCAGACACCGCTCCGGTCACCGTCGTGATCTTCTCCGACTACCAGTGCCCGTTCTGCAAGCGCGTCGAAGAGACGGTCACCAAGGTCACCGAGACCTACAAGGACAAGGTCCGTCTCGTGTGGAAGGACAACCCCCTTCCGTTCCACCCGCGTGCGAAACCTGCTGCTGTTCTCGCGCGTGAGGCGTTCTCAGAGAAGGGCGCCAAGGGCTTCTGGGATGCGCACGACAAGCTCTTCGCGTCAGCCCCCAAGCTCGAGGACGCAGATCTCGAAGCCGTCGCGAAGGACCTCGGTATCGACGTCGCCAAGTTCAAGGACGCCGTGGCCAAGGACAAGTACAAGGCTGACATCGAGGCCGATCAGGCTCTCGGTGAGGACTTGAACGCCTCGGGTACGCCGCACTTCTTCATCAACGGCCGTCGCGTCGTCGGTGCTCAGCCCTTCGAGAAGTTCCAGTCGATCATCGACGAGGAGATCAAGAAGGCCGACGAGATGAAGGCGAAGGGGGTCGCCGCCAACAAGATCTACGACGAGATCATGAAGAACGGGAAGGAGCCACCTCCTCCAGAGACCAAGACTGTCCCCGCGGCAGGCAAGGACAACCCGTGGAAGGGTGGCGAGAAGGCCAAGGTTACGATCCAGCTCTTCTCCGACTTCCAGTGCCCGTTCTGCAGCCGCATCGAGCCGACGCTCACCGAGGTTCAGAAGACCTACGGCGACAAGGTCAAGATCGTGTGGCGTCACAAGCCACTGCCGTTCCACAAGGAGGCGCCGCTTGCCTCTGAGGCAGCGGTCGAAGTGCAGAAGCAGAAGGGCAACGACGGCTTCTGGAAGATGCACGACAAGCTCTTCGAGAACCAGAAGAACCCAGGCGGCCTCGAGCGTCCGGCTCTCGAGAAGTACGCAGAAGAGCTCGGCTGCGACATGGTGAAGTTCAAGAAGGCGCTCGACGAGCACACCCACAAGGCGATCGTCGACGCTGACTCGAAGGTCGGCGACGATGCCGGTATCTCGGGCACCCCAGCCGCAGTCGTGAACAACTACTTCATCAGCGGCGCCCAGCCGTTCTCGAAGTTCAAGAAGATCATCGACCGCGCTCTCGCCGAAGCCAAGTGAGCTGAGCGTCTAGAGCGCCGGTTCGCTGGCGCTCTGGTGTCGTCGCCTCTCTTCCGTGCCCACTGATTCCCCTCCTGGTGCCCTTGCGGTACAAGGGGGGATGCCAACGGATAACAACGTTGCAGAGGGCACTCCTTCTTCCGTCGTTCCACGACTCAAGCAAGGTAGGGAGAACAGGCGGCGACTCTTTCTTTTTTGTCTTGGGTTGACCGCGCTGGGCTGTGGAGAAATCCGGCGGCGGGAAATCCTGTCAAAAATCGAGGCTTCGTCGAAGTCCCGTGCGGCGGTTGGCGGCTTCGTGGGTGAGCTTTGTGCCTGGGATCCTCCTCTCTATGAGTCGTACGAAACCCATGTTTCGTCGCTCACGCTAACAGGGGACGAAACAGCAGGAACAGGCGAGGTCACAGCAGAAATACAGTTGTCTCCGACCTACTCGTGCAAGGGAACAGCTTCATTTCATTATGAAAAGCGAAAGCACGGCTCTGGGGCGACCTATTATTTTCTACAGAATTTCACGCGGATCGGTGCCTGGCCTGAGATTGTCAATACTGTCCAGACCAAGGCGAAACCTATCTCGTTGGATGCCCAAGTTGACCTCGAGCTGTCGCCTGGGTTGACCCCAGATGGTCGAGCTGCGGGCGCGGTAAAGGTCGAGATTCCGCAGTCGGGAACCTATTGTTTTCACGTTTCAGACCCTCACTCCGAGGTCGTTTTTACAGCGTTCCAAAACGGTGCCCCCGTGCGAGACCATTTTGGTGCGATCACCGCACTCAAGATCGACAAAGGCACCGTGTACATGTTGGTGACTTCGAAAGACCCTCGCACCACCAAGGTGGCCGTGAAGTCTGCCGGGTGTAAATAGCGCATCTCATTGCTCCCCGGTGTGAGCCAGGCTCGTCGCCCGGTTCTGCGTGCGAGATCAACTCCAGAGGGTGAGCTCTGCGCGATCTCGAGCTGTGGGTTGGCGCGCAGTCATTCATGACTGGGGATCCTCACCGGGGGAGCGCCGGCTCAGTCATTCATGACTGGCGATCCGCTCCTCAGGTGTTCCGACTCAGTCATGCATGACTGAGGATCCTCACCTAAGGTACGCTTCCGCAGTCATGGATGACTGAGGATCAACACCCGCGATGAGGTTGCCCAGTCATGAATGACTGATTCTCGTCACACTGTAGCGGTATGCCGAACTGGACCCCCTGGGTTGCCACCTGAGCGCATCCGGCAAAGGGCGCCGACGAACGAGGGGCGGGTGTGGGCTTATTGGATGGTCGAATTGGTGACCTGTGGGTCTTCGGCTGCGATGACAAAAATCCCGGGGTAGCCCTGGGTTTCGAATCCATCGCTCGGATTATTCGACAGGGTAGAGTCTTGGATGACCAGATGACCCGTCTGGTCGTTGCTCACGAAGAAGATGGCGCCACCGCCTTCGTTGGCGTGGTTGTGCTCGATTCGATCGCCGCAGAGGGTGAGTGTGAACGTGTTGCCGTCGTTGTAAATGGCGCCGCCGCTACCGCCGCCTGGAGTGCCCGGCTGAGCAGGGTTGGCGCCGTTTCCGATCGCGTCGTTGTAGCTCAAGAGAGAGTTCAACACGGTGTACGAGACCCCGATACTGCTGAGGGCGCCGCCGTTCGAGCCGACATTTCCGAGGCCAGATTGCCCACCGAACGTGCTGTGAACCACATAAACCGGCAGGTCGTTGTACTGATCAAATACTCGAATCGCTCCACCGCCAATATCGGGCCCAGTATCGGCGCACACGTTGTTGAAAAACCGTGAGTTGAGCACCTTGAAACGACCGCCACGAACGAAGATCGCCCCTCCTCCCTCTTCTTCGTTCTTGGCGTTGCCTTCGACGAAGGTGAGGTTTTGTACTGTAAGTTGTGGGCTGTCTTGGTTGTCGCAGTGAGGGGTTGTCCAGACTTGTGCTTGATCACATGTGTTTTGGTAGAGAATGCGGTGTGCGTTGCCCCCGCTGAGCGTCACTTTATTGCCGCCATCAATGACAATCTTGGGGCCTTTGTCATTGAAGATCTTCGCCGTCTCGGTGAGTGTAATCGTGACGGGGTCTGGGCCACAATTGAAGGTAATCACGCCGCCTTGGGCGACGGCCGCAACGAAGGCGTCGCTGGTGCAGCTCTCGGGTGTCCCCGTACCGACGACGTGATCGGGGTTCGATACATCCTCGGGCTGGGCTTCAGCGGGTACCGTGCAGTTGCCGTCGGGGTTGCCAGCGAGAGGGCCATCGACACTCGTCGAGCCTGCGCTACCCGAGCTGCCCGAGCTGCCAGACGAGCCAGCCGAACCTGAAGAGCCCGCGCTGCCCGACGACCCTGACGAGCCACTAGAGCCAGCGCTTCCGCCTGTTCCGGCGCTGCCTGAGCTACCTGCCGCTCCCGGAGCTTCCGGCTGTTCCCGAAGAGCCTGCGGCCCCGCTCGAACCACTGCTTCCACTGGTTCCGCTGGCGCCGCCTGACCCTGAAGAGCCCGATGAGCCTGCGCTACCCGATGCGCCTGATGAACCGCTGGTGCCCGAAGATCCGCTTGTCCCGGATGTCCCGCCGGTCGAGCCCGCAGAGTCATCGTCATCACCGCCACAAGCGAGCAGCGTCGAAACCATCACACACGAAGCGAATATAGCGGCAGCGAGTGCTCATGACCAACCTCCGGGCATGAGAATATGCGGAACGGACGGTCAGATCGAGTGAGAAGTGACCGCTTGTAACTTCGTCGGAGTGATTCTCGCTTTTACCCGTGAAATCAGCGTTTCTGTGAGTTGATGGTGATCAAGACCCAGTTGCTCGGCTTCACCGTCAGCGATGGCATCGCACACACGCTCGAGCAAAAACATGAGCTCGGCGGCCTCTGCACGGGCGGCTGCGCTGGACGCCTTGTTCTTTGCGACGCTCGAAGAGGGCGGAGCGCTTCGGTTGAGCGATGAAATCCACGAGAGCTGATCGTGACGATAGGCCCAATGAGCCTGTCGAATATCAGGCTCCATCGCGACCAATGCCCGAAGACTTGCGCGAAAGACCCGCCACCGCTGGTGAAGCTGGATCAAACCGTGGACAAGCTGCGACGCCGCTTCCTCCGGGACAGGGAGCGAGAGCGCTTGCTCGACGGACTGTTTGACCTCAGAGACAAAGAGCTCGTAGACCGACAGAAATACGGTCTTCTTGTCGGGGAAGTGCTTGTAGAAACTGGCCGGCGCATACCCAGCTTCGCGAGCGATCTGATTTGAATCGGTCGCGAAATAGCCCACGCCATTGAATAGCAGGGTCGCCGCTTCGACCATTTTCTGTCGGGTATGAGCTGCGTCTCTAGGGCGACGGGTATGGGGTGGAGGCTATGCTGGCGATGAAGGCGAAGTGAAGCGCAAAAACAGGTCGGCGAAGTCGGCAGGATATTCGAGAAATGGGCTATGGCCCCTGAAAACAAGACAAGCTCGCCGTGAACGAAGCCTCGCACGCCTGCACGATTGGCCCAGAGCTGGTTCAATGGGTCGCCCGTCGACCAGGTGACGAGCGTCGGTGTCGAGATATGTTTTACGACCTCTCGTAGGTCGGCTTCGGGTTGAGCAAACGACCGCCAAGCCTCTCGCAAGATCGGGGCTGTTTCTGTGGAGGCCGCGATGATTCTGTCTCGGTGTGCTTTGGCCGCCGGCGATGACAAGACCCTTGAGTACAACACCGAAAAGAACCTCGGATACCACCAGCTACCTCTGGCACCGGCGGCAAAACAATGTGCCATGCCGAGTGTGACCCAATTCGAGAGCCATGAGCGCTCGAAAAGACCACCTGGGTTCGAGACGATGAGACGCTTCACTTTCTGGGGGAATCGCGCTGTGTAGGCGATGGCCGTGGCGCCTCCGACCGAGTTGCCCAGGAGAATCACATCGGTGAGCCCAAGCCGCTCGACGAACGCATCGAGCAGCTCGACGTACCGATCGACGGACATCGCGATGGGATCGTCACCCGATGCGCCTTGCCCAGGCCAATCGAGCGCGATGACGCGATAGCGGTCGCCCACGAGCTCACGAAACGCAGCAAAGTCTCGTGCGCCATGACCGATGGCGTGAAGACAAACAACGGCAGGCAGCGGCCCACCTGGGTCATCGAAGGCAATGTCGACCCCCAGAAGCTGCGCGCGATGTTGTGTGGCCCCGATTTTCGCGCGAGCGCTCGCCTCGAGCGCTGCGTGAGCACGCTCGTATGCCACCGTCATCATGTTAGTGATGATTATATCACTCAAGGCTTCGTCAAGTGATCCCCGAGGAGAGCTGAGCTCACTCTGCCTGGGTCTCGCTGTCTTTCGAGAGCAGTCGCTGCCAGTGCTCGACCTCGCCGGCTTTGAGCTCGAGCGAGCGATCGACACTGAGCAACCGGATCAACGCTTCAATCGCGCGAAGAGAGCCTTGTAGCGCTGCGTGTCGATAGTGCTCGACGGCTCGTGCTGGGCTTGCAGGTGTACCCAAACCCAGCTCATGACAACGCCCAAGCTCGGCCCACGCGCCGACATCGCCCAATCGCGCCGCGGTCTCGAAGTGAACGATGGCTTTCGATTCGTCTTTCTCCACCTCCGTCGCCACTCAGATAACAGAGACCCAGGTTGACGTGTGCGTCTGCGTTATCGAACGACGCGGCCTTCTTGAACCAACGCACGGCTTCGGTCGCACTGGCTTCGAGCCCTTCGCCGCGCTTGAGACAAAAACCGTACAACAGCATCGAGGGCACGTAGTCTTGCTCTGCGGCGTTGAGAATCCAGAGCACGGCCTCGGGGGCAAAAGGCTCGACACCGATGCCTTGAAGCAAACATCTGCCCAGGTCGTGTTGAGCAGCAGGGAGACCCGCCTCTGCGCCACGAGTATAAAGTCGCGCGGCCTCTTCTAGATTACGTGCCGTGCCTTCGCCTTTTTCGAGGCAAGTGGCCAGCTCGTAGATAGCATCGTCGTCGTCTTGCTCAGCAGCGAGACGAAAGTATTTCACCGCCTGAAATGGGTTCCACTCGACGCTCTTCCCGTGACGATAACAGAGCCCCATCCAATATTGCGCGCCAGCATGACCGAGCTCTGCGGCCTTACGTGCATACGAAATAGATTTCTCAGGGGCTGGCTCGACACCGCGACCTTGGTCGAAGCACTCGGCAAGACGAAAGCAGGCAAAGGCATTGTTTTGCGCAGCAGCTATCGTCAAATAGCGTACGGCCTCGACCTCGTTCGCCTCGACACCCTCACCATCGAGCTGCCGCGTGCCAAGGCTAAAACAAGCGTTGGGCTCGTTCTGATCGGCAGCACTTTTCAAGAGTGCAACACCGCGAGAGGTATCGAGCGTCACGCCGCTTCCGCGAAGATAACACACGCCGAGCCAATATTGTGCCTTGGCGAACCCTAGCTCGGCTGCCTGATGATAGTGTGTCATGGCTCGGGCTAGATCGTGCTCATACGAGAGGTCAAGCTCGTGGTATTTTCCGAGCTCGTAATGAGCCTCGGCATGGCCTTGCGCAGCAGCGCGAGAGAGCCACTCGAAGGCTGCGGTGAGGTCTTTGTCGACCTGGTCGCCGCGCAAGAACGCCAACCCGAGACGTGCCTGAGCGTTGGAGTCACCAGAGCGTGCTTGTTCGAGAAGAGCTTCGTGTGTGGACATGGTCGTGAAGACAGCCTTTCTCGATCGTTTCGAGTCGAGCGGCAAGTCGATTCGAGCGTCCGAGTCGGGGGCAATCGCTCGCGGGGCTTGCTCTTCGAAGGCGAAAGTGCCTAGAGAAACATCACTGCCATGGCTCACCTCATTTCGCGAAAGAAACGTGTGTATGCCGTCAACACGCTCTTTGCCGACTATTTGGCTCGCTACGACAGGCAGGTGCAGCTACCGATTCGCTACGATGAGTTGCTGCGTTACACACAGACGCTGCCTCTTCATGATAAATCAGGGCGCGACACGCTCTGGGTAAGCGTGTTGTACTCGGCCCAAGACCACGCCGATATTCGTCAAGGTCTGTTGCAGATCTACGCGCAAATGAAGGCCGGTGGTGATGTCGACGCCATCGATCACCTGATTGTCGACCGCGTTGACCTGTGTACCTACGGCAATACACAACCGTTTCGCGTGCGAATCCTCAATACACTCAACGAGAACTTCGACTATTTTTACGTCAAACGAGCCGATGCCTCACGACTCTATGGTCTCGAGCTCGAGCATATCTTGTCACCGAACGCGATCACGTTTCTCTACGATCGCGAGACACTGATTGAAGAACATATCTCGGGCATCCCGGGCAACATGTTCATTCAGCGGTATTTGAGCGATCGTCATCTCGACGACGTTCGACTGGCCAAAGAATTCGTGAAGTTCAACGAGCGATGTTTTCTTCGATTGCTGGGCGACATGCACTCGGCCAATTTCGTGATCGACATCACGCCCGACTTCGAAGAAACCAGCTATCGCATTCGCGCCATCGACTTCGATCAACAGAGCTATGAGGGCAAGCGGCAGGTGTATCTTCCGCAGTATTTCAAGCAGAACAATCCGATTATTTTTCTCGGGATCAAGTGCATGTCACGCGAGACGGTGAGGCAATATCAGCTCGAAGAGCGAAGCCTGATGAAACGCCGCGTGAAAAGTGTGGGCTCTCGCCTCGACGATCTGCTCGAGGTCATGCAGCAAGACGAGATCGCTCCACCCGAGCATGTACAGCAACTCGCCGATGAGCTGAGCGAGCACTACGGACTGCCCGAATTTCGTGCGTGCAAGAGCATGGGAGCGATCGTTGCTCAGCACCTTTCGGTGCTCGAACGCCCACGCGCTGGTCTAGACGGACTCTAGCGTCGCAGTTGGGTCGCGGTACATCACGTCGGTACGAAGCACATACTTGGTGCCGTGGGTGATGGTATCGCCTTTGTAAAGCAGGTCGTGCTGAAAGAAGAGCGCTGAGCCCTTTTTCGGCTCGATTCGCTGATAAGTAAAAAGAGTGCGACCGCCTTCGTAGTCGTCATTCAAATACACCATATAGGTGAAGAACGACACCTCGTGGGTATTTCGACGAAACGAGCCATCTCGATGCCAATCGAAGCGTTGCCCAGGGTAATATCTGTAGAAGCGCAGACGCTCGTTGACACCACAGACGTTCCAGCCGCGAAAGCGGCGCGTGAGAAACTCATCGGCTCGACGAAACAACTCTTGTGCTCGTTCGGGGTCGTCGACCATACAGCGATCGTTGTTCCGGATTTGACTCATTCGAACTGGCCCGTTGATGGTCGTGACGGGTGCCTCTTCGAACCCTTGGGTTTCAGCATAGGCGATGAGCTCGTCACATTCGTCCGCGCTGTACAGGTCATCGACCGTGAAGATCTGATCCGAGAGCCAGTGGTAGGTTGTCATCGGGTTGTGACGACTGCCGACGCGTGCTCCTGACAACCCGTGCCGTCACCGTTTGAGTAGATTCGCTAATGGGCTACTCATTCTCTTTCGTTTGGCTCGCGCAGATGTTCCGCAACGTTGAGATGCTGTGAGCTATTTGGTATGCGAGTGCGACGATTGAATCGACATTGCCCCGCGATTGTGAGCTGGTCGGGTCTTCGGTAGCTGTGATAAAGACGAAAGAATGACGCAGCCGGTAAGTGGTACGGTGACTTGTGGCCATTGTGGGCAATCGAATCTTCCCACCGCTTCGGGTAGATGTTTTGCTTGCGGGGGTCAACTCGCTGTTCCGATCCGGCCTGAATATCTCGTGGATGCGAATCACAATGGGATCCCAGATGTGATCGAGCAGATGCAAGGTCGACAAGGGTGGTGGGTGTGTTGGCCGAGCGTATGCGTGACCCAACGCCGGCTGATATTCGACGTGCCACCTGCACCGAGAATGCCGTCACAGAGGGCGAAAGAGCTAATCTTCGAGTACCAGGGTGGGCAATGGTTTCACGAACCATTGGCATCGCATTTCTCTTGATCGGCCTGTTGGTCGCGATGCCCCCACTTTGCCACTCCACTCGATATATTGCTGACCTTCTCGAGCAAGCCTTCGAGCGGCAAGGTGATCAAGACCGAGCCGACCATGACGAGTGTGAATCGAAAGAAAGTCCAGGAGGTCTATTTCTCGTACGTCGAAGGGGGGCAGAGCTATCAAGCGTCGTCGTGTACGCGAAGCTCGTCGATATATGCGTTGCCTCCAGGGTCGCCGCTTTCGATCGAGATCTCGACGGTGTTTCCGTCGGTGGCGCGAATCCAAAATACCACGGTCAACAGTGCAGGGTATATTGGATTGTTCGTGATGATCTTTCCTGGGGTTGGGTTCTTGCTGTTCGTGAGCTCTTGGCTTGCCAATCGCAGAGAAATCCGAGCGTTCACCCACGGCACGCCCACCGTTGCCCAGGTGGTCTCGGTCGGGTTCAATCATTCGGCCAAACAGAACGGAAAACACCCGTTTGAAATCGTCTGGAAATTCTCGGTGAATGGTCAGGAGTATCAAGGTGCACTTTCGAACCTCGACCCGACGAAGCTACAAGACCTTGCCAACAAGCAACAACTCGTCGTGTTGTATGATCCACAAACCCAGTTGTAAATACTCCGTGGGTTGCGTGAACGAAATGGTGTCTATCGTGTACATCGTGTGTGGGTTGCGATAGTCTCGATGTCGATGCGCCCATCTTCCCTTGTCTCGCGCTTGTCGCGCCGGTCTCGTTCTGCGCTCGCTCTGGGTGTGATGACAGTGTTGAGCGGTGCATGGGCAGGTTGCGCCGATGACGAAGACGTCAACCTGGCCAATCTGTCGACCGGCGGCACGTCAGGATCGGCCAAAGCGGCTCGGCAGGCTCATCGAGCGGTGTGCTGGGGTTTCGGGGTCTTCTGGTACAGCAGGCTCAGGGGCAAGTGGCTCGGCTGGAATCTCGGGTCAAGGCGGAGCCTCGGGCAGCGCGGGCACAGGCGGGACGAACGGCACGGCAGGCTCGGGCGGAAGCAGCGGCAATGCGGGTTCAGGCGGCACAGCTGGCACGGGTGGTACTTCGGGCGCAGGTGGAACAGGCGGCGCCGCAGGCGTGGGCGGAAGCGCGGGAGCAGGCGGCTCTGCAGGCAACGGCGGAAGTGGTGGCTCTGGCGGTACAGGCGGCGTCGCCGGAAGCAGCGGAATGAGCGGCGCTAGTGGCTCTGCTGGAACGGGCGGAACCGCCGGTGCAGCAGGCTCTGCAGGAACTGGCGGACTTGGCGGAACCAGTGGAACCGGCGGAACAGGTGGAGTCGGCGGAACGGGAGGCACGGGCGGTGGCGCTGCAGGTACACCTGGCTGCAACACCGAGGTCACTCTGTACCCCGTGGTTGCATCGCCGCATGTGACCACGTGCAGTGCGGTTTCGTACACATCTGACCCGCCAACTTCAGGCCCGCATTACCCTATCTGGGCAGCGTTCAAAACCTATAGCTCGCCAGTTCCGCGAGGCTTTCTCGTTCACGATCCCGAGCACGGTGGAGTCGTGTTCTCGTACAACTGTCCTGGTGGGTGTGATGCTGACATTGCGACGCTCCAATCCTATTTGGCAACCCTGCCCGCCGACCTGCTGTGTGTTGCGCCACTGACCCGACGCTTCGTCATCACGCCTGATCTCTTTGACGCATCGATTTGCGGTGGCCGCATGGGGCGCGCCGCCTGCCTCAGACTGTTTCGATATCGCGGCGTTGGGTGATTTTATCAACGCCCACTACGCCACGGGGCCAGAGAATTTCTGTTCGAACGGCACCGACGTGCTCGACCCAACGTTTGGCCTTCCGAACCCGTGCCCTGCAAGCCTTGAGCTTCGCACCTCACCGCTCCCCGGCACTGGCGTGCCACCTCACTCCTTGATCCCCTCTCCCAACGCGTTCGCGTTCGGAGAGGAGGGGCGGGACGTTTGGATACACGAGAGCGTTTGGCACCTCTTCCTCTAAACGCATGCGTTTGGAGAAGGGGCCGGGGGATGAGGTGCGCTTGGCATCCCCTCTCCGACCGCTCGCGGTGGGAGAGGGGGACCGAGGGGTGCGGTGTATCTGCACCTTTCTGTCGAAAGATTACACGCGCTACCCCAGCAATCTCGGTGGTCGATACACGACTGTCCTGGGTTACAACCCTGGCAATCAGGGCCGCCACAGTCGACGTCGGTTTCTGAGCCGTCTTTCGATCCATTCGAGCAAGTCGTCGGCATACAGTGAGTACCGTGGCCTGCCACGGCTGCACATAGCGCCGGTGGTACAATCCGTTGCGCTCACACAATCAAAACCAGGGCGACAAGCAGGGCAGGGGCCTCCGCAATCAAGACCCGTTTCAAACCAGGACAAATACCCGTCGGTACAAGACGGGCTGCAGACATGGGTTGACGTATTACAAATCGACCCGACACAATCGGTATCGACTGCGCACGCGCTGCCAGGAGGGCACTTTTTGGCGCAGGAGCCCCCGCAGTCGATATCACTTTCGTCACCATTCTTGTGGCCGTCGGTACAGCTAGGCTCTTGGCATGTAGGCGGAGACGTCACCGTGGAGCAAACATCGCTCTCACAATCCCCGTTGACCACGCAATCCGAGCCGGCGCCACAGGGTGAGCAGTCTTGTCCCCCGCAGTCGACATCGGTTTCGTTCGCGTTGCGCGTCTGATCGGTACAGGTTGCGTTCTGGCAGATGAAGCCCGAACATACGTATGACTGACAATCCGAGCCCTGCTCACAATGTTGCCCAGGCCCACAAGGCGCGCAGTCTTGTCCACCGCAGTCGACCGCAGTTTCACTACCATTCTGCGTGCCGTCTCCGCAGCTAGCCGTGGCAGTACAAACTTGTTGTACACAGACTTGTGATTCGCAGTCTGTCGCCAGTAGACAATGCTGCGTAAGTGAACAAGGCGGGCATTGTGACCCACCGCAATCAACGTCTGTTTCACCCAAGGTTGGGCTGAGCGACCCGTCGCTACACGAAGCACTGCAGAGATGGGTAGACAGATCGCACGTTTGGCTTTTGCAATCACTGTGCTGCTCACAAGTCAAACCTTCGGCACAAGGCGGGCAGTTTCCACCACAGTCGAGCGCGGTTTCGTCGCCGTTTTTGAGTTGATCCGAGCAGCTTGGGGCAGCGCATTGGTTTTCGACACAACGCAACGACAGACAATCTTCGTTGACCGAGCACACTTGGCTCGTTGCACAGCGTTGGGGGCACACTCCACCGCAGTCGATATCGGTTTCGGCGCCGTTCTTCGAGCCGTCGGTACAGGATGGGGTTCGGCAACGATGGGTGCTCGGATCGCAGTCTCGAGAAATACAGTCGAGCGAGACCAAACAAGCGCGATTCTCGAGACACGGGGCGCATTCTCCGCCGCCGCAGTCAACGTCGGTTTCACGACCGTCTTTTTGCTCGTTTTTACACCCATCACTGGCGGCTCCACTCTGGCCCGCCGCGCCAGAGGTGCCAGCAGAGCCTGAAGCTCCAGAAGTACCTGCCGAACCAGACGAACCGGAAGGTGATGAGCTGTCAGCCCCGCAAGAAACAAGGGCTGCCCCACTCGATAGAATCGAGAGAATTAGCAGACACGAGCTAGAACGGGCGGAAGACCAAGCGAGCAAGACACCGCATTGTATCACAGCCCCAGCGCTCGGTTGCGGGTCAAAACTGCGTTCTTCGTTCTATCCTGTCGCCTGGATTTTCACCGCGAACCCGCCTTGGATTTACCAGACGAGCTTCAACGCGTAGCTATTGTGCGTTCGCTTTTCAGGAATCTCGAAGATATCGAGATGCCCACAGAAGGGTTCTACCCCGGCCAACGTTGCGCCTCTCATCGACACACGGTGAAACGAGGATTGAGCCACCGCGACGGACCACAGCTCGAGCCTCGCCGAACGCTCGCCACAGCGATACACCATCATCGCCCCACCTTGCCACGAGCGCTGCCATAGTTTGTTGCACTGCGCGAGCGGGATCCAGGGCGAAATACCGAGCTTACCGGCCATTTTTGACAGTGTATTCAAAAACGCCCCGTGTACAGCATCAGCCACAACTCGGCCCACCTCGATCTGCTCGTCGATCGAGAGATTCAAGGCCTCACACGCGTCATAATGCGCCTGCAAATGCGGTAGGGGGACCCAATCTGCCACCGACGTCGACATCACGTTGTCGCGGTATTGTCGCGGCAAGGCATCAACATAACGCGAAAACCAGCCCCGCTCTCGGTACAGCTTCCAGGTGGTGAACAACACCGAGCCTTTGGCCGCCACGAGTGGAGGGGTCGTGAACTGGCTTGTTGGGAGCGTATAGAGCGGCTCTTCGGGGGTCACCATGGCGACACGCTAATTATTGGAGAAAATGCCAGTACAACATCGAGCACTCGCAGGCCCCGTTTTTGATTTTCGACCTGTTCATTTGCTGGGCTTCGCAACAGGTCTTGCACGTGTCGCTCGTCGTTGCGGAAGTACACTTACTGGTCTCGTAGGGTCGTTCCGCGATGCCGCAGCCTGATGCCGCGCACAGGAGGCTCGACGCTGCCCACGCGAACCCTACACCTCGGATCACGCCCCTTACCCTCATTGGGTCGAGAGACTACCGCGCGGCAAGGGTGAAATCGAGTCAAAAATCTCGAGCCGTGGGGTTGCTCTTCGAGAGATGAAGCGTTCATGCTTTTTTCTCGTGGCAATGTGACTTGTTTTCGTGGCGTCTACCGACGCTCGGCGCGTCGTACGGCGCGTGCTACAAGGCCGCGAGGAGACCCAAGATGACGCCTACCTTGTACATCGGAAACAAGAATTACTCGTCGTGGTCGATGCGCCCCTGGCTCGCCCTTCGCTGGGCCGGCATCGATTTCGAGGAGCGACTGATTCCACTCGGTGGTGTGGGCTACGGAAAGTCGGCCATTGCCGAGGTGCTTGCCGTTTCTCCGAGCGGGCGAGTTCCGGTGCTTCATGTGGGCGAGGTCGTGATCTGGGATTCTCTCGCCATCGCCGAGTGGGCTGCCGAAAACGCCACGGTTGCCATCTGGCCACAAGACCCCATGACGCGAGCATTGTGCCGCTCGGCCGCTGCGGAAATGCACTCGAGCTTTGCTGCCATGCGACGAGATCTCGGCATGAATCTACGTCGACGAACCTCGCCACGAGATTGGCCCGAAGATACCCGTCGTGATCTCGCTCGCGTCGAAGAGCTCTGGGGTGCGCTTCGTTCTAAGTACGCGCAACAAGGGCCCTACTTGTTCGGACAACGCTCGATCGCCGACGCATTTTACGCGCCCGTGGCGACCCGTCTTCGAACCTATGGGGTCGACGTGTCAGAGACGACACGTGCCTATATGGACACGATTTTCTCTGACACTGCGTTCGCTGCTTGGGAGGCTGCTGCACTTGCAGAAACCTGGTCGATCCCGAGCACGGATGCTCTGTAACGCAATCACATTCCACTCGCTCGACTGAGCTTTTTTCTACGCAGATCGTAGACCTGTGAGATCTTTTCGATGGCCAAATCGAGCGCTGTCTCGAGTGTGGGGTCGTCGAGATCTGGTGTGGCTCGGTCGAGTTGTTCAGTACCCACCTCGAGAATGAGCTGAGCGAACATGAAGGGGCTGCTCTCGTTCTTGAACTTCATGAGGCGCTGGTGAGCTCGGCCTTTCATGTTGCCACCTCTGCGCTGTTCGTTGCGCCCATATTCTCGATTGCAACAATCGCGTCATCGAGCGCTCGCGTCAGATCGGCCTCGAAACCCAGCGCTACGTGTAGAACCGAGAGTGTTCGAGATGCTTCCTTTACGCCGATCGCCTCTTCAGCAAGCGCCTCGATGACTCGTACGAAGGTGAGCCCCTCGCTCAGCGGAAACGCAACAGCCTTGAGCTGGGCGGCCAAGAGGTTCGCTCCAACCTGTTGTTCTACCCGCTTGGCCAGTGCTTGCGTCTGCTCGAAACGGTTGCCCAGCGCTCGAAAAAAGACTGCGGC
Organism: Polyangiaceae bacterium; assembly: GCA_046351315.1. Lineage (GTDB taxonomy): Bacteria > Myxococcota_A > Polyangia > Polyangiales > Polyangiaceae > JAXLYQ01. Next base: position 52,851 of record JAXLYQ010000027.1, read on the forward strand.
ATCTGCGAGATGCTCGGCCTCTGAGCCAAGAGATTCGACTGTCCACTCTGAGCGCGGTTTACTCGCAAGCTCTCGCATGATCGGCGCACCTTGCTCGAGTGCTCGTCGCATATCGAGAAGTCGTCGTCGCATCGATTGCACCGCTTCACCCGGCTCGACATCACCCTCGACGCCGCTCGTAGAAAGCGTCTCGCTTCCGATCTCGCTCAGCTTCGAAAGACGCTGACTCGCTTCGTGTGCGCCCCGTTCGAGCTCGTTGATTTGCTCTCTAGAAAATGACCGAGGGCGAACATCGATGACACACAACGAGCCAAGCACCTGCCCCGAGACTCGCAACGGTGCGCCCGCATAGGCTCGAATGCCATATCGCTCGACCAACTCTTTCGGCACCCTCGCATCTTCGAGGGCCTCTTCGACCAGAAAAATCGCCTCGTCACGCACCACGAACTGACAGAACGAATCGCATCGATTGGTGGCTCGTGCGTGAGTCAGCTCGGTGGGCAGACCATGCATCGCACGGAAATACTGCACTCGCCCCATCACGAGGCTAATCAGTGCAATCGGCGCTTCGATCGCTTTGGCTACGCGTTGAACGATCGCGTTGAGCTCAGGGTCATCCGCCGTATCGAGATGTCGCACGCCAAATGTGGCGAGCCTATCAGGGGCGTCGAGGTTCATGCAGACTACGTATAGTCAGTTTTGCCTCACGCGGTACTTAGCTAGCCTGAGTTACTCGCTGTACAGATGGTGGGGACCACGACGTAATCTCAGTGATTTTCGAGGAACCATCCAGCACTCGAAGACAGTTCTGGACTACATCTGCGAACAAGCCCGGCTCTCGTATCGCAGAATCAATCAGCTCATCGAGCGTTTCTGAGCGCCCGCGTACTGGCTCGAGATACTCGATCACTGGTGCCAGAGAATCTTGCGAATGGCGCCCTTCGAGCATCCTGAGTGCTTTCGCCAGCGTCTTTCGGTCGTGCTCACGAAGCTCGGGGCGATTGTTGATCGCGAACATGATCTCGCATTGGTTCGAGATATCCTGCCAGATCCGTCTCGCCGTGATGAAGTCTTCTTCGTTACCCTGTACCGTGCCCAGCCACGAGCGAATCCGATGCTGCGCTTCGTGAACCAAGGTACGATCTTGGGTGCGCATAAACGCGTAGCACTCACGCCCGCGCAGCTTTGCGATCGAGGATGCACATCGTCGCAACGACACCGCGGCGCTTTGTTTATCCTTGGGCTCGGATTTTTGAATCTCTTCACGAAAACGCACATAGGCTCGTCGTGTCACGACCCCTTGCATCGCTTCGTCGTACAGAAACTCATCGTATCGAATTGCACCGGGCTGCCTGGGCAGGCTATTGCCAATGCCGCAAAGGCTACGAAGGGCTTCCCGTCGCGCACCGCTGCAGAGATCCAATACCTCCCATTTCTGTTTCGACTCTGGTCCTTGCTCGAGTGCCCCCAATTTCGCTGCAAGGCTCAAGTACGCCATGAAAGCGAGATCGCCAAACTGTGGAGCGTCTGGGTCGGCTGGTACCGCGGGGGCATCCGGCGCGAACGAAATCTCTCCACTCGACAATGGCGCAAGATATTCGAGAACCTCTCGTACCACCGCCACGGTGTCGGAATGAAGCGCAGATACCTCCCCCGTATCCTCGGGCGTAATCACGTCGAGCTCGAATACTTTGCGTATCGCCGCGTCGATCATTGCGCCAATTTCTGTGGCCTTGGGCAATGTTGTACGTACCACGCTTTCGGGGGGGAGGCTTGTGGACATGTTCTACCGCTCCAGAACCTTCTGAGTGGGGTAACGCAGCTCCCTCGATATTGGGCAGAGCCAAGCGCGCTTTAGAGAGAATCATGCCAATATTGGCGCTCGAACGACACACGAACACGGTCGCGTGTTGGTTATGCTTCTTTCCACGCATAAATACGTGGATCAAGTTGGTGCTGAAGACGATAATTTCTTGGAAGTAGTGGTTGTTGTCGGCTGCTTGTCCGCGCGACTTCTTGAACAGCTGCTCGATGGCGGTGACGTTGGTCCCCTGAAATAGATCCGCTGTCGCTGCTGCCACGAGATCCAAGACCTCAGATGGGTGAGAATCGACGGTCTTGACTGCGAGTAGCATCCCCGTTGCCATATCTACGTATCCGACAGCGAGACACTCTGGAATTTGTGTCTGGGCAAGGTTCAGCGACTTTTCGAGGGACATGACTCTCCTGATTCGGCATGCAAATGCCGACCGTACTGCGTGTTGAACGTCTTGGCTCAGGGCGTAACTGCCCCAGCCACATGTGCTTCAAAATCCTCGAGGAATTCTACTTGTGTCTGTGACTGCACGAATCGGCGCTGCACACTGCGCACTTTTTCCAGTGCTTCCAGGGCGCTTGCCCCTCGGAAAATCAGAAATGCCGCCAATAGGGTGCCCGTTCGTCCAAGCCCTGCTCGGCAGTGTACGACTACCGGCGTATTTTTACTCAACCACCGCTCGATTCCTGCACAGAGTGCCATCGTGGCTTCAACGGTCGGTGCCGCCATATCCACAATCGGAAAGTGTACGACGGTCAGAGAAAACTTCGCCACAATATTTTCTTCGATCGGCTTTTTTTCTTCGAGGCAGATCAGTATTTTTACGCCAAGCGCTGCGAGGTCTCCGAGATCGTCTTCGAGCTCTCGCAACAGCCCGGGGCGAGTTGCTCCACCCAACAATCCGGGGATCAACCAATGAAAACCCTGTGGTGACGGGGTTCGCTCTGCAACGACAGGTACGGACGGTGCTTCACTGGGGCGAACCGGAGTCCCCGCCGGAAGCACACTGAGCGGAGAGTCTTTCCAGCGCGCTTCGAGAGAGCTCGCTTCTATCCGCTCGGTGATGACTCCACCGGTGAGAAAGGCAGTATCTGCGTGAAGATCCATCGCATCGCGGCGATTATGAGTGACGAGCAATACCGACACTTGGTTGCGCAGCTTCAACACAAGTCGAAGAAGAGAATCCCGCTCTTCTTCACTCAAGCCCGCAGTCGGTTCGTCGATCATCAATAGATCTGGTCGTGTCGACAAGGCGCGTACCATGGCAAGGCGACGCTGCTGCCCGAGTGGCAGGTCGACCGCGCGGGCACCGAGCTGAGTACAAAGTTCTGCCTGCCCAAACTCTTCGAGTAGAGCGAGCGCACGCTCTTTTTTTTCGCTGACGCTCAGTTTCACAGGTGAAAAACCTGCCGTGATGTTTTCGAGAACCGTCGCCAAATACAGACGTGCGCTCTGCGTCACCAGCGCTGGGCGCTGACTTTTTTCGAGTGGAACACCCCCAAGCCACACCTGCCCCCACATTCGCAAGTTGGGTTGAGAATCGTTGAGCCCGGCAAGTGTACGCAGGAACGTAGATTTTCCGGACCCCCCAGGCCCCATCAACACCACCGTCGACCCTCGTTCTACCTTCAGATTCAGCTCACTCAGTGCGACATGCTCGCCAAATGCAACGCCGAAATGCTCCGGCGCACAAAGCCCAACGCTCGCGTTGGGCGTCTGTCTGCAACACTGAGTCACTTTCGCTCATTCGTAATTCAGGCTGCTTCTTGAGCGACAATGTCAAGTATCGTGTCGAGGTCAGGTATCACCACATCTGTGCCCTCGAACGTCAATACTGACGATATCGCAAGCTCGCGAATCAGACGACTCAACGTTTCAGGAGTCGTTCCAATCAATGTTGCGAGCACATTTCGCGGAATTGGTAGACTCAGCCGAAGCTGCCCGTCTTCTGTCACACTACCGAGAGGGTGGCGCAGCTCGAGAAACAACTTGAGAAGACGAACTTTAACGCTGTGACCCAACAACCCGACGCCAATGGTGCCCAATAGGTCGCGTTCTTGTGCAAGCACATCAACGAAGGCTCGAAATATCGCGGGGTTATGGGCAATGCGCTCGCCCAGATCCTCGGGTCGTACGCTCCAGAGCACCACACGGGTCAGTGTAGTTACCGTCGCCCTGAACTTACGCGTGCTGTCAAACGCTTCGAGAAGACCCACCACGCTGTTCGGTGGGTGCAATCCTGCCGGGACAGAATGTCCATTATCGTCAGTTTTGCTGGATAGCAGCAGACCCTCTTTCACCACCCAAATGTCGTTGCAGTAGGCCCCCTCAGACGCCAATGTTTGCCGCGCACCCACCGTGCGCGCTCGCGGCGTATGGCAGTGGCGCGCGATGTCGGCGAGCAACAGTGGCAGGCCCTGCAAACTCTCGCCGGCGACTCCACCTACCTTGATGCGCATTTCGCTTGAGGCGGGGGCTTCTGTTCGTGTGTGAGAGGACTCGGTCATTGTACTTACGTCTCTGAGGTTCTTCTGCTGGGGCACGGCACGAAAACCTTAGAAAGCCCTAAGGCGTTCTGTGGCGTAATCAGGTGCCGGCGCTGCGGTGTTCGCGTACGTCACTCGCGTGACTTGTCTTCGCTCCCGTTGTTGTCTTTCTCAGCCGCTTCAGAGGTCGGCTCATTACACCAACACTTTGCTCCCGTTGCGCCCAGCCATAAATAGTTTGAACGGGCGTTCTGCTTGCCCGAAATACCTATTGCAAAATTTCAAAGACTATGATCACCGGCAAATATCCGAGCATGCGCGTGCACCGCGCTATCTTTCACTTCTGCAGGATGACTCTAGTATGCGAACCAATGGCAACCTAGAGTGGGTATATGAATCAAATCTCAGCAAAATCACGTGGAAATACATGACGCGTTTGGTGAGGAGCCCAGGTGGAATCAGCTAGACTTCTCGTGATCGACGATGAGCAGAGCGGTCTCGACACGGTAGAGGCGCTCTTGCACATGGATCGCTACGAGCTCGATTTCGCCACGCGTGGACAACAAGCGCTCGAAAAGCTCGCTGCGGCTTCGTTCGATCTGATCCTGTGTGATGTAATGATGCCAGGCATGGATGGCTACGAGGTGTGTCGGCAAGTCAAAGCACACCCGTCCTGGCGCTACATTCCGTTGATTTTGCTGACTGTCCTCGACGGCACCGACGACATGGTGCGGGGCCTCGAAGCAGGGGCCGATGAGTTTCTCACCAAACCGGTCGAGCGGGTTGTGTTGCGGGCACGCGTTCGTTCGATGCTCCGAATTCGAAAGCAGTACACAGAGCTACATTCGCACGCGATGGATGTTGACGGGCTCATGAAAAATCGCCGCGAACAGCTCGTTCGCGATGCTGGGCTCTCTGAGCGTGAGCGCGAGGTGCTCGATCTGCTCCTGTTGGGCCGAACGCACGATGATATTGCCATGGTGCTAGGTATTTCTCCTCGTACTTCCAAACACCACCAGCAAAGCCTCTTGCAGAAGCTCGGTGCTGAATCTCGTCTCGATCTCGTTCGCCTCTTTCTCTAAAACAAACGCTACGGCAGGTTTGGAAGCAGAGGGCAGCGCAACCACGAAGCGAGCTCCACCACCCAGCTCGCTCGAAAGAGTGACTGTCCCCCCGTGAAGCTGCGCAAGGCGCCGTACCAACGGCAGCCCGAGACCGACGCCCCCTTGCGCACGCGTGTACGAGTCGTCGAGAGTCACGAAGGGCTCGAAAATACGTGTCTGGTTTTCGACGGAGATCCCCGGCCCGTTGTCTTGGACCCATATCTCTACGAATCCAGGAAGGCGTGCGCTTGTCTTTGCTCCGACTTCAACCCTCGCCCCCGACGGACAAAACTTCGACGCGTTGGTGATCAAATTCAGCAAAATCTGTTTGGTTCGTTTCGGGTCTGCCTTGATCTTCAACGATGCGGGCGAAATCTCTACCGAGAGTTTTTGGTCTTTCTCTACCAACGTATCGTGGGTGAGTGCTACACACTCCGCGACGATTTGCTCGATCGACAGCTCACGCAACTCGATCGACATTTTGCCTGCTTCCACTCGAGATATATCGAGCACGTCGTTGATCAGATCCAATAGATGCCGACCACTCGAGTGAATGGTTCGAAGGCTTCGCTCTTGTTTCTCTGATAGCGCTCCGTAGGCCCCCGACAACAGGGCATCCGAGAGCCCCAGCACCGCATTGAGAGGTGTTCGCAGCTCATGGCTCATATTGGCCAGAAACATGGTTTTGGCTTGGTTGGATTCAACCGCGGCCTGCTCTGCATTTTTCTGGAGTGAAATGTCTGTGTGTGTTCCGCAAAAACGCGTGACCTTTCCGTGGCGATCGTAGTCGAACACCTTCCCGCGGTTGAGCACATAGACCCAATGACCATCCTTGTGCTTCAACCTATGCACAGCCTCGAAATAGGCTGTCTCTCCCGCCATGTGTCGCCGCAGAGTCGTTCTGACGAGCTCGAGGTCGTCGGGGTTGAGCAGCTCTCGGATCTTCGAAACCTGCGGTACCAGCTCGTCGCGCTGATACCCCAACATCTCGGCCCAACGGTCGCTAAAAATATAGGAACCAGTCTGTGGGTTCCAATCCCAAAACCCTAGCTGCGTGCCCTCGAGCACGAGCTCGAGTTGTTCTTTGTGCTCGAGTAGAGAACGCTCTCGAGCGGCTCGTGCTCTGATTTCTGTGACGTCACGCACAAAACCTTGTACCTGGGTGGCCCTTCCGTGTGGATCGGGAAGCGCGCGCGCACTGAGCTCGACGATGATAATTTCTCCCGACCTTTTTTGCCAACGCATCTCGACGCTATCGAGAATCTGACCGTTGTTCAGAAGCTGAATCAACGCATTTTCATCATTTCTTTTTGCAAACAGCGACGAGAGCGATGTCCCCACGAGGTCGTCTGCCGAAGCATAGCCGGTCAACTTTACGAATGCCGGGTTTGCATCGATCAACAACCCTTCACGTGTGGAGCGAAATACTCCTTCGAGCGCTTCATCAAAGAGGCTCTGGTAGTGTTGTTGACTCGCCTTGAGCTCTTGTTCGGCTTGTTTTCGCTGAGAGATATCTCGAACGACTGACGAAATGTATTGGCGACCTCGAAACAGAAGCAAATTGAGCGAGACTTCAATAGGGACAAGCGCTCCATGTTTCGTGTTCACCGTCGTTTCAAAAGAGAGAGAACGTCGCTCTTTTACCTCCTGCCAATGTGAATCCCAATCATCGCCAATGCTCGGATCAATATCTGCAACCTTGCGCTGCAACATTTCTTCGCGGCTATATCCAAGCAGAGTACACGCCGCTCGATTGACATCGATGAATCGACCGTCAGGAGCGATCAAATTGTAGGCATCGGTGGCTTGGCTCAAAGCATATTTGGCTAGCTCGAGCTCGTCGAATTGCGCCTCTTGCTCGGTGATGTCCCAGTTGACTCCAACCATTCTGGTGGGGGCACCCACCTCGTCGCGGTAGAGCTTCCAGCTCACCCGGTGAATCCTGGTTTGCCCATTGGGCCACGTTACGGTGAGTCGGTCAGGGTGGATTTCGCCGGTCACCATGGCGCGCTGAATATTCTCCGCGATCCGAATCCTGTCATCGACAGAATAAAACTCGAGAGCCCGGTCAAACGTCGGTGAAAATGAGCGAGGTACCACGCCGTGAAGCTGATACATCCCGTCGGACCAATCGAGCTTCCCTGTCTGAACGTCCCAGCTCCAGCTACCGAGCTGGGCGATTTCTTGCGAAAGCCTGAGCAGCTCTTTTCGCTCGGTAAGTGCGATTTCTGCGAGCCTTCGTGTCGTGATATCTCGAACCAATATCAGAGCATTGTTCAAGTACGGTACTGCGCGAGCTTCTCGATACCGTAGCTCTCCGCGAATGTGAATCGAGTACTGCGCTTCACTTACTCGCTGTTGACTGCGTGCCGTTGCTACGAGCGTCGATAGTGTGCTGGCTACATCTTCAGGCAATACCTCGAACAACGTGCGCCCGAGCACCTGATCAGGAGGAGAGTAGTATTCTTCCGGTTGTTTTACCTCGACATCCACGAACGTATTCTTGGCGTCAATCACATACATCGCATCGGGTTGTACAGCCAAGAGCGCCGCCGTTCGTGCGTTTGACTCTTTCATCAATGTAATATCTGTGAGTGTACCAGTATAACCAGTGACCTCACCCGAGGCATTTCGGACAGGTCGAACCTGCGCCAGTACCCAGACCACACGCCCATCAGCGTGCAAAAAACGATGCTCGAATTGTGCGGTGTTTTGATTGTTGAACAGATCTGTGGGTAGTTGAGAGAAGAGCTCTTTGTCGTCGGGGTGAATCGCTTTCTGCCAGCCCGCGCCGACGGCCTCCTGCTCGGTGATGCCCGCGAGCTTGCACCACGATGGGTTGACGACCTCGACCAGACCGCGAGCATTGGTATGAAATACGCCCACCGGTACAGCTTCGACCAGTCGCTCGAACAGGTTTTGGCTCTTGATTAGCGCTTCAACGGAACGGTTTCGTTCCGTGACGTCTCGAAGTGCTGTTTGATAGCCGACGATCTGCCCTTCCGGGTTACGAATGGCAGTACGACTTCCCTCGAGCCAGAGGCGTGTCCCGTCTTGGCGCATGCCCTCGATCTCGAACGTGGGGTCCTTCAGCTTTCCTGATTGTTGTAGCGACTTGTATTCACGGAATGGCTCTGTCCACTCAGGGGCCACGAAATCAGGGACGCTGATTTTCTGTGTTAGGGCGGGGTTTATCCCAAACAGCTCGATGAATCGATCGTTGAACGAGACAGTCTTTCCCTCGGTGTCTTCGAAGATGATCGCATCGGACACATGGGCGACGAGCTGCTGAAACTTCGCTTCGGTTTGCTGCAAGCTCGATACGGCGTGCTCGGCTTTTTCGCTCTGTTCTGAAAGTCGAGCCGAGGTACTTCGAAGCGCTCGTTCGGTTTCTCTGTTCGACAACAATAGCTCATATTGGCCTTTTCGAATCGTTCGGCAGGCAAATGAGACCCCTGAAAGAGCCAACGAACCCAAGGAGGCAATGCGAAGCCACACCATCGGAGGTGGCCCTTCGACGACGTTCCAGCCCTCGAAGGAGAAAAACGCCGCGGCGAGCAGTGTAGCGGTCAGAAGGCAGTATACAAGCACCGTACCGATACGATTGAACAGCCACGACGATAGAACCACTGCGTGAATGAACAAAAGACCCACGCTAAAGGTTGGTCCAAACGCCAAAAGCGCGGGTAGCGCGACAGCGATTGCCCCCGCAACGGCTGCAGTGACTCGAATCTCATATCGAATGTGCTTCCCGAAGGATGCCAGTACCATCGAGACGGCGCCCGCGTTGGCAATATAGGAGGCAAGGTGGTGCTCGAGGCTCGACCAATAGAAAAACGTGAGCGCCAATGTCACGAAGGGCGCCGGAAATATCGCCACTCGCAAGTCATCGAGTATGCGGAGGTCTAAACACATCCACCGAAAGACTGCCCCAATGTTCAGTTTCGCTGGCGGCAGGGGCTGCTTAACGAAGTGAGATGGCACCCGGACGCACGCTCAACGGCCAGATCCTCAGCGCAGAACGCTGCACCGACGAAGCTCTTGCCGCAGTACAGGCAGCGATGATGCAGGCAGAGCGCGAGAATAACCACAAGAACTGGTGCCGAGCCAAGGCGATCCTGGGCTATGCTCAGGGGCAGTCGGTTGTTGCGCTCGCAGAGCAGTTGGAGGTGGACCGAAAGTCAGTCACGCGCTGGCTCTGGGCGTACGAGGAACGAGGAACGGCGGGGTTGGTGCGTGGTCATGGCCCGGGCGTGCCATCGCGTTTGACCGACGAGCAACGTGAAATCCTGGCCGATGTCATCGAAAGGGGCCCCGAAGCGGCTGGCTTTCCTTCTGGCGTCTGGACCGGAGCTCGGGTCGCCCACTGGATCGAGCAAAACTTTGGTGTGCAATATTCGGCCAAATACTTGCCTCAACTGCTCCATGCCTTGGACTTTTCTGTTCAGCGTCCGCGCAAGTTGCTCGCTCGTGCCAACCCAGAACAACAGGCCGACTGGGAACAGAACCGTTTGCCAGCTCTAAAAAAAAGTAGCCGAAGAAAACGGCGTTCTGCTGTTCGAGGATGAAGCGAGTTTTTGGCTCGATGGCACGCTTCACCAAACCTGGTCACCTGTTGGAATCCAGCCACGGGTCGCGACCTATGGCTTGAGGAAAACAGCCCATGTCTACGGCGCATTGGCTGTGGAAGATGCGGCGTTCCACTTCCAGTTCGCTCCCGTGTTCAATGGGCGCACATTTCACGAGTTTCTTCAACTCTTGGTGAGCCGTTATCCCGAACGAAAAATCTTCATGGTCATCGACAATGGGCCTTGTCATTGGCTCGATGACGCTGGCAAGAAATGGCTGGCGAGCAACCAAGACAGGCTCGAGCTGTTTCGGCTACCGGCCTATTCTCCTGAATTCAACGCCATCGAAGGCGTGTGGAAAAAGACCAGGGATATGACCACCCACAATCGATTCTATCCCTCCGAGTTGTACCGCGATGCCGCTCTGCACGCGACGTTTACGCAGTTTCAGCAAGATCCATCACTGATCGAGGGTTATGTCCTTCGCTTTCGAGATATTGAGGCATCTCCTCCCTGGATGTGTTTAGCGCTCTTGCTAGGTCGTGTTGCCACGCCTGACCATCTCGCTCGGGGTTGGCCTGCGCCAACCAGAAAAATACCGGCGAGGTACGTGGAGCTACGGAGCGCTGGCTCGCTGCTGGTTCGCTCCTGGATTCAAGCTCGCTGTCGACTGCAGAGGGGTTCTCAGATACCACGACCGACAATACATACGACAATCGTCGGTTCGCGGGTAAAGGAAAATCAAGGCCGCTGGGCGCGCGGTGCAGAACGGCTTGCCCCAAGGCTCGTGGCATGGCAGCCCACGTGGCTGCCGTGACTCACCCCAACAATCTCGAGCGACGACTCTTTCGACAGGTTCGCGATACCTGCTCGACGTATGGGCTACTGAATGCGGGCGATCGCGTCTTGGTGGCGGTTTCAGGTGGCAAAGACAGTTACACGATGCTGCACTTGCTCAGCAAGCTGGTGCGGTCGCTCGAGTATCGTGTTGAGTTGGTCGCCGTACACTTGGATCAACGCCAGCCTGGGTATGACGGGCGCCCTCTGATCGAATGGCTCGAAAAAAGTGGGGTAAGCTTCGAGATCCTCTCTGAGGATACCTACTCTGTGGTGGTCGATAAACTCGAGCCTGGGGCCACCTATTGTTCACTCTGCTCACGCTTGCGCCGAGGTATTCTCTATTCGGCAGCCGAGCGTCTAGGGTGCAATAAAATCGCGCTTGGCCATCATCGCGACGATGGTCTCGAGACGTTTCTCTTGAACTTGTTCTACAGCGGAAAGCTCCAGGCGATGCCGGCGAGCTTTCGCGACGATGCCGATCGCTTCGATGTGATTCGCCCGCTGATCGAGTGCGCAGAAAACGATATTGCTGAGTATGCAATGCAGCTTGCGTTCCCCATCTTGCCTTGCAATCTCTGTGGTTCTCAAGAGGGGCTCAAACGAGAAAAAATATCCGAGCTCCTCTCTTCTCTCGAACGAGAAAACCCAAGGCTTCGTGCTGTCATGGCGAGCGCGCTCGCAAATGTTCGCCCCACCCATCTGTTGGATCGTTCGGTTCGAGATGCGTGGCTTGCCCGGCCGACTCAGAGCGAAAAAGAATCAAATGATTCCGAGCGTGCGCCAGCTCACTTTCAAGCCGAGCCCGTGGTGTCACGAGTTCGCTTGCCGCTCGTACGCAACGATTCCTGATATCCGTTGAATTCATACAGGCGTGCGAATGCCATCGGTCAAGGACAAACAATGTCCCACCTAGGACGATTGTGTCACTGTCCTCTCTCGAAAACAGAGTCAAAGTCGCGCCCATGTTGGACAACACCACATTCTCGCGCGACGGCTGGACATCGCAGCGAATTGGGGCGGCATGGGTGTGCAAGAGCGCGCTTGGTGTTCGTGTCGTCGTGGCCGACGGATGCGAAGGCAAGCGTCGTGTTCGCACGGCCATTGTTCGCGCGGAAGGCCGGCGTGTCGAGCCGCACGAGCTCGACGAAGCCATTCGCTTGTTTCTGGGGGTCGATCTCTCGCAGGCGATGATCCGAGAGACGGGTGATGACAGTGTCGTTATTCGCGTGGATCAAGCCTCGCCGCACCGGTTGCGGCCTCATTCGCAGCTCGGTTGAGCAGCGCCCACAAGGCTTCAACCTGCGCTTTCTCGGTGGTCTCTGCGCCGATACTCACGCGCAGCATTTGTTTCCCTTTGAGCATCGACGGGGTGAGGTAGGCTAGGCC
>JAXLYQ010000028.1:0-62576 GCA_046351315.1 Polyangiaceae bacterium
TCGCCGGGTCGATGGCGCTGAATCCACTCTTCGTCAGCCCTCGGCAGCGATTGAAATCACGGGTTCGCTCGGGCATCCAGAGCTGTTGCCGCGCAAAGCGTTCGGCGAACATATCGGTCGACCAGTCGCACATGTCGTTGGTCGCCGAGAGGCAGCTCGTCGTCGACGTGCGAGACCACTCTTCGAGGAGAATATTGGTCACCTCGCACATGGGTTGTTGCCACCCCGCAGGGTCGAACCCGGAGCAATCGAACTGCGGGTAGCCGCGGCTCGTATCCATCGGAGGCGGCGTGTTCTTCCAGATCGCATCGATCTTCGCCGGAAGCGAGAAAATCGACGTATAGGATTGTCGCGTAGGATCATCCGACGCTTGCGGAACATTGGCCGGAGCATTCGTAAGAGTGCCCGAAACGATGTTGTAGGTCGTCGTTGTTCCCGCGGTTGTTCCGCCTCCGAACAGCCCACCCAACAGGTTGAGCTGAGGCACATCGACCACGGCGGTGCGATCAATGACAGTCTTGTTGTCTGCTCCGATGGCAAGCAAACCGCCGGCGTATTTCATGCCGACGGCCTGCCCCATCAATGTGCCTTGAGACAAGAACGCAGCCGATGCAAACGGGTCATCGCCGGGGTTGATGACCGCATCGCCGTGAATCAATTGCTGAATTGGGTCGTTTTGAAGAATCGGAGTGTTGCGACACCAGGTGGGCAAGCCCATATCCTCGCATTTCACCTTGCTCCAGAACGCGAGGTACGCTTGCTCGAAGCGCTTACGACGCTCTCGATATGAGTCACGCTCGGCGTCGCGCAAACCAGAGGTCTTCGCGCGCATCGCTCGGTGGTACGCCCACTCGTCGGCATACGAAGCCTTCGCGTTGCTCGAGTAAATATCGCCGTACACATAGTACGAGTCTTGCCAGTTGAACATACGCTGGCGAAGCGTGTCGATGGCAGCCGATTTGCCGATGAGCACGCCGAGGCTTGGCGTCATCAGCATCGCGCCCGAGTAGAACACGTTCTTGGGGAGCGCAGCGCTTTGTAGCGGAATATCATCCCTCGTGTCGTAGTGATCGCGATCCCAGATTTGCCCTGTGATATTCGGGTTGACCGGAACACCATTGTAGGTGTTGTTGGCCATCTGGTAGATGCAGTCGGGGCCATCCTTCTGCGCGTTCTCGGCGACCGAATCACATGCGTAAGCAGCATCAACAAAACGCATGTAGTCGTAATATTTGGCGTAGACGTACTCTTCACACGAATCGATCGACCCGGGGCCGAACGAGCTATTTCGCATCCAGGTGGCCGGGCTCGAGATCGAGGCCAATCGAGCCTTGCGCTGCGCTGCCGCTTCGAGTGCATCGTACGATGTCGCAGGCAGGTTGGCCGCAAATACCTGCGTACCCGTCGTCACCTGAAAGAGGCCTGTGTTCTGCGGAACCGCTGCACCACGGCGAATGCTCTTACCGCCCGTTTGCACAGGCTGGCGGTCATCGTGATTTGGGTAAAACGCATGATTGCGAACCGAACCGCTTGCCCCCGATTTCAGCGTGCCATCTGTGTTCGTGTCGAAGCCGTGCTGAAAATCGCTCTGCATGTACGGCGTGCACGCCGTCTGTACACTCGGACACGCGTTTCGAGTGGCATCGTCATAACACACAGAATGCGACGTTGCGGTAACCGTGCTTGTCGAGGGGCAGCTTACCCGGGTGATCAATGTGCTGGTTGTCGTGGTCGTGATCAGCGTGGGCGACGCTTCGAGCCCTGCCGAATACAGCAGTGCAAAGCCACCGACACCCAACAAGGGAACAACCGATCGAAGGAGTGAATAGCGTTTCATGATTGCCTTGTGAGACAGCACCGACACATTCCATCGACACATCGACACAACGACACATTGAGTGTCAGGAAAGCTACAGCCCATGTGTCAGACACGAAAACACTTTCGTGACTGACTTCACTGCTTTCCTCAGAGCCAATCCCCACGACGCCGAGCGGACAGCAAGCGCGGCATTGCGGGTTGCTGCAAACTTCACGAAAGAGAACTCCGGAAGAAGCGGTTTTCTTCGCGTGTTCTGCTCTTGTGTGAACCAACACACCCTTTCATGAGCAGGTCGCTTGACGTCGAGGGGAACACTTGCCCAGCTCGGCCCCCCATTGGGTCGGGATCAGGCCAGCGTGTCGATGTTCGCGAGGTGTGTGTGGGCTTGGGTGCGGCACGATCAACAAATCGTCATCGACCCAAGAACCCAGGTTTTTCTACCTATAGGAAAAATCATGACTGACACGTCCCGCTGGAACATGTGTCAGCGCTGACCAGCGGCACGATCTGGCTTGTACCGTGGTCGCCTTGACCGGCGGCACTAGGGCACGAGAAGCACCTTGCCCGTAGTCTCGCGTGCTGCCAGTCGTCGATGGGCTTCTGCCGCCTCGGAAAGAGCCAGATGTTGCCCCGATGGTCAGCTTTTACGTCGCCACGCGAAATACGTGACAAAATATCGTCCGCTCGGGCGACCAGCTCGTCTCGGGTCGATGTGTAGTGGAACAAGCTCGGGCGGTAAAAAACAACGAGCCTCGCGCTGCCAACCATTGCGGGTCAAACGGCGGAACCGGCCCACCTGACCGGACCATAGAGCACCATCATCTCACGTGGCTTCAACGCATCGAGACTCGCGATGAACGTGTCTTTGCCGACCGAATCGTAGACCACGGGAAAAACCATCACCGCCGTTGGCTTCACGTAGCGCTTTGGCCAACTCAGGCGTCGAAGAGAGCACCACCGAATCTGCCCCCGCCGCTCGTGCCAGACCGGCTTTTTTCTCGGTCGACACCACACCACGAGCCCCAGCAGCTTTGGGCTAACTGACACAAGAGCAACCCTACCCCCACCCGCTGCGGCGTACACCACGCACGAGTCTCCGGTTTCAACGCATACGTCGTGGTCGCCAAGAACTGTGCCGTCATCCCTTGAAGCATCGCGGCAGCGGCCTGCTCGAAGGTAAGCCCATCAGGCACCGGAACCACCTTGGCCGCGGGTGCAATCACTCGCTCAGCGTACGAGCCCGCGACCGAAGCCCAGGCCACGTGTTGACCAACCTTGAGAGACGCGACGCCTTCGCCAATGGCCGTGATTTCTCCTGCGCCTTCGAGCCCCGGAACCCACGGCATCTCGACTTTGTACAAGCCCGTGCGCTGGTAAATGTCGATGAAGTTGACTCCAGCCGCCCGGACGGCAATTTCGACCTCTTGCGGCCCAGGAGCTCGCAGAGCTTTCTCTGCGACCTTCATCACCTCGGGGCCACCTGGCTCGTGTGCAATGATTGCTTTGATCACTTGGATTCTCCTTCACTCATGAACAGCCACACCAACCCGCCCACCATGCCCCACGCCGGGATGGCAATCATCGCAAGATCGTAGGATTTCGTCGCATCGACCGATGCCCCAATCGCAGGGTTCACCACGATATAAGCCAGAGACTGCGCGGCGGCGGTGATTCCACCCGTGGCCGAGACCACCGACGGGTGAACACGCTGTAGAACATGGCCCGTGAGCAACGCCATCATTCCGCCTGCACCCATCGCCGAGAGGCCAATCAGAATTACCGTCAGCCAAGCGTTATTGCCCAAGACAGCCAAGGCCAAACACCAGGTCGTCAGCAAGGCGACCGCGAACAATGCCCTTGGGCCTTCGGGGTTAGGGCCCAATCGTTTGAAACGACGTGCGGCCAGGTCTCCGTACAACACAGCGCCAAGATCAAAGAGAAGTGCGGGTACAATCAAATAGGGAGTCGTCTTGGATTGCTCGATCCCAAACCTGGCCACCAACAATTTCGAGCCCCAGAGAAGGCCAAAGGCAACCGTGGGGGCAAGCGCCAAGACCGCTGCGATGGCCCTCCAGACCGTTCGTTCTTTGAGACACGCCCAGGGTGAGACGTGCTGCACCTCTTGACGGGGAGTCAGCAACTCTCGAACGACCGAAGAGCGCGTTACCCAAAGCCACAGAGGCACCCAGATCAAGCCCACCACAGCGGTAAATAGAAATGCTGCCCGCCAATCCATCACGCGATTGATGGTGTTCGCAATGGGTGGAGCGAGCATGCCACCCAACGAGCTGCCGGTAAACAACACACCCAGGCCACGAGGCCGGTCCATCGGGGCGAGTGCACGTTGCACTGTTTGAGCAGCCCCGGGAAAGGACGGAGACTCAGCAAGCCCGAGCCAAATTCGCAGCATGAACATACTGCCAAAGCCCGCAGCGAGCGCGTGAGAGCCAGCCGCAATCGACCACAACAGGACAGCGACCAACAAGCCTTGGCGAGCGCCATAGCGGTCAATCCATCGGCCAGCAATCGGTGAGCCGAACAAATAGGCGACCGAAAACGCAGCCACGAGAAACCCATAGTTCGTCTCGGAGATCTCGAGTGCTTTGGTGACCGTAGGCGCCAAGACAGCCAGCACTTGGCGATCGAGGTAGCTAATGGCCATGGTGAACGTCGCCACGAGGGCCAATACCCAGCCCTGTCGGCGCGTGAGGGGGTGTTCTACCGCGGCGGTTTCAGTCACTTTCCCTTCCATCGACGATCGGGGCCCACATCAGCGTGGACGAAGCGATCGGTAGGTGCCTCGTAGGTTCCGATACCGCCTACCCAGCCTCTGGATTCGATTTCTTTTTTCAGCTCGAGCGGCCCAAGACCGATCCAACGAAAATCCAAAGCGTGGCCCAGCGAATGTTGACTATGCGAAGCCACGTTGTGGCCTTTCTTTCTCAAGACCTCGTTGAGCTTGGCACTCCGATATCCCGAGACGATCTCGACACGTGATGCAGGTCGTGGCGCAGCCAACGATCGAAGCAATTCCAAGAGCTTCGGAGCCATCGACACCTGCGCCCCCGTGGTGCGATCCGAAACCAGCAGATCAAAACGCTCTTGTGTCGGAGAGCTCGCATCGAGCACAACCAGCTCTCCGGTATGTGTATTGTACAGAGTCGCGAACGTGAGCAGCGGCCCAGGGGGGTCTTCGCTCTCGGTCTCGGATTCTTTTTTGACAGAGAGACTCATCCCAGGTGAAACCTGACCGGGCTCGAGCGCAACCCGTCGAGTAGACCCCAGCGACGCGATTGCGCACAAGAGGCCGACGCCCATGCGCTCTGCCCAACGTCGCAAGAGCAAATGCATCTCTCAGAAGTTAATTTTTACCGAGTAGTTTTTGCACGTGTAGGTCGGGTCGAGCTCGGAGACACTCACGTACAGGTCGGCGCTGTCGTCCTGAAATGCAGCCCCATAACTGCCAAAGGCAAACGCCACGTTCGAGCCGAATTTGCAGCAGCCATTGAAGGGCGTTGTCACCGCAGTCGAGCTGTCATCACATGTCCAGGTCGTGGACGAATCAGGCACCGCGTACAGGCACACCTTGACGGGTACAGAGCTGACGGTCGAGGCAACGGCTGGATTGGTTTCACAGGTGATATTCGAGCCGTCGGTCGCCCGAACTTTGAACCAATCGATGTCGTTGGCATTGTCGAGCATACCCGACATGGCGACATCGGTGGCGCAGTCATCGATGGGCGACAAGACCTGAGCGGTCTCTGGGGAGTTTGCACCGTCGACGGTGCCACACCCTGAGCCACCCGAAGAGCCGGCAGAGCCGCTCGATCCTGAGCTTCCGGACGACCCTGAGCTGCCCGAGCTGCCCGAGGTTCCCGAAGCACCGCCGGTTCCGCCTGTGCCGGCGGTTCCACCCGTTCCACCCGTTCCACCCGTGGCGCCTGTTCCGCCAGCTCCACCGGTTCCGCCACTGCCGCCAGAGCCGCCCGTGCCACCAGAGCCGCCAGTTCCAGCAGACCCGCTGGTTCCCGAGGAGCCACTCGATCCACTCGAGCCGGAGCTTCCCGACGATCCGCTCGATCCGGAGCTTCCGGACGACCCAGAAGATCCAGACGAGCCAGCGTCACCCGAAGAGCCGCCCGAGCCGGACGACCCTCCTTCGCCAGCGGTTCCACCCGAGCCAGAGGCGCCACCCGAGCCACCGGCATTCGAGGAAAACCCAGGCGTGACGTCATCACCGCCCGCACACGCAACGAAAACCAGCGCCACGAGGCCCGCAAACGCAAGGGTCGGTCTAGACATATCGCGAGGTTATCGAACTAGCGTGTCGCAACGCAAGGGCTAGCACCGCACCGCACCCCTCGGTCCCCTCTCCCAACGCAACTGCGTTCGGAGAGGGGATGCCAAGCCATCCCTCGCATCCAAACGTTTCGCCCCCTCCTCTCAAAGCGCTTGCGCTTGGAGAGGGGGATCAAGGGGGTGAGGTGTTAGCCCTTCATCCTTCGCTTGACCTCAACCTTAACATCCTCTGGCAGCGTCTCGATATATTCGGGCGACAGCGCTCTGAGCAGCGATACAGGCAAGGCCAACACGGCATGCGCTTCATCGAGCCCCGCGAGGCGTTGCTCTGGCGGAAGATCTGCCAGTCGCTGCTCAGGAGCCAAACCCTTGAGCAAAAGCTCTGGAGCGAGACCCGCCACTCGCTGCTCAGGCGCAAGACCTGCGAGCCGCTGCTCAGGCGAGAGGCCGGCGAGACGACGCTCGGGCGGGATGTTGGCGAGGATTTCTTGCCAGGCTTGGTCGTAGTTGATGGCGGCCATGGTGAGCTGAAGATACATCAAATCGTTGCTGTGGGCTTGGAGTTGAGCGATTTGCTGAGCCATTCTCGAGAAAAGCAAGCGCTCTCGGTCGTCGAGAGGGGGCAAACGTCGAGGGTGGCGAACGATGCGTTTGCAAAGGCCAAATAGGAGGGATTCGCCAGGCTCGTCACATACGGCGTCTGCGGATACACATCGAAGAGAAAAGGGGCCAAGAGAGCCATCCCAAATGCCCTTTCGTGTGAATGTGAGATGGCCTCCGATACGATGAACATGGGCTCGAAATCGAGGGGTAATCGAGCTTGCGAGCATACGAAGGCTGATTTGCTGTGGGTCGCCGATTCCAGTGAGCAACATATATTGGAACGCATACACGATGAGCTGTGTGGCATCCTGAGCTTCTGGGGCATCGGTCGCCCCTTTGTAACTCAGCAGTGTGTGCTCGTTGAGCGACGACAGAATGCTCTGCAATAGCTCCGGAGCAAGTGCTCCTGGCGTGGCTCGAACAATCACCACATCGAGCCGTAGTGGCTCTGAGGACAGCGAAACCTCGTCTCGTACTTCGTAGTCGGGTGCCTCGAGAATCCCTCTCAACGCGGTGACCAAGAGCGGGTGCCAGGCAGTTCGAAGCGGTGCCATGGCTCACAGCGCACATCGAGCTGCGAGCGGTGCATGAGAAAACATCGACATGGAAAAAGAGCCCCAACATCCAGGATAAGAGGAAGAGTAAGGAAGCGCTGACAGAGCCCCTATCGGTCACACGCCACGCTGGTTGCGTGAATTCGACACTGTGATGCAAAACACCGCACCCCTCGGTCCCCTCTCCCGACGCAACTGCGGTCGGAGAGGGGATGCCAACCGCACCTCATCCCCCAGCCCCTTCTCCAAACGCATGCGTTTGGAGAAGGGGTGCCAAGCCATCTCTCGTATCCAAACGTTCCGCACCTCCTCTCCAAGCGCTTGCGCTTGGAGAGGGGGATCAAGGGGGTGAGGTCATGCGGCGTGTGGCTTTACGTGGTCGCTTTCGTCGCTCGTCGCAGTGCTCGCCTCTGACGTGCTCACCGTGAAACCCGACGGAGCCGGTGTCGCCGGAGCAGGCTCGGGGGTTTTGGCCGGGCTACCCTTGCGACCTGGGCCTCCGCCGCGCACCACATAGGCACTCGGAGCGAAATCATCCGCATCGCCTTGGGCTCGGCGGATATACTGGACTGCACTACGCACCATCGCGTACTTTCGAAGTATCAAGACCATCACGCGATTGCGCAAATCGTCATAGTCGAGCGCCTGTTCTTCTCCGAGGTTTTCGACCGCTGCCGCAAGATCGGCAGCCTCGCGAGCTTGGTGTTCGATAGAATCGAGAAAGGCCAGGTCGAATGGAGCCTTACCCTTGATGATCCCCCACGAAGCTCGCAACGCATGCGTGAGCTGGATCAAATCATGGGCCACATCCTTCGACGTACGACCGTCCAGCGTTTGGTCGAGCACCGCGGTGCTCATGCCAGAAAACGTACCCATGAGCTCGACGACCTGCTTCAGCATGCGTCGCTTTGGGATCAATTGCTCATCGGTGAGCTTTTTCAAGTTGGTTTGCGGCGCGCTCGGTTTGACCACGAACGCCAGATGATCGGCCACGGCAAGCAGTGAATAAAGGTCATCGAGCTCAGCAAGCGGCGGCTCGACAAACGTGGTCGAAAAGTCGGCGCGAAGCCGCTCGATATTCTTGAGCCACAACCGCATGTTGGTGACCAACTCAAAGATGGGCATGCGGTTTCCACCCACTTCGTCCGCACTGAGCGCCATCAGCGTGGGCAACATCGCCACCAGTTTTTGCTCTCCGATCATCCAGGTATTGGCAGGCTCTGCTTGTGCTTGCGATGCCGTATTCGTGCTGGTTTGAGGAGTCATAGGATGTCCCAGAACGGTGGTGTTCACGGAGGGATTTGCATTTGACTTATTCTTGCGGGTCATAGTCGTGCTCACTTGTTTGATGGATACATCCGCCGCCCGAGTCGCCGCCGTCTGCGTCGCCCCGTCGTCGATGCCACCCCCTCTTGCGGCCTTTATGCCAGCGTTCCTTTTTTCGATTTTCCCGACAATTCCTATAGACCGCCACGCCTTGCCGAGCCGACCTGTAACCGTTTGGCTCCACCCCCTGTAACCGAAAAGTGTGGTCAAATCGCCACACTCGCTCCCCGACGCGTCTTACCGCGAAGTAGCCAACGCGCCGATCAACACAGCGTCTCGAGAAAACAAGGTTCGATCTCCGCACAGGCACTACCGTGTGACTGGAACCAGAGTTCGAACTCTGCCGATCATCATCGAGATGATGCTCGCCAGAGTTCGAACTCTAGAACCCTATCATTCGTGAGAGAAAATCTAGAGTTCGAACTCTGGAAAACATCACCCGCGTGATGATCCGCAGAGTTCGAACTCTAGATTCCATCACCCCGATGATGATCCGTAGAGTTCGAACTCTGGTTCCACTCTCAGCAGACAGCGCCCATAAAGTTAAACCAAAGCTCCCCCACACCCGCCCCCTCTCTAAGCGCTTGCGCTTGGAGAGGGGGATCAAGGGGGTGAGGTGCTCGCCCCTACCCATCAGCTATGCCCAAACGCGCGCATGAGAAGCTGAACCGCCACGCCAAGCAGAGTGAGCTGACCAAGCCCGAACGCGATGGTTCGCCAAGGCTGGAGTTGATTCAGGTAGAAAAACGAGTGGAGCGTTCGAGCGGCGAAATAGGTTCCGAAATAGGCCCACCCACCGGTTGCGCTACCGCCCATCAACGTGAAGATCAACGCAAGCATCAGAAACCCCGGAACGTTTTCGAGGTCATTTTGATGCGCACGCTTAGCCCGCAACGTCTCGGGCGCTTCCTGTGCCTCTGCATGCGAGCCCGGGTTGACCCCGACGTCTTCAGGGTTGGCCACCACCTTCGACAACCGACGCCGGTTGGCGGTGATCACACCGACAAAGAACATCTTGAAGACCAAAAGCACCGAAAACAGCACAAATGGCTTGAACGCAGGTAGGTCCACGAAGGTCATCCGTGGCACCCTACTCAAGCCCATCGATTTACACCAATTGCACCCAACCCCATCGAAGCCAGCTTCGCGCAACGCAACTCTTCGACGCCACCCGCAACATCTCGGCCGAAGCCAAGCGACATGGTAGCTTGGACACAAGATGACCGATCTCGAAAGAGCACAACTTCTTCTTGTATGCGCGCCCGATCTCTACGCCGAGCGAAAACAGAAAAGTGATACCCAAGCAGCCCGCGACGTGTGGACAGACGGGCCGATGTTCACAGTGGAACCGTATTTCTATGAAATACACCAGATTCCGTTCGGGGTCAGTTTGACCTCTCGCCCATCAGCGCTTCGAGCAGGTCTGCGTTTTCATCGTCTAGACGCAGCAAATCGGCTTGTGTATGCAAAGTTCTACGACTCGCCAAGCCAATTTGATGAAGAACTGGTTCATTATGATTCGCCCATCGGAGAAAGCATTCGATACACGAACGGCCCTCTCCATCGTGCCCTTCGCGCCGATGTGTTTCGATACGGCGAACAGATCCAGCGAATGACGAGTGTAAACGCCTTCGGTGGAATATTTGTCCAAGAATATACCTACGAGGCAAGATTGCTTTCTCGCATGGTACGTCAAGGCCAGGACGAGCAAGGGCGAAAGATCAATCAGTATTATCTCTTCGAGCACGATCAGGACAACGAGCTTAGCAAGATTGAGCTCATCGACGATGGCGCCCCTGCTCGAGTGGTATTCCGGCAGCCAGACGTGCACGGGATGTTTGCAAGATATCGAAAAGAGATCTTGCTCGAGCTACGCGACCTCATCGTAAAGCATCTGCGCACTCTACACGGGTTGTCCGAGGTATGCGCTCTTGTCATCAATTATTGCGCTTCGTCCATCACCCGCTTTTTGCCGCCGACACTCTCACTTCTCGACGCCCGACAACGGGACAAGCTTCGTCTCGCCTTCGGCTCCGAGGAGAGTGCATCCTATGCCAACTGGAACCCCGCAGAATGGAACAACGCCCAGTTTCTCACACTGCCTGAGAGCCTTCGGCGAAAGGTGGAGTTGGCCAATCGAGACATCTGGAAATCCAAGCGGTTTGACGAGGTCTATCCATTCATGGTCGAGCTTGCGAGCGAGCTCTCCAAGATCGACTTGCCTATCCCCAAAGCAGAAGACTTCGTGTGTTATTGCACCACCGAAGACGAAGGGTTGGGCACAACCCACCTCTGCGACCAAATCGACGCGAAAACACTCTCTCGATTGTGCGCTCGCGGCCTTCTCATTCGACCCCGGTGATCTTCCCCCGCAAAAAACCACGAGCCCAGCGACCGTTCGGTACGAATATATCCGACCTGTTCTGGCAGAGCGAATCGCCACGGCTAGAGTGGGGCCACCATGACCGAGGATGAATTTTGGGGCTTGATTGCAAAACACATCACAGACGATGGCGGCGAGATTTGTGTGGACGAGCTTGTCGAGGTGTTGTCCAAGAAATCGGTCGAAGAAGTGATTGATTTCGACAAGTGGCTTACTCACTGCCGCGCAAACGCATATTCATGGAGATTGTGGGGGGCGGCGTATACGATTAACGGAGGTTGCTCGGATGATGGCTTCGACTATTTTCGTGGGTGGCTGATCGCCAAGGGTCGAAAAGTATACGAATCAGCTCTGCAAGACCCTGACTCGTTGGTCAGCCACACTGTCGAAGGCGGTATCCACGAATGCGAAGATCTCTTGTATGTGCCGCAGAGCGTGTACGAAATGCTGATGGGCGACAACGCTCAGCTACCCTATCCTGGCGTGGTCGTCCCTGAGCTTGGCGAAAAATGGGATTTCGACGACGACGACGAAATGCGTCGCCGTTACCCTAAACTATTTGCCAAACACGTGGGCGATGTTGACGCGGAGCGCGACGAGACTGAATAAGCCTGGCTCTTGACGCCAAAGGTGAGCACGGGCAGGGTCGTTCGAAGTCACACACGTCGTGTGGCCATTGAAGCTCGTGAGGGTCGGCATGTCTCGAAGGTCGAATCGTGGGGCGCTGGGTTTCCTGACCATCGCCACCTTGTTTTCGCTGTCTCTCGCGGCGTGTAGCTCGGGCGATGACGCCAAGCCGGCTCGGGTGGTTTCGCTCACGGTCGTGAAAGCCGACAAGAGCACCTCACCCGCGACTCAGCTCGCCGTACAAGCGTGTGCAGGGCTGTACAATCGTCGCGATGGCGGCTCGGTATTCGTCAATCTCGACGATCACGACCCGATCTGGATCGACGAGCTCGCGCTCAAGGTCAACAAGACCGTCGAACAAGCCGACTTTCTTACGCAATGCGTGGCCGACTTTCCGAGCTGCGTGTCGTACGACTACAAAACACAGCAAGAGCTATTGCCCAATATTCTCACGGTCGGTGCTGTACTGGGCGCCGTACCGATCGACAGCGCCATGACTCTCTCGTGCAAGAGCGTGGCATTCGATGCGAAGACCGAATTGGCCGACAAGACAACACGGCTTCTTGCCACCCAATATGTCTACGAGAAATATGGCAGCCAAACCACAGGGCTCGCCATGTTGACCCCTGGGTATGAAGAGCAGCCGAAGGACCAAGCCAACCCAGTGATCACGAGCGATATGCAGCCCGTCCTGGTTGATTTCGTTTACTCGCAAAAGCTTTTCGTCAGTTATCTGGTCAACGGCTGTATCAGTGGCGACCCTGAAAGCGAGCTACTCAGCACCATGGTCAATGCTGGCAACTGGCCGCTACCCCTCGGCGTGTATGGATACAACAGCTCGTATTATGCGCTCGGTGGTTTCTTGTACGAGGCTCAAACGCTTTGTCTCGAATCTCGAAACATGGGTGCCATTGCAAGTCGCACCGGCAATCTCTCGTATTATTCGACCGCCAAACCTGCCATTACCGAGCCCGGTGTCGTTCAACAAAACCCGCTCGAATCGATCGAATACGACCCGACCCGTACCTACGTCGCCTTTCTCGTCGGTGATGGAGACAATATCGGTTACATCACCAGCACCCGTCACGACTGGTTCAAACAGCGGCTAGCGTCATGTGAGAGCGGCGATTGCCCAGTGCTGACCTGGACCATCTCGCCCCATCTGGCTCGAATCGCTCCTGACCTTCTGCGCTGGTATTACGACCAGAGTCACAAGACCAAGAAGGATTATTTCGCCCTCCCACCCAGCGGGCATCTGTACGCCTACCCTTCGTCATTGGCCGAAGAAGTACAGGGTCAATATGTCGCAGAGACCGAAGACGACGCCCGTATTCTCGGGATTTCTGGCGTCGTACACTGGGATTGGCTCGATACCTGGCACGAAGCCGAAGATTACTTTCTACCCAAATACGCCACCAAGAACGGCAGCATCCGGGGGATCTTTCCTGTGAATGTGCCCTATATGGCCAGTACCTTCGGGTGGTGGCCCAAAGATCAATACTACGAGGTTCTCACTGGCGCAGACGGTGGCCATTCGGTGCTGTTTCGCCCGCGTGAATGGCGCGGCATCAACAACGACGACGACGTATTTTTTCTCAGCCCGCAAAAGATGGCGGATGAAATCGCCAACTATCCGAAAGGCACGGTCAGTTGGGTGTACATGACCAGCGACGGCGGTCTTACGCTCGACAATGCGTTCATGCCCATGACCAAGCTGCTTCCCGACCATGTACAACTGGTCAGTGCGGACACCGCAGCCAAGCTCGCACTCGCCGCCAAGGGAAACTGAGCGCTCTAACGCGTTAGCGGCGCGACGAAGGAGGAGCGTCGAGCCAGGTACGGGCTTGTTCGAAGCTCGGAAACACCTCGGCCCATCCCAACGCATTCTCGGCGACAATCCGCTTCATCTGTAGCTGTTTCAGCGGTTGGTCGCCGACGATGAGCGCCGCTCGCTTTTTCGAGTTTTTCCAGCTCACCAACAAGCTGCCAATGGCCGCTGCGGTTCGCGGGCCTGCAACGCCTGGTGCTTCGGACAAATCGAGCGCAAGCGCTCTCGCTCCAGAGCCCACGAGTGCGAGTCTCGCCAAGGACGACGACATTTGCTCTGCGCAGCGTGCGCCATCCTCGCTAGAGAGATCAGGACGCCGCCAGACTCGGCATCGCGCGAGCCCGTCGTCGAGCGTGATCTCGTGATTTTCCGCTGAGGATACAACCGGCATGGGGGAGCGGTCTTATCCCATGATTCCCTTAGCTACACCTGAAAGCGCGCAACGTAGCGAGCACTCTGCTAGAGCGCGGGGCCTCGGAGCACTGTCGTCCGAGCACACCTGCGATGCACCCACTCGTTGAAAGAATTCTGAATCGCGAAGTTCGGGCCACGGCAAGGGCTTGTCGTCTTTGTGACGATCGGCTCGAAGGGCATGTCGAGTTGCTTCGCGACTTGTTTCCGCACACGGGCAAGTCGTTCATCGTTGGCGTCACTGGCAACCCTGGCGCAGGCAAAAGCACGACGGTCGATCGTCTCGTCGAAGCCTACCGAGCCGAGAAACGACGGGTTGCCGTCGTCGCGATCGACCCAACCAGCCCGTACTCGGGCGGCGCGATCTTGGGCGATCGCATCCGGATGCAACGTCACTTCGAAGACCCAGAGGTGTTCATTCGAAGCGTGGCGACTCGCGGCGCACTGGGCGGCCTCAGTCGTTCGACCTGGGACATCGTTCGCGTGCTCGAAGCCTGGGGCGCCGATGTCGTCATCGTCGAGACCGTGGGCGTGGGTCAAGACGAGCTCGAGATCACCCGCGCGGCTCATTCAACGCTCGTGGTGATGGCTCCAGGCATGGGTGACGACATTCAAGCCATCAAGGCCGGCATTCTCGAATGCGCCGATGTGTTCGCCGTGAACAAGGCCGACCGAGACGGGGCAGATGCCACCATCCGAGATCTCGAGCTGATGCTCGCGCTGGGCGGAGAAACGTTTACCGCAGGTGCACACTCACGCGGTCACGCGGCAGGTCAGCTCGACGTCGCAAAAGAAGGGGCCAAACACGCAGAGGGCGTGTGGGTTCCGCCGATTGTTCGATGTGTCGCGACCAAGCGCGAAGGCATCACCGACATCGTGCAGAAGCTCGACGCACACCGAGCATGGCTCGACACCGATCGAGGTCGAGCACACTGGGCGATGAAACAAGCCGAGCAGCTTCGTACCTTCTTGCGAGAGGCTCTCGTCGATGCGGCGATTCACACACTCGGCGCCCGTGTCGACGAAGCCGCACAGCGAGTCGCCGCACGCGAGATCGACCCGTACACTGCGGCAGCCGAGCTCGTCGCAGCATTCCGCCGTGGTTGACTTACGTCTGCTCTTCGCCGAGGTACGCCGCCAAGACCGCGGGGTGTTTACGAACCTCATCGGGCGTACCCGATGCGATCGTCTCGCCGTGATCGAGCACATGGATTTGCTCGCACACCCCCATGACCACCTGCATGTTGTGCTCGACCAACACGACGGTGATCTTGAACTCGTCGCGTAGCCAGCGGATCTGATCTTTGAGCCCTTCAGCCTCGCCGTAGTTCATTCCGGCAGCCGGCTCATCGAGCAGCAACACGCGAGGCTTGAGCATCATCGCGCGGGCGATCTCAAGGCGACGTTGATTGCCGTACGACAGCGAGGTCGATGGCTCATCCGCCATCTTGTCGAGCTGAAACACCGCGAGTAGCTCGAGCGCTCGTTTGGTCATCGCACGCTCGCTGTCGAAGAAGCTCGACGTACGAGCCAATGCCGCGCCCATGCCGACCTCGTTCGTCGCCTCACATGCGACGAGCGTGTTCTCGAGGACGGTGAGCTGCCCGAAGAGCCGGATGTTCTGGAACGTACGCGCCACACCAGCGAGAGCAATCGCTGACGGAGACAACCCCGACAGCGAACGTTCTCCGAGATGAATCGAGCCACCGTCGTCGTGTTTGTACACGCCCGTGACGAGGTTGAAGACCGTGGTCTTGCCAGCACCGTTTGGGCCGATCACTCCGAAAATCGAGGTCGATGGAGCCGTCAGCGTGACGTCTTTGACGGCTTTCAACCCCCCGAAAGTCTTCGAGACGTTTTTGAGAACCAGATCGCTCATGCCGCGGTGGCCTTCCTGCGATCGAGACCCAGCGCCTCACGCTCTCCGAACAGCCCTTCGGGTCGCATGATCATCACGAGGATCAACACCGCTGCGTACACGACCATACGAAGCGCGTTCAGATCGATACCCGTGCTCTGACGAAACGCTTGAACGCTTTCGAGCGCTTGCAGAAGCTCGATGGCTTTCACCGTGAACGTCACGAACAACGCACCGAGCATCGAGCCCGAGATGCTGCCCGAGCCACCCAAGATCACCATCGTGATGGCGTCGAACGAGAGCTGAAACGTGAACGTATCGGGCTGTGCGGCGCCTGAGCCATCGCGCATCGTCGACATCAAGCTACCGGCCATCCCTGCACCTGCTGCCGCCAATACGAAGCTCGTCACCTTGAAGCGGGTCGGGTCGATCCCGACGGCCGACGCTGCGACCTCGTCCTCACGAAGCGCACGCAGCGCGCGGCCCCACCCCGAAAACTTCAATCGCCACGACACCAGTACCGCAAACATCACCGCGCCGAGAATCCAGAACGGCCCGGCATAAAGCGGGATGCCCTGATCATCGGTGCCCATGTATCCATTCACGCCGCCGAGCTTGCCGAGCAGACCGGCAAGACCCGTCTGGTTCGAGCCGGCGGGGGCCGTGGCGATCAAGAGTCGGAACATCTCGGAGAAACCGAGCGTGACGATCGCAAGGTAATCGCCCTTCAAACGAAGCGAAGGCAACCCTACGAGAAAACCGAAGAGCGCGGCGAGAATCGAACCTGAGATCACCGCCACCGGAACAATCACGAACGATCGCCCGAGCGTCACCTCACCGGGCCAAATCTTGTGAATGTTCGAAGCGACGACACCGGCGGTGTAGGCACCCACGCCAACGAAGCCCGCGTGTCCGATGCTGAACTGCCCCGCCATGCCGTTGATGATGTTGAGCGAGAGCGCGATGATCACGTTCACCGCAGCCAGCATCAAGAGCTGCCGGATCGACGAATCGGGCATCACCTGCGGCAGCGCGATGTCGATGACGAGAGCGACCAGCACGAGCCCGCCGCCCACCAAGAGGGTCTTCACGATCGATGGCATTCGCGCCCTCTATTACTTGATTACGCGAAGGTACGGGGGAAGCTCTCGCTTAGGTTTGCCAGAAGTCTTCGGACGAGCCGGGATTGGCAGCTCGTCGTCCGAGCCCCGTTCATCTGCTTTCGCCGCTGTCTCAGCAGGCGCCAACGCAGGGGCAGGCACCGGCGCCGCCACAGGACTCACAGCAGGCGTCGCAGCAGGCTCACTCACCTGAGCCGGCGTCTCGGTGGGTGCGCTCACGGCGGGCGCGGGCTGAATCACGTTCTTGCCGGAAGGCGCAGGCATCGGGATCGCAACGGGTGCCGGTGCAGCCTCGGGTTGCGGCGTGCGGCCCGAAGGCGCGGGAGACGGCACCGATGCGAGCTGAGGACGCTTGGCTTTCTTCGCTTTGCCCTTCGAATCTTTGGCATCGCGCGCGGCTGGTTTCGCCGCTGCCTTCGCGTCTTTGTCAGGCGTGAACGGCGTCGACTGTTGCATCTTTTGCTGCATCTGCGCCGCAACCTCAGGCGGCACATCTGCGGGCCACACCATGAAACGGCCGCCCTCGCCCACGAGCGCGTAGACCGCATCCCACGGAAGGTAACAAGTGAACGGCGAGCGACTGAAGCTCAGCGTGCACGAGATGGCCTCATCATCGACCTCGAGATCGTCGATGGGGGTGGGCATGTTCAAACCGATTTGCAGCACGAGCTGCGGTTGTCGCTTGAACCACGGCGGTACGACGACCCCCTGCCTGCGCGGATCGAGATGGATGAAGACGCTAGGGTCCTTGAGCAGCGCAAGGCACACTTCGCGTTTCGGAGGCAGAGGTTTCGGTGGATCGGGCATGGCTGTCCGGAAGTCGTATCTGTGAAATGCGAAAGCGACGCACACTCTCGCGAGACCGTGCCTCTTGTCACGCAGCGCAGCACGCCTCAAGGGGCGATTGTACACGCTCTGCTGTTGAGTCCATCGCCCAGTTGCGGGAAGGTACGACCCGACAACAAGGAGATTGCTGCGATGCGAGCCTGGCGAATGTGGACGTTCATGGCGGTCGTTGTTCCCCTGATTTCGGTAGGGTGTTTCGGCACCGAAGTGCCCCCGACCAAGAACGAGAACCCGCTCGAGGGAACAAAGGCCACCGCCGCTCCAAACCCCACCCCGACGACCAACGACAAGCCTGGTGAGCGAAAGGCGACCAAGCCCGACGAAGAGCTCACCGACAAGCAGCTCAAGCGAGGTCTTCGACAAGCGCAAAACTGCGGCGGCGTATCTGCCAAAGGCCCCTTCGGTGACGCTGTCGTTCACATTCTCGTCAAGCCCAACGGCGACGTCGACGCTGACACCGATCCACCGTTCAAGGGCACGCCGATCGGTGAGTGCCTCCAGCACTCGTTCGATCGCGAGAAGGTTCCACCGTGGGCAGGCGACCCGGTGAAGAAAGACTTCACCGTGAAGGTGCAGAAGTCATCCGATGCGATGCCCGATCTCCCGGCAAGCGCAACGACCTCGCCTGCACCGATCCCAGCCAAGCCCGGAACGAAATTAGGAGCCAAAACGCGTGGCGTACGACTTCGACCTTGTGGTGATTGGTGGGGGGCCTGCAGGCGAGAAGGGTGCTGTTCAAGCCGCTTATTTCGGCAAGAAGGTTGCCCTCGTCGAACGTGCGCCATCGCCCGGCGGTGCCTGTGTTCACACCGGGACACTGCCCTCGAAAACCCTTCGCGAGACATCGATCGCGCTCTCGGGTTATCGCCAGGCCGAGCTCTACGGTTTGACGATCGAGCTCAATCGAGATCTCGCTGTCCCCAAGCTTCTCTCGCGCAAGGATGCCGTTCGTGGTCTCGAGGTCTCGCGCATTCTTTGGAACCTCGACCGTCACAATGTTCAGCTTCTCAAAGGCCGCGCTGAGCTGATCGACAACCACACGATCCGCATCGTTGGCTCGGGCACGTCTGGGCCTCGCACCGTCACCGCCGATCGATTTTGATCTGCACAGGCTCGGCTCCGCATCAGCCCGCAGACATCCCGTTCGACGACATCGACATCGACGACAGCGACACGATCTTGATGGTCGATCGTCTGCCCAAAACACTCGTTGTCATTGGCGGTGGAGTCATCGGCTGCGAGTACGCATCGATCTTCGCGGCGCTCGGTGTCGAGGTCACACTCGTCGAGCCTCGCGACCGTCTCTTGCCCTTCCTCGACCTCGAAATGGGTGAGCGTCTCAAGGGCGCTCTCTCGGGACTCGGCGTACGGATGCGTCTCGGTCAGGGGTACAAGACCGTCGAGCGTCGCGGCGATCAGATCGTGACCACACTCGTCGACGGCACCGAGATCGCAAGCGACAAGTTGCTCTTCGCTGCAGGTCGCAACGGCCGAACACGAGACCTCGGTTGCGAGACCGTGGGCATCCAGACCGACAAGCGCGGCTACATCAAGGTCAACGAGAACTACGAGACCAACGCCTCGGGAATCTACGCTGCTGGTGACGTGATCGGCTTTCCCGCGCTTGCTTCGACCAGCATGGAGCAAGCACGCGTCGCGGTCTGTCACATGTTCGGAATCGAATACAAGCAGCACGTCAGCGAGCTGCTTCCGTACGGCATCTACACCATCCCCGAAGTGAGCTGCGTTGGTCTCGGCGAAGAAACAGCTCGCGAGCGAGGTCACGAAGTCGTCGTCGGTCGCGCATTCTTTCGGGACAACGCACGCGCCAAGATCATCGGTGACCGCGATGGAGTGATCAAGCTCGTGTTCGACCGCTCCTCACGCAAGCTACTCGGCTGCCACATCATCGGAGACCGCGCCTCAGAGCTCGTTCACGTCGGCCAGACCGTGATCATCCTCGGCGGCACGGTCGATACGTTCATCGAGATGGTGTTCAACTACCCCACCCTCGGCGAAGCCTTCAAATACGCGGCATACGACGCTCTTGGTCGCTGGAACAAACCACCCGCTGTCGAGTGATCGCTCCACGCGCTCGGCGACACGAACCTCAGATTTTTTCGAGTAGCTCGTCGAGTCGCGTGGCCTCGGGCTTGGTCAACACTTCTCCCAAGAACCCCCTCAGCTCGGCCGAGTTGTCGAACCATCGACGCTGAGGGTTCTTCGCTTCTCGCACCACGCGATCGATGAACATCGCAAACGTGCCGAAGCGTTGATTGATTCGATAACCCGCCCGCACCAACTTCGGGTTGTCACGTTTGAGCATCTCGACGAGTGGCGCAGCAGCATCTGGGTGAACGAACTTCACGCCGTCAAAGATCGCGCAGAGCACGACGCCTTCCGACGACGACAAGAACTCGAGTCTGACCAAGCGAATCATTCCCTCGACCTCTTCGAGCGGAAATGAATCTCGAATCACGACCTCGACCAATCGCCCCACCTTGCGCTCGACCGAAAACATGTCGGGCACGAGCCTAACTCACCCACAGCGCGAGAGAGCAACCTCTCTTTCTTCGATACGCTCGCGGACAAAATGCGTTCACGCTCGACTCTCGTCCGCGCTACACCGCTCATCGTCTTGTACCGGTTCTCGACGCTGGCAACGCTCGTAGCCCTCTCGCTCGCGCTCACTTCTTGTGGCGGGAAGACCCGCTCGTCTTCTGGCACCGAGCATCACTGCGAGTGCACCTATCTCACCGACTTCGACGACACGTTTCACATCGTGATCGATGTCTGCATCAGCGATGGCGGTGACATACAGCGAGAGGCCGCCACGTGCGCTGCGGTGAACGCACACAACCACGTGGATCAGTGCGACTGCAAACAACCGATCGACAAGAACAACGCGCCCCAGGTGTGTGACCCGAAAGCGCGTGATGCGTGTCGTCCTCGTTGAGCTGTCATCGCCTAGCGCTCGGGCGATTGGCTCGAAGCGCTAGGGCACAACCTCAACGGTTCTTGAGGTCCGCGTAGGTCTTACCAGGAGTCGCGCCACGCTCGACCGGGAGCCCCGCTGGGCCCCAGCCATTTTCTGTCACACGACCGAAGGCATCACGAGCTCCATCGAAGCCAGCGCGCTGATCGATCACATTCTGAAAAGCCCGCTGCGATCAACGCCTGTGCAGCCTTCAGCGAGCGTCCGCCGGCTTTGCATCCGACGACGATCTTTGCGTCCTTCGCGAAGGCTTTCTCGACCACCGTCACGAAGTCGGGGTTGGGCGACATGCCGCCTGCGGTCATGTGCAGCAGCGGAACGTTCACCGAACCTGCGGGGTGACCCTCTTCGAACTCGGGCTCACTACGCACGTCGAGGTAGGCGTAGCCCTCGTCAACGAGCTGCTTCGCTTCCACCGGAGACACACGTCGAAGGTCGCTCATGATCAACCCTTCTTCTGCGCTTCGAGGAAGCTCTTCACCCCTGCGCTCACCTCGATCAGATTCGGTCGGATCTTATTCGCCAAGAACTCTTCGACCGTCTTGCTGACCTTGCCCGACAAGAAGCCCGGCACGCCCTTCAGCTTCGACGCATCGATCGACAGATTGCCTCGGATCTGCAGCGTGGTTCCGTCGCCGTCCTCGATGAACTTGTTCTCGCCCTCGCACGTCACCGCCTCGGTGAACGCGTGGGTCTCGATACGCCAGTGGCACGTCCAGGTCGACTCATCCCACTTCGCGTGATCGGTCCATGAGAGCATCGAGTCCGAGATGAACGCGCGCGCTGCGGTCGGGATTTCACCGCCGCCGTGCCACACGTTCTCGAACCTGACGATGTTGCCCTCGTCCTTGCGTGACTTCACCTCGATGCGACGCACGTTCGGAAAGTACGGGACCATCTCGACGAGCTTGTCTCGGTAGGTCGAGAAGACGAGTGGACGTGGAAACGGGATCTTCGCATCGGCGGTCAATTGCATGGTGACGACCGGTTACCACGTTCTCGTTGCTGTGCGAATCGTACGAAGCACCGGGGTTTTGACGCACCGAGCCCACCTCAAAACGTCAGGCGGAATGGCCCTTCGAACCGAACCCGAGAGCGCCCCTCTCGACGCTCCGCGCCCGGGCTAACGCTCACGCCCGTCCAGAGATTCAACGCCGCCATCGCTGCCCCTGCAAACGAAATCATCATGCCCGTGCCAACCATCAGGTCCGATGCGTTACGCGGATGAGCCCAGCCACCGCCCACACGCGAATCGACCTGCGCGTGCTCTCCGGCGAGTGGGCTCGCGATCGCCAGCGCCATGCCGAGAAAGATGCTCGCTACGCCAAGAGCACGCCACGATGACCGAGCCACTCTCACGTCGATTCGCGCGGACGTTTCATCAAGCCGAAACGAGCTCGAGGGTAGAATCCCGCTACCCGCGACGCGATATTCTCTGCGGGTGTCGAGCATGAGACGACAAGGCGCCTCGCAAATCGGCTCCCAGATCATTCTTCCGTTCGACTCACGCGATGCTTCAAGACGCGTACCGAGCGGACGAAGCTCGATGCGCTCTGTGACCTCGAGCTGAAGCTCACCCCCCAACGGCTGAGCCCGCGCTTCGTTCGTGATCGACATACCCAACGCAATACATAGAGCCGCACATCCCACTCTTCTTGTCATGCCGAAGGATACACCGACCACCCCCGAGTGGCGTGTTGATAAGCCGATTCTCTCGCCGCCGTTCACGCTCACCACGCGATCGAGACAGGTTGGCGTGGCCGCCATTCGGCAACTCAAAACGGCACGTTCGCTTGCTTCAAGAAGACTCTTGCAGTGAGCGAAAATTCCGAGCTCGGATCGACAAGCGTTTTCGCATCGAGCACTGCAGCGACGATGGCCGGGCCATCCTGTCGTTTCACCGCGTCTCTGTGGCGCTCGATCACTGGACGAATCCGCTCGGAATAGTGCTTGTATCGAAACTCACTCA
The DNA here is from genome assembly GCA_046351315.1 of Polyangiaceae bacterium. Taxonomy (GTDB): domain Bacteria; phylum Myxococcota_A; class Polyangia; order Polyangiales; family Polyangiaceae; genus JAXLYQ01. The sequence continues at coordinate 22,640 of JAXLYQ010000028.1, forward strand.
AATCATCACGGTCGAGCTTCAACGTTCGAATCGTAACTTCACCACGCGTCGACCCTGCGAGCGGTTGAGGCACGATACGCTGGCCGACCATCTTGAACGAGATGTGTTGCGACGGGTCGTCATGCGCAGGATCCAACAGCAATGGGCGCTCGTTCAACGGCGAGGGTCGCTTGCATGGAGTCAGCGGTGCTGAACCTGGCTCGAGAGGGAATTGTGTCCCCTTCGATGTGTTGCAGTTCATGCAGCAGAACCACAGGTTTTCTAGCTCGTACGCAAGCCACCAATAGCCAAGCACCTCGACATCACAGCGGTGTGCTTTCGCCTTGGGTCGGAAGTGCTCCACCGAAGAGAAGGCACGCTCGTAGCTCCGCTCGCAGAAACAACATTTGGCGTGCTGCAGCTTCCACAGCAGATCTTTCGCCAGGTCGTAAATTCCCTTATCCAACGACTTCGTCGAGAGTGTTCCGCAACTGACTTGCTCGCAGATAACCCGAGCAAGATGAGCGCGCCCACGTTCGATCAACGCAGGAGGGGAAATCACTCCCTCCTTCGAGATGTGGATCACTCTTCCTCCGCGTGCGCACCACTTTCTCGCTCCACCTCGGATAGCTCACCCCAATACGGTGCGAGTGTTCGACGCAACTCGGCCCACAGGGCTTCTTCTTGCGTTGTTCGATCATTTTTTCCATCGAGCACGAGGAACTCCCGCTCCTTTTCGACCAACTCTGGCCGCCCTGCTCGGGGCACATCGAAGTAGCTGCTGAGTAGCTCTGAAGCCGTCAGCAAACCTGGCTCAACTCGACCAGGTCGCTGCACCACAAGACCCTCCTCGAGATGAAGCTCGATGATCTCATCCTGCTCGAAACCCGTAAGCACGAGCGGCGAATGGGTCGTCACGATGAACTGGAGCTTCGGAAACAATCGCTTCAGCACGGGAACGAAGCGACGCTGCCATGTGGGATGCAGATGCAGATCGATCTCGTCGAGCAAGACAACCCCTTCGAGCTCCTCGAGCGCAGGTTCTCCCAGCTCGCGAAATCCACCAGCTTCAAACATGGCCTGGCCGATCAAATCGCTGATCCAAGCGATGGTCGATCGATAACCTTGTGAGAGTTGCCCTGCCCTCTGCGCAAACGGCTGACCATCGAAAGCGAATCTAAAGTCGCCCGGCCCAGTCCCAGGCTCGAAACGACCGAAGGCCATACGAGGCCGAGACGGCAGAAGCGTTTCCTCCTCGCTATTGCCCTCGAAGATGTCGTGCAAGCGTCGGAAGAAGGTCAAAACCCGACTGAATGGCTGGGTGTTGTTGTTTAGCTTGGCGAACTCGAGACTGATGAGTCGGTGGTGGGGGTCGAACAATCCCTCGATTCGATCGCGGGTAAAGTCTTGCGGAACACCAACCTCTCCAGGTTTCGCCACCGAGCGCCCGACCCCGTAGCCAGCGACAAAAAATCCGCCGAGTCGCTTTCCCCGAATCAGATCGAACACGCGCGCAGGCTCATCCGCAACGAAGTCGTAGCGATCCGATTCCACCGCAAGCGAGGGGCGGGAGGCCGTGAGCGCACGCGCCTCTTCCGATACTCCCCGAGCCAAGAAGGTCGCCGATATCGAGGCACGGTTTCCCGAGTTTTCAAACCGAACAAGCTCGCGAGCATTGGGAACCAACGCGCTCGCCACCTTCTCACCCGATGTAATCAACGCGATCGCTTGCAAGATCGTGGTCTTACAAAGACCGTTGTCGCCAATCAGCACGGTCCACATGCGAGGCGAACCATCAGCGCGTGTGAACGAGAAGGTCTGGTTCGCGAGCAGCTTGATGTTATCGACGCTCAGTGACGTGATGTACATGGCCGGGCGGCCAGCTTAGCGCACAAAACGTTCAACCCCTCTCGAACCGGGTGGGTCGGAGAGGGGTTGGGACGGGGAGATCCGCGATGAGGTGGGGTCTGGCTCAACCCCGATTCAATCAGCCAGCGACAGGCTTCGGTGGGCCGAAGATCGAGGGGCCACGGCGCTTGTCCTTCGCGGCCTTCTCTTTGTCAGCCCAGCTCGGGATCACGACCTTCTCGCGCGTCGGGAGCGGTCGGCCTTCGAGCAACGCAGAGATCTCTTCTGCGTCGATCGTCTCGCGGTCGAGAAGCGTCTCGGTGATCTGCTCGAGTGCGTGACGGCGCTCGGTCAGGATCTTCGTCGCGAGAGCTTCGGCGTCGAGGACGAGCTTGCGAACCTCTTCGTCGATCTGGATGGCCATCTTCTCGGAGTAGTCCTTCTTCGACATGCTGAAGTCACGTCCCAAGAAGGGGTTGCCATCGTCTTCGCCGCTGTAGTTCACCGGCCCGATCGTCTCGCTCATTCCGAACTCGGTCACCATACGACGTGCAAGGCTCGTGGCCTGCTTGATGTCGTTGCCGGCGCCCGTGGTCGTCTGACCGAAGACGATTTGCTCTGCGACGCGTCCGCCCATCAACACCGCCAAGCGTGCCTTCGCAAACTCGGCGCTCATCGTCAGGCGATCTTCTTTCGGAAGCTGCGTCGTCACACCCAGCGCTGGGCCACGAGGGATAATCGTGACCTTGTGAACTGGGTCGGTGTTCGGAGCGAGCGTCACGGCAACCAACGCGTGACCCGCTTCGTGGCACGCAGTCGTTCGCTTCTCGTGCTCGCTGATGACCATCGAGCGTCGCTCGCTGCCCATCAACACCTTGTCCTTCGCCATCTCGAAGTCGACCATCGTCACCACATCACGGTCGAGCCGTGCTGCAAGCAACGCTGCCTCGTTCACGAGGTTCTCGAGATCCGCGCCAGCAAAGCCAGGCGTTCCACGAGCAATCGTCTCGAGATCGACATCGGGTGACAACGGCGTCTTGCGCGTGTGCACCTTCAAGATTTGCTCACGGCCACGCACGTCGGGACGCGGCACCGTGATGCGTCGATCGAATCGACCTGGGCGCAGAATCGCCGGATCGAGAACGTCGGGTCGGTTCGTCGCCGCGATGATGATCACGCCATCGCTCGACTCGAAGCCGTCCATCTCGACCAAGAGCTGGTTCAACGTCTGCTCTCGCTCGTCGTGTCCGCCACCAAGACCCGCGCCGCGGTGACGACCCACCGCATCGATCTCGTCGATGAAGATGATGCACGGTGCGTGCTTCTTGCCCTGCTCGAACAGGTCGCGAACACGGCTTGCACCCACGCCTACGAACATCTCGACGAAGTCCGAGCCCGAGATGCTGAAGAACGGAACGCCTGCCTCACCCGCAATCGCACGAGCCAAGAGCGTCTTGCCCGTTCCTGGCGGGCCGACAGCCAAGACGCCCTTCGGGATGCGGCCACCGAGTCGCTGGAACTTCTTCGGGTCCTTCAAGAAGGCGATGATCTCTTCGACCTCGTCCTTCGCTTCGTCGATACCCGCGACGTCCGCGAACGTGACCTTGTTCTGCGACTCGTTCAGCAGACGCGCTCGCGACTTGCCGAAGCTCATCGCTTTGCCGCCGCCCGCCTGGAGCTGCCGCATGAAGAAGTAGAACATCAGCAGAAGGAAAACCATCGGCAGGATGGTCACCAACGCCGTCATCCAGAGAGAGTTCCCTTCCTCCTTCTGGTAGCGAACCGTCACGCCGTGATCGAGAAGCTCTTTCGTGATGTTGTCGCCCGTTGGACCAACGGTCTTGAACGTCCCCTTGCTGCGTGCAGCAGGGTTCGTCGGATCAACCACCACGAACGTGTACTCTCGGTCTTTGATGTCGACCGATTCCACGTGCTTTTCGTCCGGTTTCGCCCGGACCCACGACATGAACTGACTGAAGGCGATCTGGTCAGTACGGTTCGTGTCGGGAGCCACGAACTGCCAAATCGCCACGAACATGAGGATGAGCAGCACCCACAATAGGAGTGTTTTCTGGCTTTGCTTCACGATCGAGACCTCATCAGCGGAACCTCATGCGGCACACGTTAGAGTACCTGACACTGTTATTAGGATGCGTCGACAGGGGATCCCATCCTGGCGAGCACAAAAGAACCATCTTGGACCGAGACCCGGGCGTCCCCTCCCCCCGAGACCCGGACGACTGCCCCCTGTTGACCCAGATGTGCCGCCCGCCTCGCAGCGTCGCGGTGTGCACGTCTGAGCCCCGACGGGAAGGCTTCGGGGTCAAGAAGCGAGAGATCATCGGATAGCGCAGTAAGGTTCGCTACGACCCCTGGCGAGAGGGACTCGAGCAGCGGCAACACTTCTTCACGCACGCGTGTACGTAGAAAACGCGGGTTCCGGTTGGATGGATCCATCGCCACCTCGAGCTGGTGCCTCTCGACATGCACCATCACGTCCGACCTCCGCGCCAACAGCATCGGGCGAATCCGATCGCCCTCTCTCGGAAGGAGACACGCGAGACCGCGTGGCCCCGTGCCCCTCAACATTCGCATCACCACCGTCTCGGCTCGGTCATCGGCATGGTGCGCAGTCGCAATGAGCTCGGCCCCTGCCGCATCGGCCGCTGCACGAAGCGCGCGGTGACGCGCTTGTCGTGCGCGCTCCTGGAGGTTGCCCCCCGCCGCGACGTCGACTCGAGTTGTCCCCCATTCGACACCCAGTCTCTCTGCGAGACGACCTGCCAGCTCGAGCTCACTCGCGGCCTCGGCTCGAAGCCCGTGGTCGACTCCGTGAGCCACGAGCTCGAAGCCCATCTTGCTCTTCAACCGCGCCAGCACATGCAGGAGCGCAATCGAGTCTGGGCCGCCTGACACACCGATCACCACACGATCACCCTTCTGGATGAGTTGCCTCTCCAGAATCAAGCGACGCACGAGCGTCTCGAGGGTGGGCGGGTGCGTGCGGCTCACGTGGATTCGAATGCCTTGCAAAACGCGAGCGCACTCTCGTTGAGCATGCTCTCACGATGGGGAGCCGTCGGATACCCTTCGGCGCACGCATCTTTCTCAGGGTCCCACGCGCCACAGTGCTCACACGCGAACCTGAGCTTGTAGGTCGCGATCTCGCGGCGCAGTTGGTCGTTCACCGGCGTCAGCATCGGTCTTCCTCAGCATCGCACGGCCTGCCGTAACCGCGAAGTCTGCGGTTTGTCACATCTGATGAGAGCCAACCCACCCCAGACTCGGTTCGTGACAACGAGGTGACCTTCCTTGACCTCGATGAGGTCGTCCGTGACGCCGAGTAGGCCGTCCGTGACATAGGTGAGGTCGTCCGTGACATGTCGGAGGGCGATCTTGACGTTTCCTTCCCTGCAAGCTCGTCAAGAAGCGTGAAGAGAGAGAAGGGAGCACCGAGCCACCGCACCCCCTTGATCCCCCTCTCCCAACGCATTCGCGTTCGGAGAGGGGGCAGGACGTTTGGACACAAGAGAACGCTGGGCACCCCTTCTCTAAACGCTTGCGTTTGGAGAAGGGGCTGGGGGATGAGGTGCACCGCACCCCCGGCACTGGCGTGCCACCCCCTCTCCCAACGCGTTCGCGTTCGGAGAGGAGGGGCGAAACGTTGGGATGCGAAAGATGGCTTGGCCCCCCCTTCTCTAAACGCATCGCGTTTGGAGAAGGGGCTGGGGGATGAGGTGCGTGTCCGATCCCCATCCCTCCCGCGCCGAGCGGCGCGATGAAACCTCCGCTAACAGTCGACGCAACCAAGCTCAATCGGTCGGAATTCAAGGTCGTCCACGAGGAGGGCGAGACCTTGGTCATCCCGTTGAAAGACAAATACCGCTGGGATGAGACCGAGCTTCACCTTCGTTCGCTCGTGCTCGACTCGGAGGGCCGCATCCTGTCCGCGGGGTTCCCCAAGTTTTTCAACTACGGTGAGAACGCAGCCTACGACCAGGCTCTTCGTGACGCGGTCGCACGCCACGAGGTCGAGCTCACCGAGAAGATCGATGGCTCGCTGCTCATCGCCGATCGCATCCACGGCAAACCACGCTTTCGCACACGCGGTCGTCGGCACCTCGGCGAGTTCACTCAGGACGTCAACGATCTGATCGATCAACGCTACCCCAAGCTCAATAGCTTCTTGACCAACGACCCGCTGCTGGATCGCTACTCGTTGCTCTTCGAGCTCGTGCTCCCGTCACGCGCGGTGGTGCTTCAGTACGACGAGGCCAAGCTCGTGTTGCTCGCACTCGTAGAGAAGAGCTCGGTGACCCCCACGTGGGAGCCCGCCCTTCTCGATCGGATCGAGCAAGCCACGGGAGTGCGTCGTGCCGACCGCCACACGATCGCGGGCGACCTCGACACGGTGATCGAGGTCGTTCGCGGATGGAAAAACCGCGAGGGCGTGGTCGCTCGTTTCATGCACCAAGGTCGACCGCTGATGCTCAAGATCAAGGCGGCCGACTACCTGAGACTGCACGCGTACCGCAGCATCCTGGGTGGCGTGGGCGCTCGAAAGATCGCCTGGTTGCTCGACCTTCAAGACTCGAGCGCGCTCGAGCCAGAGCTCGCTCGGTATGGTCTTGATTGGGAGGCCGCTCAATTCGCTCGCGCAGAGGTCGAGCCCTATCTCGCACGACGTCGAGAGGCGATGCAGCTCTATCTCGACTTCACGCAGCAAGTCTTTCCATGGATGGGCGCACGTTCGAAACAAGACAAACGAGCGTACGTCGAGCAGGTCAAGCAACTCGGCTTCACGCAACCTCGTTTCGCAGCATCGATCTGGTTCACGATCGCGATGAAGCTCTTCGACGCGAACGAGGGCGACGAGACCGAGGCGAGATTGGTGCTCGATGGCATGGTGCTCAACGAGTCACCGGCCACGCTGCGAAACTGGAAACGCGATGCCGAGCGAGAGATTCGCTCGGTGCTCACCGCCCCGGTTCGAGAGTGGGATGGCTGACGTCACGCGCAACAGCCCGACGATGACTCAGCCGTATTGAAAGCGTGTGTACAGGTAGATGATGACCGAGGCGACCACGGTGGCATCGACGCGATCGAGAATGCCTCCGTGGCCCGGCACCAACCCACCCGAGTCTTTCACGCCAATCGAGCGCTTGAGCAACGACTCGCCAAGATCACCAAGCTGACCCAACGCACCCGCCACCAACGCGAGGATCACTCCGTGCGTCAGGTCGAGTGAGGTGATCAAGAAGTGCTGGATGATCACGACACTGAGCACCGAGCCAAACAAGCCACCAATGGCGCCCTCGATCGTCTTCTTGGGGCTCACCGCTTCGTAGAGCTTGTGCTTGCCGAGGAAGCGACCGGCGAAGTAGCCGAAGGTGTCTGCGACCCACGAGATGGCCAGCACGAGAACGACGTAGCTCGGGCCATCGTCACCGCGGTCTCGTCGAAGCAACGCGACGGAAGACAGCAGCGAGACGTAGAGCGGACCAAACCCAAGCGCTGCCACGCGCATGGCGGCAGAGGACATCTCACCAAGCCGCCAGAGCACCACGAACAACGCGATGATCGGCAGGCCCAACACGATGCCGAGCAAGTAGCGCGCGTCGTGTCCCAAGAAGTACACGATGCAACAGACCGCGAGACCCAGAACGATGCCGATCACCTGAGAGACACGGTCATCAGGGTGAGTCATCCGGAAGAGCTCGCGCCCGGCCGCCCCCACGGCAATCAACACCACCACGAAGGTCGCGATGGCAGGGCCCTTGTAGAACACGCCCAGCAACACCGGGATGGCAACCACCGCGGTGAGAAAGCGAGCGACGAGATTGGCGTTGGCGGAAGTGTTGCTCATGTCGGGGGCGAGATCGCATCTCGAAGGGCAGAGTCTTCGAGCGCCGAGAGATCTCGAAGCGGGAGGATGCTCGCGCCTAGCACCGTGCCGAAGTGGGGCAAAGTCACCTTGGCGACATCGTGCACCGAGTCAGACGTCGACGTGAGCGCCGAGAGCGACGAGATACCTCGATCGGCGATGCCACACGGCACGATGAGCGACGTAAACAAAGAGAGATCTGTCGTGACGTTGAGCGCGAACCCATGCATCGAGATCCAGCGCGACAGACGCACACCGATGGCGCCAATTTTCGCCGGTTCGACCGCCGAGGATTCTCCAGGCCAGCTCTCTTTGCTCGCGCGATCGACCCAGACACCGATATGCGCCGAGGTCTCGCCGGGGCCGGCGCTTAGCCCGTAGCTCGAGGCAGTACGAATCATCACCTCGGCCAGATCACGAACGTATCGGCGCACATCACATCGGTCGGGGTTGAGGTCGATAATTGGGTAAGCGACGAGCTGCCCTGGGCCATGGAACGTCACATCGCCGCCACGGCCTGTCTCGACGACATCCACGCCACGCTGCTGCATCATCTCGCGCGAGAGCAACAGGTTCTCGGCGTGTGCTCCACGACCCAAGGTGACCACGGGCTCGTGCTCGAGAAGCAACACGACATCGCCCACACGCTTTTCGAAACGAGCTTCGACCAAGAATTGCTGAAGCTCGTGAACGGGCTCGTAACGACGACGGCCTAGCCAGACCGGAGTGATCTCACGCATCGTGGGGCCGACCCTAGCGCATGCTCACTCGGGTACCTGCTGCCCAGCAGCACGTTGTTCATCACGGAAGTCTTCGATGCCGTCATTGAACGAGACCGCGACCTCGGGATCGAACTGCGAGCCAGCACATCGCTCGATCTCACCGACGGCGACATCGTGCGGCATGGCGCGTCGATACGCACGATCGCTGGTCATCGCGTCGTAGGTATCGGCAACCGAGATCACACGAGCGACGAGCGGGATGTCATTGCCGGCCAACCCAAGTGGGTAGCCCTTGCCGTTCCACATCTCGTGGTGCGAGTAAACGCCGGGGATGAGCGGGTTGAGAAACTTGATGGGCTCGAGAATGTCGCGCCCGTAGCCGGGGTGCTTCTTGAAGATCTCGTACTCGTCCTGTGTGAGCTTGCCGGCTCGGTTCAAGTTGAGCACGCAGCCGATCTTGCCGATGTCGTGCATCAACGCGCTCTGTCGAACGACCTCGATGAGATCGAGACCCAGACCGAGGCGACGACCCAAGTAGACCGCGTAGAGGGCCACACGCTCGGAGTGACCGGCGGTGTAGCGGTCCATCTTGTCGATGGCCTTTGCGAGACCTTGAATCGTCTGCTGGAAGGTCGATTGGAGGTCTTCGTAGAGCCGTGCGTTTTCGATGGCCGCAGCCGCACGAGAGCCGACGATGCTCAACAAGCGACGTTGACCTTCGTTGAAGCGCTTGTTCGGAGAGAACGAGGTCGCGAGTGTCCAACCGAAGAGCCGTTGCTTCATGAAAAACGGCACGGCGACGATCGAGACGGGCGCGACATCGGGGCTGGTGGCGTAGAACTTCGCGGCGCGATCACGGTGCTCGAGCAGCACGGTGTTTCCGGCAAAGTGAGCTGCGAAGGCCGCGGGGTCGAGCTGACCGAGTGAAGCGTCGAGCTTGTAGCTCGGGCTGATCAAACGCTGACGCTCGAAGAACCCACCCTGGCCATCATCGAGCCACGTCGAAACGAAGTCGGCGTGAAGCTCGTGCAGACCACAGTCGCTGAGCGTCATCAACACCTCTTCGAGATGAAGACTGGCGGTGATGGCCTCGCTCACTTTGTAAAGAGAAAGCGCCTCTTTGAGTCGAAGATTTTCAGCCGCGAGTCTGCGCTTTTCGAGGCCACGCTGAACGATATGCATGACCTCCTCGACCTTGAACGGTTTGAGAATGTAATCGTATGCGCCTCGCTTCATCGCATCGATCGCAGTCTCGACGGTGCCAAAGCCCGTCATGATCACGCAGACCGTGGTGGGATCTGTACGAGACACCTCGTCGAGGAGCTCGATCCCCCCCATGCGCGGCATCTTCAGATCGCTGATGATCAGGTCATAGTGATTGCGGGATATCTCGGCGAGCGCGGCCGCACCATCTTCAGCCGTGCGAACGAAATAGCCCTCCATTCCAAGGAAGTCCGCGAGGATGTCGCGAATGAATTTCTCATCGTCGACGACGAGAACGCGTGGTCGGTCTTCGAGAGGCGAGGACAGCACGCGGCCAATATACCGAGTTCGCTTCGTGAAGAATACAGGGTGTAAGGATGAATAGGCCCGACCGGTTCTTCCACCGGGCGCAAACCATGCGGTCTTGGACAGCACGAACAGAACTTTCTCGATTTCGGTCAGCGCACGGCTGCTCTACCGTCTTGGCTGAACGACCGCGAGCAAGCGATGCTACCCTCGCGGGAACCTTTGCAGGGGCCCCGGCCACGAACGGACCTTCGTCATGAATCACGACAACCTCGCTCCGCTTGCTCGAACGGCCCAACTGACTGAGTTTCGCCTGCGCTCGGCAGAAGCGCTGAAGTACTTTTCGCTGGGGTTGATTCCGACGATTGCGTCGTCGGCAGCGCTGCTCACGTACATCAAGGCCACACATGGGGGCCGGGGCACACCGTTCAAAGTCATGGTGGGGATGTGTGCGGTCAGCGCAGCGGCGACGATCGGGGCCGTGGCGTGGGCGTACCTGAAGAAGCAAGCGAAGTTCTTCGGGGCCATTCAGCTCGACAAGACCCACGGGCTTCACGATCGGGTGACCAACGCGCTCACGTTTGCCGAGCTTCCGAACGACAAGCGCACCCCACTGATGGACGCCGCGATTGACGATGCGACGGCCTTCGTGGGCAAGGTATCGGCCTCCAAGGCCGCGCCGATTCCGATTCCAAAAGACCTGTACATGGCGCTGGGCTTGGCAGCGGCGATGGGTCTGGTGGGTGGGCTTCAGTGGTCGAAGCGAATCGAGCTTCCGAAGAAGGGCCCACAGATCGAAGCGGTGGCGCTGTCACAAGACGACATCGATCTGCTTCGAGACACGCTGAAAGAGCTTCAGAAACGGGAGCAAAACCCCGAGACGAAAAAAGCGCTCGATGAGTTCAACAAGCTGGTCGAGGACATCGCGCAGAAACGCATCGAGCGAAACGAGGCGTTCCGACGGATGGAGGAGATCGAGCGAGCGCTGGCAAAGAACTTCGAGTCTGACTCGAAGGCGCTGACCGACGCGTTGAAGGATATGGCCGAGGAGCTGAAAAAAGACCCCACGGCCAAGACGACGGGTGAGGCGCTAGCGAAGAAAGACTTCAAGGGTGCTGAGAAGGCCATGAAAGAGATGGCCCAGAAGCTCAAAGACCCGAAGAACAAGATGAGCGAGGCCGACAAGAAGCGCTTGAAAGAAGCGCTCGAGAGGGCGGTCAAGAAGAAGCAAGACGCGCTGGCCAAGATGAAAGAGCAGCGCGAGGCGATGCAGGCGTCTCTTCTTCAACGCGAGTCGAAGAAGGGCGAGATGAGCGATGAAGAGAAGCGCTTGCTGCAGCGAGACAAGCGCGAGCTCGAACGCCTCGACAAACAGATCGAAGAGAAAGAGCGCGCGCTTCGCCAGCTCGATCGCCTCGATCGCGAGCTGTCTCAGGCAGCCGAAGATCTGATGAAAGAGCTGGGTCTGTCGGCAGAAGACCTCGAGCGCGGCGCGGAAGACCTCGACCGAATGGCGCGCGAAGAGCTCACCGACAAAGAGAAAGAAGAGCTCCGTCAGCGCCTCCAAGAGCTGCGCGAGATGCTTCGCCAAGAGGGCCAGGCCTCAGAGAACCTTCGCAAGCGCATGAAGAAGTTCTCGAAGAAAGCGCACGGCAAAGACTCAAAACCAGGCGGCGCTGACAAGGACAAGGACAAAGACAAGGACGGTCAGGGCCAAGACGACGACGATGACGATGACGACGACGATGACGACGGCGACCAGGATGGCGACAAGGCCGGTCAGAAAGACGGCGATGGCGACAAGGATGGCGACGGCGACAAAGACGGCGAAAAGAGCGGCAAAAAAGGCAAAGGCAAGAAGAAGGGCAAAGGCAAAAAGATCAGCGTCGGCCTAGGACAAGGCCAAGGTCAGGGCCAAGGACAAGGCCAAGGGCAAGGTCAGGGTGAGCAGCCAGGTAGCGGCACGGGCCAAGGGCCAGACTCACCGAACGGTTCGCCAGGCAACGGCATCGGCAACTCGCACGACGGAAACGTCTCGGGCGGAGCGACCAACAACAAGTGGTCGACCCAAGAGGTACAGGCCGCAGCAAACGACACGGGACAAGGCCCCAGCGTCTCGGAAACGATTCAAGGCTCAGCGCGCCGCGGGTTCGTCGGTCGGGGGTACAAGAAGGTCTACACCGACTACAAAACGAAGGCCGAAGAGGCGATGAAGAACGAGGATATTCCGCCGGGTTACAAGTTTTACGTTCAGCGGTATTTCCAGCTGATTCGCCCGCGCGAGTGATCGTCGTAGCCACCGTCGTACACAGCGCCCTGCCACCCGCGGGGCGCTTCAGTTTAGGCTTCTGTTCAAGTTGATGAGGGCAAGTCGAGCGATGAACGAGCCTTTGTCATCTCAACCACGAAGAAATCGAAATAGGATGCGCGCATGACCCAGCCTCACGACGCCCCTCCCCCGTCGTCTCGACGCGCGGCAACGAAAGAAGACGCCGCGTGGTTCATTCAGCAGCTCAACCGACTGCGGGACGAGGTATCGAAAATCGTCGTGGGCAACCGCGAGATTGTCGACGGGGTGCTCACCTGCTTGTTCACCGGCTCGAACGCGCTGCTCGAAGGCGTGCCGGGTCTGGGTAAAACCCTCTTGGTCAAGACGTTGTCCGAAGCGCTCTCGCTGAACTTCTCGCGCATCCAGTTCACGCCCGACTTGATGCCGGCCGACATCCTCGGCACGACGATGATCGACGAGCAGACGAAGGCGCTGAACTTCCGCAAGGGGCCGATCTTCTCGAACCTGGTGCTGGCCGACGAGATCAACCGCGCGACGCCGAAGACGCAGTCGGCGTTGCTCGAAGCGATGCAAGAGCACCGAGTCACGGTGGCCCGACAGACCTACAAGCTCGAAGAGCCCTTCTTCGTTCTGGCCACGCAGAACCCGCTCGAGAGCGAAGGCACGTACCCGCTGCCTGAAGCCCAGCTCGACCGATTCTTCTTCAAGCTGTACGTGCCGTTCCCCAATCGCGACGACCTTCACGTGATCTTGGATCGCACGACGGGCGAAGGGATGACGCAGATCGAGCCTGTGCTCACGCAGAGCCAGATCATCCAGATGCAACAGCTCGTGCGACAGGTGCCCGTCGGTCGTCACGTTCAAGACTATGCCGTGCGCATGATCCTCTCGACCCACCCCGATGGCGGAGAGAACAACGAGATGGTGAAGCGCTTCGTTCGCTTCGGGTCATCTCCTCGTGGAGCCCAGGCACTTCTGTTGGCCGCCAAGGTGCGCGCCTTGTTCGACGGACGCTTCGCCCCGAGCATCGATGACGTGAAGGCCTCCGCACTGCCCGCGCTTCGCCACCGCGTGCTGCTGAACTTCGAAGGCGAGGCCGAGGGCGTCAAGTCGGATCAAGTCATTCAAGACATCTTGAAGCGACTGCCCGAAGGCAAGGCCTGATCATCAGGCTCAACGGCGCCGATACCTGAGCGCCCACTGGTTCGACGTCGACGGCTGGACGTCGCGTCGAGCCACCAGATCGAGCGGTAGACCGAGCCGCTCGATCAACGTTGCAACGCGTCCCGAGTCGTCGTTTCGAGCATGCTCTTGAATGGCCGGGCCCTGCTCGGCACGAGCAGCATGCGAACGCTCGCGAAGAAGGCCAAACGCCACGTCGTCGACGAGCAAGAGCGAACCTCCGACGCGGAGCGCATCAACGACCCGAGTCAACACTCGCTCGGGGTCGGAGAGATGGTTGTAGCTACGCAAGAACAACACGTGATCGAGACTGCTCTGGGCGAGCGTGACGTCTTCGGCGCGAGCGATCTCGAACGAGGCCCAAGGGTGTCGTGTCGAGAGCAACGAGACGTGTCCTGCATCGGGCTCGACCGCGCGATAGCGAAGCTCTCCTCGCTTCGCAGCCGCAGCCATGACGTTGAGATAACGACCATCGCCCGCACCGATGTCGAGCACATCACCCGAGAGCTCGGAGAGCAACGCCTGGATGGGCGCATCGTCACGCGTGAACACATCGGTGGGCATCGGCGCCCAGCACCCGGTGCAGATCGGTCGCTTCTCGCAAGCCGCGCACTCGTCGAGCAACTTGAGCTTGCGCAGGTCGCTGGGAAAGTGGTCGGGCGCTAGCTTGCGCGAGATGTCGACGTAGAGCTGGCCCAGCTCTTCTTTCGTGGTGAGTAGCTCGCTATCTGCAAAGTCACGCGTCGAGGTCTCGTAGAGCCGCATGCGATCGTTGAGACGAAGAAACAACGAGCGGGCTCGATCGTAGCTCGTGGTGCCATCGAGCAGCAGCGGACACGGCGCGCCCTTGGGCCTGATCACATCGCGCGTAGGGACAAGATTGTACGAGTTGGCTCGAGCCGGAGAACGCCGCGTTCTAAGCAGCGAGACCGATGTAGGGATGCGCTCGACATAGCCTCGAAACAGGCCTGGACACGGGCCTTTCAGCGCACATGAATCACAGGGCTCGGGGTGGGTCTTGATGATGTCGTCGACGGGGAAGAAATCGGTCTCACCGACCTCGGTCATGGTCCTGAAGTGATTGGTCTTCAGGTCGTCGTAGAGATCTTCGAGACCGGGCAGCAGACAAAGCGGTAGGCCGTCGTGGGCAAAACGAGGGCCACGCGCGCCCGCGGGTAGCTTCGAGAGCCCGTACTCGATCGCATCTTTGACGGCAGCCGCACACGCATCGACGGGGGGCACGACCAGGTCGAAGTTGGCATCACCAGCCCCCTTGGGCGCGGTCATCGAGAACTTGATCGTGAGCTCGGTGAATGGGAGCAACAGGTCGACCACCGCACGCAGATGCGGAAGGTTCGAGGGCGTGATGACGCAGTTCACGGTGAGGGTTTCAATCTTCCCGTGAAGGGCTTTTACCCCACCAAACGACTCTTCGAACGCCTGGGCACGAACGAGTCGATTGTGAACGCGCGCGTCGCCGCCGTGCAGGGAGAGATAGACGTACTTGAGACGCCTGCCGAGCATGGCTTGGGTGAACTCTGGGTAGGCAAACATACGACCGTTGGTGATGAACCCAAGGTCGAGCCCGAGCTTCACGACATGCTCAGCCCACGTGTGAATTTCGGGTCGCATGGTCGGCTCGCCACCAGAGAACACGACCATCGAATGACCGAGCTGATGAGCACGAGCGATCTTCGTGTGAACGTTCTCGGGAGTGTCGTCGATGTGGCGAACGTCGAGCGTGTGACAGAAGGTGCAGTGGTCGTTGCACGAGTAGCCAACCTTGATGAGCGCCTTCACGACTCGAGAAGATAGGCGATTGTGCAGGGCATGCTCAAGGAGCGCCGACGCTCTCGTTGATCGTCACGACATCGCGAAGCCAGGTATCGAGTGTCCAGCGAGCCAACCGAGCCGCACCAGGGGGGCCCATCAGTACATCGGCCTTGAGCTTGATGACTCCGTTCGGCTCGCGATCGAGTCGTTCGATCGTCACTTTGACGCGGGGCTTGTTGGCGAGCTCGAGATCGAGACCCGAGGGCAACTTCAACAGGGCGAGCGCTTGACGATCCGAAAGAGTGAGCTCGGTGTTGAGTGAGGGCTGCGTTGGCAACTCGAGCAAGAGGCCACCTTGGGCCTGAGGGGGGCGCAGCACCGCTTCGAGAGCCCCGAAATGAAGCGTGAGCCCATCACGTCGAACGATGAGAACAGCACCGGCCGCGGCATCTGCAGCCAGCTCGATCGTTTCGTTTGCGACCCCCGCATCAGCGCTGTCATCGACGGTCTTTATCTCGACAGACGCCCGCGACGCATAAGGTGCGACGCCCGACGCAGCCGGGACAATCGACATGTATCGGTGCACGAATCGAAGACAGTGAGGCTCGGTTCCGCAACGAGCGACATCGTGCGCGACCAACGCTTCGCACGTGATGCGCTCATGCTGAGGCAGAGCTGTGCAAGGTCGAACATCACGCCGAGCGGCCGCAAGGCAAACCCGGTCGTGAGAGAGAACGCGACGACGGGGCTCGTCGATCGGACACAGCGCTGCGTCGCCCTGAATCATCGCGACCTGGCGCATACAGTTGCGCTTCATGGCGGACGACATCGACGACTGGCAGGGCGCAACATCGCGCGATTTCATCGCCTGAACACCGCGACAGAGATCGGTCAAAAACGAGTCGTATCCAAGAGCTTCGAGGCCGTCCCCGATGAGTGGGTCTCGCGTATGTCGCTTCACGCACGCTGCGACATCGGTAAACGAATCGATCTCGTGAGCGAGATCACCAACCGGCGCAGGAAGATCTGCGGGCTCTGCCGACGGAGTGAGCAATGCGGCAAGCTCTTCTTGCGAAAGCCCCTGCGATGAGGGTAGTGGTTTGGGGCGCGTGGGCGCATCGCGAGCGGGCAGTCGATTGAGCAACGTTCGCGGCGGAAAAGCAGACGCAGGCCCGTCGTCGCGAATCGAATAACCGATCGAGATCAACGCTGCGGCAAGCGCGATGATCGATAGGATTTTTCCGATCTGAGCGAGGCGAGCACGCATGTGACGTAGTATGTCCTAGCGATGTGCTGAACGCCTTGCGGGGGCCGGTTGGGTGCCGTAGGTAGGGGGTGACCAAACCTTCTGAGCCACATCGGGGAACGCGATCATGGACGACAAGAACAAGCCGTTGGACGACAAGAGCAAAGCCAAAGCATTGGAGCTTGCCGTTGCAGCGATCGAAAAAGAGTACGGCAAAGGCTCGATCATGCGACTCAAGGATGGCGAGTCGCTGCACGCCGAGGTTGGCGTGGTTCCGTCGGGCGCGCTGAGTCTAGATTTGGCGCTTGGCATTGGCGGTTATCCGCGAGGTCGAGTGGTCGAGATTTACGGCCCTGAGTCTTCGGGTAAGACGACGTTGACGTTGCATGCGATCGCGAACGTTCAGAAGGCGGGTGGTGTTGCCGCATTCATCGACGCGGAGCACGCGCTCGATGTGTCGTACGCCAAGAAGCTCGGTGTGAAAACCGATGAGCTGTTGATTTCGCAGCCGGACACCGGCGAGCAAGCGCTCGAGATTGCCGACATGCTCGTGCGCTCGAACGCGGTCGACATCATCGTCATCGACTCGGTCGCGGCCTTGGTGCCGAAGGCTGAAATCGATGGTGATATGGGCGATTCACATGTTGGTCTTCAGGCGCGCTTGATGAGTCAAGCGTTGCGCAAGTTGACCGGCAACCTGTCGCGCTCGAACGCGTTGATGATCTTCATCAACCAGATCCGAATGAAGATCGGCGTCATGTTCGGCTCACCCGAAACGACGACCGGCGGAAACGCCCTGAAATTCTACGCCTCGGTGCGTCTCGACATTCGCCGCATCGGCTCAATCAAAGACAGCAAAGGCGAGAGCGGCGGCGGCAAAGACAAAGAAGCACAAGCCATCGGCAACCGCACCAAGGTCAAGGTCGTCAAAAACAAGATGGCTCCGCCGTTCCGCGAGGTGGAGTTCGACATCATGTACGGCAACGGAATCAGCCGCTCGGGTGACGTGCTCGACCTCGCTGTCGATGAGGGAATCGTCGAGAAGAGTGGCGCTTGGTTCAGCTTCAACGGCGAGCGAATCGGCCAAGGTCGCGACAACGCGCGCACCTACCTCGAGCAGCACAATCTCATCGACAAGGTCGAAGCGCAGCTCTTGGCCAAGCACGGAATCGTACGAGCCAAGGATGCGGCCGCAGCCCCTGCTGAAGCCCCGGCAGAAGAGCCGAAAGCAGGCCGCCGAGCAGCCGCACGATCGACTTCGTTAGGATTGTGCCACGCTGTGCCAGCGCTTCTTGGGGGGAAGCGCTGAAATCCAGTGTGTTTCAAGGAATTCATCGCAGGCGTGAGTTTTGCGTAAGGATGCGTTCATGATGAGCTCCTCACGCACGTTCGCGACCTGGGTGCTTGCCTCCCTGGCATTGGTGGCCACAGCCTGTGGCCGCTCATACCTCGACGATACGCTTCCAGGAGATCCCGCCGGGGGTTCTGGCGGAGGCGGTTCGGCAGGAACGAGCGGCGGGGGAACAGGCGGGGGCGGAACGGGCGGCGGCGGAACGGGCGGGGTTCCGCAGGGCTGCGGAAACTACGTCTGCGAGCCTGGCGAAGACCAGTACAACTGTCCGCAAGACTGCAAGCCACAAGCGGTCTGTGGCAACTACGTCTGTGAGATCGGCGAGACCCAGTACACCTGCCCCACAGACTGTTATGGGTCGTGTGGCAACCAGTACTGTGACCCTGGAGAGACGGCGCAATCGTGCCCGGCAGACTGCGCGACCCAGGGCTACTGCGGCGATGGGATTTGTGAGAGTGGCGAGCCTGGATACTGTCCACAAGACTGCGAAGGCTACTGTGGCGACGGCTATTGTTCGCCTTCCGAGCAGGGCTGGTGTGGCGACTGTGGTTATTGCGGAAACTACGTCTGCGACCCAGGCGAAGATCAATATAGCTGCCCAAGCGACTGTTACGGCTATTGCGGCGACTACAAGTGCGACCCAGGCGAAGATCAGTACAACTGTCCGACCGACTGCGGGCAGTACGGATACTGCGGAAACTACGTCTGCGACCCAGGCGAAGATCAATATAGCTGCCCAAGCGACTGTTACGGCTATTGCGGTGACTATGTCTGCGGGCCGAACGAGACGCAGTACAACTGTCCTACCGACTGCGGATCCTATAATTACTGCGGAAACTACGTCTGCGACCCTGGCGAGAACCAGTACAATTGCCCTTCCGATTGCTACGGATATTGCGGCAATTACGTGTGTGATCCGGGCGAGACCCAGTACACTTGCCCCACCGATTGTAAGCCAGGACAATACTGCGGAAACTACGTCTGCGAGCCTGGCGAAACGCAGTACAACTGCCCGTCCGACTGCAGCTATGTCTACTGCGGAAACTACGTCTGCGACCCGGGAGAGACCCAATATAGCTGCCCACAGGATTGTGGATATTACGGCTATTGCGGTGACTACGTCTGCGGGCCCAACGAGAACTACTACAACTGCCCCAGCGATTGCCCGAGCTACGGTTACTGCGGTGACTATTCGTGCGGGCCTGGTGAGAACACCTACAACTGCCCGCAAGACTGCGGCTACGGCTACTGCGGAAATTACATCTGCGAGCCAGGTGAATCTCAATACAACTGCCCGACCGACTGCTACGGCTATTGCGGTGACTACGTCTGCGGCCAGGGCGAGAACCAGTACAACTGCCCGACCGACTGCGGGCAGTACGGATACTGCGGAAACTACGTCTGCGAGCCCAACGAGACGTACTATAGCTGCCCCACCGACTGCGGTTATTACGGCTACTGCGGTGACTATTCGTGCGGCCCTGGTGAGAACACCTACAACTGCCCGAACGACTGCGGTTACACGGCCTATTGCGGGAACTACGTCTGCGATCCAGGCGAAGCCCCGTACAACTGCCCGCAAGATTGCGGCTATGGTGGCTACTGCGGCAACTACGTCTGCGACTACAACGAGAACCCGTATACCTGCCCAACCGACTGCGGTTATGGCTCGTACTGCGGAAACTACGTGTGTGAGTTCAACGAGAGCGCATACACCTGCCCGACCGACTGCCCTGCTGGATACTGCGGAAACTACCAGTGCGAGGCAGGTGAAAATCCGTACAACTGCCCATCGGACTGCGGCAATGGTGGCTACTGCGGTGACTATGCCTGTGAGCCAGGCGAGAACCCGTACAACTGCCCGCAAGATTGCGGCTACGGCGCTTACTGCGGCAACTACGTCTGCGACTATGGCGAGACCCAGTACACTTGCCCGCAGGACTGCGGGTACAACCAGTACTGCGGAAATTACGTCTGCGATCCAGGCGAATCGCAATACACCTGCCCGCAAGATTGTGGCTACGCGACGTACTGCGGTGACTATTACTGCAACTACCAAGCGGGCGAGACTCCGTACAACTGCCCGCAAGACTGCGCCGTGTTCGATGGCGGTGGCGGAGCCGGCGGTGCAGCACCTGCGCCTGTTCCTCCGAAGGTGCGCGTGACCGACGAGGTCGATAGCGACGCGCCCGGCCCTGTGTATCGACCGCGTATGCCTGAAAACGCACCGGCTCCGCGTGAGCTCGTGCCAGGTCGCACACGTCGTTGATCGACGAGCAGAGATTAGTCAGAGGTGATCAGCACGTGAGCGGGGTGTCCTCGAAGGATGCCCCGTTTGCGTTCCATCTTCGGCAACGCCCACGACAGCGCGCCGTCGACAGTCGACTCGAGCACACGAACCGTGGCGCCGGAGCGCAAGCTGTGACTATTGTCGGGCATGGACCGAAAGGAAACACTGCGGAAAGCCTCGGAGCACGTGCTTGCCGCCACGTCGCTACGCCCTCGAATCGGGCTCGTACTTGGCTCGGGGCTAGGTGGGTTTGCAGACTCTCTCGAAGGGTCGACCTCGCTGCCGTATGCAGAGATTCCTGGGATGCCCACCGTCTCGATCGCAGGACACGCAGGGCGTCTCGTCGTGGGCAACGTTCACGGCGTAAGTGTCGCCTGTCTTCAGGGTCGGGTGCATCTCTACGAAGGGCACGGCACCGACATCGCCACCTTCGGCGTGCAGCTACTCGCTTCGATGGGCTGCAACGTGGTGCTGCTCACCAACGCGGCAGGTGGAATCAACGCCACTTACTCGCCCGGCGATCTCATGTTGATCAGCGACCACCTGAACCTCACGGGCCGCAACCCGCTCGTGGGTCCGAACGATCCTGAGCTGGGGCCGAGGTTCCCCGACATGACCGCCGCGTACGATCGAGGGCTGCGAGAGCTCGCAAACACAGCGGCACGCACATCGGGAATTACCCTGCGAGAAGGAGTGTACGCGGGCTTGCTGGGCCCGACCTACGAGACGCCCGCCGAGGTTCGGATGTTGCGAACGCTTGGTGCAGATGCTGTCGGCATGAGCACGGTGCTCGAGGTGATCGCGCTTCGTCATCGCGGCGTTCGGGTAGGCGCAGTGTCGTGCATCACGAATCTCGCAGCAGGCATTTCGGCAACGCCGCTCGATCACGCCGAGGTCGAAGCCGTGGGTAAAGCCTCACGAGAGCGCTTCATCTCGCTCTTCTCATCGTGGATCTCTGCCATCGGCAAGGAGGCATCGACGTCGTGACAAGCTCGCCTCCGTTTTCGAGCGAAGAAGACTCAACGCTGGTTGAGATCGACTGGTTGCGCCTCGAACGAGTCGCGATCGAAACTCGTCAACGAGCCCACGCGCCCTACTCGAAATACTTCGTGGGCGCGGCGATCCTGGGCTCTGACGGGCTCATTCACCGAGGCTGCAATGTCGAGAATGCGAGCTACGGGCTGACGATCTGTGCAGAGCGTTCTGCCGCAGTGAGTATGGTCGCTGCGGGGTGCAAGAAGATACAAGGCGTGGTGGTGGTCACTGCCGGCCCGAAAGCTGGCTCGCCGTGCGGAGCGTGTCGCCAAGTGCTCTTCGAGCTGTGTGAGGATGCTCCACTGATCATGCTCGCCGTCGACGAGAAAAACGAGGTGATCGATCGCAGGCATTCGAGCATCGTGCAGCTACTGCCCGACGGCTTTCGACTTCTATGAACGTGTAAAAAATCAGTCGCGCTCGTCGGGGGTCAGAAGTACACGAGCACGTATGAACGCTCCCACGAGCGCAAACGCAGCATCGACCGTGTTGCGCGGCGCGACCATCGTCACCTGTGACAGCGAGCATCGAGTCATCGAGGGAGACCTCGTGATCGAGGGTCGTGAGATCAAGGCGATTGGGCCTAACGCAGCAGCGAGCGCACCAATTGGAGCGCGCGTGATCGACGTGCAAGGTCGCGCGATCATTCCGGGTTTCGTGCAGGCACATGTGCACCTGGTGCAGGCATTGTTTCGCGGCATCGCCGAAGAGCGACCGCTGCTCGAGTGGTTGAAAGATCGAATCTGGCCGCTCGAGTCAGCCCACGACGAGAGCAGTCTCAAAGCGAGCGCCGAGCTGGGCCTCACCGAGATGATCCGCGCGGGGACAACCACCATCCTCGATATGGGCACCGTGCACGGGCACGACACCGTGATGGACACATGCGAACGAAGCGGCATTCGCGCGTTCTCGGGCAAGTGCATGATGGATCAAGGCAAGGGCTTCCCGAAGCGCATGCACGAGTCGCGACGAGAGAGTGTGCGCGAGAGCGTTCGACTTGCCGAGACGTGGTCGGGCAAGGCGACGGTCGCATCGCGTACGCCTTCGCGCCGCGCTTTATTCTTGTCCTGCTCCGAAGCGTTGATGCGCGAGACCGCAGAGGCAGCCGCCGAGCGAGACATGATCGTTCACACGCATGCAGCCGAGCACGCTGCGGAGCGAAAAGCGGTCAAAGAGATACTGGGCAAAGACGACATCGATGCGCTTGCTTCCTACGGCATCACGGGGCCTCGCGCGGTGCTTGCACACGGGGTGCAACTGCGCCCGGCCGAGATCCGAAAGCGTTCGCGCGGGCACGCGAATCACTCACTGCCCGAGTGCCAACCTCAAGCTGGGCTCGGGTATCGCGCCCATCTTGAGCATGCTGCAGTCGGACTTGATCGTCGGCTTGGGTGCAGACGGAGCGCCTTGTAACAACAACATGGATCCGTGGGTCGAGATGCGACACGCGGCGTTGCTCGGCAGCATCAAGACCGCACCAGGCGAGCTCAAAGCACGCGATGTGCTTCGGATGGCGACGATCAACGGAGCTCGCATGCTCGGCATCGATCACCTCACCGGAAGCCTCGAGGTGGGCAAACGAGCCGACCTCGTCGTGGTCAATCTCGACGATGTCGGCGTAGCGCCCGCAGTCGATCCGATTGCGTCGCTCGTGTACGCTTGCCAATCACGCGACGTGACCGACGTGATGGTTGATGGCCGATGGCTGGTATCGCAACGAGAAACCGTGCTGTTCGACGCTGCCGAGGTCGCTGCGACGGCTCGTGATCAAGCACGCAAAGTAATGGCGCGAGCAGACATTCGCTAAGCGGGCTGCACTCAGCGAAGGTTCAACCCGAACACGAGACCCGCTACGCCACGAATCTCGGTAGAAGCTCGAGCGAGCTCACTTTGCGGGTGGCGTTCAGCGGTGAAATCGAGCGCCAACGCGATGGGCTGATCGTCGATCGCGAACAGTGCTCGCTCAGCGTGTGCTGACGAGAGAAACAAGGTCGCCCAGTGTCGCTCGGTTGTCCAATGCGGCACGACCTCGGCGCGTAGATCGATCGCCGTGAGCCCGTCGTTGTCTTGCCATCGAAACCGAATCGATGTCGCCGTAAACGGGGCGACGCGGTGAACCGTAGACCAGCCTTCGCGGCTGCCTCGTACGGCAACCAGATCGAGATCGTAGCGAGGCCCTACGCCAAGCTCGAGACTTCGCCCAGGTCGGCCCGATCGCCACGGATCCAAGAAGAGCGAACCACGCATCACAGCGGCGCGAATCGTTCGCAGCGCAGAACCATCGACACGAGACGAAGGCGGCGTCATCGGTGATGAAAAACGTCCGACCTCAGCATCGAACCCCACGTCGAACGGAAACGGCACCGAACGCGGCGGAGAAGTCGGCAATACCGCTCGCGGCGACGAATCGTGACGAAGCCCCGAGACCGCATAAAGAGACCCCGTGAACGGTGGCTCGTTGCTCGGATCGCGCGAGTCACGAGGGTCAAGCGAGCTCGTGCGAGACGACAGCCACGAGCGAGCGGCAGGGCGAACCCATCCGTTGAGTATCTTGTGATCGAGCTGCCAACTCACGCGAGACTCACCAACCCCCCAGACCCAGAAGCTCCGATAGGCGATGCCCAACGAGACCTCGGTCGACGAGGGCTCGACGTGGTGGGCACCGACCAGTGGCATCGCCACCCCGATACGAATGCGGCTCGATGGATCGAACGAGATCCGATACGGGTGACCGTGCTCATCCTTGAGAAAACGAGGGGCGAGAGGGTCCCACGCGGCGCAGGATTCATCCTCGATCGACTGCGCGGTACAGCCATCGGGATGAGCCGGAGTTGATGCCGGTTGCGCGAACGCTCGTGGCAACGCAGCCGTGAAAACGAAACGCTCAACGCAACAACACACGACGCGAGCCAACGCGAAAGGGTCTTGGTCGAGCGTGGTGATGGCGAACGAATCGAGAGCATTCGCTCACTCATCTTCGAAGGTGGGCAGCGGCTCGAACACGCGCGGCGGAGCCCAGAACGAGAAGCGAAGACCGACCGACGCTGTCGTCTCGATGCTGTCGATCCCGGTCAGTGGATCACGACGTCGTTCGCCTCCACCCGCGATACGAAGCGAGATCGGCTGGTCATTCACCGCAAGCAGAATGGCCTCGTAGGCGATCTGGCCCCCGAAGCGATTCACCGTCGCTTTTTTGGCCTCGCTGTTGACGCAGGTGGGGCGAGAGAAGGTGGCGTCGAAGGTGAGGTAATGCAGACCGCCACTGCCGAGTGATGCACGAGCACGAAGCGCTGCGGTGGGGCCAACGTACCAGGCGCCCTCAGGCAGAAGCTCTTTGTCCCAGTACTTTCCGAAGTTGCCCCCGACCTCGATACGAATGTGATTGTACATGTCGTTCGATTGCCAGGGGTTCCAAGAGAGGTGAACCTCACTGGCCTCGAGGTCGCGCACATTGCGATACGCAAGCGGTCGCTCGTTGATGCCGAGCACCCGAAAGCCCCACCCAACACCCGGGACAACATCGTATCGTTTCGGCGGCCCAATGAACGACGTGACCCAGAAGGCCGGTCGTCGGTGCATGTGCTGGTAGTCGTAGGTGAAGAGCTGGCCACGAAGCTCGAAGTCGTCGAGGCCCGCGCGGCCTTCGAGAATGTGCATATCGTGCCGCGAACGACCCCGCGGAGACAGCACGCTGATGACCGTTCCGGTCTCGAGAACCGCCCGACCCAACGGAGACCTCGTACCGGCAGATTTGGCCTGATCTGAGAGCTGAAAGGTCGGCAACCAAGCGGCGCCAAGGTAGAAGCGCTTCATCAGGTCGAACTGAACCTGATACGCACGACCGAACTCGTCGCGAACGTAACCGGGCGGCACTTCAGCCAGCGCAGGGACAAGGTGTATCCCGCGGTTCACAAGTGCCTGTAGCTGATCGGCTCCACCCGTGTTCTCGCAGTCTTGAACGTGGGTCAAAGCACCAGGGAAGTTTTTCACCGTATTCGGGGCGACGAGACAGGTGGTGACGCCGTTCTCATCGGGGGGGTTGCACTGAACGCGAACCTCTTCTCCTTGAGCCGTTTGGTAACAGGAAACGGGCTTTCCCCAGGTCAGTCGCGGGATGTCATCCGCGAGCGCAACAGGTGAAAAACAGAGGGTCGAGAGCGAAAGCGAAAGCGCGGCGAGCGTCCAACGAACGGAGGGCGGTGCAGGCATCGGCCGGCCCGCTTCGCAACATCGGGGCCAACTCAACAGAACACAGAACCACTGCGTCACGTTATTCGCAGTGGGCTCGAATGGAAGGCGTACGTGAGCGGCTCAGCAAGTTGGTCCGGCGAGAAATGGGTGCGATATAGGCAGCCATGCCCCCGGCGACAGAGCGCTCGCTCGAAGCCGCGATGACGAGGTTCGCCGCTGGTGACGACAGCGCATTCGGCGAGGTGTACGACCTGGCCAGCGGCCCTTTGTTTGGGTTCCTCACGCGCCTGACTCGCAACCCCACCTTGGCAGAGGATCTCTGCCACGAGACCTTCTTGCGCATCCATCGCGCACGAGCGGCGTACCGCCCTGGCGCATCGGTTTTGCCCTGGGCGTACACCATCGCTCGACGTCTCTTTCTCGATTCGGCTCGCTCGGACAAACAGCGAGGGCGCTCGCTCGATGATCCGCAGCAGAACGAGCGACCGCGCGACCCAGGGATCCCCGCGAAAGACGCTCCCGCAGACGAGCAGCTCGAAGCCGCACGAATGCTGGCGACGGTCGAGCGAGCGCTCGCAGGGTTGCCCGAAAATCAATCGACGGCGTTTCGATTGCTCAAGCAAGAGGGGCTCAGTGTGAGCGAAGCCGCGGCGGTGCTCGGTACAACCGAAACCGCTGTGAAGCTCAGGGCACATCGCGCGTACGAGGCAATTCGCGAGGCCCTCGGCGACTCGGGCTCGGTTCGCTCGTCGAAGTAACGCTGCGGTGTTCGCTTGCACTGCAAGTACAGCGAGCAAGCTCGAAAAGGTTGAGCTACAGAGGCCAGCTCTTTTCGGAAAGACCCTGGATGCGAGGCGTGGCGTTCCTCTTGCTGTGCACGGTGGGCTCGGTAGCCCTCGGCGCTGCACTGCCCTGGCTTCCTGGGATGAAGCGAGGCGCGCTCGGCCCGCTTCGTACGTTCGCTCTCGCAGCCGCGTTGACCGTCGTCACGACGCATTTGCTCCCTGAAGCCGCAGAGCAGCTTGGCGTGTCTGCGCTCTTCTTCTTCGGTATTGGTCTCGTCTTGCCTGGGGTCGTCGAACGAGTCGGCGTGTGGTTGGGTCGAACTGCCACGTCGAAATCAGAGGCCCATGCTCATTGGGCCTCTGCACACCTGGGGTACCTCGGTCTCGTGGTGCATCAGCTCACCGAGGGGGCTGCACTTGGCGCCTACCCAAGCGCTTCGGCCGCCGATGTTGCGGTCGCACTCGGAGCACACACGATCCCGCTCACTGCGCTCGTCATGATGGGCTTCACTCGGTCGGTAGGGCGCTCGGGGGCCATCGTGCGTGCAGCGGGTCTTGCTGTCGCAAGCGCAGGCGGAATCTTGCTCGGCCACGTCGCCACGCCACTCGTACACGATGGCGCACCATGGATGACCGCGATCGCCGGTGGGCTCGTTCTTCACCTCGTGGGTCACGACCTCAAAAGCGATGCACCACGCACCACGATGCTGCGATTCTTCGAGCTCGTTGCGTTGGCCGCGGGCGTCGCGCTCACCCTCGTTGGCATTCGCGCGCATCAATCTGCCACCGGTGATTCTCCCGAAATCCAGCATCACCTCGTTCACCTGTTGGCTGACTACGCGATGGCGACCGCTCCGCCATTGCTCGTCGGCCTCACTCTCGGAGCGCTGATCCAGACCCGAGGGCTCACCCTCGATGCACAAGGTTTTGCAAGAGGCTCGACACTACTTCAGGCGCTGCGAGGTGCGTTCATGGGCGTGCCGCTGCCGCTCTGTGCGTGCGGAATTGTCCCGCTCGCTCGAACCATGAGCCAACGAGGCGCCGGCCCCTCTCTCGTCGTCTCGTTTCTGCTCTCGACGCCCGTGATCGGCATCGAGACATTCGCTCTCACGGCACGCTTTCTCGGCTGGTCGTTTGCCGGTGTTCGCGTGGTTGCAGCACTGATTCTCGCCATCATGGGCGGCTTGATTGCTGCGCTAGTTCGAAAGCAGCTTCCCGCACAAGACGCAACGAGCGATGAGGTCAAGATCACACCATCTCATGTCGACGCAGAGCAAGAGCTCGCGCTAACGCGTCGGTTCAGTGCGGCCTTCGATGAGATGATGCTCCACACCGCACCTTGGGTCTTCGTGGGCATCGTGGGCGCCGCCTACGCAGACACCTTGCTGACGAACGGCTCTCTCGATCACCTCGCGGGTAGCGGCAAGGATATCCTGATCGTCACGGCCATCGCTGTTCCGAGCTATGTCTGCGCATCATCAGCCACCCCGTTTGCAGCGGTTCTGATTGCCAAAGGGATCTCACCGGGAGCGGTGCTCGCGGGGCTCTTGCTCGGGCCGATCACCAACGTCGCGAGCGCAACCTTCTTGGCCCGTGCGTACGGGAAGCGAACAGCGTTTGCCACGTTGCTCGCGCTCGTCGTAGCGACCTGGGGGCTCTCGCTCGCGGCCAACGCGTGGCTACCCGCGAGCTCTGCCGATCTGCCTCTACCAACCGGCGCACACGAGCATTCGATCCTCTCGATGGTTGCAGCGCTCGTGCTGGTAGCGTTGATCACCCGAGCGCTTTGGCTGTCTGGCGCACGTGCGTGGGTCGCATCGCTCGTAGGGCTTCACGAGCATGGCCACGTTCATGACGCCGAAGAGAGCGCCGAGCCGTCGTGACGTTGCACATCACGTGCGCAGCGACCCGCCCCAGTGGCCGCTACAGCTTGATTTCTTTCCAGTCGCCGCTGGCAAACTTCCACGACATCACCGCGGCAAGCGCGACGATGTAGACCACCGCAGCGGACCAGATCCCGAGGAGGCCGAGGTTGAGCGTGATGCCGAGCAACCACGCCAGCGGCACGAGACACGAGAAGTGCAGCACCAGCTCGACGATCATCACGAACTTCGAGTTGCCCGCACCAAAGAGCGCCTGCGACAGGATCATCCCGATCGCGATCAGCGGCGTACACAGACCCATCACACGCATGGGCAATTCAGCCGCCGCACGCACCTCGGGCTGATGTGAAACGAGATCGAGAATCGGTCCGGTGAACAGCAAACCTTCACACACGCCAACGATCGCAAAGATCAACACACCAAGGCGGATCGACGACCAGCCAAACATCTGCGCTTGCTCGGGCTTCTTTGCTCCGAGCGATTGCGAGACCAAGGTCGCGGTAGATGTTCCGAAACCGAGGCACGCCGTAAACGTCAGCTTGAGCACACCCACGATGCCGGTCGTGGCAGCCGAATTGATCGACAGCTCGCGTCCGTCGACCACGACCTTCGCGACCCCAGCAGCCGCATCGAGCTTGCCGACGATCAACGAGAACAACAAGAAGCCACTCATCACCGCGATCGTTGCCACCGCGCTCGGGATCGACAGCTTCAAGATATCCCAAATCACCGAGCGCTCGATGCGTCGCAGATTGAACACTCGATAGATCGAGAATTCACTTCGGAACGCGAACCCAATCATCAGGGCAAGGCCAACCCAGGTCGACGAGAAGGCTCCGATTCCGGCGCCCTCCATGCCCATATGAGGGGCACCCATGTTGCCAAAGACCAGGAAGTAACAAACGACCACGTTGACCACGTTCATCACCATCGCGGCGATCAGATGGACATGCGTTTTGCCTGTCGCATCGAAGAACGCCTTGAAGGCAAAGGTCATCGCCATGCTGACGATGCCGAGCAAACGCCAGTGCAGATAAGTCGTCGCTGCAGCACGAACATCGGGGTTCGGAATCAACGCGCTCAGCAGATGCGGCATCACCAAAAACGCCGCGCCTGTAAACGCAATGCCTGCAACCAGCGCAAAGAACCACGCGTTGACGAGCACCGCGCCAGCATCCTCGGTTCGTCCTTCGCCGAGCCTTCGAGCCGTGATCGCTTGAGTGCCGACACCAACAGCCGAGAGTGAGCCGCCGAAGAGCCAGAGCACCAACAAGCTCGGCAGCAATGCGGCTTGAGCGTTGACGCCTTCAGCGCCCAACTTGCCGAAAAATACGATGTCGATCTCGTTGACGATGCTCTGCGAGACCATCGCGATCACGGTGGGGATCGCAAGTCGCAGGATCACCTTGTTGGGCGAGCCCGTGGTATCGACGAGCGTACCCGGGAGCGAGGCGGAGAGCTGTGCCATTGTCGAAGGGTCGGTCGCGTGACCGCGCGGAGGCGTAGGAGACTCACGCGGCTTGCGCAAGTGTCGAAAAACGAGCGAGCCCTGGTGTTGCACGCCAAGCGTTCACCCAACACCGACAACGATTCGCGCTCACGTTTCTTCACGAGGGTCGCGAATCCGAGGCGCGCGAGATACCATGGCCGCCCCATGCGCTCCTCACCTGTCTTGATTGCTCTTTTTGCTTTCGCCCTCGGCTGTGGGCTCGTCGCTGGTTGCAGCAAAGATGAAGCCCCGCCGCCAATGCCAGGCGGCACGAGCACAGCATCGGCAGGTGCAACCGCAGCAGCTCCCGGAGCGACGACCTCCGCTGCTCCGGGCACGCCAGGAGCATCGGCAACCGCAGGAACTACAGCCCACGGAGGCACGCCCGGCACGCCTGGAGCCCCTGGTTTTCCAGCGATTCCTGGAGGGTTGCCCAGCGGATTGCCGAGCGGCTTCCCCACCACGATGCCGAGCGGCATTCCTGGCTTCCCCGCGCCCACGGCGACGAACACAGCGACCTCAACCGCGACGAATACGACACAGCCGGGGTTGCCCACGTCGATTCCCACGACCATCCCGGGCTTCCCACCCAAGAAGTGATGGTCGTGTACCAGAAGCATCGCGCACTCGTTCGAGGGGCAGCATTTTCAGCCATGTTGGGCGTGGTTGCGATCACGCCTGCGGCACGTGCATACCCACACATCGTTCAGCCAGGCGAGACGCTCGCTCAAATTGCTGAGCGCGCGTACGGCTTGATTGAGCTCGAGCGAGTCTTGGTGGCAGCGAACGGCCTCGACGCAGGCAGCGGGGTGTCCATCACGCCCGGAATGCGCCTGGAAATCCCTGCGTTGTCGCATCGTCGAGTCAACGCAGGCGAGACATGGGCGGGCTTGGCCGCACAACTGCTCGGCGATCCAGAACGCGCCGACGTACTGGCCGCAGCGAACGATTCGAATGGCTGGATGCCGCCGGCAGAAGGCACCGAGATCGTGATCCCGTACAACCTTCGCGTCGTGGTTGGCCCGAGTGACTCACTCATCGGCATCGCGCAGCGTTTTTTGGGGGTGAAAGAGAAAGCGTGGATGCTCGATCGCTACAATCATTTGAAAGGCGATCCGCCCAAAAAAGGCGACGTGGTCCTCGTACCGCTCTCGACGCTCAAGCTCAGTGATCGCGGTCGAGAAGATGCGCTCTCTGCCGAGGCGTTCGAGCGCAGTGAAGGTGGTGGCTCGAGTCGCGACGCCCAGAAAAAAGCCGACAACGAGATGCCCGCCTTGCTCAACGATTTCCGTAGCGGTCGGTACGTCGACGCCGTGACCAAGGGCGCCAAAATGCTTTCCTACGGCGAGCTGTCGAAGCCCCAGATGGCGATGATTCATAAGCAGCTCGTCGAGGCGTACGTCGCGCTCGATGCGCCAGGTCTCGCAGGCGCATCGTGCCGACAATGGCGAGAGCTCGACCCCACCGTCGAGCTCGACCCGACCTATTACTCTCCGAAAATTCTCGACGCATGTGAGCTGGGCTCACGAGGGCGCTGATGAGCGATCCTCGCGCCAGCAAGCCCACGACAGTCGAGGCTCTCGCGTCGTCGTGGGCATCACGAGAGGGCTCGACGTTCGCGGATAAATTCCAGATTCAACAGAGCATCGGCACTGGCGGAATGGGCGCCGTATACAAGGCCGTTCGCCTCTCGGATCAGCACCCTGTCGCGCTCAAGGTCATCCATCGACACCTCGTTTCGAACACGCAGGTCACGAGGCGTTTTCTTCGTGAAGCCGCCATTCTGGGTACGCTCAAAGGCGAGCATCTTGTACCGTTGATCGAATCCGGCGAAGACAACGAAGGGCGCCTGTACATGGCGCTCGAGCTGGTCGACGGGATCGCTCTCGATCAGCAGCTTTCTCGCCACGGCGCGCCGTCGATACCTGACAGCGTCGACATTGCGATCCAGGTCTGCCGCGCACTGAAATCCGCGCATGAGCAAGGCGTGGTTCACCGCGATCTCAAACCTGCCAACGTGCTTCTCGAGCCCATGCCCAATGGGCGGCATCGCGTGCGCGTCTTCGACTTTGGTCTCGCCAAAGTGCTGCGTGAATCAGGCATCGGGACATCTCAGCTCACCGAGCAAAACATGATCTTCGGAACGCCAGAATACATGGCGCCCGAACAGGTGAAGGGTGATGTTCCCGATGAGCGTTGCGACATCTATGCAGCCGGCGTGATGCTCTACGAGATGCTCACCGGTCACGTCCCGTTCTCGGAGCACACCGGTGTTGCAACGATGACCGCGCACCTGACGGGCACGCTGATCCCACCACGTTTGCGCGCCCCAGAGCGGGGCATCTCCGCAGCGCTCGAAGCCGTCACTCTCTACGCGATGTCGCGAAGTCGTGAAGGTCGTTACCCCACCGCAGCGTCTCTCGAAGAGGCGTTGCTGAAGGCGCTCGAACACCCTCATGCGATCTCGGCGATGCGACCTCCGCCGCCGCTCGATATTGCAACCAGCGACACATTGATGTCGTCGAAACAGTCCAACGGGATCGATCCACTCGGCGCAACCGCTCCGTTCGTTGCCTCTGACCCCCGCCTCGCGTTGCTCGCCACTCCGGCTCAAATTCGCGTGAGCCCAGCGTTGATGCAGACGGCGCAGGTGACTCCTGAGCAGCTTCAAGGGTCGGCTGAATCGCGGCCTTGGCTTTGGCTCATCGTCGGAGTCGTTGCCGCTGCGATCGGAATCATCGTTGGCGTGCTTGTCGCGACCTGAACGCGGCGCACATGCCTGTCCCTCACGTGACGCATTCGCTCTTGCTGCCAGAACACCGCCGTGCCGACTGAAGACAACTCGAGCAACCCATCCGCTGCCTCGCCAAGCCCCACTGCACCGAAGCTCTTGCGCCCCCGCAAGCTAGGCAAGACGGGCCTCGAGCTCACCGAGCTCTCACTCGGCACGTGGGGCCTATCGGGCGAAGGGTACGGCGCCAATCGCGAGGATGAAACCGACGCCACCATCGAGCGAGCCCTCGCACTCGGCATCAACACGTTCGACACGTCCGATGCCTACAACCGCGGAGAGATGGAGCGTCGTCTCGGTACGATTCTCTCGAAGCACGTGGCGCCTACGATCGTCATCACGCGACATGGCACCGATCGCAGCGGCGAGGTGGCCACGAAGCGGTTCGATCCGGCGTATCTCGATGCGACGATCAAGAAGTCCTCCGAGAGGCTTCAACGAAGCTGTATCGAAGTGTTGTTGCTTCACAACCCTTCGGTCTCTGCCGTCGTGAAGAGCTCGACGCGTGATTTCTTGGGTCAAGCGCGAGGTGATGGTCGAATCCGCGCATGGGGCGTCTCGACAAGCAGCGCCGAGGTAGCTCGTACTGCGATGTCCCTGGGCGCCGAAGTGATTTCGTTCCCGTACAATGTGCTTTCGGGCGCAGAGCTTCATTCGATCATCGGCGAGATCGTCAAATACGAGGTGGGCGTGCTTGCTCATTCGGTGCTGTCGTACGGTCTGCTCGCTGGCATGTGGTATTCGGGCAAAACCTTCGCAGCCGACGATCACCGCCGAGATCGCTGGACACCCGACGAGCTCAACGGGCGCTTGAAACATCTCGAGGCCGTACGCTTTTTGCTCGGCGGTGAAGTCACCACGATGCGCGGAGCATCGCTGCGATTCGTGCTCGAGAACGCGAAGATCTCATCGGCCATCTTGGGCCCTCGTTCGGTCAATCAGCTCGAGCAGCTCGTGCGAGAGTGCGGCAAAGCCCCTCCGTATCTGCCCATCGAAAAGCTCCAGGGTCTTCCGAGCAAGCTGCTCGATGTAGGAGCCGATCTGTTAGCCATGTTGCCGGTCTCGAGGAGGCGCTGGTTCTGGTGGGTAGCAGGGGCGCCATGGGTTCCGCGAGTCGCCTCGGCAGCACCTGGGTTCACGCCGCCACCGCGAACGACCGATCTCGAGGTTTTTGACTGGACGTTCTCGAAAACCACACCCTTCATACACCGAGCTTCGGTGTTGGTCCCCACGCACCTAAAACCGGGTGAAAAAGTTCGAACACTCGTGTTGCTTCACGGTCTCGGAGAAGCTCTCGAAGGCCCAACGGCCGGAGTGTTTGCTTGGATCGATCGCTACGGTGCAGGCACCAGCTACACACGGCTTCGCAACCCACCGTTGGTCAGCGTCGAGAAGGGCAATTACCTCTCGAGCGAACGAGCTCAAGAGATCACGAACGAGCTGAAGAAGAAGGCGTTTCCAGGTCTGGTGATCGTGTGCCCGTACCTTGCGAACGTATGGGCCATCAAGGTGGTGCCCGCTCTCGATGCGCTCGCCAAATTCATCACGGGCGATCTGCTCGCCAAGGTCGAGAGCGACATCGATTGCGCTGACACCAGCCCCACGTCGACCGCGATCGATGGTTGCTCGCTTGGCGGTTTTGGCGCGCTCGAAGTGTTCAAACGGGCCCCTTCGAGGTTCGGCGCGCTCGGGATGATCCAGCCCGCGATGACGAACGACAATGCTCCGGTCTACGCGTCGATGATCGCTTCGGCGTATGAATCGGGGTCATTGAAAGCGATTCACGTCGAATCGAGCTCGGGTGACCCTTATCTCGAGCCGAGCAAGATCCTCGCAGCGCAGCTCAAGTCGAAGAACGTTCCGGCCACATTGAGGGTGCCGCCAGGGCCGCACGATCAGTCCTTCTTGCGTGATGTGGGCACGCTCGAATCGCTGCACTGGCACGCCTCGCGATAACCCCGAACGCACTCGTTTTCGCCGCAAAACCGTTGGTCACCCACGAGGTGTAGACAAGGCGACATGGGGCAAAAGAAGGGTGCGAACGTGAGTCCTGTAGACAGGCGTTTTCTTGTAGTAGGGTGCGCCTATGCTTGACCCAAAAGCCGCCGTGCAAGCGGCCATCCGCTATATCCAGCAACACCCGGGGATCTTGGTCAAGTACGCCGTCAATGCGGCGGGCTTGAAGGTCACGATCCCACTCGATGTGCTGCGCTACGCGGTCAAACAGCTCAAGGGTAAGAACGCCCCGAAAGATGTGGTGTTCGAAGCGTTTTCGCCTTCGCTCCGAGCGGCCGCAACCGTCGATGCGATGGGCACTCCGCTTCGGGCAGAAGCAAAGATCAAGATCGACTCGATCGACGCTACGCTCGAGCAAGTGAAGATCGAGATTCGACTGAGCGATGTGAAGCTCAAGCTCGAAGCCGAAAGCGACGCGCCCGTTGCGGTGCTGATCAAATCGGGTGCGCTCGATCTTTCGAAGCCCGGCAACTTGGTGAAGTTCATCCCCAAGCGCCCCAAAGCCATCATCGAAGCGGGTGATGACCGCATCGTTCTCGACTTGATGAAAGAAGAGAAGTTCGCGAACAATCCAGACGTCAAGCATCTGCTCGCGATCATCACCCCGTCACTCGCCATTCGCAGCTTGGTCGCCGAAGACGACGCCATCGTCATCGCATTCCGACCACGTATCGACGGCGTAAAAAGCTCATTCGAAGCCGCACGAAGCTTCATCCAAGAGCGACGCAAGGGCCGCTCTCGCTGAGTCTCATTCACTCGCAGCTCGGAACCTCACGACATGATCAAAGCCGTTCCCAATAAGACCCTTAAGCGTATTCGCGATCACCTCCTCGCCGTCGGACGCCAAAAGGCCGACACGTCGACGCCCGTCGAAGGTCATCCACTCGAGGGCGATGACGTCGCCAAGGCGCTCTTCGATGCGGTCGCAGAGACCATGTTCTTGATGATCGCCTCAGATCAGAAGATCGAAGAGGCCGAGCGCGATGCGTTCCGTGGAGCCTTCCGAGAGCTCACCGCGGGCCTGCTGAGCACCACCTTCGTCGAAGAGAGTGCCGCTCGTTTCGAGAACGCATTGAAGACCGAGGGCCAAGCCAAGCGTCTCGACGCAGTGGCGGCCGTGCTCAAGACCTCGACCGAATCGGCAGAGGCTGCCTTCGTGCTCGCGGCGGCAGTCGCATTTGCCGATGATGAGATCGCAGACTCCGAGAACGAGGTTCTCAACGATCTCGCAGACCGTCTTAGCATCGACGAGAAGCGCGCTGGCGAGCTGCTCGACGAGCTCGAAGAAGAAGCAGAGACCTGACCCTCGCTCGTGTATTCTCGCGACATGCACCGCGCGATCCGCTGGTTCTTGTCGCGAGACCGTCTGCAGACAACCCATCACGATCGTGAGCGGCATCGACGTCATCACGTCGCCTCACAGGTGTTGGGCTCGATGGCTTTCGCGCTCGCGCTGACGATCGCCGCATGTGGTGGTGACGATGACAGCTCAGGCAGCGCAGGTGGCTCTGCAGGCGCCTCAGGAGCCTCGGGTGCCTCTGGCTCGGCCGGCGCTGCCGGAGGGCAAGTGTGCACCACGTGCACGCCGACCGGAGCAATGACGTTTGCTCTCCCCTCGCCTGCTGGCGCGACGCTGGACAACGCAACGATGGACAAAGTGCTTCGTGAGGCAACTCGCCCACGAGCACCGGCGACGCGATTTCGATCAACCCGCAGCCAGAACGAGCACGGTATTCCAGCTCGTTGTCCATCGACGAAACGGGCCCTGTCGCTGTCGATGACGCCGTTCACTGGCCCTGGCACCGTCGATCGAATCGAGCTTCGTCATGTCGGTATTCCATCGACACCCTCTGACGCGTCAACGATCCCGAGCAGTTATATCCCCGACCCACTCGAGCCAGCGAAGCTGGGCGAGCCCGCAACAAGCTCCAGCCGCACCGAACCAGCCGTTTTGGTTCACCTGTATGTTCCGCCCACTGCCCCAGCCGGCGATTGCAGCGACTCTCGCCGTCGACCGGCACCGAGCAAGGTCGATGTTCCGGTGAAGCTTCACGTGTACGACTTCGCGCTCCCCGCGAAGATCGGTTCGACGGCAACTGGAACGCGAGCATGGACGCGCGCTCGGTGGCAGCGCGAGTCTCGAGGCCGTCGAGAAGAGATCGACGTTCTTCTTCGAGCACAGGCTTGTCCCTCGAGGGTGGCTTGGCCGCAGGGCTCAACTACAACGGCGGCATCAATTGACGCGCCACTGGGTCGTTCATTGAAAAACAACGCCTATGATTTCTCACAGCTAGGCCGAAATACATCGACGGTACTGGGTGGAACGGCGCGGGATTTCCGTCGTTCGAGATCGTACAGTTCGTCGACAACAGCACGCCGCCCCGCTGAGTTTTGCGGTGTAGCTCGTGGCGATGACCCTCGCCGGGTACCGAATACAATGCAGCTTGGTCGAAACTGCTCGCAGCGATCGACGCTACTTAGTCGCGCACGATTGGGCCTCGAAAGGCTACTACTACGTTCAGAACGAGCCCCAAGGGCCCGACGACTACGCGATCGCTGCGTACCTCGCGAACCTCAGCAAGACCGCGGCGCCCCACCTTCGTATCGCGGTCAGCGAAGAGCCCAAACCCGAGATCGTCAACAACGCAGAAGCCGGTGGGCACTCGTACGATCTCTGGTGGGCAGATCTCTCGGAATTCAAGCCAGACTACGCCGCTCAACGACAGGACATGGGTGAGCAAGTCTGGTGGTATTTTCTCTACGGAGACCTGCCTCCTCACTTCAATCCGATCACGATCGACCACTCGGGCATCGAGTCACGTATCCCGTTCTGGGGCGCCTGGAAGTACCGCATCAAAGGCTTCGCGTATTACTCGGTCACGGGCTGGGGTTCGGACGCGTACAACGAGCCACTCGTTCAAGGCACCCAACAGAACGGCGATGGCTTTCTGCTGTATCCACCCATCAACGGCGAGATCGTGAGCAGCATCCGCTGGGAGCTCATGCGCGAAGGCGCAGAAGACTACGAGTACTTTTTGCTCGCGAGCAATGGCAGCGCTCCGGCCTCACCCAACCAAGGAGCCGTCGTTGATACGACCGTATTGAGCGCGGTGTCGTCGACCACGTCGTTCACGCGCGATACGGCGGCGTTCCAGCATCTTCGAGATCAACTTGGCTCGAAGCTCGAGGGCAAAGTCGATGGTTGGCCCGTGCTCGATTCGAAACCGCCCGGGGCTCACGCCAAAGAACCGACGTACCTCAACTTTCAAGATCCTGCGGGTCAGCCCACCGCAGACCCACTCGTGGTCGATGGGCATACCTGGCAAAAAATCGGTTGGTCAGCCTACGACGCAAACAAGGGTTTTGGCTGGTCTGGGCCCTATATCGGCGACAGCAGCATCATGCTCTACCAGTACCTCGACGGAGCACCGAACGAGCTGCAAGCGAGCGTGATTTACAACGACTACGGTCGCACCGACACGTTCAACTGGGATATCGAAAACGGTTCGTACGAAGTCACTGTTTCGATTGGTTGGCAAGGCGGCACGTACGATCAACAACGCGTCGTCGTTGAAGGACAGGTGCTCTTCGACAACGCATCGACCACCCCCGATGCTTCGTACCTCGTCAAATCGATCACCGTCGACGTCACCGATGGCAACGTGACACTCGAGGTCGGCCAGAAGGATCAATACACGATGCTGAACTGGATGAGCATTGTACCGAAATAGCTTGTTTCAAGCGGCTTTGAGCGCAGCGTCACTTGCGGGGGTACCGAGTCTGGGCAATCGAATTTCGATGCGTGCTCCGCCCTTCGGAGACTCAGCAGCTTCGATGGTACCGCCATGCTCGACGACGATCTTCTGAACGATCGCGAGGCCAAGACCGGTGCCCTCTGTCTTGGTGGTGACATAAGGGTCGAACACTCGGGCACGCATCTCGAGAGGGATACCTGGGCCATCATCGTCGATGTCGAGCGTGAGCATTCCGTCGCTCTCTTCGCGCAGCGTGATCTCGATCGAGCCCCCCTTGTTTGCACCACGAATCGCCTGCGCGCTGTTGGCCAACAAGTTCGAAAGAACGCGATGAAACAGCATCGGATCGAGCGCGACTTTGACCGGCACGACAGGGATGTCCCACGAGAGATTTACCCCATCGAGCATGCCGACCACCTCTGAGTCTTCAATCTCGTCGCCCAGCGACAGACGAGCGCGTTGATCGCCGAGGTACTCGGAGAGATCGACCGCAACCAGCTCAGCGCGAGGCATACGAGCGAAGTTGCTGAACTCGGTCACAAGCCGACGAAGAGTGCTGACCTCTTCGCCAACGATCTCGAGCGTGGTGTCGAGCAACTTACGAAAGGCAGCATCGTCGCCACGGTATCGTCGATGGCATTCTTCGACGGCAAGCTGAATGGGCGTGAGCGGGTTCTTGA
Source organism: Polyangiaceae bacterium (assembly GCA_046351315.1). Taxonomy (GTDB): domain Bacteria; phylum Myxococcota_A; class Polyangia; order Polyangiales; family Polyangiaceae; genus JAXLYQ01. Next base: position 61,339 of record JAXLYQ010000028.1, read on the forward strand.
TCTCGTGAGCGAGACGACGCGCCATCTCTTGCCATGCACCGATTCGACGCAGGAATTCGATGCGGGCACGGCTCTCTTCGACCTCTTCGAGCATACGGTTGAAGGCACGAGCGAGATCGGCGATCTCATCGACGCCCTCTTCGTTGACACGCACCGAAAGATCGCCCGCTGCAACGCTGCGAGTGGCGAGCGCGAGCTGGTTTATTCGTAGGGTGACTTGACGGGCGAGCAACGTGCCGAGCAATGCAGAGAGAGCGATCGTGATGCCAACGAGCGCAGCGAAAACGTAGAGATAGAGCCGCTCGATATCGAATCGCTGTCGCTCGATCTGGTGATAGTCGTGCGCGAATTCGGCAGCGCGAGCAGCGTCTCCCAGTCGAGCACGGGGTGCTGCAAAGGAAGCGACGAGCTCAGGGCCCGAGGTTGAATTGGTGAGCGGGCGACGAACCTCGAGAGCGATCTCGGCGACCGGATCCACCGGAGCATCACGAACCACGCTGCCAAGCGAGCCGGCGGTGTTGCTCACCACCTGCAAACGCGCGGTATCAGGGTAGCGAGCGAAGAGCTGTTGAAGCTGTTTTTCAACGGCTGCGGCATCGTTCGCTTCGGCTGCGTTTCGAAGAGATTGATCCGCGGCGAGCGCATCGCTCTTGGCCCACATCACCTCGCGGGTGGCTTGCGCGAGCGCGGCGTGAGCATCGACAGAACGCTCGAGCTCTTGGCCGATCTCGACGTTGAAAAAAAGAGATGACGCTCGTTCGACAAGATCGCGTGCAACGAAGATTGACGTGACGAGAGGCAACACCGCCACGAGCAGGATCGCCAGCGCGAGCCTGAGCTCGGTGCGCCGAGGAATTCGCATACAACGAGCCTAATCGCGACAGCGTACGACGAGCGAGCACGTAGACCGGTTGGTGCAAAGAATTCCGACAGAATTGGCGCGTGATTGGCTACGCGGCACCGCGAATTTTTTGTGCGGTGTTGCGAACAAGCGCTGCGAGGATTTGGCGTGCTAATGCCCGCCGCAAGATGGGCATCAAGGACATTCTCTCGGAGCAAGGTAAGCGCCTCACCACCAGCCCCACGATCCTGCGTTGGATGACTGACGATCGCGTCATGCGCGTGGTCAACGGCGTGATGGATGGTCGAGGACGACTCGAAGCTGCCGCAGAGAAAGCGGGCGAAGCGTGGGATGTGCTGCTCAACGGGCGCGCGATGCCGAACATCGATCCGGCGCT
>JAXLYQ010000029.1:0-60967 GCA_046351315.1 Polyangiaceae bacterium
TGGTCTCGCTCAGTGGTCGCTATGGCGGGCTGGTGTTGCGCGTCCGAGCTCGAACAAGTGCTCGTCATACTCGAGCGGGCACCCACAGAAACCAGCTTTTTTCGACGATTGGATGAGTGGCTGTTCGAAAAAGGTTGAGCAATCCAAAGGCGCGTACGGCGCCGCGCGCATGAAGCTGGGTGCCGGCGTTTGGTACCAGCTCGCACTTGCAGCGGGAGGCCCAGGCAAACTCGACCCATTGCCGATGGCGGTAAAGCCTGGCGAAAGCGTGCTCTTCCGCGTGACGCTCGACCCCGGATATACAACGCCCACGCTCTACATCGAAGACCCAGTCGTGGGTGTGAAGAAGAGCTTCATGAAGCGAATCGGCGAATCGTATGCGGCGCAAGTGGTGATGCCTCAAACGGCAGGCCGATACTATTTCGAAATCCTGGCCTCTGACCCATCCGACGACAACGGACCGAAATCGCGGACGGCATCGACCGTAGCGTGGGCTCCGCTGTTCGTGGGTATCCCGATCGACGAGGCACCCGACGCAGGGTTGATCACGCCAAGCCCATCTGAGGCAGCGCCAACAGCAGAGGCCGTTCTCAATATTCTCAATGCTGAACGAGCGAAGTTTTCGCTACCGCCCATGATCCCGGACTCAACATTGACCAGCATCGCGACCGAGCACGTCAACGCGTGGATACGCGACAAGAAAGTGACTGCGCCCGACGCCGAACTCGACACAGCGCTCGAGAGCGCGGGCATCCAGGTTGAGTCGACAGACTGGACAACCGCAGGCTTTGAAGACCTAACGGACTCACTGGCGCTTCGGTTGAGGAGGCCCTCGCGAAAGGAACGCCTGTTGTGGCCAGGGGTCGTTCGATTTGGGGTGGGGCTAGCGGAGATCCCTGCTTCGAAGACCGACTACTATTATCAATCAAGCTACAAGTCGTATCGTCGGTTCGAGATTGCGGTGAAGGAGACCCCCGCGTTTGATCTCGCGAGCGAACGAAACGCCATCATCAACACATTCAACGAGCTGCGTGAAGCAGAGGGAGACCCTGCATTCACGACCTCAGCAGAAGCGAACGATGCTGCACAACAGGTCGCTGAAAGCGTTTGCCGAGGCGAAGTCTCACCTCAGAACAAAAAAGCGCTCGATGCTGCGTTGAAGCTCACAACGGAAGCATCTGCGAGGCGAACGCAAACGTTCTGGGGCAGCGCGATCGAAGCGACGGACTTGAAGAGATTTTTGAGCGTATCGAAAAAGTCGCGCATCTATTCAAATCTCGCCGTGGGCATTTGTCGCGCAACGATCGACAAGCGCAAAAACCAGCGCTTCAGCTACGTCGTGGTGTTTGATCCGTGAGCGCCTCACTCGCCCTGCTTGCCATGGCGTCTTGAACCAGCGCCGTGCTACGGGGCGACGGTGCGATTTTCGGGCTCATTGATTCGAACTCTAAAAGAAGCCCCGGCAGACGCTGTTGGGGCTAGCCACGTGCTCTTGTCGCGGGGTGGATACATCCGGCGCGTGGGCGCAGGCATCTACAACTTCTTGCCGCTTGGCTTGCGCGTGCTGCGAAAGATCGAGGCGATTGTACGTGCCGAGATGGATCGCTCTGGCGCTCTCGAAGTGCTGATGCCCGCCTTGCTTCCGGCAGAGTACTTCCAGGAAACGGGCCGGTGGGATCGCTTCGGCGATACACTTCTTCGCCTCAAGGATCGCAAAGGTGGCGACTATCACCTCGGCCCGACGCACGAAGAAATCGTGACCGATCTCGTTCGTCGCGAGGTGAAGAGCTACCGCGATCTGCCGATGAATCTGTACCAGATTCAGACCAAGTTTCGCGACGAAGCTCGACCGCGAGCAGGCTTGCTTCGATGTCGAGAATTCGTGATGAAAGACGCGTATTCGTTCGACGTGGACGAGGCCGGTGCGCGGGCGAGCTACGAGAAGATGCGACTTGCGTACAACGCGATCTTCACGAGGCTTCAGCTCGATTACCGCATGGTGGCAGCCGACTCGGGAGCGATGGGCGGCAACACGAGCGCAGAGTTTCAAGTGCTCACCCAGAGCGGCGAAGATGCGATCGCGGTCAGCGACGGCTCTGACTACGCAGCGAACCTCGAGGTCGCGGCGTCACTCGACCCGACGAAGCAGCCGCGCGACGCCGTCGAGCTGCTTGCACTCGAAAAAGTAGCGACCCCAGGCAAGCGCACGATCGATGAGGTGGCCGCATTTTTCTCGGTCGGACGAGACCGCTTTCTCAAGTCGCTCGTGTACACCACCGATCGCAGCGAAGTGATCTTGGCGATCGTTCGAGGGGATCACGAGGTCAACGAGATCAAGCTCGCGCGCGCCGCAGGAGCAGGTGCCGTGTTCATGGCGACCGATGTCGACGTCAAGAAGTCGACCGGCGCAGACGTGGGGTATGCGGGGCCTGTTGGGTTCAAAGGTCGTGTTCTCATTGACCGAGATGCGAGCGTGGTGGCCAATGCGATCGCAGGTGCCAACGACACCGGATTTCACATCAAGAATGTCAATCTCGGTCGCGACTTCACGGCCGAGATCGTCGATCTACGCAATGTGGTCGACGGCGACGTTTCGCCCGATGGCAAGGGCAAGCTCAAGGTCTATCGAGGGATCGAAGCCGGGCATATTTTCATCCTCGGCACGCACTACACCGAGAAGATGGGCGCTCGTTACCTCGGCGAAGATGGTCACGAGCACCCCATCGTCATGGGCTGTTACGGCATTGGCGTTTCTCGATTGGCCGCCGCCGCTGTAGAGCAACACCACGATGACGCGGGCATTCTCTGGCCGATGCCGATCGCGCCCTACCACGTGCACATCGTCACGCTCGGCAAAGAGCCCGAGGTCGCACAGGCCGCATCCGAGCTTGAGCAAGCGTTGTCGTCGCAAGGCATCGAAGTGCTCTGGGACGACCGCAACGAGAGCGCAGGGGTGAAGTTCAAGGACGCCGATCTCCTGGGAATTCCCTTGCGAATTACGATCGGGGCCAAGGGGCTCAAAGCCGGTATTGTCGAGCTCAAGAAGCGAGCGGATCGAGATCCAAAATCGTTCGAGTCGATCCCCGTGGCAGAGGCGGCAACACGAGTTGCAGCGCGCGTGCAGGAGGCACTTCAAGGATGAGCGTCGAGCTTTCGCTAGAGGCCATGGCCGTACTGCGCACACTGCTTCGTCGTCGTGGCAAACCTGCGTCCGGAGAAGAGCTTCTCGAGCGCATCTTCGCGACCACCGGAGAGGTTCCGCTCGACAACGAACGGCTCTGCGTCGCGGTCACCGAGCTCGAGCAACATGGGTTCGTGCAGGTCACCCGAAGCGGAGTGATCCCAGCCGGCTACGACTTTGCCGTGGTGCTGCTGTCGCAACGTGGTGAGGAGTTCGCGCTCGGATGATCCCGTCGCTCTCCACGCGGCTCGTGGGAGAGCGCCTCATGCTCCGAGCTGCTGGGACATCGGATATTCCGGGGTTTCGTAGGTTGCTCATCGACAACGCCGACCATCTGCGTCCGTGGTCGCCGAGCGCACCCAAAGGCAGTGATCCGCTCTCGTTCGTCGAGCTTACGAAAGCCATCTCGCGACAGCGAACCTCGTGGCGTGAAGACCGTGCGTACGCGTTCTTGATGGAGTCGCTCGTCGACGGTCAGCTCATCGCCGACTGGTGCTTTCGGATGTGATCCGAGGAGCAGCCCAACAGGCCACGCTCGGATATTGGATTGCAGCCAAATACCAGGGCCAGGGGCTGACAACCGAAGCCGTTCGGCTCGCTCTAGGTTTTGCCTTCGATGCGCTGAAGCTGCATCGAGTGCAGGCAGCGACGATGCCGATCAATACCGCGAGTCGACGCGTGCTCGCCAAGGTGGGCTTTCGCGAAGAGGGTCTTGCCGTGAGGTATCTGCAGATCGCCGGCTCGTGGGCTGATCATGTGATGCACGCAATCACGGCAGAAGAGTGGTCATGAGCGCAGCTTCTTTGCGAGCGCTTCGCCCTGACGAATGCCCATCTCTACGCCTTTGCGGATCTTCTTCGGATCGCGCGTAAGTCGAGAGAGCGGCATGCCGTCGGGCGGCTCGATCAACATGACCTCGCCCTTCGCCACGGCGTCACGCAAGCGATCCATCGTCGAGTTGTGATGGTGGTGCTGAGTGAGACAGATGTTCCGCGCTTCTTTGGGCACGATGGTACGCACAGCGATGCGCTCCCACAGCACGGGCGGAGGTTTTCGCGTCATCGATTTCCGCGTGAGGATCACGACGTTCGGAGCCGGATACTCCTCGTCGAGCTTCGAGTCGAAGGGGCAAGGCGAACCGATGCCACCATCGATGAAACGCATTCCATCGATCGAGACCACCTTGTTGTAGCCAACGGGCAACGCCATCGCGGCTCGTAGCCACTCGTAGATGTTGTCACGATTGGGTCGAGCGACGTGCCCTGCGTTCGCGTCGATATCGGTCGCGGTGAGATACAGGTGGATGGGCCCCGTTGTTGCGCGCTCGATGTCGAGCAAGCCTTGGGCACGAATGACATCGTCGAGCATGTCATCGACACCAAGCCCTGGTTTTGCACCGGGGGTAAACTGGCGGCGATAGCTGATGAACCGCTCGCTAGGCACGTGATTCATCCACAGGTCGCAAGCGGTATCGATCTGCCCCGCGGCAAAAAAAGCCGCGTTGATGGCACCTGACGACGAGCCGATCACCGCGTGGGGCTGAATGTCGGCCATCGCGAGGCCCTTCAGCACTCCCGCTTGATACGCGGCGCGAACACCACCACCTTCGAGGACGAGCTTCATTCGGCGCGAGCACTACCACGTACCGCCGGTGACGCGGTAGATCGCGCAACGCTTCCGATGACAGATACCAGCTCAGCCCACGCTCGGGTTCGTGCCGTGCTCGCCGCGGCCCGACTGCTTGCCGACCCCACTCACGAGCTTGGGCGAGAGGCTCGCGCCCGCTTGCCAGAAGTCACCGGGTTGTCTCCGCGAGGGGTCGACCTGGGGCTCACCGAGCATCTCGAGCTCGACGCGACTGCCGACGATATCCAAACGCTCATCGAGTCGGTTCCGCCTGCCAAGCAAGCCCACGTCGTGCTCTCGGCAAACGTCTTCGTGGCCGCGTCGCGCGCCATCGCCTTGGCCTTGGCAAGCACCGCTCAGGTCTTCGTGCGCCCCTCTCGGCGAGAGCCCGTGACCGCACGATTGATGGCACGCGCGCTCGAGAAAACGGCACCGATCGAGATTGTCGACGACATCGAGCCCAAGCTCGGCGATTGCGTTCATGTGTACGGTCACGACGCGACGATCGACGCCTTCCGTGCGGCCCTCGAGCCTGATGTCCCGGTGTGGGGGCACGGGGCCGGTTTCGGAGTAGCCGTTCTCGATGGCGAAGGTCTCGACGATGAGCAACTTGCACACGCCATCGAGCACCTGACTCGCGACATCGTGGTGTTCGATCAACGGGGCTGTTTGAGCCCCAGGGCGCTTCTCTTTCGAGGCACTGAGCCGCAGCTCGATCTCGTCACACAACAGCTCGTCGAGCAGCTCGAACGCAGCGCCGCAGAAACTCCGGTCGGTGAGGTCGACGACGAGGATCGTATCCAGCGTCGTTCGTACCTCGACGTGATGGCGAGTGTAGGGTTGTCGTACGAAGTAAGCGTCGGAGGCGTGGGCGTTGACCTTGCCCCAAGCGCGATCACGGTGCCGGGGTCTCCGAGAACGATGCACATCGCACGCGTCGACGACGTTACACATGCGCTTCGCTTGCTGTCACCCATCGAGCGAGCGATCACGGCGCTGGGTGGCGAAGGTCATCTCTTCGAGGCCATCGCAAGCGAAATTCACTGGGCGAGACGCTCTCGTTTGGGTGACATGCAGCGCCCTCGGCTCGATGGTCCGGTCGATCGACGAGGATCGATGCAAGGGCGCTGGACGTCAGGCCCCATCGCGCGATAGTGCGAACCGCCGTGGCGTCTCGCGCTCGTCCTCCCTCCAAGTCGACTTCATCGAACCCATCGACCAAGTCGGCACCGTCGGCCTCGAAGCGTGCGTCAGCACCGCCACGACGCCCATCGACGCCGACCCCGCGAAAACCCGCAGCGGGCAAGCTCCCGGCCTCGATCAAACAGCTCGATGAGTCGCTGCCGGTGATCCCTGAGGCGAGGCCAACGCAAAGTATGGTCAAGCCAAGGATTCACGGACGCGGACACGAGCGACTCGACGGAGTGATCGACTTCGTGACCTTCGCCGCGCGACCGATGCCACTGGCTTCGTGGCTCGATGATGCTCCGCGACGATTGGCCGTGATTTTCAGGGCGCCGATTGCCTCGATCTACCTACTCGAAGGTGACGGCCACGAGATCGTCATGCGCGGAAACGTCGGTTTCTCGGGCAAGGCACTCGGCCAGGTTCGACTTCACGTCGGCGAAGGTATCGTGGGCTCGGTCGTCGAGATCTTGCGACCTGTTTCACTCGATGCAGCGCCAGAGCACGAAGGCTTTCGTAGCTTTCCCGAGCTGGGTGAAGAGCGTTATCCCGTCTTCGCTGCGGTGCCGATCCTGGGCAAGAGCGGCGCACTCGGAGCGCTTGTTATTCAGCGAGAACGAGAGCCATTCTCAGACGCTGACGTCGAGTTGCTCACGGCGCTCGCCGCCACGATTTCTGCATGGGTACGAGCTGCCGATCTCATCGACGCAAGTCGAGACAAGATCTCGCGAAAGAGCGGCGGGGGCACTCGCAAAGTCACGCTCACGGGTCGCCCGCTGTTTGCGGGTCGCGCGCTAGGAGCGATCTCTGCCATCAAGCGCCCTGCCTCACGAGGTCGTGACGCACGTTCAGAGAACGATGTCGCTCGGCTCAAAGCAGCGTTCGACGTGGTCGAAAAGGCGATCGCCGGGCTGGTTCGGAAAGCCGCAAAGGAAGGTATCGACGCGGCATTTCTCCGCACGTATTCGGATATCGTTTCGGACGCTCGCCTTCGTGGTGAAGTGGCGCGGCTCGTCGAAAAAGGGACAAGCATCGCGGAAGCACTGGGGCAGGTCGCTCGCCGAGTCGTGCGCGCTGCAGCGAGCGACGGTGATGGTTTCCTCGAAGAGCGAGCGCGAGACATCGAAGACCTGTGCGATGCGCTCGTGATGATTGCTGACACCGACCCTCGCGCTCAGTTGCCAACCAAAGCGCTGCTCGTGGCGGATCAACTCACGGTATTCGATGTGTTGGTCTCGGCGCGATTCAAGCCTGTGGGGATAGCCCTCTCGGAGCGAGGGATGGGGCCTCGAACGTACGCCCTCGTGACACTGCTGGGCATCCCGGCGATCGCCGATGTTGGCGGCTTGTTCAAGTGGGCGACCGACGGCGACATCGCGCTTCTCGATGCAGATCACGGCATCTTGATCCTGAACCCAACGCGTTCAGAGATCGCCACGGTTCGCAAAGAGCGAAGGCAAGAAAAACTCGGCGGGCGAGACAGCTCGTAGCGATCGCCATGAACCGGCTCGATCCGCTCGTCGTTCGTGCATCCGAGCTCTTCGAGCGTGTGATCGTGCCGGTGGTTTTGGGCGGTGATGTTCGACCCGTAAAACCGATCGGGCCGCGACTCGCAGCACGTATGTCAGAAGCCGCTGCGCAGATAAGAACATGGCCTTCCGAGCGATTGACCGAGGTGCTCGAAGTCCGCCGAGCGCGAGCGGCTGAGCTTGTCCCCATCGATGCTGTCCCGTCGCTCTCACGCGACGAGTGGCGTATGGCGTCGGCACTCAACGATCTCTTGCAAGCTGCGAACGATTCTCTTTCGGGGCTTTTGTTCTCGGGTCGTCACGAGGTGTTGTTGCGATCGGTTCGAGCGACGTTGGGGCGAGTGCCGTCTCCGATCACGATCGGCGAGGTGGTGATGCGTCATGCCACCTTTGCCAAAGCCCCCTCGCTCATTCGCATTGATACAGAGATCAGTTGGTGGACAGGCTCTGCATTCGTTCGCGGTGAGCCTCCCCCCGCACGACTCGTCGCCTGGCCAGAAATCCGTCGTGTCTCGACACGAGAGACGAAGGTGCCGATCCATGACATTGCGCAGCACGTGGCGGTCGATCGCACAGATTGGTTGAAGACGATCAACGAGTGGCTTCGGCGAACACCACTGACCGACTTGATGTTCGCGGGCCGCGACGAACCAAAGTTCGAATGGCACCCCTCTGTTCTCACGTTGGTAAAGTCAGAGGCCGGGGCAGCCATCTCGCGTCGGGTGTTGGCTCATGTCGGGCCGCGTTGTGACATGGCGCTCGAACGAGCGACGCAAACCCTCGAAAACCACGAGCACCTCGAAATCGCGCGAAAATTTCTGGGCTATCGGCGTGAGCACGTCGCGTTTAGCCCATGAGTCGAGACACTTCTCGAAGCGTCTGAGTGCCTTACGCGGCTGCTCGTTGTACCGTTCGGCCGTGACGCGGGACGAACAGACGAGGGGCGAATGAAGCTGCTCGAGCTGACCACACCTCAAGGGCTATGGCTGCTCGCAGCGCTGGTGCCGTTGATCGGTCTGTATATTTTGAAAGTGCGTCGAACGCGTGTGCGTGTTGCGTCGACGTGGCTCTGGGCAAGCGCTCGCCGTGATGTCCTCGCGCGATCGCCCTTTCAAAAGCTCACCGTGCAGGTGCCGTTGATCCTGCAGATCTTGGCCTTGGCGCTGCTCGCGTTTGCGCTCGCCGGCCCGGCCACACGACACCGAGCGATCCTCGGAGACCACATCGCGATCGTGATCGACACGAGCGCATCGATGAGCGCGGTCGACCCGCAGAGTCACCAAGCTCGTATCGAGCTTGCGAAACGAGCGGCGACCGATGCGCTCTCTGCGTTGTCACCCGGCAGCGATGCGATGGTGCTCGCCTCAGGTCGAGAGCCCAAGCTCGTATCGGCCCCCGATCGCGATCCGCAGCGTCTGGCCGAAGCGATCGCAAAGTTGCAGGCCGAAGATGTCGAAGGCGATCTCGGTGCAGCGATCGCGTTTGCGGTCGATCGACTCAAGCAGCAAGGCGCCTCTCGTCGTGTGGTCGTGTTCACCGATGGCGCACTTGCCCACCCCGATTCGCTCTCGATGCGCGGGATGAGCACTCCGCTCGAAGTGTTCACCGTGGGTGAGCCGATCGAGAACGCTGGGATCATCCGTGTCGACGTTCGCTCGGGTCTCGACGCGACCACCAAGCGAGAAGAAGTCCAAGCGTTCGCCGTCGTGGGAAACTTTGGCACGAAGCAGCGCGATGTATTCATCACGCTTCGACTCGCGAACATCGATCAGCCTCTCGCTTCACGACGCTTGTTGTTGCAGCCGGGTGAGCGTGCCCCCGTGGTGCTCACGTTCGCGCCTGCACCCGGCGACTACAACAAAGGTCTACTCTTCGAGATCTCTCCGCACGACGCGATGCCGGTCGACGACGTGGCGTATGCGCGAGTGCCTGCCGGGCAAAAGCAGCCTGCTGTGCTCGTCACGAATTCAAAGTCACCATGGTGGGAGCGCGCCCTCACGAGTGATCCACTCGTCGACTTGTTCAAAGGCACACCCGACGAGGTTGCGAAGGCAAGCATCGCGGATGGCGCGCTCTACATCTACGACGGCGTATGCCCTCCGATCGCTCCACTCGGCGACTATCTGATCACGGCTCCGCCTGCGGGAAGCTGCCTCGGCATCAAGGTGGGCGACACGGTCGATAAGCCTGCGATCACGTCCTGGTCGAACGGCGATCCTCGCATGCGCTTCCTGACGCTCGATGGCGTTCACGTCATCAAGTCGAGCTCACTGACGGTCGAGACAGCATCACAAGCGTTGATCCGATCGCAGCACGAGGTGCTGGCGAGTGATGCCTCGGTGCCGGGTCGAACAGGAACGATCCTCGGCTTCGATGTGGGCGATAGCGACTGGCCGCTGAAAGCCTCGTTCGTTCTCTTCTCGCGAAACCTTCTCGAGATCGCGCGCAACCATCGCGCTCAAGGCTCAACCGGTGCGGCTCGTACAGGCATGCCACTTCGCGTGTCGGTGCCCGCCGGAGCCGCCCCAGTGAAGGTGGAGATCCCCGGAGCAAAGGACGCAAGGGAAATCCCTGCGCGCGAAGGAATGGCGGTGCTGAGCGAGACCGCACGCGCTGGGTTTTATCTGGTGAGCTGGCAGGGGCCACGACCCGGTAGCGCGCTGCTCCCGGTGAACCTCACCTCGGAATCCGAGAGCGATCTTCGAAAGAAGCCAACGAGTGTCACGGTCGAAGAAGGGCAAGCTCCTGTGAGCAAAGCCGCTCAGCTCGCAGACGCACACACCGATTGGTCGTACGTCGTGGCGTTGGTCGCGTTGCTCTTCGTGATCTTCGATGTCTGGTGGCTGACGAGAAAACCCGCTGCTCGTGCCAACGTTGCGGTCGCTGCGCCGCCGATCCCTGAACGGAGGGCCTCGTGACTCCGGTTTTGATCGCAAAGATTGTCCCGTGGCTGGCGCTCGTGGCCACGCTCGCGGTGACAGCCTTCTTCATCGCGTTTGCAGCCGAAAAATCGCTTCGAAAACGCTTTCTGCTGATCGGCGCAACGCTGCTCGGCGTGTTGCCATTGGTGTACACCGAGCTCGCGTGGACCCACGTGATCAGCGAGCGGTATCTGCGCCTCAACCACCCGCAGCTCTCGGTGCTCACCGCGATCGCGATGATGGTGGTGAGCTGGCGACTGGCGGCGATGACGGGTCGGCAACACCCGTTTCGACGAGCGATGACCGAGTTGATGTTGTCGTTGGCGGTGCTGACTGCGGGTTTCGCGTCGTTGTCACCCGAGCTCGGGCGCCCACTCGACAAGCTCACCGTGTTGATGCTCCTGGATCGAAGTCGATCGATCGACTTGGTACCAGGTGCTGAGCAGCTCATTCGCGCCCAGCTCAACGCAGCCGAGCGCACGATGCGCGACGACGATCGGATCGGCCTGATCGTGTTCGGTGGAGAAGCCGCAACCGAAGATCCTCCGAGGCCGAAGAGTGACAATCGAACCCCTCAACGCATCGAGGTGGGTCGAGACGCGACCGATATCGCAGCGGGAATTCGACGAGCGCTCGCGGAGATCCCGCCTGATACCGCCGCCCGTTTGGTGGTGGTTTCGGACGGCGTGTCTACACGAGGAGATCCGCTCGATGCCGCCGCAGGAGCGGTCGCAGCCGAGGTTCCGATCGACGTGCTCGCGCTGGATCAAAAAGCGGTGCCCGACGTTCGTGTGGTTGCGGTGCGAATGCCTGCGCGAGCCGACGAAAAAGAGGCGATGGATATTCGCGTCGTCACATCGTCGTCGGCCCCCGCTGAAATCGAGATGCGACTCAAGCGAGACGGCGTGTTGATTCGCACACGCAAAGAAAAAATCGAAGCGGGCGAGGATGTACTTCGCATCCGAGAGATCGCTTCGTCGCCGGGTTTGCATCGCTACGATGTCGAGATCACGGCGGTCGATCCCAAGCTGGATCAAGCGCCAGAAGACAACTCGGGCTCGGGCTTCGTGCGAGTACGTGGCCCCTCTGCAGCACTCGTTCTCGAGGGGGATGCTGGCAAGGGAGCGTTTATCGCGAAGTCGCTTACCGACGCAGGCTTCCGAGTGGACGAAGCATCCACCAGCGGGTTTCCCGCCGATCTCGCAGGGTTCGCGGGGTACGACGTGGTGGTGCTTTCGGATATCCGAGCCTCGGATATCAGCGCGCTGCAGATCGACGCGTTGGCAAGCTATGCACGCGACCTCGGTGGCGGTTTGATGTTGATGGGTGGCGACCGAAGTATGGCGCCCGGTGGCTATGCGAAGACATCGATCGAAGAGGTCTCGCCGGTCAGCTTCGACATCAAACAAGAGCGACGACGAGCGAGCCTCGCCGAGGTGATCTCGATCGATTACTCGGGCTCGATGGGCATGCACGTGGGTAGCGTGACCAAGCTCGACCTAGCCAACGAAGCAGCGGCGCGTTCGGCCATGCTGTTGGGCCCAAGCGATCGACTGGGTGTTGCGCACGTCGACACGGTGAACTCGTGGACGATCCCGCTGTCACCCGTGCTCGACCCTGCCGAGGTCGCTCGGAAGATCCGTGCAGTGAAGGTCGGCGGAGGCGGCATCTACGTCGATCTCGCGATGGATGAGGGATACAAAGCGCTCGACGCCGAACGAGTGAACCTCAAGCATTTTCTGCTGTTTGCTGACGGGAACGATGCAGAACGAATGACGGGGTGCCGCGCGAAGGTATCGGCAGCGTTGCGCCGCGGGATCACCACCAGTGTCGTTGCTCTCGGCAAGGGCAGCGACGTCGCAGAGCTCGAGCAACTCGCGAAGGTGGGCACGGGCCGCTTCTACTTGATCGAAGACGCCACACGATTGCCTGCGGTGTTCACACAAGAGACGATCCTCGCAGCGAAGAGCGCGATCAACGAGATCGACTTCAAAGTGGCGACGAGCGCTCCAGGAGCAGCGACGCGCGGCATCGATTTTTCGGCGGCCCCACAGCTCAAAGGCTACGTGGTCACGATGCCCAAGGCGCGCGCGAGTGTGCACTTGGTTGGCCCCGAAAACGATCCGATCCTCGCGACTTGGAGCGTCGGTCTGGGTCGCTCAGCGGCGTTCACGAGCGATCTAAAAGATCGCTGGGGGCAACAATGGACCACCTGGCCAGGTGCAGCGCGTATGGTCAGCCAAACGGCTCGAGACATTGCTCGTAAGGCGGACGATCCTCGCGTGCGGCTCGAGTCGGATGCATCGGGTGGAGAGCTTCATGTGCGAGCCACCGTCGTCGGAGATGATGGTCGCGCTCAAACGTTTCGACGACTGGCGGTGCAGGTCGGTGGCCCTGACGGGTTCTCACGAAAAGTGCCGCTCGATGCCGTGGGAGCAGGTGCATACGCTGCGACGATCCCGCTGTCGTCTCCGGGTACATTCGTCGCAACGGCGATCGATGAGCTCTCGAACGAAGCGGTGGGTACGACCGGAGCGGTGCTCAGCGCGGGTGAAGAGCTTCGGCCCACGGGCACCGATCGCGCGCTGTTGAATCGTGTGGCAACGATGACCGGCGGCAAGGTTCGCGACTCGCTCGACGGGGTGTTTCTCGATCGAGCAACGCGTCGCTTTGCTTACACGCCGTTGACGATGCCGCTCTTGATTGCCGCAGCGGCGTCGCTGTTGCTCAGCGTCGCGGCACGCAAGCTCGCATGGTTCGATGGCTTGGTGGCTGCGTGGGCAGCGATCAATCGAACGCGACGACGACCTGAAGCTCGCGTGACGGCGTCTGAGCGACACGCAGCCGAGACCGCGGCGAGCCTTCTCGCAAACAAAGAGAAGGCCCAAGCCAAGATGCCCGCGCATCAAGAGATCGCTAACCAAACTCGCCCTGCACCGATGGCATCTGTTGCTTCTCCAACGCCCGCCGCCGCACCTGTGGTAAGCCCGCGCAAGGATGCGCCACCTCCGTCGTCACGCGCTGGACGCAAGCTCACCGCTGCCGAAATTCTCCTCGAAAAGCGCCGAGGCAAACGTGGCTTATCGAGCCTTGCTCGGGGCGACGGTGTTCTTCGCTCTCTCGTCCGCGGCTTGCTCGCGCGGGCCCCGTGCATGCTCGGGTCTTGACCCATGCTCTGGCGATCAAGTCTGTCAGGTGGGGCGTTGCACCAGCGCGGATCGTTTGCCCACGGTGCCACAATCCCGTCGGCTGGTGGTGGCGCCAGAATCGTTCGCGTACTTCGACGAGATGCACGGCGACGGCGCACCGCCGGCAGAGCTTACGTTTGGGGCAGCGACCTCAGGAACGTCGATCTTGATGCTTCGATTTCCGCGTAGCTGGACATCGATCAAGCAGATCGAAAGCGCATTCATCGTGCTCGAGCCTTCGCCCGGCGCGACGCCAAACCCAACACCAGTGCCGCTCGAGCTGTGGCGTTTGAACGACAGCGCTTCACTCACGAAAGCGTCCGGGTCTTTCCCTTCGGTGGGAGGCCCATCCGACGCAAGTGCGCAGCTCGTGTTCACGCCGCCGCAACCTGCGCGAATCGACGTCACGCAGCTCGTGCAAGATGCGGAGCGTGATCGCGCGACACGTGTTGGAGTCGTGATGCGAGCAAGCGCGCTCGAGGGAACAGGAGCGCGCTACGCATCGGGTACGCTCGGCCGAGCCCCCTCGCTCGAGCTGTACGTGAAGTAGTCGTGAAGTAGTCGAGCTCGAATCGAGCCCGACCCCCACGACCTGCGACTCAGTTAAGCGCGACCGTCGAACCCGCAGTGCCCGTTGCGCCTGGCGACGCCGTTGTACCGAGTGGGTTGGTTCCGCCAGCACCGCCGATTCCGGCCTGGCCGGTAATGCAGCCAGCGAAGATCGCCGTGCCGATGTTTGCTGCGCCTGGCTTGTAGGCGACGCAAGCAACAACACCACCGCCACCTCCACCGCCAGGGCCACCTGCGCCACCTTTGCCACCATCGCCGCCGTTTCCACCAGGTGCCGAGTTGTCGGCGTCTGTGCCCCCGGATGCGCCTGGACCACCAGGCTGGCCGCCTCGGCCATCTGAGCCCTTGCCGCCGTTACCACCCTTCCCGGTGAGCACGGTGTTCTTCAGGATGGTCGCGTTGCCAGCGCCGATGAAGATGCCGAAGCTGCCACCACCACCTTGGCCACCTCGGCCCTTGGCTCCACCCACACCGCCACATCCACCCGAGCCACCGCCGCCGCCCATGTCATCGCTGCTTGATCCAACGGAGCCTTGACAACCGCCAAAGGCAGATCCGCCTTTGCCACCACCGCCGCCACCGCCACCGCCACCGCCCTTGCCGTTCCCTCCTTGCGTGCCGTCGAGACCAGAGGCCGGGACATACAATCCACTCGACGCGGTGCCTCGATCACCACCCGCTGGGCCTTGTGGACCGTTCGCTCCACCCGTCGTGTCGCTCGTGCCGTTGCCCGCCGCCGGCTCACCGCAATCGCCGCCGACGAAGTTGCCGAAGCAACACGGGAACGGACCATTGCCGGGTCCACCGGAAAGCCCGCCATCGCCCGATGAACCGGTCTGACCCGCGGACGATCCGCAGCCAGCATCGCCGCCTTTGCCACCTGGGATCTGGCAGCTCGGCGCAGGCCCTCCACCGCCACCGCTGCAGCTATTTTTTGAACCGTTCGTTCCAGAATTACCACCTGGAGCCGCAGACGTTGGGGTCGTGTCAGCGGTCGCACCATCCGCTCCGTTGTGTCCATCGCCCACGGTGATGTCGTTCCAACGAATCCAGAACATCCCGTTGCCGCCCGCCAAGCGTACGCCATAGGTACTCGCACCGTCGTTCGCAGCGGTCTCTGAGGTGACGATGATCTTCAAGCCCTCGAGGTGCGTTTCGGAGTCGATCGTCGCAGCATACACGCCCGTACCGACAGCATTGATCGTGGTCACAACAGGCGAGAACGAGCCTGGCCCGTCGTAGTCGATCACGGGCTTGCGCTGGAACGGCCGCACGGGGTCGAGGTGATCGAATCCGCCGTACACACTGACGCCCGAGAGCATCTGGATCGTCTCGTTGTAGACCTCGCCCGAGACGCACACTGGGCGTTTGGTCACGCCCGATCCCGCAAACGAGATCGCCGCGGTGATCGTCTTGAACGGATGGGTCGTGGTGCCGTCACCCGCACTGTCGTCACCCAGTGAGGCCGACACGAAAACACAGGCTTCGACGGTGCCATCATTGCCGTCGCAGTCTTCATCCTTGAGCAGCGAAGGGTCGCCCGTAGGATCATCAAACGGGTCGGTTGTCTGCGGCGGTTTGACTGGGCATTCGTACTCACAGTTGCTGCCCTGCGGCCCGTCGCCGACCTCGCCGTTGAGGTCTTTCCAACCCTCGGCGTCACAGTCGAACCCGGTCGAGCCAGCGGTGCCCGAGCTTCCGGATGAGCCGCTCGATCCGCTGGATCCAGAAGATCCACTCGAGCCCGCAGTGCCCCCTGTTGCCCCCGTGCCGCCACTGCCGCCGGTGCCGCCCGATCCTGCAGTTCCACCAGAGCCAGCGGTACCACCCGAGCCGCCTGTTCCTCCCGAGCCTGCGCTACCCGAAGAACCCGATGAGCCCGAGCTACCAGAGCTTCCCGAGGAACCGCTCGATCCACTCGATCCGCTCGATCCACTCGAGCTCCCTGACGATCCACCCGTCCCCGCGGTTCCGCCTGAACCACCGGATCCACTCGATCCGCTCGTTCCAGGCGAAGTTCCGTCTGTTACGGCGTCTCCGGAAGCACAAGCGACAGCGGTCGCCGCTACAAGCCCAAAACACACCCCAAGGCACGTCCGACGAAAGACAGATGGCATCCCGTTATTGTGCCGGTGGGGAAGCCTCTCTGAATATCGAAAAGCACCTACGCAACGCGTCAAATCAAGCTCTTTTTTCGGGGTTTGGCGCGGTTGCTCAAGCACGATTCTAAGAGGTCACGCTATCGCCTCGAAAACTTATTGAGTTCAACTCACGAACGGGCAGGATCGCATTCGTGTCTATTTCTTCTGTCCGCCTTCGCCGAGGGCTTCGCGCAGCGTTGTTGGGGGCAGGATTCGTCTTGCTCGCGTGGGCCTGTTCAACCCCAGGTAGCGATATAGGCGACGGGACAGGTGGCACAGGCGGTTCGAGTGGATCGTCTGGCTCAAGCGGAAGCGGCGGCACCTCTGCCGGAAGCGCAGGAGCGAATGGATCCGCCGGATCTTCAGGCAGCTCCGGGTCAAATACTGGCGGCTCGATCCAAACCGACGGCGGAAGTGACGTCGAGACCGAAGGCTGTGCAACGATCGATGCCGCCGCCACACGCTTCCCGCTCACGCTGTTGATCCTGCTCGATCAATCGTCGTCGATGGGCGAAGGCGGCGGGACAAAATGGACCGGCGCCAAAGCAGGTCTCAAAGCGTTTCTCGAGAGCGCTGCATCGAAGGATATCAACGTTGGGTTGAACCTGTTTCCGCGGGTGCCCCAGTCGACACCCATCTGCAGCGTCACGCCGTTCATGACGCCAACGATTGATTTCGCGAAGCTGCAAGGCACGAGCTCGGACACACAAGCGGCGGCGATCCTCGGGGCGATCCCGGATAACCCTGCTGGAGTTGGCACCCCGATCTACACCGCGCTCGGCGGCTCACTTCAGCTTCTTCAATCAAAGAGCCAGACCGCGTCGGCAAACGGCAAGGTCGAGAACTTCGCGGTGCTGCTCATCACGGATGGCAACCCTGCGGGCCCTCCGGGAGCAAGTGATTGCTCAGTCAACGTGCTCGACCAAGACGTCATCACGAACAAGGTCGACTTCTTCTTGCAGAACGGCAACGTGCGAACGTTCGTCGTGGGCTTGCAAGGGATCAGCGCTTCGTTCGGCAACGCAGTCGCAGCCTCGGGCGGGACAGGCACGATGATCCAGATCGACAGCGCCGACGTGGCGGGCAGCTTTGCCAAAGCGCTCGCTGACATCCGTGGCGACAGCTTGGGTTGCGAGTTCACGCTGCCTTCGCAAGTCGGTACCGAATACTCGACGGACAAGGTGAATGTTCGCTACACACCGTCGAATGGCGACCCTGTCACCATCGGCAAAGAAGTAGGGTGTGCGACGGGTAAAGGCTGGCAGTACGACAACGACAGCAACCCCACGAAGATCATCCTCTGCCCCAACATCTGCGACACCGTGAAGCAGGATCCACTTG
This sequence comes from Polyangiaceae bacterium, assembly GCA_046351315.1. Lineage (GTDB taxonomy): Bacteria > Myxococcota_A > Polyangia > Polyangiales > Polyangiaceae > JAXLYQ01. The sequence continues at coordinate 17,683 of JAXLYQ010000029.1, forward strand.
CCGAAATTTCTGTCGTGTTGGGCTGTCCGTCCGAGATTATCCAGTGAGCGATCCGATACTTTCGGTGCGAGGTCTGAGCGTTTCGTTTCGCACCGAGCGCGGTCAAGTACGCGCGATTGATGACGTGAGCTTCGACGTGCCGAAAGGCGGCTCAGTTTGCGTCGTGGGTGAATCGGGCAGCGGCAAGAGCGTCACCGCGCTCGGCATCCTGGGTTTGCTCCCGTCAGGAGTGGGCTGGATCGAGCATGGCCAAGTGCTGTTCAACGGCGTCGATCTCGCCAAGCAATCCGAGAAGCAAATGCAGTCGGTGCGAGGCCGTCGCATCGCGATGGTGTTTCAAGAACCGATGACGAGCTTGAACCCCGTCTACACGGTGGGCTCGCAGATCATCGAAGCCGTTCGACTGCACAAAGACGTGTCGAAAAAAGAGGCGCGCGAACGAGCGATCGAAGTGCTGAAGCTTGTCGGAATGCCCGACCCTCACCGACGAGTCGACGCGTATCCACACGAGCTTTCGGGAGGCATGCGGCAGCGTGTGATGATCGCGATGGCGCTTTCGTGTGAGCCCGATCTTTTGCTCGCCGACGAGCCCACGACCGCACTCGACGTGACGATCCAGGCGCAGATCCTCGACCTACTCAAGCGACTCCGCGATGAGCTGTCGATGAGTGTGGTGTTGATCACCCATGACCTCGGAGTTGTGGCGCAATTCCGCCGAGCAAGTCGTCGTCATGTATGCGGGCCGAGTCGTCGAAACGAGTGGCGTGAAAGAGCTTTTCGCAGGGCCATCGCATCCGTACACAGCGGGGTTGCTCAAGAGCATTCCTCCGATGGGCATGGCTCGCCACCGAGGCACAGAACGACCTGCGCGATTGCCCACCATCGAAGGGATGGTCCCCAGTCTGGCGAACCTTCCGAAGGGCTGTCGATTTGAGCCGCGGTGTGGGTTGAAACGCGAGCGTTGTGCGGCGGAAGAGCCATCGCTCGTCGAGATCGAGCAGAGGCGATCCCGCTGCCATTTTGCTCACAAGCTTGTCGAGGCACGCTCATGAACACGCCCACGCAAGAACCCAATGAATCGCGCGAGCCACCGCCGCAGCCACGACCCTCGGGCTCGAAAGATGACGATGAGCCGAAGCGCCCGGGTGACGGCAAAGCGCTACTTCTCGCTCAGAAGATCACGAAGGTCTTTCCGGTGCGCACGGGGATGTTCGGCCGCACCGAGAAGCTGGTACGCGCAGTAGACGACGTTTCGCTTTACGTTCGACGTGGCGAGACCCTCGGTCTCGTGGGCGAATCAGGCTGCGGCAAGACGACACTCGGCCGTGTGTTGCTGAAGCTGATCGAGCCAACGTCGGGCGCGATCTCGTACGGCGGCCAGGACATCACCCATCTCTCTGCTGCCGCAATGAGACCGCTGCGACAGAAGATGCAGATTGTTTTTCAAGACCCGTTCTCGTCGCTCAACCCACGCATGACCGTGCGTCAAATCGTGAGCGAGGGTCTCGAGATCCACGGGCTGGCCAAGACCCGTGCCGAGGTCGATCGCAACGTCGACGAGCTACTCGAACGGGTGGGTCTTCGACGCGACGTGAAAGATCGATACCCGCATGAATTCAGCGGGGGTCAGCGACAGCGAATTGGTATCGCGCGAGCCTTGTCGGTAGGCCCAGAGCTCATCGTGTGCGACGAGCCGACAAGTGCGCTCGACGTGTCGATCCAGGCGCAGATTGTCAACCTGCTCCAAGACCTACAAGAGCAACAAAACCTCTCGTATTTGTTCATCAGTCACGACCTGAAGCTGGTCGAGTACCTGAGTCATCGAGTGGCGGTGATGTACCTGGGGCGCATCGTCGAAGTGGCACCCGCAGCCGATCTGTTCGAGCGCCGACTTCACCCCTACACGCGAGCGTTGTTGTCGGCGATTCCGGTGCCCGATCCATCGAAAAAACGGCTGCGTGTTCTGGTCGAAGGCGACCCACCCAGCCCGATCGATCCGCCCTCGGGTTGCTCGTTTCACCCGCGGTGCCCGAAGGCACAACCCGGGCTTTGCGACACCAAGGTGCCCATGCTCGAAGAGACCGCGCCACGTAGCCGACATCGAGTGGCGTGCTTCTTCCCAGGCGACGCGTTAGTGCTCGCCTATGTCGATCACGCTCTACCATTACTGGCGATCCTCATCTTCGTGGCGCGTACGTTGGGCGCTGATTCACAAGCAAATCGAGGCGCGATACACGCCGGTGAACTTGCTCGAAGGCGAGCAAAACGCGCCGGGTTACAAGGCGCGAAGCCCGATGGGTTTTGTGCCAGCGCTCGACGTTGATGGCCGATTGCTGACCGAGTCGGTCGCGATCCTCGAGTATCTCGAAGAGGTGTTTCCGCAGCCTGCGTTGATGCCCAAAGATGCGTGGCTTCGCGGGCGAGCTCGACAGCTCGTCGAGATCGTGAACGCGGGCACGCAACCGCTGCAAAACCTGTATGTGTTGCGGACGCTCTACACGAACGAAGAAGAGCGAGCCGCGTGGTCGCGACGTGTGATTGCTCGTGGGCTCGATGCGCTCGAAACGACGCTGGCCGAGATTCGAAAGAGCGAAGGGGTCACGGGCCCATTTTCCTTGGGCGAGGGGTTGACCGTCGCCGACTTGTTCCTGGTTCCGCAGCTCTACAACGCGCGTCGATTCAAGGTCGATCTTGCCCCCTACCCGCTTGCGTTGTCGATCGAAGCAGCCGCGCTCGCGACGCCATCGGGGCAAGCATCGCATCCCGATAAGTTTCGTCCTGAGTGACCCTCATTTGGACATAGTTTGTCCGACCTCAGGGGCCTTGGTGTGGCATGAACCAGGGCCCTTTGAGGGTCTTCGAAAAGACACAAAAAAGGCAAGAAATCTGGGCACTTTCCAGGGGTCGACAGCGACCGCGCAAAGGTTTGCCCCCGGCTCGCCACACGACTAGCAACAACCCCGAGCACCATGACTGAAGAAGCCTCGAACATCTCCCAGCGCGTACCGGTCTCGATCGTCGATGAGATGAGGTCGTCGTACCTCGACTATGCGATGAGCGTGATCATCGGGCGAGCGATCCCCGACGTTCGCGACGGTCTCAAGCCCGTGCATCGACGAATCATGTTCTCGATGCACGAGCAGAAGATCAACGCGAGCGGCTCGTACAAGAAGTGCGCACGCGTGGTCGGAGACGTGCTCGGTAAGTATCACCCGCACGGCGATATGTCTGTGTACGACGCGCTGGTGCGTATGGCGCAGACCTTCTCGCTGCGACACCCGCTCATCGACGGCCAGGGCAACTTCGGCTCGGTCGATGGCGATTCAGCGGCGGCGATGCGTTATACCGAGTGTCGTCTTTCACGATTGTCGGGCGAGCTTCTCGCGGACATCGAGAAAGAGACTGTCGATTTCCAACCGAACTACGACGAGTCAGAAGAAGAGCCGTCGGTCTTGCCGGCGCGGTTCCCGAATCTTCTCGTGAACGGCACCGAGGGCATCGCCGTTGGTATGGCGACGAAGATCCCGCCGCATAACCTCGGCGAGATCATCACCGCGACCATCTCGCTGATCCGTAACCCCGAGCTCAGCTTCGAAGAGCTGATGAAAATTGTCCCGGGGCCAGACTTCCCCACGGGCGGCTTCATCTACGGTCGTGCAGGCATCGAGCAGGCCTATCGCACGGGTCGTGGGTCGATCACGATCCGCGCTCGTTCGAAGGTCGAAAAGACGATGGGCAAAGGCGACCGCGAGCAGATCGTGGTCACCGAGATCCCCTTCCAGGTCAACAAGGCTCGTCTTCACAAGCGCATCAGCGAAGCCGTTCGCGACAAAGAAGTCGAAGGCATCGCCGAGGTTCGCGATGAGAGCGATCGAGAGGGCATTCGCCTTGTCATCGAGCTCAAGAAAGATGTCTTCCCGCAGGTCGTTCTCAACCAGCTCTATCGGTTGACCGACCTTCAGACGACCTTCGGTGTCATCAATCTCAGCGTGGTTCGCGGACGTCCGGCGGTGCTGTCGTTGAAGGACACACTGCACGAGTTCATCGAGCACCGGCGAGAGGTGGTCACCCGTCGATGCCGATTCGAGCTGCGTCAAGCAGAGGCGGATCGCGAGCTTGTGTTGGGCCTGGGTATGGCCACCACCGACATCGATGTGGTCGTGAAGACCATCCGTTCATCGCCCGATAGCGAGACGGCTCGTGCTCGCTTGATGGAGCTCCCGCTCAAGGGCCTCGAAGCGTTCGTCACGCGCGCTGGTCGCCCCCAAGAAGAGATCGATCTCGCCAAGGCCAAGGGCGATTACTTCTTGTCCGAGCGTCAGGCCAAAGCGATCCTCGAGATGCGTCTGTCGAAGTTGACGGGCCTCGAGCAAGAGAAGCTCGCTGCCGACTATGGCGAGCTGTCGAACACCATCGCTCGACTGCGTGCGATCTTGGCGGATCAAAAGCTCTTGTTCGATGTGATCGTCTCTGAGCTCGAAGACGTGAAGGCACGTTATGCCAACGCCCGTCGCACCGAGATCGTCGCTGCTGAAGCCGAGATCAACGTCGAAGACCTGATCCAAGAGCAGAGCATGGTCGTGACCGTTTCTCACAACGGTTACATCAAGCGAACGCCCTCAGCTGAGTACCAGTCACAGAAGCGCGGCGGTAAGGGAAAGATCGCCCACAACGCTCGCGACGAGGATTTCGTCTCTCGCCTTTTCGTGGCCAGCACACACGCCTACGTCTTGTTTTTTACCGACAAGGGCAAGGTGTACCTGAAGAAGGTCTACGAGGTGCCCGAGGCCTCGCGAAACTCGGTCGGCCGAAACATCGTGAACTTCGTCGGTATGGAGCCTGGCGAGCGTGTTGCCGCCATCGCTCCACTCGAGAAATTCACCGACGATCTGTTCGTCGTGACGCTCACGAAGAAGGGCTTGATCAAGAAGACCGAAGCCACTGCCTACGACAGCATTCGCGAGAAGGGCATCATCGGCGTGAAGGTCGAAGAAGGCGATGAGCTTCTCTCGGCCGAGGTCACCGACGGCAAGCGCGAGTTCTTGATCGCCACCCGGCAGGGTATGAGCATCCGCTTCTCGGAAGATCAGGTTCGCCCAACGGGCCGAGGCACCATGGGTGTCAAAGCGATCACGCTCGAAACGGGTGACGAGGTCGTCGGCTTCGCCGTCACCGAGCCCGGTCGCGATCAAGTGCTCACGGTCTGCGAAAAGGGCTTCGGCAAGCGAACGGTTCTCGATGAGTTCCGTCTCCAAAATCGCGGCGGCAAGGGCATCATCCTGATCGACGCTGGCGAGCGAAACGGCGGTGTCGTTGGCATCGCGCTCATCAAGCCCGACGATCAGCTCATGGTCGTCACCGATCGCGGTCAGCTCTTGCGAACCAAGGTCGCAGAGATCCGCGAGACCGGACGCAACGCCAAGGGCGTAAAGATCATGTCCGTCGATGAGGCCGAGCGCATCATCGCCATCGAGCGTCTTGCCGAAGAGGAAGAAGAGAACCCCGAAGCCGCTGCACAAGCCGCTGAGGCAGGCGATGCAACGCAGGAGGGTGCCGCCACGGTCACGACGCTCAGCGATGTTCCTCCGGCGACCGACCCGCCTGTCGAAGCCTGATCGTGGTTTATTGAAGAGCTTCGCCGAATTAACGCAACCAGCACATAGAGCTCTCGATAAGAAGGGTATGACCCTTCGATATCCTGAGCTCTATGTGCTTTTGTCTTGGACAACCTATCAGCGCACGCCGCGACTCGACCCGTCCATCGTGCCGCTTCTCAATCACTCGCTTGCGTCAGCATGCCGGGCTGCAGGGGCGTCACCGATCGCGATGGGTGTAACCGAAGAAGAAGTGCGTTGCTTGATGCAGGTGCCTCCGTCACTCGCACTGACTGAGCTGGCAGCAAGGATGAAGGGGCTGAGCGCTCATCTCGTCAACAACGGTCACAACGGCGGCCGAGTGTTTCGATGGGAGTCTGACTTTCACGCACAATCGGTTGGCAAAGCAGAGCTCGCGCGCACGATCGAAGAGCTTCGCGCCATGGGTCCGAAACAATCCATCGGCGAAGAGACGTTCAAAGACACCGACGGAGCTGCCCTTCGCGCGCTGGCTCGCTACCTCGCCGAGAGCCGCGAAGAGCAGGGGCAAGCGGATACGAGCGCGACGACAACCGCGGCCCCCGCGACCGAGAGCTCACCCGCGGCAACGTCGATGCGCCTCGAAAGCAGCGTCGAGATCGACATCGACGAGCTGTTCGATGCATCGCACCCAACCGATCCACTTGCTCAGAAGGGCGACGTACCTTCAGGGCAGCCTGCGTACATATCGACGTAGACCTTCTCGTCTCCGCCTGTGCACGGCACGATGTACAGGTCGACGATGTGACCCGAGCGATTTGCGCCCACGTTGCCCTTTCGAGAATCGCGGGCTGCTCCAGCGTCGCCACGAAACGGGTTCGAGCCATCCGAGCACGTGTACTTCGAAGCCACGTACGCATACGAAGCACGCGCCCCGCACGTCTCGATGGGCTCTTCTTTGGACGACGGACGCTGCGCTCGCGAGGGCGGTCGAGGAAGCGGGCCGGCCTGGGCCTGGCCTTCTGGTGAGCTGAACAGCGTGTCGAGCATCTTCTCGACAGGGCCGCGCACCGTCGACGTCGTCGCGAGCGGCTCAGCCCCTGACGACGTGCTCGCGCTCGATGTTTTCGACGATGGATCCGCGGGTGTCGCGACATGACAACCCGCGAGCAAAAGACCGCTCGCGACAGCCAAAGCCCGTAAGAACTGACCGTGCCCGCTTTTGGCTCGCTGATGCTTTTGATTGCGTCGCATGCCTCTTCGTCTCCGAGGTGACAGGCCTTCAAGATGGCTTGACCCCGGCGGAACATCTTTCTGAACGCCTTTGCCTTCGACCATCAGCACACCGAAGATCTTGCAAGACGTTGGGTCATTCGCAGCACAGCCTCGAGAGGCAGCGCGGCTTTCGTCGGATTTTTTCTCGCCGCCATCGCCGGAGAAATAGCACTTGGCCGAAGCCCCACACGCCACCCGCTTGCCGCCTTTGCCGCTCACACACGCTTGTTCGAGCAGCGAGAGATGCTTGCTTTCTCGCATAGCTCGCCAGGCGTCATTCGATGCGCGGGCTCGTCAGGTTGCTCATCTCTTCGGTGGCGGAGATCTCGTTGCACGCGAAGCGCTCACCGAGCTTGCACGCTTGGGCCATCAACTGCATCGCCTCGCGAGCACGCCCACGTCGTTCGCTTTGCGAGAGCTTGCCACCCGTCCGAAGCTCATCTTCGGTTCGGGCAATCAGCACGAGCGCCGCCCCCGCACAGCCCCGAGAAGCACCTGCCGCGCATGACTGTCGCAGCAAGTCTTCACCCTTGGCTCGATCGGGCGCGACGCCACGACCTACGGCGTACATCGCGCCCAGGTTTGCACAGGCCTTGGGGTCATTTTTATCGCAGGCGCTCTTGCAGGCGTTGGGTCGTCCGAACACACATGCATCGCTCGAGATCTCGCCAGAGGACGCGTTTGAACCGCTATTCGCTGGAGAGCTTGCGCCTCGTGAGCTCGGTTGGCAGCCCGACGCCAGCAACGTCATCATCGCCGCGCCAAGCCATCCAACCACGCGCGCATCACCCATCGTCAAGGTGTACGCGCGAAGCTGGTGTGGTGTCAACGCGGGGCGAGTCAGCCGCAGCACGCATCAATCGCGATCGGGTTCTCGCGTGTACATCGACATCGCCTGGCTCGTGTGATCAACCACCAACCAGGGCATCCAGTGCACGGATTCACCCAGCCGTTCGTCGTTGAACATACGGGCTGCGCGGCGAGCATCCTCGAGTGTCGCAATCAGCCCCGAAGCATTGGGCCTAACCGCAAGACGAGACGCGGCATCGCTTTCGAGACCGTTGCAGAGCCACGAGTGAAGCCATGCGTTCTCCATTCCGAGAACCTCGAACCCAAGGGCGACCCCACCCATACGAATCGGGGTTTCTTCGCGTAGGGCTTTGACGATTCCAGGGGGTGTTGAGCCAGTCCAGCCAGTGGTGCCCATGAAGTCTTCTACGTCGTCGACATGAAGGCCCAAACCCAGCAGGCGCCACTCTCGTTCGAGAGGCAATCTCAAGAACAAATCGGCGGCAATATCGAAGGACTGGAGCACATTTGGCCAACCAATGTCTCCGGCATCGAAAGCCACCGTCATCTCATTGGCCCAACGCCATAGATCCTCGCGCGAAACACCAAGCGCATCGAGGGCCACCATGCGCTCGTCGGTGCTCATCGAAGCCCACGTATACGCCCAAGAATCGGGCAAAAAGTGAGCGAGACACGGAGACAGCGTGAGCAGCTTCGAGGGCAACAGCTCACTCGACACATGCTCGGGGCGAGCGATGGCTTGCGTGAGGAAATACCCTCCTGAATAAAAAGCCGGTCTCATGCGCGCACGTTCACCGCGACGATGTGTGGCGACGAAGTAGCTCGCTCATCGTTTTTTCCACCACGGACAGCTCGGTAAACAAACCTGGCAAGAGACCTCTTGCTCGCTCGCGATCTTGCAAGCGGGCGGCAAGCTCGAGGGCGGCACACAGCTCACCCAACATCATGGCTCCGAGCGCTCTCGAGCTTGATTTCAACGAATGAGCTTCTCGTTGCAGCTTCGTCAAATCAGCCGCTGAAACAGCCTCTGCAATCGTCTCTTGTCGGTGAGGCAGGTCGTTCAAAAACATCTGCAACAACTCACTGAGCAGGTCTTCTCCAGAAGCCTCACCCAGCTCACAAAGCCCATGAATCACCTCAGGGTCGAGTGTCCCTGAGGACAACACTTGCTCACCAGTCACGCTTTCATCCGCCATGGAGAACCCGGAGCGATCCGCGGACAACACCATACCCTCCTTCGGTGCGAAGCGTACGCCAAACATCGGCAGCGCTGGTCTGACCACGTAGAAGCCGAGTGTAGGTTTGAACAATTCGAGTTACGTCATCGCGGGATTCGCGCACAAGCTCGATACGAAATCGCCCTACACCAGATTGCTGTAGAGAAGAAACGAGCCCCGCGGCACTTTGCGCCGCAGCGTGGAAGACAGTGTTTCTGCAGCCGACATCGGCCTCGACAGGGTGATCGAGACCCGCGCGATCTCGCAACGAAAGCTGGTGTTTTTCACAAGGGCGACCACACGACAGATGGTCTTTTCCTGAGGACAGCAGCGCCGCAATCACGCAATGCTCCATATGGAACAACGGCATCGGGTGATGAAGCACGACCTCGGCATACCCGGCGAGTGATGGCGTAGAGAGCAGCGAAACGAGTTGAGAAGCATCAAGGTCGAACGAGGGCGTAAAAGCACGCAGGCCACGCGAAAGCACCTCGGTCGCAGAGATACGATTGGTGATATTCAGTGAAAAATCACCAATGCGAGGTACCTCCGACGGGCTTTGTGCACCTTCGTACAGCGCCCCGAGACCTCTAACCAAGACTGCATCTGGCTCGAGTGAGGCCAAATATCGGTCAATCTTTTCTTCTCCCGGTTTACGTATCCTGGGCGGAGCCACGGCAATATAGGGAGTTTTGTCTCGCTGCCTCAGCGCTCGCACGGCTGCCCCAAGGCCCGTCAGCTCGAGAAAATCGAGATATACCCCAGAAGCCCCGGCATCGAGCGCAGCTTCGGCTTGTGGCAAGGTTCGGCACAAGACATACAGGCCTGCATCGAGTGGTTTGAGCTCGTGTGGGGTGAGTGCTGCCTCGACACTCTGCCAGGTGGAGGTCGTCGTCGAGCAGGACACACGAGATCGAGCCAAAAGAGCATCAACCAAAGCTCGTTTCGCTTTTTTCAGCGATGACAGCGGAATCAACACGCCATCGGGCAACTTCGACTCGAGCCCATGGAGCACGAAGGGCGTATCGCCAAGCTGGCCCAGTTTTTCTTTGAGCACCTCCACGTTCGTGGGCGTCGTTCGTGCCAATTCGAGCAGGAGTTCACCGTCGATACAGACCTTCCCGAGCGCAGAAGATGCTTCAAAACGAGGAGGTTTCCCCAATTCACCCGTAACCACGATATCGATAGGCTGTTTCTGAGGCGCCTGCTCGATTCGTTGCAGGATTTCTTTCTGGTTCGCCGGATCGTCGGTCTTCCAGACTCGGCGGCCAACGAGCTCATCACTCTCGATACGACGCTCAGGGCCAAGCCAAACCGAGACGCGCTGGCCGGCTTGTACACTTTCTTTTTCAGCCCCACCGACAGCAATGGACCATATACGTCCACCCACTTCACCCTCGCTGGCAAAGCCACCTTCGACCAATATCCCGTCGCCACGAGACATAGGGGTTTCTGTGGTGATTTCCAAAAAGGTCTTTCCGCGAGCTCGTGTGATTCCAGTGCACTGGCCAGCGAGCACACCTCGATGATCACATGCGCGACCTTCGACAAGCCTCTGGTGATTTACGCCAGCGAGAAAACCTGCTCCAGAGCCTCGAGAATACGTCTGAAGAGCTGAACGACGCTCGCGCTCATCGAGAGGCTCTCGTACGCCCATGGCGGCATCGATCGCATGTCGGTACAGCGCCGTGGTCGCAGCCACATAGTCGGGGCCCTTCAGACGCCCTTCGATTTTCAGTGAGCGCACCCCTGCTTCAATGAGACCAGGCACCATCGATGAGCCTTCGAGATCCTCGGGAGACAACAAATAGGCTTTGTCGCCGAGATCTCGTAGCTCACCATCCACCACGAGCTCATAAGGCAGTCGACACGCTTGTGCACATGCCCCGCGATTTGCGCTGCGGCCTCCGATCGCTTCACTCGTAAGGCATTGACCCGAGTACGAGATGCACAAGGCGCCATGAACAAATACCTCGAGCTCGACCCCTGAAGAGCGAGTTTGCTCATGAATGGCGGCGATCTCGGTGACCGACAGCTCGCGCGCCAAGATCACACGAGAAGCCCCGAGCTCGTGGGCCAACGCAACGGACGCGGCGTCGGTACACGTCATCTGGGTCGAGGCATGAATCGGCATGCTGGGAGCGATTTCTCGCACCAAACGAGCCACCCCCAGATCCTGGACAATCACAGCGTCGACGCCTGCTGCCGCACAAGCACGAATCGCCGCCTCGACTGCCCCGAGCTCGCTGTCAAACACGAGCGTATTGAGCGTCACATAGCCGCGCACGCCGTGCTCGTGGAGAAACTGTAGTGTCTTAGATAGTCCGTCGATATCGAAATTGGTCGCACGAGCCCGAGCGTTGAACCCTTGCAGGCCAAAATACACCGCGTCCGCACCGGCTCGCACCGCGGCTCTCATCGCAGCATCATCACCCGCTGGCGCAAGGACTTCAGGACGAACCGGCGGCACAACAGCCGAAACAGTCTGGGTGGACGCAGAAGACATGGCCGCGGGGTCTACCACAAACTCGGGAAGCATCCCGTAGCCTTCTCGGTTCGCGGCGCCGTGCCAAACTCCACCCCCGTGCCTTTGAACCCACCGCTTCAACAGGGGTTCGGCTGCATGACGAGTATTTTCACGTTGCTGGCCATCTTGCTAGGCGGCGCACTCGAGAAGACTCTTTTTCAGTCAGCGGGTCGCACCTTCTGCGTGAGCGTCTGCTTGATGCTCTTTATCGCCATCTGGCGCCGTAACTCGGCGGTGCCGCTCGAACGAGCTGCTCTACACATTGCGATGATTCCGATGGCGATCCCCTTGGCTCTGCTCACAGCCACCGAATGGCTTGCTCCGATTGCCGCAAGCTCACACTTCGCTTTTCATGAGCCGCTGAATCGCTTTGTCCTGTCGTTCGGAATCGTTCTGCTCACCTTGTTGATAGCCTTGGTTTCGAGGGTTCTCGTGCGTCGACAACTTCTCAGAGATGGCGAACGATGGGTCTCGCCGATGCGAAGAGCAGCCCAGACCATCGCTATGTTTACACTGGCAGCTTCGGCCTATTTCATCCTATGGCCAACACTGTATGCCCCTGAAGCCTATATTGAGTCTCTACCCATCATCGCATCGCTCCCTTCTCTCGAGAACACCGATGAACACTCTCAATCGGTCGTCGTGGGGTCACTCGAGATCCAAAGATCTGGAAGTCGCTCGATGTGCGCGTTGTCCATTCGAGAGCCTGGCGTCTCACCCGACACAGTTTCGCGGGTGATGTCTGGCAATGACGCGGGCCCCGAGCACGATTTTCATACCTGCGCCCCGTTGACGATTCGCCTCGATGACAAGCATCACTATTGGATCATGGTCGCTCGCGACGAGAGTGCGGCCTATCGAATACAGCCAACAGCCAAAGCGGATTTGCTTCGCCCCATCGCTGTTCGCGACTCTCTCCGGCCACCGACAGTCACCCTTCATTTCGCTATCGTGGGGGCGATTGTTTCGCTGGCGATCTTGCGGAAGCCCGCTGCCCGCCCCGCGCTGCCTGGTGACCCAGAGCAATGCCGCGACGCAGTCGTTCGCCCTGATCGCTCTATCGAAGTCGACGGGCAAACCGTGTGGACTGCACCCAACGAGCTCGCTCCTGGCTCCAACATCATTGTCGTGCTCGCTTCGCCAACCGACGCCTATCGAAGCGACGTCAAACCCATCATTGAACGTATCGAGCTCGGCACGATCTCCGAGCGTATCTTCGCCGCTCAGATCAGCGCCCCTGCCTTCGCTCTGGCCGTCGTTGTCATCGCGGCCACACCGGTGCTCACCGCCCTCGCCCTATAGAGCCCATTCCGATCATCGCCGGGCATTGACTTACGAAATCACGCAAACAAGATTACGACATTTCGTAAACAACGACTTTTCGTAATCAAAAGATTCTCTCGCGTCTACGTGATTTCAGGCGCTTCGTCGCGTTGGAGCTGTTGGCGCAAGGCTCGCACAGTCGTCGGCTGCCACGGTCGTGAAGGCCGGCGAGCCAAGGCGAGTGACGCGAATGACGAATACATCGTGGGAAGGACGGAACCTAGGCGGGCGCTGGGTATTGGGTGCCGAAATAGGTCGCGGAGGGATGGGCGTTGTCCACGTTGCGCGCCACGTGGTTCTCGGAAACCGCGTCGCAGTGAAATTGCTCGCCGAAACCGCGTTGAACGAGCCCGACGCCGTACGTCGATTTCATCGAGAAGCAAGGGCGATTAGCAGCCTCGAGCACCCGAATATCGTCGCGCTGATCGACGCGGGGACAGACTCGGACACCCCTTGGTACGCCATGGAATTCGTGGAAGGCACTCCACTCGATCTTGCGCTTCTTGACGGTGCATTTTCGGAGGCCAGGTTGCTCCCTCTGGTTCGGCAGCTCGCTCACGCACTTGGTACAGCCCATAAAGCCAAGCTCGTGCACCGTGACATCAAGCCAGCCAATGTGATGCTGTCGACACGGGGGCTCGGAGAGTCGATCAAACTATTGGATTTTGGAATCTCACTCGTTCACTCCTCGAACGTTTCGAGAATCACACGCACCGCCACCACCCTGGGGACCCCAGACTATATGGCCCCTGAACAGGCCGCGGGCGGCGCGATCGACTCACGTGCCGACGTGTATTCTCTGGGTGTCACGATATTCGAAATGTTGTCGGGGCGACTCCCTTCACCTCGAAACACCCGCTTGCGGCCATGCTTGCACACCAGAGAGATCCTATCCCCGATCTCGCGGCGGCGGCACATGTATCCCGTTCGATGGCCAAGCTCGTGGCGGCCATGATGGCGAAGAACCCCGAGCATCGGCCTTCGGATGGCTTTGATGTACTCGAGCGATTGTCCGAGGTTGAGCCTGTGAACGAGAACGCGCGAGCACGCGACATCGATTCACGCCTGATTGCCATGCTGTCCACGCCTATTTCTCTGAGCAAAAAAACCACATGAAAACGTTGTCAGCACACCCACAAGCGCCCATGTCATCGTCATTCTCCTCGCCTATCCCGTCAGCCGCACAGAGCAGTGCAGCTCGTGACTACGTGAGCCGTTTGCGCGCGCGGTTGGATCAGCCCGAGATCGACATTCACGAAGCGCGAGACGGAATGCTGGACTGTTTCGTTTCGACCTATTTCGAAGGCTTGCGAAGCGGGCTCTCGAATATCGTTGGTGTGAACGCAACCCCCGATGACGTAGCCGAGGTAGCTGCGGGGCTGTTTCGTACCAAGCTCGAAGAGTCGGGTGCCAGCTTCGAATCCCCCACGATCGAAGCCCTCTCGGCGGTAAAGGAGGCAACCGACGCCGAGCTCCATTTTCAAGATCTCCCCGTAGAGATTCGCGCAACCCACGATCAAGTCTGCAATATTCTCCTCGCCAAGGCCGAGGGAAATATGGGGCATTTCGGCGACCGTTCAGCCCTCAGTCGCGCCCCAAGCTCGGCACCCGCCACGCCATCTGCGCCATCCAAGCCTTCCAAACCACCGAGCTCATTGCAGCCATCGCTCGCGCGGGCCCCGACAGCGCCATCGCCTTTGGTGGGCCCATCCGCGCATTTGCGCGAAGGGCTCGCCGCACTGTTGCTTTCAGCCGCAGATGCCGCACGAACCGGGACACAACCCGTTCGATTGAAATCCCTGATTCGACAAGCAGAACAGCTCATCGCTCTGCTCGAAGAAATCGAAGCGTTATTCGCTCACCCCTATCTCACGGCGACCCCGTGGAAAGAAACACCACGAAGTGGAGATACGCTCAGGGACATCGCCGAGAAGACCCCGGCCCCATGCCATTTTTCGAGCCGAGTGAGCTCTCTCAACAAGACCTGAAAGATATTATCGCGTACGTACGCCAGTAGGCGTTTGGTGCCGTTCATGCGTTCGTGATCGTCGCTCGTGATAGATAGGCAGGGTTCGCGCTGAGCTGTGACCACCACACACAGTCTGCGACGCCACCCCGATGCCATTGACCTTCCCCTCGCATGCAGCCGCGATTTTGCCGCTTCGACATATTCCTTGGGTCAAGCAGCTCTCGACACCGGCGTTGGTTGTGGGTAGCACTGCCCCCGATCTGGTCTATTTGTTCGCATCCAAAGGCGCCTCTACGCATCGACCGCTTGGGTTGTTGTACTTCTGCTTGCCCATCGGATTGTTGGCATTCTTGTATGTAGAAGCGCTGACCCTGCCCGTCATTTCACCTCTTGTATTGCCTTATTTTTCTGAAAAGTGGCACCCGTTGGCTGCCCGACTTTTTGGACCAAGAACACTGCCTTCCCGATTCGTCGATTGGCTCCGCGTGGGCGCGGCCATCATGATCGGAGCGGGCACACACCAGTTGTGGGATGGCTTTACGCACGAATGGATGTGGCCAGCTCGCGTGCTCTATCCAGGTAAGCTGATTGGGCCCGCTGAGCACCCAATGCTCTTGTCAAAGCTGCTCCAACACAGCTCGAGCCTCCTGGGGCTCGCCATCGTGGGCCTGTACTTGTACCTCATACGCTCCCGCATAGAACGGGCTCCAACGTCGCCCGCGCCTCTTCGCAAGCGAGCGCTCGGCCATCTATTGGTCTTGCCTCTGGTGGCTGGCGCATGTGGCGCAGCCACCGCTTTGAATGCCCAACGCGTGTGGACCCAAACCCTATGGGATACAGCATGGGCCGGGACAGTCTGGTTCTGCCTGATGCTAGGTATCGTATGCTTGCGAAAACGGCTCGCCCCGACCAGCTCACTCTAACCCTCATTCGACCGAATCTCTTGGCTTGGAATCACGCCTCGAGCGTCGCTTTCGCCGCCTCGATCAAGCGAGAACGAGCCTGCCACACACGCTCTACATCCAATTCTTTTCGCGTTGACCTCGGAAGCGCCCGCCAGATCATCCAACTTACGGGGCCCTTACCCTTTCCCCGAGCGCGGCGATCGAGCTCCCAAACATAGGCCCACACGAGTGACGGCTCACGCAAATTCGAACGCTTTGCGAGCCTTCGCGCCTGCTCTGGGGTGACAAAGATGTGCTCTGATCCAGCCAAGTGTTTGATCGCCAAGGCCACAGCACCATCGACCCCTCGGGTAGAATGCCCTTGTTGTTCCACGCCTGTCTTGATGCTCGAGTCGAGCAATACGTCGCCGAAATCGAGGTGAGTGACTCGAAAAGAGGTTTCAAAAAACGATGAAAAGAGCCGCCAAAACGACTCTTGCAGCGGCTCGGCTCCGAGCCATTCGCCTGGGATACTCTCACGCCTCAACAGGGTCCACTCTCGAGCCGACAAGGGCTTCTTCAGGGCCTCGATCGCAGCCGGGCCCAACCATTCAGGGCTCGTACGCGCTTGATCTCCCAACCACATGAGCAAGGCATAGGCACGGGCCTGTTCGGCAAGCAAAACCTCGATATCCTCACGTTGCAGCATAGGCCCGAGCCTTTCGTACAGCGACGGTTTCGTTCATCGCGCCCCCATCGAAGCACACATGCGAGTCTGACAACTACGACACAAGGCTCGTTCTCACGGCGCAAGAAGCGAGCTTCCTCGGCTTGACGTTCTGTCAAGGAGAGGTCAGGCGTTGGCCTACAATGACGCAGCTCTCCGCAAGAACAGCCTTCTGCAACGCGCGTGCAGAAATGCTCGTGCTGGGCTCGCTGCTTTTGGCGGTGTCGTGTCACGCGGCCAAGGTCAGTAGGCCGCCACTCCAAGATCTCCGCGCAGGGCCAGACGCGGGAGCGGACCCCTCGTCGAACGAAGATGAAAACCCAAGCGCCGAAGAGCTTGCTGGTACGCCTGACCCACAAGAGGGCGCCAGCACCAGGCCAAACCAGCCTGACAACCGCAAGCGAATCGGCTCCATCAAATGGTACACCCGTATTTACGACGAGCCCCATCGCACCCCCGACACGATGGAGATCGGCACGATTCGCATTGGCACCTCGATCCCGCTGCGGTCCAACGAACCAGTACCAGGCGATGGTTGCGCCCACAAGTGGTGGGCGGTTGAGCCATTTGGATATATTTGCTCGGATGAAACCACCACGACCGATTTCGACTCTGCCTACTGGAAAGCGCTCTCCAGCGTTACACCGAGCCCAGGCGCATTTCCGTATCGATATGCATATTCGATGGGCGCGCCGATGTATTCGCGTGTCCCCACGCCAGAAGAAGTGGCATGGGTCGAGGGGTTCGGAAACTATCCGAAAAAGGGAGAATTTCGCTCCCTCGGCAAGTGGGCCAAGGGTCACGAAGAGCTTGTCGACAAGGAGGGCAAAGAACCCATCAAGGCGACCGATGCGCTCCCCGAGTTTTTGGCCGATCACAAACCCATTCCGGGTGGCCCGTTTCCCTCGCCTCGGCCGAAAGTAAGAGAGCTTCCGCCAGGCACTGGCTTTTCTTATGCGAAAGCGTTCGAGGCAGACGGCCGCGTATGGCTTCTCACCCCAGAGTTGTTCGTGATCCCTGCGGACAGAGTATTTTCGTATCGACAATCCACTTTTCATGGCGTCGAGCTTGGCGACAAGGTCAAGCTGCCGTTGGTTTGGATCAAAGAGCCCGAAGAGCCAAAGCTCAAACGCGTTTCAGAGGGTGTTTTTGAACCCTCGGGCAAGACCCGGGCAAAACAAGATCATGTCATGCTCACCGGTCAAAAAGAGACCGTGGGCAAGCGAACCTATCGAGAAACACGCGAGGGTGATTGGATAGAGGACACCGATCGCGTCGCGGTAGTCGAAGCTGTCGAAAAGATTGCACCAGGGATCGCCGACAACGAGCGCTGGCTCGACGCGCGTATTGTACCTGGGTATGCCGTAGCCTACGAAGGGATAAAACCTGTCTGGACCACGCTCTGGTCAGCCGGAAAGGGCGGGCCACCTGTCCCTGGAAAAGACCCTACAAAGTACGCGATGACCGAGATCGGGAGCTTTCTCTTTCAGTGGAAAGACAAGGTCTCGACGATGTCACCCGACAAGGGAGCACCAACGGTCTTTTGGTTCGCAGACGTACCTCATATTCAGTATGTCAAAGCTCCACTTGCGCTTCACGTTGCCTATTGGCACAACAACTTTGGCCATTGGATGAGCGCTGAATGCCTGAATTTCTCTCCGCTTGACGGAGAATGGCTTTTCAACTTTACGCTCCCCAAGTTGCCCGAAGGTTGGAACGCAGTTCGCCCCACAAAAACAACAGGGGCGGCGACCCGGATTGTCATTCGAGGATTGTAACGCCCAGCATGCGCCCTTGCCGAGGAGACTCACACGCCAAGCCCGTACGACAAACGCTCATGCTCGGGCTCGTGGCCATTCTGTCAGGAACGGGTTGTTGCCGGTCGAAGCCTCCTCCGGGAGAAGCGACCCCTTCGGCGTCCGTAAGCGCTCCGCAAGAGCTGGCAAGCGCCCCGTTGTCACTTCCGTCCGCATCGGCCCCACTCGTAGCGTCGGTGTCTCCGCCGTCGAGCTGGGTTCCTGGAATGCCGAGCGCCAAGCCGCTACCGTCCTCAGGGATCGGCGCGCTTGCCTTGCAAACCCCGGTGTATGAGCGACCCAACCCCGAAGCCAGAGTGCTCGGCTATTTGCGAGCAGGCGCGATCGTCGAGGTCAACCCGCAACCCGTTGGGACAGGTGAATGCTCGGGCGGATGGTACTCGGTGGTACCTGCTGGATATATCTGTGCGGCAGCCAATAACGCCACCACGAAGCTCGACGACGAGGTCTTGAAAACCCTGTCTCGCCGACCTGATTTTACGACCCCGCTGCCCTATTTGTACGGCGTAGCGCGACATCCGGGGCCCATTTACGGAAAGCTCCCGACTCGGGACCAGGCAGAGGCAGCCGAGCCGGGTCTCGACGGGCGAATGAAAACCTGGATGTCCACCGAGGGTGAGAATGGATATCAATTCAGGGCCTCCTATTGGCTTCGCGGCACGACTGCGCCCACTCCGGACGAGCTGCTCAAGCTCTGGGATCAAAAAGCCAATCAGGACGTGCCCAGCTTTCTATCTGATGGCAAACGACCCATGGTTGAGTTTGCACTGATGCCCAAAGATCCAACGGCACTGGTCGTTGGACAGATGAAAAAACACAATGGGTTTGCGATTCTCGACACGATGATGTTCGAGGGGCGTCGGTATGCGCTGACGACCCGGATGGTGTTGATTCCAGTCGATCGCATTCGACCCATCACAGGCTCAGAGTTCCACGGGGTAGAAATCCCGAAGGATATTGATTTCCCATTCGCGTTCATTCGTACCGAAGGTGCAAGCGCGTACAAGCTCGAAGGCGGGAAATTCGTGAAGGATCATGATGTTCCACGAAGAGCTGCGATCAAACTCACGGGGAAGCAAACGCTCGTCGGGCAACGAACCTATTACGAAGGTACCGATGGCTTCTGGGTACACGATGGGTATGCCTCACGACTCGACCCGGCGAAGAAAATGCCCAAGTGGGGCAAAAAGGGTGAGCGCTGGCTCGACGTGAATATCACCAAGCAAACCCTGGTGGCCTACGACGGCAAAAACCCGGTGTATGCGACACTCGTCTCGACCGGAGAAGCTGGCCTAGGCGATCCTGAAAAATCCAAGTCGACCAAGCGTGGTATTTTTCGAATCCACACCAAACACGTGGCCGCCACGATGGACTCCGACACCGTAGGCGAAGAATTCGAGCTTCAAGATATCCCCTATGTGCAGTATTTTGAAGATGGCTATGCGCTTCATACGGCCTATTGGCATGATGATTTCGGCCGACCTCGCAGTCATGGGTGCATCAATCTCTCGCCACAAGACGCTCGATGGCTCTTCTTTTTCACCGAGCCGAAGCTACCCGATGGCTGGCATACCGTCAGAAAGTCACTCACGGGCAGTGTCGTGTTCGTTCACCCCTAGCTCATCAGGCCGTGGGTCTACGCGAATCGCTGACCTCTGCACCGCTCACAAGATGGACGACAAAACTCGAGGGTCTACGGGGAAGGTCACGACGAGAGCTCGTACTTTCGCGAGAATGCTTGTTTGTGCTCTTGTGTCGGTGGGCTGCACATCGAAACAGGCCCCAGCCCATCATGCACCTTCGACAACAACACTCGCGGCAACCACAGGCAAGATTCACTGGATCGAGGACGACTACGCTCGTGCTCTGGCGCAGGCCAATCGAGAGAAAAAGCCGCTCGTGATCGATGGCTGGGCGACGTGGTGTACGCCTTGCGTGGCGATGCGCGACGACGTGCTGACCGACCCATCAATTCAGGCCATTGCCGATCGATTTGTTTGGCTCTCTCTCGATGACGATCACGAGAATATCCGACCTCTTGAGCTTCGGCATCACATCGAAACCTTGCCCACCTTCGTTGTGGTCGACCCCTCGCATGATGCCGAGGTGGCGCGCTGGGTGGGGGCGGCTGACCCGCGAGCATTCCGACGATTTTTGCTGTCCGGCGAGCGCTGGTATCGCATCGAGGGCAACGTTGAGATGAGCCCTCTCGATCAACTCAGAGCGAGTGCAGAAAAAAATGTCGTGTTCGGTGAGCCTAGCATCACGCCTGGCTTGTTTATCAAGCTGCTCGAACGTGCACCGAACAACTGGGTCTCGCGAGATGAGGTGACGACAGAAACCCTTCGCGCATGGATCGAAGTGAATGATGTGTCGTGCTCGAAGCTTGCGTCGCAGGCCCTATCAAACCCGCCCAGCGCGTCGGCCATGGCACGTCTCGACCTTGTCGAAAGCGCCCTTGCCTGCATCGAGCTCGCTGGGGTTCCAACACAGCTTCGCTCCGAGGTAGAATCGAAAGCCGAAACTGCCTTGCGTGCGCTGCGAGCTCAGGACGACTCGCTCTCGGTCGAAGACATCGACGCAGCATTCGTGATGCAGCGCTCCTTGGCTTTGCGACGTGGCGACAACGATGTGGCATCGAGCCTTGCGAAAGAGCGTCTCGATCACCTCGACCGAGCTGCTGCGCGCTGTCGAGATCGAAAGCAGAGCTCTCGATTCGACCTATTGCGAGCGATGGCCATGGTCGATGTGGGGCAGGCCGATCTCGCGGTGATGATGCTCCGAAATAGCCAAGCTGAGCTTACGGACGAAGCCGACCCCACGGTGCGACTTGCGACCCTTTTGCTTCACCTCAAACGGTACCCAGAAGCGCTTGCCGAAGCGAAGGATGGTCTTGCTCATACACGAGGGGTGCGAATCGCGAGACTGCTTCAGATCAAGGGAGACGCGCTGGTAGCACTTGGGCAAGCAGGTGAGGCAAAGCCCGTGTACGAAGAGGCACTGATGCGAATCGAAGCGCTTCCGTGGGCCATGCGAGCCGATCGAGAACGAGAAAAACTAAAAGCGAAACTCGAGGCGCTCAGGGCACTTCCGTGAGGGGCAAGGTTCTGCAAGGATGCCGCCGCCATGGCGCGTCTCACGTACACCGATCACCGCAAAGACCCTGCAGCATGGGCACGAGACCTCGGGATTTCGAAAGAAGCGATCGACATCTACCTCGCGAGCGATGTCATCGACCTGCATGTCGACTCGTTTATCTGGCATCGCGTGTTTCGATACGACCTGACGCAACGCCATGGTCACGGTCTTTTTGGTGCGCGTTTTTATAGCCAAGCCGACTTTCCCAGGGTTCGCGAAGCTGCTGTCACAGGCGCGATCTGGGTCATCACCACCAACATCTCGCGCGGTGAAGAAAGCCGTCCGCAAACGTTTGTCGACAATCTGGCCAAGCTCCGATCCATCCTCGCGAGCGTACCTGAAGACTTCGCCTTCGTTCGAAGCACAGCCGAGTACCGCGCAGCCAAAGCCCAGGGTAAACACGGCGCGTTCATCGGAATCCAAGGTGGAAACGCCCTCGATTCGAGCCTAGACGACCTGGATTTGATCCCCGACAACGCGATTTTGCGAATCACGATTGTCCACCTGTCGTCCTCGAAAATCGGGGTGACGAGCTCTCCACTCGCAGGTAGCGCAAGCCAGGGTCTCTCGACCTTTGGCAAAGACTATGTGCGCCGGCTCAACGAAAAGAAGATCTTCGTCGACCTTGCTCACATCAACCGAGCAGGATTTTTCGACGCCTTCGAGGTGCATGACCAATCACAACCGCTCATCGTGACCCACACGGGAATCAAAGGCGTTCACGATCACTGGCGTAACCTCGATGACGAGCAAATTCGTGCCATCGCCGGCACGGGCGGAACGATCGGAATCATGTATCAATCCGATTTTCTCGGCGATCCCTGGCTCGGAGGTAAAGCCGCATCCATCGTCGATCACATGGCCCATGTGATCAAGGTCGCCGGAGACGACTACGTCTCACTCGGCAGCGACTGGGACGGTGCCATTCTCCCGCCTCGCGATATGCCCACCTGTCTCGAGCTGCCCAAGGTTGTCCAGATCATGCTCGACCGCGGCTGGAAGCCCGAGCGCATCCAGAAAATATTGGGAGGCAACGCCCTGCGAACCATCGAAGCGCTCCGCGGGTAAGGCGGTTATCAACCCCGCTCGAGCTCGGCACAGCAGGTGCAGTAGTCCGCTGCACCATGCAATCCTCCTGGGCACAACCACCTTCGGCCAATACTCCCCCACCCCAAGCCTCGACCCCGATCCAAGCGGATTTTTCGAGCCAAAAACCCGGAGCGAAGCCCTTCATTCAGGCGCTCTTCGACTTCAAGTTCGAGTCATTCATCGCGCCCCGGCTATTGGGCATCTTGTACGGTCTGTTCTTGGCTGTGCTTGCCCTGGGTGTTCTCTTCGGAATCGGTAGCGGCGTCTACGGCATCTTTGACGCTATTCTGAGCAAATACAGCTACAACGTGAGTGGGCGAATCATGTCTTCGCTCATGACCATCGCTGCAACCCCGTTTGTTGCGGCCTTGTACGTCTTGCTCGGTCGTATGTACTTCGAGGTGTTGGCCGTGCTTTTCAGGGGTGTCGCGCTTCTCGAAAGCATCGACACGAAGAGCAAGTGACTGCCCGGCTTCGCGCCCGCTTGGGCGGTCATTAAGATTGCTTTGGGCACGCCCAGATCGCAGTTGGGCGCGCCCAACCGGAACGAGCCCCACGCTAGCACGACGTCACCCAACCGAGGCCATGCCGCGCTGCGTGGGCTCAACCCAAGAGGGCCGTGCTTCTCAAGCACGAAGAACTCTGATTGAATCGCCGCAATGACCAAGGCAGCCCTCGTTTGGCTCGGCGTGATGACCCTACTGGCGGGTTGTGGCTCTGATTCCGGCGAATCCAAGACCACGTCATCGCCCAATTACCCGGCAGGGCAGACGACGTTCACCGTGAGCTCGGGGGGCCGCACGCTGCCCGTCACACTGTGGTACCCAGCCTCACCGGAAGCTTCCGCCGCAGCGAAGACAGGGATGCCACTCGAAAACCTCGAACCCGAGGGCAGTGAGGCCAGAGCCACTCTCGCGGGCCTCGTGGCACAGGCGCCTGATTCCTGTACTCGTAAAACAGTGCACGCGGTCACCGATGCCACGCCTGCATTGTCGAATATGCCTCTCATCGTGTTTTCGCATTGTCATCAATGCGCTCGATTCTCCGAAGCTGTGGTCGCAGAACGCCTGGCCAGCGAGGGGTTTGCTGTGATTGCCGCCGATCACGTTGGCAATACGTTGTACGATCACGGTGGCACCGTTTCCCAAGAGTGGCTCACCACACGCGTGGGTGATGTCGAAGCCTTGCTGGCGGCTGCGCTCAACCCTTCGTCGAGCGAAATCCCAGAATCACTCCGCGGGAAATTCGACCCCAACAAAGTCGCGATGTTCGGTCACAGCTTCGGAGCCGTCACGACCGCCAAGGTCGTATCGACCAACGACCGCATCAAATCAGCATTTTTGATGGCAGCTCCGATGAGCGTTGTCGCCAATGTGGATTCATCCACGATTCACAAGCCTCTTGGATTCCTGCTCGCACAAGAGGATAACAGCATCCTCGAAATCGGAAACGACCTGATTCGCACCGATTTCGACAAGTCGAATTCGCCATCCTATCTCGTAGAAGTCGCTGATGCAGGACACTGGTCGTTTTCGGATATTGCGGGCCTCGAACCGACGGGGCAAACCAACGGCCAAGCCGGTTTTATGGCTGGCTGCGGCACAGGCAAACGCGGAAGCTCTGGTCGCGAAGGCGAAGAGTTTACCTATCTCGACAACGACGAAGCTCGCGAGATTGCAGCAGCACGCGTCGCTGGATTTTTTCGACAAACGCTGCTCGGCGACGCATCGGGGCTAAGCGATCTCACGTCGGCCGAGCCCAAAGGAATTGTCACCGTGTCGTCCCATTGAACCGATGTTACGCGCGCCGCGCGTGCGAGAAATATCGCACGCGGCGGAGCAGGTCAGAGATATCGTACCGGAGAATAATGCTCGCGAATCAGTCGACGAGCGTGTGACGCTGAGTGCTCCACGGATTCGAACGCCACTGCTCCACCCGCAAACAGAACCTGATCGGTCTGTAGAGCTGCAACCTTTTGGTAGTGATCGCCATGGTTGCCTTTTTCTGGATAATACCTGGGGAAGTACGACGGCCAGATTTCTTGGTGAACAATGGCGTCGAGCGTTCCTCCTCGCGACACAATATCCTCGCGAAGTCGAGTAGCGAGCTGCTCCGCCGAGAGATCGGCAGCGAACTGATAGGCGACGTTCACATCAATTTCAGGCCGTGGGCGCAGGCTCATGACAATTGACCCTGCCGGTGCGCCATTGTGATTGCCCATGAAATAGGTCACGAACCGAGGGTTTTCTCCTCGAGGGATCGCACGCCCACGCCAGGCGGTTGCCACATAACGAACACTCTCGAGATTGCCAGCCAATGCAGCATAAGGCTTGACGACATCGCCCTCGAGCTTGCCTAGCAACTGCGGTGCAATGGCAGTGACGATGCGGTCGAAGGAGCGCGATGTACCATCTACAGTCGTGACGTCGAAACCGTCGGCGGTTTTATGAATCCCTTTGACCGGAGTCGACAGCTTTACATCGAGCCGTTCGGCAACTCGCTGCCATAGTTGTTGATATCCATTCGGAAATCGAACAATCGGCGGCTCACGACCTGCAGCCATCTCGAGAAACGAGTACAGTACAGGCCAGTCAAACAACCGCATGACATAACCGACAGGCACCGTATCGATGTCGTCGCCATAACCGCAGCCTACGAAGAAACGTCGAATGGCCTCACGAATGGGTTGAAACCCTTCACGTTCGACAACGCGACCAAAGAGCTCCCAGTGCTCGGCGCCGAGCTTGGACATTCCGTCATCTGGCTCTGCACTGGCGCGCAAGGCAAGCGAGCGATATCGAGCCACGCCTCGAAGCATTTTCGCCCACTCGATCACCCCACGCGGACGAGAAGAAGCCACTGGCTCGCCATGCTCACCCAGACGACTGGCATGAACATCGACCAGTGCGGTTTCGATATTGTGCTCTTCAATCAAGCCACGAATGGTAGACCAAGACGGAAACACGATCACTGCACCCAGCTCGACCACGGTTCCGCCCACATCGAGCGAATAAACCTTGACGCCAACACGATCTGCGGCTTCGTACACCGTGGGGATATGGCACGCGGCGAAGCTCATTGGCAGCGGTCAGACCTGCAGGCCCAGCGCCGACCACGGCCACTCTGAGCGCCCGCACGATTTGACTCACCCATTCGACGCTCCTTGTCTCCGTCAACCATGTCAACGTTATCGATGACAACGCACGCGCCGACGCTATCTGTGACCCCGCCCAGGGTCAAGGTAGGTCTGCGGCAACACCGCGCCAGATTGTATTCGGCGACCGCACGCCCTCACGACCGAACCACCCGATACGTGCCATCAGGGAGCACCTCTTCGATCTTCTGATCGTGCTCGAAGCGCTCGCCCACAATAGGAAATCCGTCGTCTTCCCAGAGCTTGCTCCAACCGTGTCGCTTTCCATCGAAATACCACGCTTGGGCCGTTACGGTTCCATGGGTCGAAAACGATGTAATCAATCCATGTGCACGCTGCTCGAATCGTTCTCGATCACAATAGAAACCTTGGCTAGAGCGCCCGCCCGACGCATGGTAGCTAATATCCCAACGCAATAGCCCCTCTTCATAAAAACGCTGCGAGGCAAGCCTACCACTGGGAGAAAACGACAAGGTCAACCCATGTCGAACAGGCACGCCCCCCACACCAGCCGGAAACGCACAACCCACAGAATCGTCTGTCCAGTACACTCGGGCCCCGGCCGGGCAGCGAAGCGCAGCTTCGGTCACCTCGTTTCGCGTCACTGAATCGTCAACCCACGTAGCAATCGCCGCCGGCGTTTCAGGTCGAAAAAAAGCCTCGCGCTCGGGTGTCAACACGGGTCGAAAGGCCTTGTTTTGCTCCTCAGCCTGCGCGATACGCCCGAGCTGAGGCAGAAGTGATTCGAGCGATTGAATTTGAGCGAGAAGAATAGGTTTCATTTCAACCGGAGCACTCTCCAGTGCCATCCGGAGATCAGATATCGACGTCTCGAGCTCTTCCCTTTGCGTTGCCATAGGGGCCACCCTGCCCCAAAGCCAAACAAGCTGCAACCCTTGTAGTGCAAAGGAATTCGCGAGCTCAGTCAGCCTCCCAAGAATACCGTTCCGTCAAAAACGAGAGCCGAATCGATTCATGGGAGAGTGTCCACCCATCGATCTCGAGAGTCGTATTTTCATAGGTGCGCTCAGGGTCGGGTCGAGCATAGGTCAGAGACTCAGACTGAGTTACACTATACCGCGTAAGCGTGAACCCAAGCTCGCGCGCCTGTTTCACCAAAGAAATGAGCGCGCTCGTCTTCACGAGAATTCGACCTTTACAAAGAGACAGCGCCGCTTCGAGCTGCAGCCAGTCGCTCTCATTTGCCTCGCGGGCGACTTGCCACTCACGCTCGTTTGCGAGCTCAGAGACCACAAATTTAGCCACCCAGGTTTTTCGAAAGTGAGGCCCGTCGCCCCCAAATAGTCGCCCTTGCTCTTCGACACGCAGCTCACGCGCCGAAAGGCTCAACCAGGTCTGCAAGATCTCCGAGCGAAAATCGGCCATAACGGTGACTCTACTCCAAAACTTTCACCCACCGTTCCGAGATATTTCGTCTTGTCAGGGTTGAGCTTCTCGGCATTCAACTCACTCATGACGAAGCGATGGAGGGTGATATTGGGCTGGGTTGGACTCCTTGTATTTTCAGCGTGCCACACCTCAGGCACGCCCATATCCCCTTCGCCCATCGGCCCAGCGCAGGTCGCCTCCTCGAGCGCAAAGCTCTTGGAAAAAACCGCTCCCACCACGGCAGCGCCACTCACGCCAGTGTCATCGAGCCAACCTTCCATCAAAGCGCCGGTGGGGGACCCCTCTGCGGGCCCGACGCTCGAGCTCTTGGTCAATCACAAGAAAGCCAAAGAGGGCGATGTGCTAATTGCATCCATAAAAAATCGAGGAGAAGCCCGCTTCGAGACCATCGTGCACCCGCTCGGCATGTGCAGACTCTCGTTTTTTAATCACCATTGGACACTCAACGGCAAAACCTATCTTTCCCGAAGCGATGTCGATTTGCCCAATGTCCAGTGCCCAGCGGTCGACGTCGCACCGTTGCATCTTCGACTCGAGCCGGGCGAGACCAAAGAGATATTGACGCTAACGGCAGGCCCGATGCTTGATTCGACGACGAGCAAACCCATCAAAATCACCCCCGGGATCTACACGCTGGTGCTTCCGATCGGCCAGCTCACGACGATGACCAATATCGAAATTACCCAATGAGCAGTCGCGCCGTTCGCACGTCAAGATTTTCACGCAGAACGGCTGATGAGGCCCAAGGATTCTCGCGTTTTATCCCAATCAATCAATGCTTGTTGTGGGTTCGTTGGATCAAGTCGTACGACCACCCTCGAGCCAGGGGGCACTTTGTCGTACAGATCGCTGGGGAAGAACCATCGTATCGAGACAGAATAGGGCCCGTTCGGCCCCGCTATCGTCAGCGGGATCGCATGCAAATTTCTTCGATTGATCCGATGATTGGTTCGTTGAGGCACGCCAATGGTAGCGGTTGCAAACCAGGAACTCTGGTTGATGCGCTGCCACAAAGCGAGCATTCGCCAAGACGAGAAGGCCATCCACGCGAATACCAATGAAGAAAGGCTACCCACACCCGCCAAAATCAACGAAGTAACTGGCAATCGGCGTGCAGCAAGCAGGGCGATCAAAGCGTCGATCGCGCCAGAGAAAGCGAGCCCCCCGAATATCAAGGTGGCCATCCCTCCCATAATTACGCCTACCCACAACCCCGAACGCGCGTCTTCGTAGTCTCGCACACGAACAGCCCTGCCCTTTCGGTGAAGAGCGGTCAAGCGAGATATTCGTGTGTAGTATTGGTGGCTACGTACAGCTCGGGCATTTCTCGTGCGAACAATCATCACACGTGCTCGAGCCCGCACCGTTCTGGGCGGTGCATACGCAGCATGTCCAGCCCACCGACACCAAAAGCTTCGCCCAAAGCCGTCGCAACATGAGGGTCTCCCGTGTGATGAGCCCAAGAGGAACCTTGGGATACTCACACGCAGACTACAACAATACGAACACAATCTCAGCAAAGAAACGCCACGGCGTAACATGCTCAACGCTCGCAATGTACGGAGGGACGGACCAGCCCCCAGTTGGAAACTGGGGGCTGGGAGGCCAGCGGCGAGTCAATGGCGAGGTCAAGAGAGTGCGCTGGCAGAACCACCGACGGTCGTCGGTGGTTTTTCGCCACCCTCTTCGCTTGACCTGAGCCCCCAGTTTCTAACTGGGGGCTCATGGAATGGGTTCCGAATTGAACGCGATCTCTTCGCATCTGGGGGCATTGCGGGTTGTTCCGGCGCTCTCTGCGCAGGGTTTAGCGAGCCAAGATTCGCTGGGAGAGCTCGACCTCCTTTGAAAACTGAACCGACACATACATGCCGCCGGGGGCACGAACACGAGCGACGTAGTCAGGGCACTGGTCGACGTTATCCGCAACGATCAAAGCACCGTCCGCCAGCTTTGGCTCGAGAAGGTCGAGTATTTTCGAGTACAAGACCTTTGCTCCGTCGAGCAATACGAGGTCGATCGTTTCGGGCAAATCACGAGAGAGGGTCGACAGAGCGTCTCCTTCCCGGATCTCCACCCAATTCTCCAGCCCTGCTTCGCAGAGGTGAGCACGAGCCTTCGTGACCTTGGATGGCTCGAATTCACTGCCAATGACAAGCCCACCGCCGTTGTCTTTGATTGCAGCGGCCAAGAAGAGAGTCGAGAGACCAAACGAGGTACCGTACTCGACAACGCTGCGAGCCCGCGTGGCTCGAGCCAACATGTACAAGAGCACGCCGGTCTCACGAGAAACGGGCAAAAACATATCTTTCGCCGCGCCGTAAAATGCTCGATAATCGGTTCGGGCCGCGGCCATCAACGCGTCTCGTTCGTCGGGGCTCATCTGCGACAGACGTTCTCTCATCTTGGAATCTACCGCGTCGGCTTCCGAGAACAGGCGTTCGATGATGGTCGAAACAGGGTGCGAATGAAGTGTGCTCATGCGAGTAAGCTACGACCCCAGAACGCATCGGGTGATTCGCATTGAGAAGTGGCCATGCCCAAGAGACCTGTCCCCGAGATTTCAGCGAGAAAACGGCCCAAGCAACAGCGTTCCGAAGAGCTCGTCGAAGCGATTCTCGAAGCGGCACTTCGCATTTTGAAACGCGATGGCGCCGAGCGGTTCAGTACCGTTCGCGTGGCCAAAGAAGCAGGGGTGAGCGTGGGGTCGCTCTACCAATATTTTCCGAACAAAGAATCCCTTCTGTTTCGGCTTCAAGCTGACGAGTGGCGCGACACGAGCGATCTGCTCGACGAGCTGATGAGAGACGAAAAGAGCCCACCCTTTGCACGAGTACAGCAGGCGATTTTGGTATTTTTTCGTTCAGAGCGTGACGAGGCTGAGCTGAGACTGGCACTCAAGCTCGCCCATGTCGCTGTACAAAAGGCACCCGAAGCTCATCTCACGATGAGCAAGGCGAGTGAAAGCCTGCTCGCGTTGGTTCGAGCCGCTGCGCCGAACGCAACGGCCGAACGACAGACATTCGCGGCCGAGTATCTGAAAACGGTGCTGTCGGCAGTGGCCGAGAGAATCAGCGATGAGCGACGCCCTCGTGACGAAATCGAGCGATGCGCGAGGGCCACGAGCGATATGTTCTCGGCCTATTTGCGCGCGCTCGATTCAGCGTCGTGAGTCGAGCTCAACTCACAACCCGGGGTCGAAATGTCTCAGGTGGCCGTTCAGTTCGCCGAAGTGGCCGCTTTGTATTGTCTGTCAATCGATTCGTAGGCTGAGGTTACCGCTTCGAGGCGAAGACGAGAAAATCGACCTGGCTCCCGTGCAAGAACCTGCCGATCGAGGTCGCTCTTGAAGGCGCTTTCAGGCACGGAATCAGCGCCGGGCGGGATAAACTTCAACACCTCGCGCATACAGATCAACGCGAGGTGAATCCGATAGGCTGCCGAGCGACTGTCATCGAGCGACAACTGTTTGGGCGAAGCAGGCATCGATTTGGCCATCGTATCTGCGTGCGAAATCAGCTCGCCTGGGCCCAATATGGCTGAGACACCGGGGCCTAGCTCGCGGTCTCCGAAATACTCCTGCTCGGGCATCACGAACTCGAAAGATCGAGTGCTCCCGTCGGTCATCACGGCGTCGTAGATGACAACCATCTCGTTGCCTCGAAACACGATTCGATTAGGGCGGTGGCCTGGGCGAGCACCGTGCAGATCCATGTACAAATGTGACTCGGTCACACTTCGCGAGCGCAAGACAGGCGCAGAAAACGCCGGGGCGGACGACGCAGGACCACTCGGGAAATTCGGCGTATTGGGCGCGTTTGCCGAGCTCGGAGGGGTAGGAACCGAAGGCGGTGGCGCCGACGCAGCAGGCGGGGCGCCCCAGGTTTTGGGCTCGTCGCTCGATTGTCCCCAACCGGACGGCACCGCAGGCGCTGGTGGAGCGACTGGAGGAGCTGGCGGGGCTGGGTTCGGTGAGGTCGATTGAATCCAGCCCGGCGGGGGCTGCGCCGGAGCTTCTTGAGCGGGCGCTTGTGGTGGTTGTGGCGCTGGCGGTGGTGCTGATGGGACGACAGGAATCAGAACCGTCGCCCCGGCTCCAGCAGAGGGTGCCGGAGCTGCGGGCGATGGCGATGCCGGCGTCGCCACGGTGGGCCACCCGACAGGAGCGTCGGGCGCTGGTGTAGATGGCGGCGCTGGTGAAACTGGGGCAACTGGGGCAACAGGTGGAGCGGGAGGAGCTGCCGGGACAGATGGAGCCGTTGAAGCGGGCGTGATAGGCGGTGTCGAGGGCGTGGTGATCCAACCGGGCGGCGGTTGAACCGCCGCAGTCTCAGGAGCCGAAGGAGCAGCCGATGTTGCCGCAGCAGGAGCGGGTACGGGAGCAAAACCGCCACTCGGATCAGGCTTGATCCAACCTGCAGGGGGGCTCACAGCAGCGGGTGCAGCCGAAGGCTCGGGTGGAGTGGCAGCAGGAGCGGGGTTTTGAATGGGTGCAGCTTGAGCGATGCGGATCCCCATCAGCGCAGGCACTGCCATCGTGTCGAGCGACGGTGCAGCGACCGACAACGTGTAGCCCTGAAGCGCACGCAACATCGTGAGCGCCGTGTTTCGATCACCACGAGCCAGCACCTCGGAAATCTCTTGCAACGACGGCGGCCAGGTTCGGCTCAATGAGCGATTGGCCAGCCAACGGACCGCGGCCGCCTGCTGATCGAAAAACGCTGCGTCGATGTGCCGATGCGCCGCGGCCACCTCTCGAAACGAGGTGCCCGACTTGTACAGCAGTGACGAGCCCACGACGAAAACAGCATGCTTTACGCCTGCGGCAGCGAGCTTGGGCCCCAGCGTCGACAACATCCACGTCACTTCATCGACAGGGATTTCATCGAGCGAGGTAACCTCGAGCATCATCTCTTTCGGCGCTCCTTCGCGAACCCACGCGAGCAGTGATTCACTAGACAGAAGCCCTCGAAGGCCCTTCTCACCAAGAGGCGAGACGAGGGCGATGTCGATACCAACCGCAGGGATCATTCGCGCGTAAAGATGAGGGGCCACATCGTGAGCGAGAATCGACATACACGCGAGGCTATCTCAGGTAGCGCACGCCGATCGAGCAGCATGATCACCAGATGAGGTCGAGATCTCATGCTCGTCCAAAGCCCCTCGCCACAGCGCGATCTCCGAGAGAGCAGCGCTCCTCGCGTCGAGGCGTGCAAACGGATGGGTCGTTTGCGTGATTCTGCGCTACAAGGGTCGCCCCCCGACGCCCGATAGAGCCGCATTACCGTGACGTCCCCTACTTCCTCGACCGATTCCCAGAACGAAAACCCCTCCGAAAGCACGACTCCCGAGGCCGCAGCGCCGCCGCCTGCGCTCGTGGCGGTCAGCCCGCGGCGTCGCCGCTTGAAGATCGCCGGGCTCACCGGGCTCGGTGGTGTCGTGGTGCTTGCCGTGGCGATGAAGGCGTATCCGCCGCTCGTGGGCACCATCGTCGACGCGGTTCGTGCGGTGGTGGGCCCAGAGCCCATAGCGTGGCTCGAAGACAAAGTGTACGGGGCCAAAGACTCCTACGAGCAATGGAAAAACCGCGATGCGGCGCCCACCTCGTACTGGGGCAACCCTTCGGCTCCGGCATGCAGCGCCGAGCCCGGCTCATCGGCATGTGGCGGAACGCCCTCAGATAGCCCACCGGTGATTCCCGCAGGCTCCGTTGCTCCGCCCACCGATGCGGCGTTCCCTCCGAAGCCATTTACTGCACCTCATCCAAAGGTCGCGACCCAGGGTGACGGAACATGGCTCACCGTGGCTGATCCACGCGATCCGAACGGGCCGGCCTCGATGGTAAAAACGCTGGTACACCCCGACCCGAAGCGTTCGTACAGCCTCGTCGCCATCATCGCGATCGATCTCAAGCGCGTCGAGATGCACGCGGTTCCAGGCTACGGCGAACCAAAGTCGAACGCACTTGCTCGAGAGAAACGCCCTGGATTGATTCCATCCGAGCACTTCGGCGATCTACTCGCTGCATTCAACGGCGGGTTTCAGGTCACCCACGGCCATTTCGGTATGATGGTCGATGGCGTCACGCTCGTGAAAGCGCAGCCCAAGGGTTGCGTCGTCGCAAAGTACAAAGACGGCTCGATGAAAGTAGCCGAATGGAAGACGCTCGAGCCCGACGCTGAGCAGCTCGCGTTCTGGCGACAAACGCCGCCATGTCTCGTCGAGGGCGGAACGCTCAATCCACTCGCGAATGAAAGCAATCGCAACTGGGGCGCGACCGTGGACGGCGAGACCATCATCCGTCGCTCTGCGTTCGGCCTCGACGCCACGGGCACGGTTGCGTTCTACGGCATGGGCGACGCGCTCAGCTCGTATACCCTTGCGAAAGCGATGCAGCTCGCAGGCGCAGTGAACGTCGCTCAGCTCGATGTGAACCACATTTACCCGAGGTTCTTTCTATACGACGGAGCCACCTCGGGACCTCCGATGATCACCGCGCCGCTCGCCCCGGTGCCGATGTTCAAAAAAGACGAATACACGGTGGCCTCTGAGTTCCGCGACTTCTTCTACCTGCGTCGCAAGAAACCATCCTGACCGAGAAACGCACGACGATGAGCATCGCAGACTCGCTGACGTTCGACGCCAATGGGTTGATTCCTGCCATTGCCCAGGACGCTCTGACCGGGCATGTGCGGATGGTCGGCTACATGAACCGCGAATCGCTCGAGCTCACCCTGAGCGAGGGCCGCGCGGTGTTTTACAGTCGCTCGCGCAGAACGATCTGGCGCAAGGGTGAATCCAGCGGCAACGAGCTCACGGTCTCGGCCGTGTACCTCGACTGCGACAACGACACGGTGCTCTTGCTCACCCACCCGGCTGGCCCCACCTGCCACACCGGCGCGGCTTCGTGTTTTTACCGCCGAGTGATCGATGGCGTTCTGGTGGATGAACGATTGGATGCAGCTCCCGAAATGCTGCGTCTCGAGCGAGAGCTCGAAGCCCGTCGCGAGTCCAGCTCGGGGAAGAGCTACACCAAGAGCCTGCTCGAAGCGGGAGCGTCGAAAATCGGAGAGAAAATCCGAGAAGAAGCCGACGAGCTGTCTCGTGCGATTGCCAACGAAAGCGACGAGCGTGTCGTCAGCGAGGCCGCGGACGTCGTGTATCACGTGATGGTGGGCCTGCTTCACCGAGGAGTTTCGTGGCGCTCGGTGCTCGGCGAGCTGGCCCGACGATCGGGCGTAAGTGGGCTTGTCGAGAAGGCCTCTCGAACCCCATCCAAATAGACGCTCCCCGCAAAATCGTCGCAACCCTCGCAGCCACGTCAGGTTCGCGAAACGACGGCCGCCAGATCGCCCTGAGGCGCAAGCATTACGCGAAGTCGCGCAGGCCTTGGAAAGACTTCACGATTCTTCGGGGAAGGCTGCATGCGTAGATTGCGCGGGTAAACGCGTCTCTTGCACGCAACCCATCGTCACCTCGACGTCACGGTACGGTCATTGCGAAGTCGCTGCGGCCAGAACTGGAGGTGCTGCATGGCAACCG
This sequence comes from Polyangiaceae bacterium, assembly GCA_046351315.1. Taxonomy (GTDB): domain Bacteria; phylum Myxococcota_A; class Polyangia; order Polyangiales; family Polyangiaceae; genus JAXLYQ01. Next base: position 52,135 of record JAXLYQ010000029.1, read on the forward strand.
CAACGGACGCCTTGGCCGCCTATCGTGGAAAGCTCGCATCATGTGCGCCGCTCGATGAAAACACCGAGCGCGAGATGGCTCTTGCTTGGAAAAACGGGGATCGCCGCGCAGGAGAAAAGCTGGTCTGTGCGTGCCTACCGTTCGTCGTATCTGTCGCAATGGAGTACCGGCGCTGGGGGGTGCCGATGGAGGACATCATTCAGCAGGGCAATATAGGATTGCTCCGAGCTGCGGGACGTTTTGATACATCCAAGAGCTGTCGATTGATTACCTACGCAGCCTATTGGATTCGCGCTGAAATCCGAGAATACCTGGTTCGTTCGTATCGAGTGGTTCGACTTGGTACAACCAAGGCTGAACGTAGGGCATTGCGACTGTACCGTTCGACCCGTGAGGACAACCCCAGTGAGCTCGCCGCGCGCTCTGGGTTGACCGAAGAAAAGGCTCGAAATCTTCTGCCCTTGCTGGCGGCGCGCGATATCAGCCTCGACGCCGAATCGAGCTCCACGGGCTCGACCGTGCTCGATCGATTGGCAAGCGCAACGATGTCGCCCGAGGAAGAGACCTCGAAGATCGAGGGAAATTCCAAGGCGCGCAGTGCTCTGGACGAAGTGCTGTCGACGCTGTCGGATCGCGAGCGGTTGATCATCCGTCAACGCTGGGTCGAGGATGAGCCACAGACGCTCGAACAGCTCGGAAAAGAGCTTGGCGTGAGCAAAGAACGCGTTCGCCAGCTCGAAGAACGCGCTCGGGCCAAGCTCAGGGCTCGCCTCGAAGAAAAAGGCTACGCGGGCGCTGCCTGAAGCGAATCACCGCGACTCACCACACAATACGAGAAAAAAGCTCTGCGATAGGTTGGGCTCTTACTGGGTCGACATGGGTCGCATACGCCACTCGACCCGCAAGGTGAGCGCGAAAATCAGACACATTTGCTCGATTCTGTGAGGCTGGCCCGTGTTGTACACAGTTGAATACGAGGGCTTCGAGTGCTTCACGTTCTCGCCGGGGCAAACCGACTCGCTCGTTGACGACGAGCCCTCCGACAACTTGTCGCGTCGCTCGTGTCATGACCTGCGTTTTGCTCGCGCGAACCTCGAAACGCTCATCTCGCACAATCTCGCTCACCCACACGACAAGCTCACGTGCGTGACGAGCGAGTGAGCTGTCACCCGAGAAAACAAGGTCGTCCGCGTATCTGGAATACGAAGCGCCGAAACGTTCGGCAAGACCTGCGAGCCTTGTGTCGAGTGAGTATGAAAGTGCGTTCGACAGGGCCGGAGAGCTCGGCGCGCCTTGGGGCATGTGTCGCATCAAGAGTCGATCACGCTGCCGAGCTGAAATGAGGGTTCTCGCCTCGACACTCGACAAACCGCCTGCACGAACCGGCTGACGCAAGACCCGCGTGGGAGTTTGGGTCGTGCATAGCGCCGCCATCACATACGACACCGAGCGAGCGTACCCAGCAAGCTCGAAAAAAGCGCGCACGCGGGCCACATCGAACGAGTGGAAAAAATCTTCGAGGTCGATCCGGATCACCACGTCGCGACCCACATGCCGCGAAGCATGATCGACCACGCTCTGACCCGTTCGAAACCCGCATGCCGCACGATGCACTGGAATGTGCTCGATCAGGCCGTCGAGAAGCGCTCGTTGCATCGCGCGCAACGTCGAGCGAGGGGCTTCGATCAATCGCGCACCGCCCGATCGTTTTGCGATCCAGTATCGCTCGTAAGGGTCGTCCCGATGACTTGCACGAACACGCGAGCGCCGCGGGTATGCCAGACCCATCACTCGCTCCCTCGTGAGATCCTCGAAAGCACATTGCTTCGCCATGAAAGCGATCAATCCGTCGACGCTTTCGATCTCGGGTGTGGGCCAACGCAAACGATGCGAGGGTGACAGAGCGAGCCACTGACGAACACAGGGGATCTCGTCGGCCAAACCTCGCTTGGCCACATAACGATTCAACCACGGGCGAAGCGCCGATAGGTCGCCACCAGCGAGTTGCTTGTGCTTCGCACACAGCGCTTTCGACGCCAACCGGGCGACACGAGGCCCACGACCCACCCGCTCGAAACGAGCAGCGACTGCCACCTGGGACCGATCTTCTTGCGAGAAAAACGCTTCGAACAGTGCTTCTGAAACCCAACGTGAGCTCGCCATGTCGGTCTCCCTTTCCAAACAAAGACCGCCGCCCTCCGACGAAACGCGTGCTGCACGTACGGACCTCCATCGAAGACGGAGAAAAGGTACGTGCCTCTGTTGTACAGCCAAGTCATTTCTCTGGGGTAGCCCCAGAGAGTGTCGCGAAGACACGAGCTCGAAGAGCAGCGGCGAAGCCTTCGTAGCACACCCCCCTATAGGCTCACAGAGAAGAGACTCGTGTCGGGAAACAATATTTTCTTCAGGACAAACGTTCTAGGAAATAGGTCTCCATCGGGCCTTTGCCTTTCACCTCGATGACGCCTCGGGGAACCAGTTTAAAGCGGTTTCCGAGCTTGGCAGCCGCGGCGGCCGTGACCTGAATACGTCCGGGCTCGCTGTGCGACTCCATGCGACTGGCGGTATTCACCGTGTCGCCCCACACGTCGTACACGAACTTTCGTTTGCCGATGACCCCGGCCACGACAGGACCCGTGTGTACCCCGATACGAACGTCGAGTGCATCGCCGTGCTCGCGCGCGTTGTCGCGGACAATCTGCTGCATCCTGAGCGCCATCTCGGCGATCGCTCCAGCTTGATCGTCATGCGGCGAAGGCAACCCGCCCACGACCATGTAGGCATCACCGATGGTCTTGATCTTCTCGAGACCGAGCTCGACCGCAGCATCATCGAAAGCCGAGAAGAGAGCGTTCAAACGACCCACGAGCTCAGCCGGCGTGACTCGCTCGGACATCTTCGTGAAGCCCACGATGTCCGAGAAGAGCACAGTGACCTCGGCAAACCCATCGGCGATCGCGCGATGCTCGGTTTTCAATCGATCGGCGATCGGAGCCGGCAAGATGTTCAACAACAAGCGCTCGGCCTTCTCGCGCTCGGTGCCGATGATCTCGACCTGCTGAGCGATCGTTCGTCGTTGCAAAAAGCTGGTGCGCGCGTCTCGTCCTTGTGCGTAGGCAATGAAGGCACCGAGCAAGCCCATCGAGACCAACGAGAAGTTGATCGAGAAGACCACGTGGGGCGGCTCATTGGGGATCAACCCATGGATCACGTTGAAATCGATCAACGAGATCACGATGTACGCAAGCTGCGCGGGCACGCTCATTTTCAGCAAGAACGGGCCCATCGTGACGAAGATCGTCGCATAGGTCGTGTAGGGGTAAAACGCCTCGGATGGCGAGATCGCGCCAACGAGCAAGACGGTCGTCGTTGCGATCGTTCCGAACGCGATCGAGACCGCTTGATGCAACTTCTCGAACCATCGTGAGAACACGAGCGCGACACAGATCGACGCAAGCGGAGCGAACACACCGAAGCGAATTTTCAACGCGGTCGACGACACCTCGGGGATCACATGAAGGTCGTGCAGCGCGTACAGAAGAAACACCCCCGTGCTCACGACGATCGCGTTGCGAACAAAGCGACCATCGGCGAGATCAAACTGCTCGTGCAGAAAACGTGTCTCGAGAGCGGCATCGAGAAACGCTCCCGTGATCGGGTGACGGGCAGGCCCATCAGAGTCGCTGGGCTCGGATGAAGCGTTTTGACGGTGCACCCCCGGAGAGAGATCTCCCATGGGCGCAGCATACATCCAGTCGTTGTTCTGGTTCGAGCAACGACGAGATGAGCAAGCACGCGACAAACGGTAAGGTCGGTGCAAGAACTCGCCGCGAACGTGGCCAACCCAACCGTAACGACGAGCGAACCCGCCGTCGTCAAGCCCGCGAAGAAGCAACAAGCCAAGCGCCGAAGCACGCTTGCGCTCGAGGCTTTTCACGAAGAGAAAGAGATCGACAAGTCAGCCGACGTTGGGCTGCTGAAGTCACTGTGGCCCTATCTACGACCCGAGAAGCGGCTGCTTGCGGCGTCGATGGTCGCGCTGGTGGCCTTGGCATCGGCGTCGCTCGCTCGCCCACTCGTGATGCGCAAGGGCTTCGACGGCACGGGCACTGAAGCCGAGCTGTTTCAAGCTGGCGTCACGCTACTGGGTCTCGTGCTGTTCGAGCAGCTATTGAGCTTTGCGCAGATGCTTGCGGTGCAAACCGCTGGCGCGCGAGCGATGCTCACACTGCGAGTCGAGGTGTTCAAGTTCCTGCACTCGCGACGAGTCGGGTTCTTCGACAACCAACCCGTGGGGCGATTGGTCACGCGCGTCACCAACGACATCGACGCCATCGGCGAGCTCTTCGCCTCGGGCGCGCTCAACGCGGTCGGCGACATCATCAAGCTCGTGGGTATCGTCGTGATGATGCTCGCGCTCGACTGGAAGCTCGCGTTGATCGCGTTTGCTGCGCTGCCTCCGATCGGTTTGCTCGTCAACGTCACACGCAAGCGATTGCGCGATGCGTACCGAGAAATCCGTGTGAAGACCGCCAGACTCAACGCGTTCTTGGCCGAGCAAGTTCACGGTATGTCGGTGACGCAAGCCTACGCTCGCGAGGTCGCGGCCCAGGGCGAGTTCGATGAGATCAACCTCGCGTATCGAGACGCGAACTTCAGGGCGATCGCCTTCGATGCAACCCTCGATGCGATGGTCGAGATGGTCTCGTCGATCTGTGTTGCGGCGATGATCTCGTATGCGGGCGTGCGACCGTTTGGTGAGCCCGTATCGTTCGGAACGCTCGTCGCATTCATCGCCTACGTCGAGCAGTTCTTCGGGCCCATTCGAGATCTGTCGGCGCGGTACACCGTGCTTCAGTCATCGATGACTGGCGCCGAGCGCGTCTTTCAGCTTCTCGAAGCGCAGGACGAAGACGCGGTGCCGCAGCCCGATCAAGCCGTCGACGGAGACTCGTCGTTTGCGTTCGAGCTCGATCATGTGTCGTTCGGGTACAAGGCCGAGCAGCTCGTGTTGAACAACGTGAGCCTCACCGCCAAGCAGGGCGAGCGTATCGCGTTGGTGGGCGCAACGGGCTCGGGCAAGAGCACAGCCGCGAGTCTACTTCTTCGTTTGCATGACCCACAGTCGGGTCACGTTCGCGTGGGAGGGAAAGACATCCGTGGCATGCGTCGCGAAGACGCACGCGGTCGGTTCGCGGTGGTTCCTCAAGACGTGTTTTTGTTTCCCGGAACCATCGCCGACAACATCTCGGTGGGCGACGAGCACCCCGATCGCAAGAAGGTTGAAGCGGCGCTTCAACGCGTCGATGCGCTCGAGTTGTTTACCTCGCGCGAGGGCGGGCTCGACGCGAAAGTCGACGAACGTGGCTCGAACTTTTCGGCAGGCGAACGACAGCTCTTGGCCTTCGCCCGTGCGGTGTATCGAGATGCCTCGATCTTGGTTCTCGACGAGGCCACCGCGAGCGTCGACAGCGTGACCGAAGCACGCCTTCAGCGAGCAACCACCGGCGTGCTCGAAGGGCGCACGGCGCTCATCATCGCTCACCGACTCTCAACGATCCGTGCCGTGGATCGCATCGTCGTTTTGCAAAAAGGCGAGGTCATCGAGCAAGGCTCTCACGAGGAGCTTCTCGCTCTCGGCGGTTCTTACGCAAAGCTTCATGAGATGCAGCTCAGCGGAAAGACTTCGTTAGCGCGATCTCCGCGCTAGCCGACGGCCGAGGGACATCGCATCATCGACGCTCGATGAGCGAACGAACGCCTCAGATCGTCGCAGCCGCAGGTATCGTCGCCGGCCTTGCCCTCGTGGGTGGCGGCGCGGTGCTGTTGCGCAAAACGCCTGGGCCTAAACCCGCACCAAGCACGAGTGCGAGCGCCCCAGAAAGCGACGCGACTGCCGCCCCAACATTTTCACCGTCTCCGACCGCGCCTGGCTCAACGCCCTCGGTCGAAGAGCTTTCGAAACAATACCCTTCACTCGCCAAGCTCGCGGAAGATCCGCGCGTTGCGAGTGTGCTCAAAGAGTTCGCGATCGCCTATGAAAAAGGCGGTCTCGAAGGGGCACGTGCCTACGCCGTCGAGCACGGGTTCATGAACTCGATGGGAGACGCCACGTTGACGATCCTTGTCGACGACGGCGCCGACGTAAAAACACTGATCAATGATCTCAAGGGCGCAGGCGCGCAGATCCAGGCCAAACGAGACGGCGAGATCGACATCATCATCCCGTTCGCTTTGCTTCAACAAACCGTCGCGAGCGGCAAAGCGCCCGAAGAGGTGTTGCGCAAGCTCGCTGCCACGAAGGGCGTTCGCGGTGTGTTGCCGCAGATGGGACACCACCCCAACCAAGTCGGCGGTCTGAGCAGCGAGGGGGTAAAACAAACCCGCGCCGACAAGTGGCACGCTGCAGGGTTCAAGGGCGCGGGCATCAAGGTCGGCATCCTTGACCCCGAGGTGTCGAAAGCCGACAAATTTATCGGCAAGACCCTGCCATCTGGCACACCGGTCTACACCGCAGGTTGTGTTGGCCCCGGTGGACGAAGCATCGATGACGAAGGTATCCATGGCGTCGCCGCGGCCGAAATCGTTCACGAAATGGCGCCCGACGCTCAGCTCTTTCTCGCCTGCTCGAAGGGCGATGAAGACGCATCGATCGATTGGCTGCTCAAACAGGGCGTAAAAATCATCTTCGTTTTCTGCGAGCGGAATGTACGGCCTCAAGACGAACAGGTTCTCTTTCAGAAGCGAATCGACCAGCTCGCTGCTCAGGGTATTCTCTGGGTCAATTCATCTGGCAACGAGGGAAAGGCCTTCCATCGAGGCACGCTCGAAGGTGGGGCTTCTGGTACGTGGCACCAATTTGGCCCCAATAAAACATCGATGGGGTTCAAGGTCTCACGAAAAAATACGCTGAGAATTACCCTCATCTGGAAGCAATGGGGTGACCTCAGCATCTCGGATTACGATCTCTATGTTCTCGATCGCACGGGCAAAGAGCTCGCTCGATCACAGGACAAAAACGCCTGGCTTCGTAGGCCCCAAGAACAGATCGTCGGTAGTTTTGGCGCAGGAGAATATTACGTCGGCGTTCGAGCCAATGGGTCAGCCAAGAGTGCTCCATTTATTCTGAATATCGACGGAGCGGAGTCAATCGAGTTGCCTGTGCCCACAGGAAGCCTGGGAGCTCCGGCGGATGCCAAGGGCGCATTTACCGTCGGCGCGGTGGTGTGGCGAACCGATGTGTTGGCAGCGTATTCGTCGCAAGGGCCCACCGAAGATGGGCGAATGAAACCCGAAATCTCTGCACCCACCGAAACGTCTAGCCAGGTATATGGCGGAGTATTTGGTGGCACCTCGTCGTCATGCCCACACGTATCGGGTGCGGCGGCCGTGCTCTGGAGTCGGTTCCCGAATTATTCTCGCGACGATATCGCCCGATTTTTGACGTCGAAATCCAAAGATCTCGGGCCTGCGGGGCCAGACAATATGTACGGCTCAGGGCGCCTCGACCTGGGCGATCCTGGTGCAGCCGGAACTACCCCAACCGCGCCCGCGACAGGCACGGCGGTCGCCCCGACCTCGCCGACGTCCAAACCTACGGCCACGGGTAAGCCCACGGCGACGCCAACAGCCACCGCGACGGCGACGAGCCCGGCGAAGCCCACTCCAGGAACCTCCACCGATGACAGCAGTGGTCTCGTGGGCGCGTTTTTGGCTGTCATCATGATGTTCGTTGTCGGTGGGGCGGCTCTGTTCGGCAGCGTGATTTATTTGATCTATCGCGCGCTCAAACCCGCTCCCAAAGGCCCACGTGGCCCAGTGATGCCGGTGTCATTGCCATTTCAAGGCGGCCCCATGGCGCCTCCGCCGCCAATGCCACCCATGCCACCTATGCCACCTCGGCCCGGAGGTCCACCCGTCTCGCCCATGGGTCCTTCGGGGCCTCCGCATTTCTCTCCACCCGCGCCACAACCGCGAGGAAGTGAGGGAAGCACGCCATTTCAACCCTATGTGGCGCCTGCCGGAATCACCGGCGGCTCTCCGCGACCGTCGCCAGCGACCGTGCCAGGAGGGCCACTTCCCTCGGGTTTTTCTCCGCCCCCGCTGCCTCATGCCTCGTTGATTGTCGTGGCTGGGCCGTCAGTGGGGGCGACGATCCCATTGGATCGACCTGAGACCGTGATTGGCCGCGAGCCGCCAGCACATGTGATCGTGGCGGCAAGCGCGGTGTCGTTCGAGCACGCGAGGATCTTGTTTGCCCAGGGCACGCTCTGGCTGATCGACCGGCACTCGAAGAACGGCACCTACGTGAACGGACAGCGAATTCAGCAGAAAGCCCTGGTCAACGGCGACGTAGTCACCATCGGCCCAACAAGCTATCGCGTGGTACTTTCTTAGGTCTGCTAAAAATTTAACATCGATTGCTTGCTAATTTTTTAGCAGCGTGTAGAAGTCGCCTGCATGTCGAAGACAGACACAGGGTCGGCGCTCACGCGACGAGAGCGTGAGATCATGGATATTCTCCACCGCCGGGGGAAGGCGACCGCCCATGAGGTGCTCGCTGAGATGGCCGAACCGCCGAGTTATTCTGCGGTTCGAACGTTTCTTCGCCTCCTCGAAGAACGCGGCCACGTCACACATCAACAAGACGGCCAGCGATATGTGTACTCGCCCAAGGTCGAACGTGTCGAAGCGCGCCGTTCTGCCCTCTCTCACCTGGTACAAACCTTTTTCTCTGGCTCGGTTTCTGCCGCTGTGACCGCGCTGGTCGAGTCGTCCAAAGACACCCTGTCACAAGACGAGCTCGACCATATTTCCAAGCTCATCGAGCAAG